>NZ_SLYV01000006.1:0-369180 GCF_004342035.1 Sphingobacterium sp. JUb20 | reverse complement strand
ACCTCTTCCCATTCCGAACAGAGAAGTCAAGCCCGCCAGAGCCGATGGTATTGCCGTAACAGGTGGGAGAGTAGGTCGGTGCCTTTTTTTATACAGAAGCCTTTGCTATACAGCAGAGGCTTTTTTGTGTTTATACCTTTTTTATCAAGATTATCTTATCTTTAAGAATAATTTTGATCAATATGTCACAACCTACTTTTTATAAACTCTTCGCATTATTTATACCCATATGGTTTTCATATGCTAGTCCAGCTCAGGATGTGAAACATAAGAAGCCGAATATTATTTTTATCTTGTCAGATGATCATACGAATAAAGCAATCGGTGTATATGGCAATAAATTAGCAAAAACTCCTAATATTGACCGGATCGCTAATGAAGGTGCTTTATTTAATAATTTTTTTGTAACCAATTCTATTTGTGGTCCCAGTCGAGCAGCGCTATTAACGGGTAAATATAGTCATGTGAATGGTTTTATTTCAAATGACAAAAAATTCAATATTAATCAGTTTATTTTCTCCAGATCTTTAGCTGAATCTGGATATCAAACTGCATGGATAGGAAAATGGCATCTGGAAACATTACCTCAGGACGCATTCAGTTATTGGACTATTCTTCCTGATCAAGGTCATTATTTTAATCCAGATTTTATTACACAGGCGAATGATACGGTTAATCATAAAGGTTATGTCACAGATATTATTACAGACCTTTCAAAGGACTGGATAGAAAAAAGAGATAAGGATAAACCATTTTTTCTTGTAATCGGTGAGAAAGCCACACATCGCGAGTGGCTGCCTGCATTAGAAGATCTCGGAGCATATGATGATGTTACTTTTCCAGTTCCGTCAACTTTCTACGATACTTATGAGAATAGGAAAGCTGCAGCTCATCAGGATATGAGTATTTCAGGAACAATGAAACTGGGCTTTGATCTGAAAGTAAATGTTGATTATGAAACCGACTGGATTTATAGCCGATTGGATAGCAAACAACGTAATGCTTACCGTGCTTATTACGGTGATCGGATAAGTAAAGAATTCAATGATAGAAAACTAACCGGTAAGAAGCTCGCAGAGTGGAAATTTCAACGTTACATGCGCGATTACTTCTCTACAGCTAAGGCGCTGGATCGTAATATCGGAAAGATTTTGAATTTCTTGGATGACAATGGTTTGGCTGAAAATACGATTGTTATTTATGGTTCGGACCAAGGGTTTTATTTAGGCGAACATGGATGGTTTGATAAGCGCTTCATATATGAAGAATCTTTGAGAACTCCTTTTATGATCCGCTATCCTAGGGTTATCAAAGCGGGTACAGTCATTGAACAGCCTGTTTTGAATATTGATTGGGCTCCCACATTGTTAGCGATGGCAGATGCTCCTGCTTCAAAAGAAATTCAAGGAAAATCTTTTTTTGATCTTTTAAAAAATGATGAAGTATCTTGGCGCGATCGAATTTATTATCATTATTATGAATATCCACAACCTCATCGTGTGATGCCACATTTTGGTATCAGAACTACAAAGTTTAAGTTGATTCGTTTTTATGGAGAACAAGATTTTTGGGAACTTTACGATCTTGAGAAAGATCCTCAAGAATTGAATAATATTTATAGTGAGTTTGAAAATAGCGAACTATTAATTGCATTAAAAAAGGATCTGGCAATATCAATTAAAGAATACAAGGATGATCTTGCTGCAGAGATAATGAGTAAATAAAACATCTACCTTTTTTTTGTACTTGTATTGACTTTTAGAATTGTTATATCGGATTTATTTCGCTAAGATTATAACTATTACAGCATATATGACTTTTGCTGGTTGATTAGTTCATCCAATTATTTAGGTTAATCTGATCTCCTATTTATTTATAATTTATTATGTCAGATTTATTTGTTGCATAAACTACGTTATAAACAGGTCGTTATGAGATGCAACAGTTGTAATTTTTATCTATGGACTCTTTTGGTATAGTATTTGGCTATTTCCTGAAAAGAATAGGTTATTTATGAAGGCAAAATTTGCAATTTTTTTGGGAGGGTTAATGTTATTGCTATCTGTTAGTTCTTGTGTAGGATATTATCATGATCATGGTCATAGACCTCAACGGGGGCATCATCACGGTCACCATAAGAAAGGACATAATAAACATTACAAAAAGGGGCATAACAAGCACCATAAAGGTAATGGAAGAAATAGAGGTGGACATTAACATAATAAGGGGATATTTAATCCCCTTATTATGTTATGATATAATGATCATTTCTGACTGCTTAGATAGATTCTCTAATGGTAATCTCTGCATCTAGTTCGATCGTTTCGTAGACAATTTCTCTCTCTTTTAATCGAAATTCTAGGATATGAATCATTTTTTCAAAAGCTAATTTTCCTATTCTTGTTGCTGGTTGAGAAATGCAGGTCAATGGTGGATTAAAAGAAAAGGCATAATTCGTATTTGAAAATCCAATAAGGGCAATTTCCGATGGGATTTTAATTTTTTGTTGTGCTAATAAACCTATTGTACGATTTGTCAATAAGTCTGTAGCAGTAAAAATGGCATCAGGACTTTTATTGTCATTTTTTAATTCTTCTAATTTATTTAGGATTTGCTCTTCAACGATTTGAATTTGTGATAGATCGCATCTCAGTAGTTTTTTGTCATCAAATGCGATGTTATTTTGTTTTAAGGCCTCCTGGAAACCGAGAAGTCTTTCATTTGTAACACCATTAGCAAGTCCTGTAATGTGCAGTATATTGCTGTAGTTTCTATCAATAAGTTCTTGCGTTGCTTTTTGTGCTGCTTTTTTATTATCAATTCCTATTTTGAAGGTTTGTAGATTATTATTGATACGATCGAAGATAACAATAGGACAATTGCTATTATGTAGTTGTTGTAAATAACTTAAGTTGGCACTATCTGATACAGGCGAAATTAATATACCATCAACGCCTTTTGAATATAGGATGTCAATACATTTTTTTTCTACTGCAGGGCTTTCTCTACTTTGCATAATAATGATATTGTATTTCTGAAAAAGCGAGGACTCTTCTATTCCTTCCAAAATTTGTGAAAAGAATGAATTACTGATAGTCGAAACAATAACTCCTATAATATTGGTTTTACCGGTTTTTAAACTTCTAGCTAATGCATTATACTGGTAATTATGTTCATGGGCATAAGCAATGATCTTCTCTTTTGTTTCTTTATTTATTTCGTAACTATCGGATAAGGCTTTGGAAATGGTGGGAGCTGATAAGTTTAGCGCTTTTGCGATATCTTTAAGAGTTAATCTTTTCATAATTTCCTAATATAACTTATAAAGATACTAAATTGTGTAAAGATTCGATCATTGTAAGGGACATAATGTGTTTCCAATAATTAAATCCTATGAAATCTTTCTATCTTTGTATTTATGAGTACATTATTAGATATAGGACAAAAGCCATATAATCATTATGGATCTTACTTGAAAAAGAAATATAATGGTCAACGCGTATATAAAGTCATTGTGGATGGGAATTTTACTTGCCCTAATCGTGATGGAAGTAAGGGGTATGGCGGTTGTTCATATTGTAATGTGGATTCATTTACACCTGAATCTGCACGAAAATTACCAACAATTCGTGAACAGGTGGAAGAAGGCATTAAAAGAGCGCGAGAAGGGTACCGGGCTGATAAATTCATTATCTATTTTCAACCCAATACAAATACTTATGCTCCTGCACATTTTTTAAAGGCTATGTATGACGAAGCTTTAGCTGTTTGTCCTGAAGATACTATTGGTCTTTCTGTTGGAACAAGACCAGATTGTATTGATTTTGAAAAGGTAGCTTTGTTAGAAAGTTATTGTGATCGTTATGATGTTGATCTGGAAATGGGGATGGAATCAATTTATGATGAAACTTTGAATAGAATTAACCGTGGCTGTTCTCATGATGAATTGGAAAAAGCACTAAAATTAGTTGAAAATAGTCCATTGGAAATTTGTGTACATACTATTTTTGGTTTTCCTTGGGAATCGCATGAAATGATGTTAAGATATGCTGATGAAATAAATAAGCACCCGCAGATTAAATTTGTGAAGTTGCATCATCTGCATATTGTTGAGGGATCGATCATGGGCGTTCAGTACAAGCGTGAACCTTTTCATGTTTTCTCCATTGATGAATATTGTGACTTTCTAGCAGAATTTATTCCGCTATTGCGACCGGATATTGTTATTCAACGTTTATTTGGGTTGGCAGATCAAGATTTACTGATTGCTCCAAATTGGGGAATGAAGAAATCAGCTATTCAAACGTACATAGATAAGGCTTTGGAACGTAAAGAGGCCATACAAGGCTCGAAATATATAGGATAAAAAAAGGTTGCTATCATTATAGCAACCTTTTTTTTATTTTTCTATGATTGATTTTAAATCGGCCGGAGAGTAATTGATCGATTTTAATGTTTTGTTATCTTCTGTTCTGAATACTAAGAATAGACCATCTACTTCTTTATAGTAACTATCGACATCTTTTGAATTTTTGTAATGTGCTATTGTTGCTTCAGCCTCTTCAATGGATTGACAGGCTTTACTCATGTTGGAACGTTGCACTTCTTCGAATAGCTCATTAAATTTGTCTTTTAAACCAAATTCAAGTACAGCACCTGCTAACACATACTGTATATCACATAATGCATCTGCTACTTCTACAAGATCATTATTTTGGATAGCTTCTTCCAACTCTTTTAATTCTTCAGCAATAAGAGATACACGTAATGCACTGCGTTTTTCACTTGGGATTGTTGGTTTTTCTAATATCGGATGCTGGAAAACTTTATGAAATTCGGCTACGGATGTTAATGTTTTTGGATCAGTCATGTTATATTTTATTTTTGCTAAATTATGCAATATAATCTAATTTAAAAATTGAGTCAAATAAAAAAAGCAGCTGTGAAGCTGCTTTCTATATAAAGGAGTAAATATTAAATTAAATGTTTCAATTGAACTAGCTCGCGCTCTTCAATGTATCTCCAACGACCTCTTGGTAAATCCTTTTTAGTCAAGTTAGCATATACAACACGGTCTAGTTTTACTACTTCATATCCTAACGATTCAAAAATACGTCTTACGATGCGATTTTTACCACTATGGATCTGAACACCAACTTCTCTTTTACTTCCGCCAGTTACGTAGCTTAAATCATCAGGTTTTACAAAACCATCTTCCAGTTCAAGACCGAAAACAATTTTATTAAAATCACCTTGTGTTAAGCTTTTATTCAATTCTACGTTGTAGATTTTACTGATGTTATTTCGAGGGTGCGAAAGTTTTTCAGCTAAATTACCATCGTTTGTCATTAATAATAAACCAGTTGTATTTCTATCTAAACGACCTACTGGATAGATACGTTCTTTAGTAGCTTTTGAAACTAATTCCATTACTGTGTGACGCTCCTGAGGATCTTCGGTAGTAGTAATGTAATCTTTAGGTTTATTTAATAGGACATAAACCATTTTTTCACGTTTCAAACGCTCACCATTATATTTAACGTCGTCTTTAGCTGGATCTACTTTAGCACCTAATTCAGTAACGGCTTCACCATTAACACTAACAACGCCAGCTGCGATTAATTCATCGGCTTTTCTTCTAGAACATACTCCAGAATTAGCGATATAACGATTTAAACGAATTAGGCCGTCATTTTGAGAAGATTTTGAACGTTGAGGTCTTTCTGTTGATCTTCTTTCAGTAGAACCCTCTTTACGATCTTCGTCATTATTGAATTTTTTATAAGAAGATTTATATTGTCTATCTGATTTGTCTCTAGCTGGACGTTTGAAGTCAGTTTGATCACCATCAGATTTTTGAAAAGATTTGCCTTCTTTGTTAAAAGGTTTGTCAAAAGTTCTTTTTCTGTCGGAGCTATCACCTTCTTTTCTGAAAGGTCTCTCACCGCCAAAAGATCTACCTTCTTTGTTGAAAGGTTTGTCAAAAGTTCTTTTTCTGTCGGAACTTTCACCTTCTTTTCTGAACGGTCTATCACCACCAAAAGATCTGCCTTCTTTGTTGAAAGGTTTGTCAAAGCTTCTTTTTCTGTCGGAGCTATCACCCTCTTTTCTGAAAGGTCTCGGTCTATCACCACCAAAAGATCTGCCTTCTTTGTTGAAAGGTTTGTCAAAGCTTCTTTTTCTGTCGGAGCTATCACC
The DNA here is from genome assembly GCF_004342035.1 of Sphingobacterium sp. JUb20. NCBI lineage: Bacteria > Pseudomonadati > Bacteroidota > Sphingobacteriia > Sphingobacteriales > Sphingobacteriaceae > Sphingobacterium > Sphingobacterium sp. JUb20. The sequence goes on along the minus strand of NZ_SLYV01000006.1, from coordinate 362,982 downwards.
CTCTTTTCTGAAAGGTCTATCACCACCAAAAGATCTGCCTTCTTTGTTGAAAGGTTTGTCAAAGCTTCTTTTTCTGTCGGAGCTATCACCCTCTTTTCTGAAAGGTCTATCACCACCAAAAGATCTACCTTCTTTGTTAAAAGGTTTGTCAAAGCTTCTTTTTCTGTCGGAGCTATCACCCTCTTTTCTGAAAGGTCTGTCACCGCCAAAAGATTTACCTTCTTTATTGAAGGGTTTGTCAAAGCTTCTTTTTCTATCGGAGTTTTCGCCATCAAATTTTTTGAAAGGTCTATCACCTCCAAAAGATTTTTTGTCGTTATTATATGGTCTGTCTGTGTTATCTTTATTGCCGAATGATGAACTTCTCGGTCTTTTGTTTTCTTTGAAATTAGAGGATCTATCATCCTTTGAACGATCGCCTCTTGGTTTGAAGTTTTCTGAGGTACTTCTTGAGTTTTTGGACTTGTCATCACGACTGTTCCTTTTATTGCTGAATGGCATCTTATTACTATAAAATAATGTGAACGGCAAAGTTACCCATAATTTTCTTTTTTTCTAGAAATAAATTTAATTTTTTTTTGGAGGGATGAAAAGTTACAAAAAAATCAAGCTTGAAACATGTTTAAACCTTGAAAAGGTTAAGTGTTTGTTTTTTAAGTAAATAGTCTTTATCTTTGTAGCCTTGAATTTGTACCAAGCTATTTTTTGATCGATTTTATCGTGGATAGGGTAGCATTAAGGGAGTGAATGTTTAGAAAAAAAGTATTATGTTGTAGTCTGATTTTGTCGGCGTTAGTGTTGTCAAAATTGTACTCAAACCCAAACACAATTGCTGCAGGTGATGATAAGATCATTACTGTGAAAGCGCCAAGTAATCTTTCTAATGGGGAAGATGAAAAGGAGAAAAATGAAAATAATGATAATAATAATGATCATTATTTGAGTTCGTTGACATTTGCCAATGATACGTTGCCGATAAATCGGCCACATGTTGAAAGCAAGTTGTTGCGATATTTTAAAAACTTCTCTTTCAAAAAGAGAGGCTCTTACAGTCTACATAAAAAAGCAGAGGCCTATCTGCCGCAGATTGAGAAGATTTTAGCATCCTACGGTATTCCTGAAGACTTTAAGTACGTTCCATTGGTAGAAAGTGGATTGGATCGAGGAGTGGTTTCTTCTAAAGGGGCTGGTGGCTACTGGCAGTTTATGCCTGCAACTGCTAGACTTTATGGATTGAAAGTGAATGGAAATGTTGATGAGAGACGAGATTTGACGAAGTCTACTCATGCCGCCGCTAAGTACATTAAATCACTTTATAAGCAGTTTGGAAACTGGACTCTTGTAGCTGCTGCTTATAATGTAGGTGGAGGAAGTTTAAAGGGTTCTATTAGACGTCAGAAAGAGGATAGTTATTACAATTTGAAATTGAATAATGAAACTGGTTCTTATGTCTATAAATTGATTTCGATGAAAGAAATTATTGAGAATCCTGAAAAACATGGTTATACGCGATATGCGAACCGAACGGATCAGAAAGATCCAAATGAGAATATGTTATAAAAAAAAGGCTTGAATTATATAATTCAAGCCTTTTTTTCTAGTGTCTGTTCTACCTATCTTAGGTCTACAATTTCATAACCGCTGTATTTGCTTTTGTTAAAGCTAAATAAACTGTTATCCAAATTCTTATTGGGAACCTGACTCTTAATCGTGTAACTGTATTGACCACCGTTTTTATCATAGATAGTCGCATCATATATCAGTTTTGTTGCTCTATTGATGCGGAGTTTTATCTTAGAATAGTTCTTTTTGCTATCAGTTGGTGTTAAATGAACGACATTTAAAAGTGTGTTTCCAGATTTTTCATTTGCAACCAAGTTATATTTAAATCCGGTTTTATAAAAGCTAAAAATATTACTGGGATCTATTGCATCTGTGCTATTCTCTATTGCTGCAATCTGAACTTCTTTTTCTTCTTTCAAAATAGTATATAAGCTCTTTGCATCTGATATCATTTCTTGACTATTCATCGTAATATGATATCTATTGTTTTTCTTATCTAAATAGAGTGTCCCTGCGTCGGTGTAGGCAGATTTATTTGAACCCTGAATTGCTGAAAATGAAAAGTTTGCTTGTACCGTTTGATAACTATCATACTTTTTACTGACTTCTGTCAATATTTTTTTTGCAGCAGCATCTTGTTGTGCCAGTGCTGGAGTTGCGACTGCTAAGGTTATGAAACCTAGCATGATGCCCATTGTTTTTTTCATCTTTTAATCCTTCCTTAATGTTTCTAAAAACTGTTCTAAAGAATATTCATCGGGATAGAGTACTTCACGGGCCTTGCTTCCTTCAAAAGGACCAACGATTCCTGCAGACTCTAACTGATCAATTATTCTCCCAGCTCTATTGTACCCCAGCTTTAATTTACGCTGGATGAGTGAGGTTGACCCCTGTTGATGCATAACAATTAGGCGTGCCGCTTCTTCAAATAATTGATCTCTATCTGAGAAATCAAAATCTGTAGAACCTGAACCATCGCCACTTTCATCAACATATTCAGGTAGCATAAATGCGGATGGATATCCACGTTGACCTCCGATAAAGTCAGAAATCATTTCGACTTCTGGAGTATCTACAAATGCGCATTGAATACGAATCAAGTCACTACCGGTTGATAAAAGCATATCTCCACGACCAATTAATTGATCTGCACCTCCTGAATCTAAAATAGTACGTGAATCTACTTTAGATAATACGCGGAATGCCAAACGTGCCGGGAAATTGGCTTTAATCGTACCTGTAATGATATTGACCGAAGGACGTTGGGTGGCAATTACCAAGTGAATACCTACCGCACGTGCTAATTGTGCTAAACGTGCAATGGGTGTTTCAACTTCTTTACCAGCTGTCATCATCAGATCGGCAAACTCATCTACAATAAGAACTATAAAGGGTAAGAATCGATGACCCTCCTCAGGGTTTAATCTGCGATTGACAAATTTTGCATTATATTCTTTCAAATTACGTACTTGTCCATTTTTTAGCAAGTCATAACGTTGATCCATTTCAATACAAAGGGAGTTTAATGTGTTGATAACCTTCTTTGTATCTGTGATAATAGCATCTTCTTCTCCTGGTAATTTCGCGAGAAAGTGTCGCTCTATTTTTTTGAATAAAGAAAGCTCTACTTTTTTTGGATCGACCAATACAAACTTTAATTCTGCAGGATGTTTCTTGTACAGTAGCGATGTTAAGATCGCATTGATACCTACGGATTTACCTTGTCCTGTAGCACCGGCTACCAGTAAGTGGGGCATTTTCGCTAAATCGGCAATATAAACTTCATTCGAAATTGTCTTCCCTAAGGCGATTGGCAAGTCCATATCCGTCTTTTGGAATTTTTCTGTTGCAATAATTGATTTCATGGAAACCATTTCAGGATTGCTATTAGGGACCTCGATACCAATAGTTCCTTTTCCCGGCATCGGAGCAATAATACGGATACCTAAAGCCGCTAAACTCAGTGCAATATCGTCTTCTAGATTTTTTATTTTTGAAATACGTACTCCAGGTTTAGGAATGATTTCATATAATGTTACCGTAGGACCGATTGTAGCCTTAATATGTTCAATCTCAATATTGTAATTACGTAAGGTATCAACAATTCTGTTTTTGTTGGCCTCCAGCTCTTGCTGGTTGATCGTGATTTTTCCAGTTCCATAATCTTTTAATAGGTCTAAGGTTGGATGCTGATATCCTGATAAATCTAATTTAGGATCATACTGACCGAATTGTGCAACTAGATCATTAGCGGTAATCGTCTTTTCTTCTTTAGGTGATTCTACTTCTAATTCATGACTTTGTACCGGCTTTTCTTCTACAATAGGATCTATTTGAAGAGGTTCGTCTACCGTAAATGAAACGGTATTATCATTAATTATATTCGTATCTTCTTCAGTTGGAGTTGGTTCTTCGATTTCGAATGGGATGAGCACTTTGTTCTCTGGTTTAATTTCCGAAACAGGTAAAATGATTTCTTTATGAGGAGGAGTGAATTCTTCATTTAATTGAATATCAGCATTTCTACTCGATTGAAATTTGTCATTCAGACTAGGTGCAGGTGTATAGGTTTCCCTTCTATTGATTAATGGTTCAGATACTGATGGTTCTGCTGTACGGATGGAGTTTGTGTAGTTTGTTTCTTCTTCTTCCGTATCAAAATTTTCATCTTCCTCCTCTTGTTTTTTACGCGAGTCGAAAATACTAAATTTTAGATCTAGGTTGTATACCAGTATCAATGTCGTCAAATAGGCAAAGATTAAGATTCCGGCAACACCAACTGTTCCAATTTGAGCTTCTAATAATTTATTAGTCCAGAAACCAAACTTACCTTCTAAAATGTGAGGCACTTTTGTAATGAAGCTATGCAAGAAACCTAGTGTAACAGATATAAATACGATTGCGATAAAAGAGTATATAATGGTACGATAAACTGGTAATATTGATTTTTTGTACAATAATTTATACCCGATTACAAAGAAGACCAGTACAAAGAGAAAGGACGCAATGCCGAACCAATTGTAAATAAATTGATTTGCAAACAATGCACCATATTTTCCCAATCTATTTTGTACTACAGGTAGTTCGATATCGGGATTGTCAATTTCTTCCGCTGTATTCATCACTACGCCCCAACCACCATTATTGGTTGCAATATAGCTTTGATCTTCAGACCAGGTGAATAAATATGAAACAAAAGCTATCCCCAATAATATCGCACATAGTATCAGGAAAGCCCCTAAAATTTTAATTAATTTTTGTTGCAGTTCTGATAAGTCTCTAGCGGGAGCTTCTTCTTTATTTTCTACTTTCTTATTATTGGGAGCTTCTTTTTTCTGACTCCTTTTAAATGATGTATTAGCGCTAGATGGTCTAAATGTATTTCCTTTATTTGACATGAATTTTCACAGTTATCCTTCATACAAACTTAAGTATTTAGGAGGAAATTTAATTGGCTTACTAAACCTTTTATTTTTTCTTGTAGCATTTTGTTTCTAACATACGTTTTTTAATGAGACGATCGTTGAATTTTGTTGTAAATAAAAAATGAAAATGAAAAAAGCATTATTTTTTGGAATCAGTATAATGGTTTTTATGCTGACATTAAATTCATGTAATAAGCTGGATGATGATTACGCTTATGTGGAAATCTCGGCTGTGTCTGCTGTGAATGCTGTACCTGGATCTGAAGGATTAGATATTGGTCTCGACCAGAATAAATTGAATAATAACTGGGAGGGTGTTTTCTCCTTTAATCGCGTTTTGAGTTATAAAAATGCATATCCTGGTAGTAGACTCGTGCGGGTATTTGATCCGAAATCAACTCCTGGTGATACAGCCCTAGTGAGTAAAAAAGTAGATTTTACTCCAGGCAAATTTTACAGCCTTTATGTGATTGGTAAAGATAAAGTTGATGTATTGGCTACTGAAGATGATTTTGGAACTTTGAAAACAGGATATGCAAAATTTAGATTTATGAATTTGAGTCCTGAAGCATCTAAGTTGACGCTTACATTAAATGATGTTGATAGTTTAGCTGTTAAAGATAAAGCTTATAAAGAATTGGCCCCTTTTAAGAATATTAAAATTGCTGACGTATATAAACTGAAAATAAATGGTGTTGGTATGACTGAACTGTTGGGAGATTTTAAACCTGAAGATAAGGAAGTTTATACCATTTATGCCGCAGGTTTGAAGTCAAGTAGCGATGCCAATAAAAAATATAGCTTCCAAATCGTTAAGCATAAATAAGTAGAAGATCTGGTTATAATTGTGGTTGATTATAATAACTAAGCCTGTTCTGAAAAGAACAGGCTTTTTATTTATCTTGCTGAATTTAAACGAATGGGAAGTAAATATTTGACATTGACCGGTATACCTCTTTGTCGCCCTGGTTCCCATTTTTTCATCTTTTTAGCGACTCTGATTCCAGCTTCACCGGCTCCATAGCCTATATCTTTTTTAAGTTTAAAATCGCGGGGTTCTCCACTTTTATCGATAACGAATTCGATCTCTACTACACCGTGTACACCAGCACGCAGTGCTTGCGTAGGATAATTATAATTTTGACCGATAAAGCTCATCAGTGCTCTAATACCACCTGGATAAGTAGGTTCTTTCCAGCCTGTAATTGAATCATAAGGTGTTTTATTGCCTATTGAATCTGTGGTAATGCCTGAAATCAGTTTCCCTTCTATGAAAGTTTCTGTAAAGGTATATCGCTTTCCATTAAAGTGCCCCTTCCAATCACCTTGTTTTTTGTGATTGACATAGTTACCTTCTTCGTAACTATAGGAGTTCTCTGATACGGCGAAACCATTGCCATCTTTTAGCAGGATCTTTCCTGTTGAATCTGCGTAGGCTAAATAAAGTGGTTCTTCAATTTTATATTTACCTTTTTTATCGATCGCAAAGGGATAATATAGAATAGATTTTATTTTACCATTTTGATGATAGTAGAATGCCGTATCGATCTGTTCTGAATAATTCGAATACATCTGCTCTGATTTGAGATTCCCGTTTTCAAACATTTCGTATTTCTTACCTTTAAATTTTGTTCCGGAGATATTGGTTACTTTTCCTTGCAATTTGAGTGCATTATTAGAAAGATAAAATTCTTCAACTAAGGTATCTTTTGTATTTTGATCTGGAATGCTGACAAGACGTACATAATATGCTTTATCTAACTCTTTTGTTACTTCGTTATTTTTTGTATAAAGTGTTTGAATGTTTACTTGTGCATAACTAAAAGTACACGTTATAAGATACAGCAGGCTTATTAATGCGATTTTTCTCATCTAACTTAATGTTTGTTTGGATATGTAATTTTTTTAAAGTGTAAAGATAGTAAAAGTTTATAAAATAAAAATGACCGATCAAGTCGGTCATTTTTATTTTATGTAATTAAAAAAGTTTATTCAGCTATAATTAAATAGTAGTTTTTCTTTCCTCTTTGTGCAATGATATATTTATCATTAATCAAGTGGGAAGCATTGATTATTTGTTCAATATCTGTCGCTTTTTCGCGGTTGATTGACACACCACCACCTTGTAGCATTTTACGCGCTTCACCTTTAGAAGGGAATACCTGTGTGTTGACTGCTAGTAGATCTAATATGTTAATACCACTGCTCAAAGTTTCTGGTGAAACATTGAATTGCGGAATACCTTCGAATACATCTAAAATAGCTTCATGATCTAATCCATTTAAGAATTCAAGCGTACCATTGCCGAATAAGAAATCAGAAGTTTTGATTGCTGTTTCATATGCTTCTTCGGAGTGTGTACGGATAGTAATGTCTTTTGCTAAGGCTTTTTGTACTGCTCTTGTATGTGGAGCTGCATCGTGCTCGGCAATGATGTTATCAAGTTCTTCTTTAGATTTTAAAGTAAAGATCTTAATCCAATTTTTAGCATCATCGTCCGAAGTATTTAACCAGAACTGGTAATATTTGTATGGTGATGTTTTCTTAGGATCTAACCATACCGCTCCGGATTCAGTTTTACCAAATTTTTGGCCATCAGCTTTTTTAATTAACTGTGTTGTGATAGCAAAAGCAGTCCCTTGATCTTGGCGACGGATAAATTCTGTACCCGTTACGATATTTCCCCACTGATCGGAACCTCCCATTTGTACTTTACAGTTATGATGTTTCCATAGATAATAGAAGTCATATCCTTGAATCAATTGGTACGAGAATTCTGTAAACGAAAGGCCGTTTTCACCTTCCAAACGTTTTTTTACAGAATCTTTAGACATCATATAGTTAACAGTAATTAATTTACCAACATCACGAATAAAATCTAAAAATTTGAAATCTTTAAACCAATCGTAATTGTTAACCATTTTGGCATCATTTTCACCTTCTCCAAATGCAAGGAATTTACCTAACTGAGTTTTCAAACAGTTCACATTGTGATTTAATGTGTGTTCGTCCAATAAGTTACGTTCTGCGGATTTGAACGAAGGGTCTCCAATCATTCCTGTCGCACCACCAACCAAAGCAACAGGCTTGTGTCCTGCATTTTGGAAGTGTATCAACGTCATGATTTGTGTCAAGTGACCTACGTGTAAAGAGTCTCCTGTTGGATCAAAACCAATATAACCAGATACCTTTTCTTTATTTAGTAAGTCCTCAGTTCCGGGCATAATGTCTTGAAGCATGCCTCTCCAGCGTAATTCTTCTACAAAGCTCATTGTGTAAAATGGGTTAAAAATTTTTAATATAAGCCACAAATATAAGAGATTAAGCTGTATATTGAGTGAATATTTCTCGTTAAATGACTACGGTAGGTATAAAAATGCTGTTATGAATTTTTTATCACACTTTTATTTTGAACGTTTTGCGACGACTCCTGAAAGAGTTGTTGGTAGCTTATTACCTGATCTATTGAAAAATGCCGATAAGGCCTTTATCCTCAAACCTAATAATTTTGAAGATCAGATAGGAGCCAAACCGTTACAATCGGAATTACTTAAAGGGTGGAATGGGCATATTGAAGTTGACCGTCTGTTCCACAATTCGGATTACTTTTTCCACCATACACATGAGATCAAAGAATCTGTCAAGAATGAATTGATCGGACTTCCGATTAGGCCTTCTTTTTTTGCGCATATCGCACTGGAACTGTTATTAGATCATCTTTTAATTGAACATAAAGCTATTTCTATTGCTAAGTTTTATACCGCTCTTGAGCGGGTAGACCGTAACTCTTTACGATCTTTTCTAGTTACTAGTGAACTAAAGGATGTCGCGAAGTTTGATGCTTTTTTTGATAGATTTATTGCCTCTCAATACATTTATGAATACACGGATCTGATACAGGTTACCCGTGCGTTATTTCAGATTTGCAAACGTTTATGGTCTTTTGATGTTCATGAAGATCAAGTTTTGTCGTTAAGCAGTAAATTAAGTCTTTATGTAAAAGAAAATATGAAAGATTTTCATGACATCTATCAATATATTCATTATGAAATGATAGATTTTGAATAGTATTTGTCATGCATTACTATTATCCGTATTATTTTTTTTTATTTTCGTAGCAAATTACTTAACATATTAACATAAACTACATGTTTAAAAGACTTTTTCGTAAGAAAAGTGTTGATCAGATTATCTACGACTCGCAACATGGTGAGGGTTCAGGACTTGCAAAGGTACTCGGAGTAAGAGATTTGGTTTCACTAGGTATTGCGGCTATTGTCGGTGCAGGAATTTTCAGCACAATCGGCCTAGCAAGCTATGAGGGGGGACCTGCGGTTTCACTTCTGTTTATTTTTACAGCTTTTGCCTGTGTTTTTACGGCTTTGTCTTATGCTCAGTTTGCCAGTACAGTTCCAGTTTCGGGAAGTGCTTATACTTATGCATATGTTGCCTTTGGGGAATTATTTGCTTGGATTATCGGGTGGGCTTTAGTTTTGGAATATGCTGTTTCTAACACCGTAATTGCAATTTCCTGGTCTCAGTATTTTGCTTCGATGCTGGAAGGGTTTGGGATACATATACCCGCTTGGTTATCGATGGCTCCTGGCTATGCATTGGACGCATCACAAAAGCTTGCTGAGCACGGTGCAAATGCCTTGACGGCAGCAGATAAGCATGGATTAGAAGCTTATTTAAGCGCTCCGCGAATCGGAGGAGTACCAATCATCTTTGATCTCCCTGCAGGTATTATTACTGTACTAGTAACTGCTTTAGTCTATATTGGGATTAAAGAATCACAACGTGCTAGTGCGATCATGGTTATGATCAAAGTCGGGATTATATTGGCTGTAATTTTTGGGGGTATCTTTTATGTGAAACCGGAAAACTGGACACCTTTTGCTCCAAACGGAATGCACGGTGTTATGGGAAGTGTTGCGGCTGTGTTTTTTGCTTTTATTGGTTTTGATTCGATTTCAACGACCGCAGAGGAATGTAAGAATCCGCAACGTGATTTACCTAAGGCGATGATCTGGTGTTTGGTAATCTGTACGGTCTTATATGTCGCTATAACCCTCGTATTAACGGGTATGGTTAATTACACGGAGTTGAATGTAAAAGATCCTTTAGCTTTTGTGTTTAAGTATGTTGGATTTGATTATATGGCTGGTGTTATATCGGTTACTTCCGTAATTGCCATTACAAGTGCATTATTGGTATACCAATTGGCGCAACCGAGAATCTGGATGACGATGAGCCGGGATGGGCTGATGTCTAAACGCTTTGCACGTATACATCCTAAATATAGAACCCCTTCTTATGCAACTATAGTAACAGGTATCGTTGTGGGAGTTCCATCATTGTTTTTTAAGATGGATTTTTTTGTCGATTTAACAAGTGTAGGTACTTTCTTTGCCTTTATTATGGTATGTGCGGGTGTTCTTTATATGGATTATTCTGGATTATCTGAAAAGTCAAAATTTAGAGTTCCTTATGTAAATGGTAAATATTTAGTTGGTCTAGGCTTACTGGGTGCTATTGTTTTGATGTGGATTTATGGACAGGCAATCCTATCAGAATGGAAGAACCTGACTTTTATGGAGATAATCGAACATAAGGTGTTGATCATCATTTTTTGGTTAACCTGGTTAGGACTTAGCATTTATAGTTTTAAAATGAATTTCTCTTTATTGCCGGTAACTGGTATTTTGATTAATCTTTATTTAATGACAGAATTGGGAGCGAGTAACTGGATTATCTTTATTATTTGGCTTATTGGTGGATTAGTTATTTATTTCCTTTATGGATATAAGCACTCTAAATTGAATAAAGAAAGTATTTCTTAACGTGCATCATGCTACTAGATATAAAAAAAGCTCTAAACATTCTTTAGAGCTTTTTTTATATTTGCTAGAATCTCCAGAGAAGGATTCTACCAACTTTATTTCCCTGTTCCATTCGGATGACTTCCATTTCGGTTACATTCAGCTTTTTAAGCTTGTGTTGTAAACCTCTGATATCTTCGCGGTGAGCTACCAATGTCGAAAACCATTTTACTTGATCTTTATAAAATTGGCTTTCAAAAATCATTCGTCCGATAAAAGCTTTTTCGCCACCATCGCACCACAGTTCGCTTCCTTGACCTGCAAAACTTTGAACGATATTTTCTTGCTCAGCGGGCTTTAAACTTTTTATTTTGCGGTCTGCTTGTGCCAATGCTTCTAATTGAGAGGAAAAGAATGGTGGGTTACAGATCACCATATCATATTTTTCATCTTCGAGAATGATATCCTTGAAGATAGCTTTGGGGTTATTCTGTAATCTAATCTGCACATTGTTTTTAAGTTCTGGATTTAACCGAACGATTTCAATGGCATTTTTGTACGCTTTCTTTACAATTTCTGAACCTACAAATGACCAACCGTATTCGTGATGACCGACAATTGGATAGATACAATTTGCGCCAACTCCGATATCAAGGATTTTAACTTGTTTTCCTTTTGGAATTTCATTATTGTTGCCTTTCGCTAATATGTCAGCAACGTAATGAATGTAGTCTGCCCGCCCTGGAATAGGAGGGCAAAGGTTCTCTTTCGGAATATCCCAATATTGAATGTTATAGTATTGCTGAAGCAATGCTTTATTTAAATGTCTTACTGCTTCTGGATTTGTAAAATCTATTGTTTTTGTTCGGTAATCGTTAAGAAAAATGAATGGTTTGAGTTCAGGAACGACTTTGATTAATTTCGCAAAATCGTATGCATCAAGATGTTTATTTCTAGGGTGAAGTTTTTTTGTGGGAGTTGTTGCTGTTCCTGCCATAATGTTGTATTTGATGCAAAAATAAGCTTTTATTTTAAGAGATCGCTGAAATAAAAAATAGCTGGTGGTAAATGCTCAATAAAAAAGCCTCCAAGCTGTGTTTAACTTCTTGGAGGCTTATGGTATAAACAGGATACTATCAGTTGTTTTTCCGCTTTAAATCTATGGTTGTTGTTTGCGGTAAACTTAGTGGTACGCGTTCTATAGTTACAAAACTAGCATCTAAACCAAATCCTTTTTCTTCGGATAGACTTAATTTTTTAAGATAACCATATATCTCCATGATAATACGTTCGGACCAACTTAATTGATTTCCTTTTGAGAGTACTTTTTCTAATACAACAAATTTAAAATCTCCTGGGATTTTGTGTTTCTTTAAAGTATCGTACTGGCTGGTAATATCAATTTCACCTTTTTGCACCATATCTTCCACTACTTTGCGGAATAGCAAACTGATACGTTGCTCCTCCCTAAAGCCTAGTTTGAAATCTATACGAATTAGTTTTCCAGGAATTAATTGATCGATTGTATACTCACGTGTGTGGGGATGATCCATAACATCAACGTGAACCAACCAGTACACGTCGGCACGTTTTGGTTTTTTATTTAATATCGAATAAATTATTTTGGATTCAATTTCTGATTTGAAGTTTGCACTTGTTAGATACACTAAATGTGAAGCGTATGGAGGTACAGACTTGTCTTCGCTCAATTCTGAAATGATCGGATAGTACTTATCGATATTGATGAAGTTAACAAATCTGTTTTTAATACGTCTTGCACTCCACCAAGCGTACATAATGAGAAATAGAAGCGATGCTAATAATAATGTAAGCCATCCTCCATGCGCAATTTTTACACCATTTCCGACTAGAAACATCAATTCTAATATTAAATAGAAGCCTGTAAATAATGCAATGAAATATTTATTGACTTTTTTAGCTGCAAGAAAGAAAGTCATCAAAATTGTTGTCGTTAAGAATGTCAAGTTGATGGCCAAACCATAGGCGGCTTCCATATTACTTGATTCTCCAAAAATTTTAATGATCAGCATACATCCAGCCCACAAAATTAGATTGATGGAAGGAACATATAATTGGCCTTTATGATCACTTGGATAGCGAATAGCAACCTTCGGCCATATATTTAAGCGTACAGCTTCCGAAATAAGGGTATATGACCCTGAGATCATGGCTTGACTGGCGATTACTGCAGCCATGGTTGCAATCGCAATACCGTAACCAAGAAACCAATGTGGCATGATGGCATAAAAAGGATTATTTTCTCCTAGTACTTTGCCTTCTTGTGTCAATAACCAAGCACCTTGACCAAAGTAGTTCAATACGAGTGTTAGTTTTACGAAAATCCAGCTGATGCGGATGTTTCCTTTACCACAATGTCCCATATCTGAATAGAGAGCTTCTGCTCCTGTTGTACATAGGAATACAGCACCAATGATGAAAAGGGCATTTGGATATGCTATGAGTAGTTTAATAGCATAATAAGGATTAAGCGCCTTTAATACTTCATATTCAAGATGAATATTACTAATACCTAATACTCCGATGGTGGAAAACCAAACGAACATCAGTGGACCAAAGATTTTACCAACTACCGATGTTCCAAAGCGTTGGATAGCAAATAATAAGGTAATAATTGTTACCACAATTGGAATTGTTGGTAGACCCGGATACTTAATGTCTAATCCTTCAATCGCCGAAGAGATGGTGATGGCAGGTGTAATCATACCATCTGCAAGGAGAGTAGCTGCACCGATCATTGCTGGAAAAATCAACCAAGGCGCTCTTTTACGTACCAATGAAAAAAGAGAGAGAATTCCTCCTTCACCTTTGTTGTCTGCCTGAAGGGTAATCAGGACATACTTAACAGTCGTTTGTAAGGTAACTGTCCAGAAGACACATGATAATCCACCCAGAACAAGGTCTTTGTCAATGACACCTTTGTTCATAATGGCTTTGAAAACGTAAAGTGGAGAGGTACCAATATCTCCAAATATGATCCCTAAACTAATTAGTAGACCAGCAAGACTTACTTTTTGTGCGGTACTTTGATGACTAGTCGTCATTTTTTTATTTGATTTAAGTAAAAAAACCTTCATTTTAACACGAATATGAAGGTTCGTTGCAATAGAAAAACTCGTGCCAAATTTTAGCAATTAGTTTGACAACGGCAAATCTTGTTAAAAATTGTTAAATGGCAAATTTTTATTCAATATAAGTTAATAATATCTAAACAAATAACCTACTTTTGTTGTTGATAAATTGATTGGGAAATATTATATTTGATTTAAACTATAACCGATCTAAGAAGTCCTATATACAAATGAAAATTATTATTAAAAAAATAGCTTATTTAGGCCTGCTCTGTGTGATTACGCTGACAGGAAGTTTAGGCTATGCATCTGTATTGCATACTTCGAATTCTACTGAAACGGCCAATAACGATGGACTATCTTATTTAGATAAGGCTGATCATCTGGCTTATTCTATGGGATTAACCGCTAATTCTGATAATACGAAGGAAGTAGATAAGCTGATTAATAATGTTAAAGTTTTTTATAACCCGATTTCAGAACAAATAAGTTTATCATTTAAATTAGGGAAACAAAGTTCAGTTGCGATTAAAGTGATGGACGCACTTGGAAATGAAGTCGTTCAGTTAATGAATGGAAGTTTAGATGCTGGTAATCAAAATCTTTCTTTTGATCCAACTGGTAAACTTAATTCAGGATTTTACTTTATCCGTGTTGTTTCTGGCTCAGAAACTGTTGTAAAGAGATTTTCTGTGCGTAAATAGAAATTAGAACGATAAAAAATATAAAAGGCTTAAATGATATCATTTAAGCCTTTTTCGTTAATTAGGAATTTCACTTTCTTCTATCCACAAGCCATCCGATTTAATGATGTTGATGAGCTCGTCTAAAGCATGTGCTGAACTTACATTTTTCTTAACAACTTCTTGTCCGCGATAAAGTGTAATCTTATCAGGCCCGGCTCCTACATAGCCATAATCGGCATCAGCCATTTCACCTGGACCGTTAACAATACAGCCCATAATACCTATTTTTAATCCTTTTAAATGATTTGTTCTATTTCTAATCATCTGCGTGGTCTCTTGCAGATCGAATAATGTACGTCCACAGCTTGGGCATGATATATATTCTGTTTTAGAAATTCTAGATCTTGTTGCTTGTAGAATTCCAAATGATAAGGATACTATTTTGTCCAAAGGTGTTGCTGGCGAATCAATCCAAACTCCGGATCCAAAGCCATCAATTAAAAGTGCTCCTAAATCGGTCGCTGCATATAACTGAAGTTTCGAAATTGGTTCTTCGGGATTCATGAAATCACCTAGTGGGCCAGAAAATGCCGCGGCTTCGTAGGTCCTTTTAATGATAACCGGGTTATCTAAGCCAATTTCTTGAAGATTTTTGAAGAATTGTCTTTGTTCTGCCATGCCATGAACTGCCGTTGTCTCTAAAAGAAACACAATAGTTTTATCAAGGGGTAGCGTTTCAAATAAACTTGTTACCAAATCTTCGTTTTTAATTTTTATTATATTTAAAGACGTATCCTTCTCATTAGCTTGATTGAATTCTTCCAGCGTATATAAAGGGTGTATATTGGCTTTATTTTGAATACTTTTCCACGTTTTGTAATTATACAATTGCTTTAAGTTTGCAGGCATGTTAAAAGATGGCAATTGATCGCCTAGATAAACAAAATCGACCGACTGCTCTCCCATATGATATTTATCTAAAAGCATGTCGTAACGATAGCCTGCTTGAGACAGGAAAGTGGCATCTTTTAGATTTTGTCTGGAGATGTCAACTACCACACGTGGGACCAATGATCCTCCAATAAAAGTATTGACTTCTTTTGAGATATAGGGAGTAGGGCTGTTATTGTCTGTTAATTTTAAGATTGGAGGAATCACAGACGTATTGAAATCGTGCTGTCTTTTTGTATATCGATTAACTAAAGCAATAGCAACTGGAGCTTCTTTTTCTGGCTCTTCAGTCAGCGAAACACGTACTGTATCGCCTAAACCATCTTCTAATAAAGTTCCTATTCCAACAGCTGATTTGACGCGTCCATCTTCTCCATCACCAGCTTCCGTTACACCTAGATGTAATGGATAGTTCATGTTCTCACTAATCATCTTCTCGACCAGCAGTCTATAGGCACGCACCATCACTTGCGGATTGCTTGATTTCATGGAGATACATAAATTGTAATAATTTAAGTCTTCACAAATTCTGATGAATTCCATAGCCGATTCAACCATCCCTTCTGGAGTATCACCATAGTGACTCATGATTCTGTCCGAAAGGGAACCATGATTTGTTCCTATGCGCATGGCAGTGCCATATTCTTTACAAATATTGACTAAGGGTTTGAATTTTTTATAAATACGGTCTAATTCAGCTTGATACTCACTGTCTGTATAGCTCAGTTGGTCGAACTTCTTCTTATCGGCATAGTTACCCGGATTTACACGTACTTTTTCAACAATTCTTGCTGCAACTTCTGCCGCATTGGGGGTAAAGTGAATGTCTGCTACTAGAGGAACATGATATCCTCGAGCGCGTAATTCTTGCTTAATATTAGCCAGATTATTAGCTTCTTTTATAGAAGGAGCTGTTATTCGAACATATTCGCAACCAGCATCGACCATTCTGATGGTTTGTTCCACAGAACCCATGGTATCCATGGTGTCGATTGTTGTCATACTTTGAATACGTATCGGATTGTCTCCACCCATGGGTACATCTCCAATTTGTACTTCTCTTGTCTTCCACCTTGAATAAGTGGTTTGCGAGTTGCAATAAATACCAGGTAATGTCAAAAGTTTACTTGTGTCCATATCTAATGCAAAGTTATGCATTCTACTGCACTTCTCTAGGGTCTTTTTAGTAGCGGCTAACTGTTACTGAGGTTATACCACCATCAATTGAAATTTTGAATTTATTTTTGGCATTTTCAAAATTAGGACTTGTCAGTATTCCTTTGTCTCCACCTTTTATAAAACTGTCATCAGCATCTACAGTTGACAGTGCCATTTCTGTAATTATCTGGCATGCGACTTCTCTTGGTAATGCTATTTTTATGGAAGAGGCACCGGCGTCAATATTAATATTAGAAATCATTTGTGGATTTCCGAGTTTAAGATCTAGATTACTCGCGCCAGCATCAACTGTAAGATTTTTAATCTTAAAATTTGATAAGTCACCTTGCATATCTGCAGCACCTACGTCAAAGTTTAAATCCCAGATGATATTTTTGTTTAGCTTGATAATGGTGGAATTTCCTTTTGAATCTATTCCTTTTTTTGTTTTTCCACTTAAATTAAGTGTTGCAGCCCCGTCGTTTTTAACATCAGTATTTAAGGACAGAAAATACTTGTCAGATGTATTGGCTGCTTCAAAGAGATTTGCTACGGTTGTATCTTTTAATACCAGCTTGGTTGCTCCTAAGTCAATATTGGCAGTCGCATGGCTGGTATTTATATTTTTTTTAGCAGAGACAGCGTTTGAGGTTCCGATGAAATCTTCTTCATTTTCGGAATCAATATCCAGATCTCTATTTTCCATGATTCGGGATAAGAAACTTTGGTTAGGTGTTGTGATGCCTATAAAGGTGAATATTGCTAAAATGACGCATGTGGTTCCGATAGATATCATATATCCAATGTCTTTCTTAGGAACAAGAATATTTACGCCTACCAAAATGATTAATAATGGCCAATAGCGAAAAACTTCGAACCAATTAAACTCAATAATATCCATTTTACTTAAGAGTAAGATTACTCCGATGAATAAAAATATAATGCCTGTTGTGATTCTTTTTGCGTCCATAATAAAATTATTTGTTCGTTTGTTTTTAAAACTACAATACAAATGTAATCTAAAATAAATTTTTGATTTTATGAATTAGGTTATTCATGTACTAATCTCGGTAAAATATATGATTTCATCGGTAATTGAGTGATTGTATTTCTTGGGGACGATCTATTTTTAGTTGTTTTGAGTTTATGGTATTCTTATGAATCTTGTATCGCTATCGTAATGTTATGGCAAACCAATTTGTAATATATGGTGTTATAATAGTATATTAGACGTTAAAGAAGAAAAATACTATTTATATATGATATTTCACCATATTGGTTCTTATTTGTTATTGCTGCGGTCGGTTTTTAAGAAACCAGAAAAAGGAAAGATTTATTGGAAGGAAACGATGCATGCCATGAACGAAATTGGTATAGGGTCTTTAGGTCTCATTCTTATAATTTCGACGTTTATCGGGGCAGTTATGACGATGCAAATTGCCTTTCAGCTGGTTTCTGATTTGATTCCAAATTCAATAATTGGTTCCATTAACCGAGATTCCAATATTTTGGAACTGGGACCTACGATTTCTGCTTTGGTGCTTATGGGAAGTGTTGGGTCTTCTATTTCATCACAAATCGGCTCCATGCGTGTGACTGAGCAAATCGATGCCTTAGAGATTATGGGTATTAATGCACCAGGTTACCTTATATTACCCAAAATATTGGCTGGAATTACCATGGTTCCTGTTTTGGTTATCCTAGCAATTTTTTGTGCTATTTTGGGAGGACTTATGGGAGGAGCTCTTTCTGGAGCAGTAACACCATCAGACTATATTATGGGAATTCAAGAGGGCTTTAATGGTTTTACCGTTACTGTTGCAATTGTAAAAGCATTTGTTTTTGGGTTTATCATCACTTCCATATCTGCATATAAAGGTTTTACGGTTCGAGGGGGGGCCTTAGAAGTCGGTCAAGCGAGTACTAAAGCAGTTGTTATTGGCTGTATTACAATATTGGCAGCTGATTATTTAATAACGGCTCTCATGCTTTAATTTCTTTTAAAATAATTATGATAAAAATAGAGCAGATTTATAAATCCTTCGGAAGTAACGAGGTATTGAAAGGTATTGATGCCACTTTTGCACCAGGTAAAGTAAGTTTAATTATTGGAGGATCAGGCTCTGGAAAAAGTACCTTGCTAAAATGTATGGTTGGGCTACATGAGCCGGACAAAGGCCGTGTTCTCTTTGATGGTAAGGATTTTTCAAAACTTAGTTTTGAAGACCGTATTCCAATTCGAAAGGAAATAGGCATGTTATTTCAGAATTCGGCATTATTCGACTCCATGACTGTGGAGCAAAATATTATTTTTTCATTGGATATGTTTACGGAGATGTCTAAATCTGAAAAATTAGACCGTGCTAATTTTTGTTTGGAACGGGTTAATTTGAAAGGAAGGAATAAACTTTATCCTTCAGAGTTATCCGGTGGGATGAAAAAACGAGTTGGAATTGCTCGTGCAATAGCCATGAGTCCAAAGTATCTTTTCTGTGATGAACCAAATTCGGGTTTGGATCCAGAAACTTCCATTTTGATTGATGAGTTAATCTTAGAGCTAACAGAAGAGTATAATGCGACAACAATTGTGGTTACGCATGATATGAACTCGGTAATGGGTATTGGTGAATATATTCTATATCTCTACAAAGGGCAAAAGTTTTGGGAAGGTTCAAATCAAGATATGATGCGGTCTGATGTGGAAGAATTAAATAATTTTGTATTTGCAAGCCCACTGATGAAGCGAGCAAAAGAAACGATGTAATCTATTCATCATTGCGTATTTGTTTTTAGATTTACGTATCTTTGCGCCAAATTATTGATTTTGACTACTACAGATATACAATTATTAACACCACAACATTGGAAAGATTACGAGTTAATCGATTGTGGTGATTTTGAGAAATTAGAACGCTTTGGCAATTTAGTTTTGATTCGTCCAGAACCGCAGGCTGTATGGCCAAAAACGCTATCTGCAGCGGAATGGAATAAACGCCATGATATTAAATTTAAAGGTCGCTCTGCTACTTCGGGAGAATGGTTGAAAAAAAATCCTAAAGCGCAGGATCGTTGGCATATTCAATATAAGAATGATGATGTTGCGATTAAATTCCGTCTGGGATTAACTTCATTTAAGCATGTTGGTATTTTTCCTGAGCAAGCGGTTAACTGGGATTATATTTCACAGTCAGTGCGTGCTTTTGAAACGGAAAATCCTAAGGTCTTAAATTTATTTGCTTATACAGGTGGTGCATCATTGATTGCGCGTGCCGCTGGAGCAGATACAACTCACGTGGACTCTATTAAACAGGTAGTTAGCTGGGCTAATGAAAACCAAGAGTTGTCGGAAATTGATAATATTCGTTGGGTAGTAGAAGATGCATTGAAGTTTGTAAAGCGTGAGGTAAAAAGAGGAAATAAATATAATGGTATTATTTTAGATCCTCCGGCTTATGGTCATGGTCCTAAAGGGGAGAAGTGGAAACTGGAAGATCATATCATGGAAATGATGCATGATGTGGTGCAATTACTAGATCCTAAAGAGCATTTCTTGATTTTAAATACTTATTCGTTAGGTTTCTCTTCTGTTATTGTGGAGAACTTAATTCGTACTGCGTTTCCAAAAGTAGAAAATCTAGAAGTCGGAGAGTTATATTTGCAAGCTACTGCTGGACCAAAATTACCTTTGGGTGTTTTTGGTAAGTTCAGAAAAGTTGCTAAATAGATACTATAACAAAATATAAATTAATAAAAGGATAGCCAATCGGCTATCCTTTTTACTATTAATAAGTTTCTCTTTAATTCAGTATATTGTATTGTTGGAACTTATTAAAATTTTATTTCTGCGAGTTCTCTTTCTGCACTTTTGAGTTGCTCCGGTATACATTCTACAATTTGATCTGAAAACCCCTTTAGCTCATTTTTTAATCTGCTGTAATAAGCTATTCCTTCTATAAGTTGATTTTTGAACTTTTCAACATATTTTATTTTTTTGTCATTGACCGTGTCGGCATTCATTTCTACATATTTTTTGATGTGTGCTACATATAAGTATAGTTCACTAATAAATAAAAATGGCCTTTTATCATTTTTGATCAAATCGTCTTTGCCATAAATATGATTAATCATCTGATCAAGGGAGAACTTATTTTTAAACCAAACAGTATTTGGACCTGGACAAATGGATACAGCATCTTGTTCTTTATGTTTCAGGATGTTATATTTTAAATATGCCGGGGCAGCTAGTCCATCACATAAACATGTCTTTTCTGTAATAAGATCATATTCCATATTATAGGTTTTTTGATCTAATGATTTTGCCTGTAATTCTTTTATTTTTTTGTCTTGATATGCACGTGAAGCTGTACATAGCGGTTCATTACTGAAATCTAAGTTTGATACGAGATATTTCTTTTTACATGGACTTCCGGGTCTTCCTTCTTTTATTCTTCTTAAGCGTAGGCGTTCTGCAGAGCTTTTTCTGAAATTATTAAAAGGTACTCCGAGAGGAGAAGCTCCACTGATATAAAAGTCTTCTTCTTCCGATGTGGTCAGTGCTAATAATGTTTCATCATCGACTGTGGTTGCTTCGGGGACCAATAAAAATGGTGATCCCCATCCTACAGCATCAAATTCATAATGTTTCAGTAGGAATTGATGTTCACTTGATGTGCCCACACCTCCTTGAACAGTGTATTTAATCGGCGGAGCAGCTTGGAAGTTGCAACCTTTTTGTAACCAATAATTCTGATAAATGCTGAATAGTTCTTCCTGTAATTCGTGTTTTTTATTTTTAAATTCGGATAGGATAGGACCTAATAAAAATCCTTCTGTTGCAAAGGCATGTCCACCACAATTTAGCCCAGACTCTACACGAAATTCTGAAACCCAGATTCCTTTTTTCGCTAAAAACTTTGCTTGAATCAATGCCGATCTGTAGTCGCTAACTTTTAGTGTTATTTTTTTCTGAAAAGTTCCATCTTCTTGCTGGCAGAAAGCAGGCAACTCTGCTAAATAGGCGTATAGTCTTGGATTCATACCTGCTGATAAGATGACAGACGACTGCAGGTCTGATTGTGCAAAACCTCGTAAGGCAGCTAGCGCGTCTGAGTAAGTATCATCTAATGCAATTCCATCTTTATCATAATTAATTTTGTCGACTTTAGACATGATATTGACATCGATATCTCCAGCTTTGATAAAGGATCTAAGGATTTGCTTTTTTTTAGCCTTTTCTAAGATATCTGTTTCTGAAAGCATCGCATAATAGATATTTTTTGCGGGGTGGGATTCGGGGATGAGCTGGAAGTAGCGATCGATCTCTGATCCTTTTTCAAAAAACTCTATACGCATATGCTCAATTTGTTCTTGAACAATGTTGGAAACCAGATTTAAATAACTGGAAATACGATGAGCTCTGTAGTCAGGTTCTTTTTTTGTTATCGGATGGTATTCTTTTTTGTTTAGGGTACAATAGTATGCTCGAATACGCTCAATTAATTCATCATCTACAATGGATATTACAGATGAAATACCAAATCGAGCGACTTTTAAAGGGGAATCTATTGAAAATGCTAGACCCAAAACGGGAATATGGAATGAATGCGTCATATCAGTTTTATTTCAATACGAAATACCGAATAAAAAGGATATGAAAAAGTAATGTCTGTGTGTTAAAAAAATGATATGCGTCACTTTTATTATATACCTAAAGAATCTTCTGCCCGATCTCATGTAATAGTTATGATTCTTTTACACCTTTAGTTGTAGTACAGTTTTACAGCAGGTGAACGAATGGAATTTCTAAAATGGCTGTATGGATAATATGAAAGAAAAACAAGCGGTCTTAACCCGCTTGTTTTTCTAATTTCGCCAGTTTGGCTAATTCTTCTTCTAGATCTAGTTCTACACGAAGATTATTGACGATATGTTTTTGTCTATCGGGAGTGTTTTTACCCATATAGTATTCTAAAAGTTGCTGTATTTTATTGTCTTTAGATAAGAAGACAGGGTCTAAGCGCATATCTTTTCCGATAAATAAACCAAATTCGGAAGGGGAAATCTCTCCAAGTCCTTTAAATCGGGTAATTTCGGGCTTATTTCCTAATTTTGCAATTGCGCGTTGTCTTTCTTCATCGGAATAGCAATATATGGTTTCTTTTTTATTCCGTACACGGAACAAGGGTGTCTGTAAGATAGACACGTGACCAGCCTTTACTAAATCAGGAAAAAACTGAAGGAAAAATGTCAAGAGAAGTAAGCGGATGTGCATACCGTCTACATCGGCATCTGTAGCAAATACAATGTTGTTATAACGTAAGCCATCTAAACCGTCTTCAATATTTAAAGCATGTTGCAGTAAATTGAACTCTTCATTTTCATAGACAATTTTTTTAGACATGCCGTAAGAGTTTAAAGGTTTTCCTTTTAAACTAAAAACAGCTTGTGTCTGTACATCTCTAGATTTAGTAATTGAACCTGAAGCTGAATCCCCCTCGGTGATAAATAAGGTTGTTTCCTGATTACGTTCGTTTTTATCGGAGAAATGGACCTTACAATCGCGTAATTTACGGTTGTGTAACGAAGCTTTCTTGGCACGTTCATTTGCAAGTTTTTTAATACCGGCAATATCTTTACGTTCTCTTTCCGATTGTAAGATACGTTTTAACAGAGCGTCCGCTGTATCTGAATTTTTATGCAGGTAATCGTCCAATGCTTTTTTTAGAAAGTCATTGATAAATGTTCTTACAGTTGGACCATCTGGACCGATGCTTTGGGAACCAAGTTTTGTCTTGGTCTGTGATTCAAAGACCGGCTCTTGCACTTTGATTGCGATCGCGCCAATGATAGATGACCGTACGTCTGATGCTTCAAATTCTTTTTTATAGAACTCACGGATTGTCTTCACTAAGGCTTCGCGAAACGCTGCTTGGTGTGTTCCTCCTTGCGTTGTATGTTGTCCATTGACAAAAGAGTAGTATTCTTCACCGTATTGCTGTCCGTGGGTAATCGCGATTTCAATATCCTCACCCTTTAGGTGAATGATAGGATAACGCATGGATTCGGTGTCAATATTCCGCTCTAATAAATCTTTTAGACCATTTTCAGAGATGAATTTCTGTCCATTGAAATTGATAGTTAATCCAGAATTTAAAAAAACATAATTCCAGATCATGTTTTCCACAAACTCTAAACGATATTTGTAATTTCTAAAGATGGTCTCATCCGGGTAAAATATAACTGCGGTACCATTACGCTGTGTTGTTTCTTTTTCTTCATCTGATAGTAACTCACCTTTACTAAACTGTGCGATACGGGTTACTTTTTCGCGGTACGATTGTACCGTGAACTGTCCAGACAAAGCATTGACAGCTTTAGTACCGACACCATTAAGACCTACAGACTTTTGAAAGGCTTTGCTATCGTATTTACCTCCGGTATTGATTTTGGATACTACATCTACGACAGAACCAATGGGAATTCCACGTCCGTAATCCCGAACAGCGACTTTATTATCGTTGACCGTAATATCGATCGTTTTTCCAGCTCCCATCACAAACTCATCAATAGAGTTGTCGACTACTTCTTTTAATAAGACATAAATACCATCGTCGTAAGCAGAACCATCTCCTAATTTCCCAATATACATACCGGGACGTAAGCGAATATGTTCTTTCCAATCGAGGGAACGTATACTATCTTCGTTATAAGTACTCATGTTTTTTAATTATTCTTCGGTGTGTAGCAAAAATAGCAAAATAAAGATTAAATAAGTGCAGTCACGATCTGAAAACATTTATTTAGAATGGAAGATCTCTCTAGAGGAGCGTTTGTGTAATTGTTCTCCAATAAATTGTATAAATATTTATATTGCATTCCCTATTATTTACTTAAATTTAGGAAACATTATAAATAGAAATTATGGGCTTATTTGATAAAATACGGAATGAGTTTATCGATATCATTGAATGGGTAGATGATAGTCCTGATACTATAGTCTGGAAATTTCCACGGTATCAGAATGAAATAAAAATGAATTCGCAGTTAACAGTACGAGAAGGACAAGTTGCTGTGTTTATGAATGAGGGGGTGATTGCGGATGTCTTTACTGCGGGTAGACATGTGCTGACAACTCAGAATATGCCTATCATGACGACCCTCCAAGGGTGGAAATATGGATTCAATAGTCCATTTAAAGCAGATGTGTTTTTCATAAGTTTGCGTCAGTTTACTAATCAAAAATGGGGTACTAAAAATCCTATTATGTTACGGGATGCTGAGTTTGGTCCTATACGGCTTAGGGCCTTTGGATCTTACGCTTTTCAGGTTAAAGATGCTGCTGTCTTCTTAAAGCAAATTGCGTCGACTAATCCAACTTTTACGGTTGAAAGTATTAATGAGCAACTTCGAAATATCGCTGTAACCAGAGGGATGGATGCAATTGCAGAGTCAAAAATTGCTGTCTTAGACCTAGCTTCTCATTATGATGAGGTATCCAACTTTATACAAGAGAAAATACGTCCTGAATTTGAAGAGATCGGTTTGAATCTAAATAAATTTCTAATTGAGAATATTTCATTGCCTGAAGAAGTTGAAAAGGTATTGGATAAAAGAAGCAGTATGGGTATTGTTGGAAATTTAGGTGCTTATGCTCAATTTCAAGCAGCTAATTCCATGGAAAAAGCTGCTGAAAACCCCAATGGCGGAGGTCTTATGGGCGCAGGATTGGGTGTTGGATTAGGTGCCGGAATGGCTGGCCAGATGTCAGGTGTATTTCAACAGAATAAATTTGAAGGCAATAATCCGACGGGTGCCTCTCCATCGGTGGCACCACCGGCGATACCGCAAGCGGTTCAGTATTTTCTAGCGATTAATGGTGTTCAAGAAGGACCTTTTTTGATTGATCAGCTGAAAGACGATGTAAGAAGCGGCAAACTAGTTTCTTCTACACTCGTTTGGAAAGCTGGGCTGGAAAATTGGATTGAAGCGCGTGAAATTGACGAATTGACAAGCTTGTTTAATGCTGGCCCTCCGCCAATTCCGGGGGCATAGATTCTGTTTATGAGTTTTGAGGAAAAGACAACGGAAGTTAGTCAGGATTTAAAGTGTCAGGGTTGTGGGGCGATTTTAGCTTACCAACCAGGAACGTCATATCTAAAATGTGCTTACTGTGGTACTGAAAATCAGATTAAGGAAAGTGACTTAACGAACCAAGTTATCAGTCCGGTTGATTATGAAGAATTTACAGCAGCGATGCAAGATATTCATGACGCTCGGTTTACGGTTGCTGCTGAGGTGGTGCATTGTCAAAACTGTGGAGCCAATTCTACATTAGATCCGCATGTTACAGCAGATTTATGTGCTTTTTGCGCTTCTCCTTTGGTGATTGACCATCAAGAAAAACGTATTGTAAAACCACATGGGGTGATTCCGTTTTTTATTGAGGAGAATAAGGCATTTCCGCTTTTTAAAAAATGGGCTGGAGGTTTATGGTTTGCTCCCAATGATTTTAAGCGAATTTTTAGTGCGCAAAATAATAGGTTGAAAGGTGTTTATATTCCTTTTTGGAGTTATGATGCCGAAGCGAGTTCTTCTTATGAGGGGCAACGAGGTGAATATTATTATGTCACTAGAACTAGAAGAACTGCTGATGGCAAAACAGAGACCTATGAGGAGCAACAGACCAGATGGTATTATGCTTCTGGACGTGTTTTTAACCGATTTAAAGATGTTATAGTTAGTGCTTCAACGTCATTACCTAATAATTTTGCTTCAAAAATAGGTCCTTGGAATATGGAATATCTGAAGCCTTTCAATGATCAATATCTTAGCGGATTTATCGCAGAAACCTTTAGTATTGATCATGTGGCTGGTGCTCATGCCGCCAAAAAAATTATGGATGATGAGATCGCTGATACCGTCAGATCGGATATCGGCGGAGATACGCAAAGGATTGACGATATTGATTCTGTTTATAAGGATATCAGGCTAAAGTATATCTTACTTCCGGTTTGGCTGTCGGCTTATCGATATAAGGGTAAAAGTTATCAGATTATGGTTAACGCATTTAACGGTAAGGTTTATGGACAACGACCATATAGCTTTTGGAAGATTGCGCTCTTGATATTGTTTGTAATAATTCTAGTTGTTTTGTTAAGCCAAATGGGATAATTTTGTTATAACTAAAAAATGGTCTTATTGAAAATACAATAAGACCATTTTTTATGATATGATCGATAGCTTTATTTGTTTAAAGAAAGTAAGAAGCCTATTGTAAAGTTGGCATCCCAGTCAAATACAAAGGTATCGCAGTTCGTAGCATCTTTAATTGCTTTATAGATATTTACCCCACTTTTGATTTTTACTTTATCGGTATTATAGGTTTCTGGATTATTTAATACTGTGAAACGTTCTTCGCCAGTACGTGTTTGTTGGGCCAATTCAAATGGCACTCCCCCTATGATAAAACAGATTTCTCTGTTGGCTGCAGGAATTTTTGCTGTTAACGTTTTTACTTCAGTATAAACATCTTCATCTTTTAAGTTCTTTTCGTAGTATTTCGCACCTGGTGCTTCAAGTGATTTTGTTTCACCAGCAACCCATGAAATTTTAGTATTACCTGAGCCAATATCTACGACAAAGGAATTGTCCTGATAAGAAGGAGGAAGTACGCATTTTAGTGCTAATTTACCTTCTTGTTCTGCTGTTACTAAATTAACAACAAATCCCATTTTCTTTAGTTCGGAAACAATAACTGCTGTCTTAGGTTCTTTTTGTGCGCCGGAGCTGATGACAAAGTGTATGTTTTTTGATTTAACACCTTTGTCAAACATAGTTCCAATGTAGTCTTTAAGTCCTTTCCGGATATCTTCTGTACTGGCTAGACCTTCATAGACAAATGATTTGCCAAAATCCTTGGAAATGATTTCCCAGTGATTCTGCTTATCGATATTTACGACAAAAGAATTGAAACCTGAGGCTCCGACTTCGATTACTCCTTTATATTCACCATTTACAGGTTTTTCAGGTTGATAGTTAAATGTTCTTTTATCGTCAGTTGATTGTTTCGATGGATTGGACGATATATTAATAGCTGTGGTATCGGAGGTGCTCGTTGACTGTCCATCAAATTTACCAGAATCGAAAGCCCAATAGCCCAGAGCCAGTAATGGGATTGCAATAATTATTGCTTTAATTGGCCAACGTAATCTAGCCCATGTTGATTTTTCTTCCATAATTATAGTGTGTTTTTTTTAAATTGATTAATCTAATAATGTAAATCCCTTATCTATTTTTTCTTCCGGTTTGAGTTCATAACTTGCGTCTGCCATCTGGCTTACATTCAGTACTTTCAAATTTCGTTCATCTACTTTACGGATAAATTCTTCTAATTCTACTTGGGTAGGAGCTCCTCCTACTGTTATGTTATTGTTTTGATCTAAAAAGTCAAGGTTTGATCTGATCGAAGCAATATTTTGGCTGATGGCTCCTGTTGCGGCATTCATGGCTTCTTGGAAAGCCCAACCGTCTTTTATATTAAAGACATCGGCAAGCCCTTCTGTAGCATTTTTCATCTTTTGAGTAGCTTCTAGTTTTTTTGAGATAATCGAAATACTGCTGTCTAGGGTACTTACATAAATTCGAGCAGCACTTTCATTATCTTTTAGTACTTCTAGTACCTTCGCAAATTGATTGGCATACTGTACATAGCTTCTCGCATTTTGCTCTTCAGACTCTCCTTCTTTTCCTAAGAGAAATGCTTTTGTCCGTGTTTCTTTTGCATTTCGCATATAAGCATTCGCTTTCTCCGTATTGTTATTTTTCGATTCATTTTGGGCATTTTCATCTTGACTTGCCGCTTCTGCAGTGAAACGTTTTGCATAAATGTATTTTTCTTCTGCTGTTTTTTGTGCGGTTTCACCGCTTTGAATCATATCGATACGAACGCCATCTACATTACTTATTTTTTCTTTTACTCTTTTTAAGGTATCTTTTGCGTCTTTTGATAAAAGCTGTAAGGTCTCTATTGGATTATTACGAATAATGGCTTTTTCGCCTTTAAATAAAAGGACAGTGCCAAAGCGATGTAATAGCTGAATAATTTTTGGCGCTAATAGTAATAAGGTTATTAATAAAATACTGAATATTACGAACAAAATACTTTTAGCGGCATATTCAAGCATGACGGGTAAAAACTTGAAAAAAGCAATTGCTCCGCCAATAACCAATGCCCAGAAGAATATACTGGAGATTGTCTTTTTGGCTTCTGGTGTTTGCATCTGAGCAGGCAGATGGTCTCCTAATACTTGAAAAATTGGTAGCTGTGATTTTATTTCAGCTGGAATATTAATGTACTGTTCTTTCTTTTCCATTGGTTTATATCTTATGAGATTGACCTTTCTATAATTGCTAAGGTTGTTTGTATATCATTGACGACTTCATTGACAGCGGCGTTTCCAATTGATATCTTTTGCTCTATCTCTTTTAGTTTTGGCTCATATTTATCATTAATCTGGGCTAGGGTAATTTGTTTCTTTTTCAAATCATCCTGAAGCTTTGCAATGCTATCGGTCAATGTTTTTATTTCATTATTTAAGGTTGTCTTTTCAAATTCACGGTCTTGTTCTGCTTTATGCTTTTCCGATTCTTTTTGCTGTGTTTCTTTGGCTATGGTTTCTTTCAGTTTGTTAGCATAATTAGTGCCAGTTGTTTTCAGCTTGTCCTTTGTTAAAGTATTATCAACAAACTTAAGCGAAGTATAGGCTGCTTTCAGTGTTGTTTCGTCTACTTTTCCCATTGCAGCCGCAGCATTCCATACCTCAAAAAAGTCTAATCCTTGTTCATTGAGTCTTTCCAGTATTCCGAGCACCTTCAGTTTCATTTGTTTAATATCGGTGGATCCGTCATTGGCTGTAATGGGTATGGCTGGAGGCTGCTGGTTTGAAACTGTTTTTATTTCGGGGGCTGTTGAATAATCTTTTATTTCTGTAGCGGGTGGATTTTTTTGGATATCGGGAGACGGGGTTTTGAGCTGAGTCTCTTCCTGATCTGTAAAAATTAGCTTTTTAAGACTATCCAATATACTATAGCTTTTATTGTTTCCTTGATCAGTCATAATTTTTGTTAGTTAAGTCTAGTAAAAATAATAAAAAATGGTAATCTTGATTCATATTACTACATTTTTAAAACATTTATTTTATATCACGATTGCTCTGTCGGGTAATCCGAAATTTAATTGTAATCTATTTAATGATAAGGGATAGGCTAGGAGGGATATAAATCAATCTATTGAGTTTGGGATAAAAAAAACTCGGAAAGCTAATTTCCGAGTTTTCGTGATGATAAGAAATAATAATTTGAAACGATTATTTTATCTACCAAAATCATCTTGAACACGAACAATATCGTCTTCGTTTGAAGGATTTTCGATATCGGTATGTTGCCATATTTCAGCTAATATACCGTAACCATCTAATCCGATTAATCGGTGGCGCTGACCTTGACGAAGTTTGATGACACTACCTGCTGTTAGCGTTTGTACAACTGATTCGTCATCTGTATCCGATACCATAACGCCCACAGTTCCGTGAATTACTTTCCAAATTTCGGCACGACGGTGGTGATACTGCCATGATAATCTTTTTTCGGGAGCTACAACGAGAATTTTTGGACTTAATTTGCCAGAAATTTTTAGATCTTTTACATCTAATCCGTCGAAATACTCATCGGCAAATTTTTGTGCTTGATCTTCGTTGATTACAAAGAAACCTCCCCAGGGTCTTGTCTGATCTGATTTATCAATTTCAAATCCTTTTTCTTTTAACGCTTTATCTAATTCCTCAAATAGCGTTGATTTATCAGTTACCATAAATATGTGTCTTAGTAAGAATGTACGGTTATTTTAGTGCTAAATATAAATAAAATCTTTTAAATAAAAAGTGCATAAACGTTTTAGCGATATTTTTTTTGTTTACAATTTAGCTATTGTTTTTATTTCTAGTTACGTTTGGTTTCATCTGAATCTGATATTTATTAGAAGTTGCATACGTCCTATTTGAAGTGTGCTATGATTATATCCTCTCAAAATATTTGATTAGTTTTGTAATCCTATATTAAAATTATCAGTATGTCAGAAATTAAAATAGATCGTGAAAATACGTCTTTTATGCAAGCTGTTGCTTTTGTTAATCAGACAAATCAACATGTTTTTCTTACAGGAAAAGCAGGGACCGGAAAAACGACATTTCTGAAATATATACGTGATCATAGTTATAAAAAAATGGCGATCACCGCGCCAACAGGTGTTGCCGCTATGAATGCGGGAGGAACAACCCTTCATTCACTTTTTTGGTTGCCTTTCGGAACTTTTATAGAAGATCACGAGCTGAAATGGGATGAACAGGATGGACATATTTATAATAAAAGCCGCTTATTCAGTACTATTAAACTAACTAAACAGCGTCGGACGATTCTTCAAGAATTGGAATTATTGGTGATTGATGAGGTATCGATGGTTCGGGCTGATACATTAGATGCTATTAATGTTATTCTGCAATCTGTGCGTCGTGATATGCGACCATTTGGAGGTTTACAATTACTTTTTATCGGCGATCTTTATCAATTACCACCCGTAGTGCGTGATCATGAGTGGCAGGTTTTGCGAAATCACTACAGCTCTGTATTCTTTTTTAATGCTAAGGTTCTTCGTGACAATCCACCGATTTTATTAGAGTTAGATAAGATTTATAGACAGCAGGATGAAGGTTTTATTTCCATATTAAACGCAATTCGAAATAATAACTGTGATAGCGAAATGTTGAAAGAATTGAATACCTACTATAAGCCAGATTTTGAGCCAAAGGAAGGAGAGCAGTTTATTACGCTTACTTCACATAATCGAAATGCTGATGATATTAATGGAAAAGCATTGGCTAATCTGTCTGGTAAGATGCTGAATTTAAAAGCTGTTGTTAAAGATGATTTTTCTCAAGGATCTTATCCCGCAGAAGAGATTCTTTCTTTGAAAATTGGTGCCCAGGTGATGTTTATACGTAATGATACGGGTGAGGATCGGAAATATTATAATGGTAAGATCGGTACTGTGAAAGATATAAATTTGCAAGCTGGAACTGTGGTTGTTAAATTCCCCGATGGAAGTGAGGATGTGACGGCTAAGCGAGAAACTTGGGAAAATATCAAATACAACTATGATAAAGGGCAGGATCAGATCAAAGAAGAAGTACTGGGGACATTTTCACAGTTTCCGTTGCGGTTAGCTTGGGCGATTACTATTCACAAGAGCCAGGGTCTGACATTTGATAAAGCAATTATAGATGCGGGTACTTCATTTGCTGCAGGACAGGTTTATGTTGCATTAAGTAGATTGACGAGTTTAAAAGGGTTGGTCCTGAAATCCATTATACCGACCTACGCAATTAGAACAGATAGTCAGGTTGTTGATTTTGCATTGCGCTCTTCTTTTCAAACCGATATTAAAGAAATATTGGAACAGTGTCAGAGGTCTTATTTGGCACAAAACCTAATTCAATGTTTTCGCTGGGATTATCTAACTACTTCATGTCAAGAGCAAGTTATTGCATTAGCTGATCGTAATATCGATAATAAAGTGGAGGCAGAGGCTTTTTGGTCTACCATACAGTCAAATCTGCTCACACAAGAAAAAGTAGCACATAAATTCATTACACAATTATATGAGCTTTTAAAAAAAACAGATCAACATGTAGACTACGCTTTGATCTGTGACCGTACGACTTCAGCGGTCAATTGGTTCTTACCTAAGATGGATCATGATCTCGTTGATGCGTTGGAACAGCATATTAAGGAATGGCAGATTAAGAAACGAACTAAAAAATACATTGATGAGGCTAAAGAACTGTTGTTGGATTTTAAGCGTAAGCGTGAGCAACTTCAGCAGTGTTTGATTATCGCAGATGCATTATCTAAAAAAGATAATTTTCAGGAAGCTTTGGAACAGGTGCAGGAGCAGTCAAAGACAAAAGAAAAAGAAGATTTAGTCGTGCAAAGTGAAGAGGGGGAGAGCTCTAAAAAGTTGGATACAAAGCAGGTAACTCTTGAACTCTACAAGGATGGTGCTAGTATTGAAGAGATCGCGGTGAAAAGAGGTATGGTAGCGGGAACAATTTATGGACATCTTATTCATTTTGTTGGGACAGAAGTGGAGGCCACAGAATTGATTGAACAGGATAAGCTGGATCTCATCATTAATACCATAAAAGCACATCCAGGTAAATCTTCGTCAGAATTAAAGATGATGCTGGGAGCGAGTATAGACTATCCGCATATTAAAATCGGACAAAAAGTTTTAGAAAATCCAGTTCATGATTAAGATGTTTCAAAATATGTGTATGTTTGTAAAAGTTAGCTATAAATAGCCATGGGAAAGTCTAATAAAAACCCAAATAAGTGGATGGTTTTTATCTCATTGCCTCTGCAAATGGGAGTCACAATTTATTTGATGTATATGTTAGGCACCTGGCTAGATGAGAAATACCATTTTTCTAATGGTCTTGCCATGAAAATATGCACATTTATAGGTATTTTCGCCTCACTTTATCATTTTATACGAGAAGCTAATCGATTGAACAGGGATGAATAATTACATTAAATTTATTGCAATACTTCTAATTTTTACTGCGGTCCTCTTTGGGGCGCACTACTTTGCACTACCCTCTTTTGGGATTGCTGATTTTAAAAGTTTAACTGGTTTTGAATTGTATAGTTTATACGCATTTGAATCTGTTGCTTCATTAGTTGTATTAATTGTTATCCTGATCTCCGATTCCGTAATGCCTAAAAATATAGGTTTCATTTTTTTGTGCCTAATTACGTTAAAAGCAGCATTAAGTTATGTTTTTTTTAGAGGAGGATTGAATCATTCGTCCGATGATATATTCGAATATAATTTTTTAATCGTATTTTTTCTATACTTGTTTTTTGACGTATTAGTTGCTTTTAAGGTCATTAATAAAGAAGTGGAATCAGTCAATAAGTAGTTTTAATAAAAAGTTCAAATTAATCGCAAAAAATGACAAATAATATTGTATTTTTGCGCAAAAATAAAAAACAGAACATGGGGAGCGTTAAGAAAGCATTTCTTTTTTTTGCAGTAATTTTATTTGCTGTTAGTCCATTTTTAGTAAAGGCATCTGAGTCTCATACAGCTGAGATTTCAACTCACGCAGAAGAGCCAAAAACTCAGCGGGAGGAAATAGATGAGTATATTGATCACCACTTACAAGACGATCATTATTTCTCTTTGTATACAGATAAAAAAGAAGGTAAGACTTATGGATTTCCTTTGCCAGTGATTATCATTGACGGGGGTGTTAAAATTTTTATGTCCTCAGAATTTGATTTTGGTAAAAATACCGTTGAAAAAGATGGACAGTTTTATAAATTATACCATGGTAAAATCTACAAAACAGATGCTACCGGTACACTTAATTATGATGAACACCATCACCCGACAAATGCTAAGGCATTAGATCTATCAATTACTAAAAATGTTGTGGGTTTAATTTTAGCAACTGTTTTGTTATTCTGGGGATTTATTGGCCTAGCAAAAACATACAAAAAGGGAGCGAATAATTTACCTAAGGGTGCAGGTCGCGTGTTAGAACCTTTAGTTTTATATGTACGTGACGAGATGGCGGTTCCAAATATTGGACATCGTTATAGAGAATTTATGCCGTACTTATTGTCTGTTTTCTTCTTAATTCTAGTTTTAAACCTATTAGGTTTAACACCGCTGGGATTCAATGTTACAGGTAATATTTCAGTAACGATATGTTTAGCAATCTTTACATTTTTATTTGTGAATATTAAAGCAAATAAGGACTACTGGAAGCATATTTTCTGGATGCCAGGAGTACCAGTTCCTTTTAAATTTGTTTTGGCACCAATTGAAGTATTAGGAATGTTTACAAAACCATTCTCTCTAATGGTTCGTTTGTTTGCCAATATTACAGCTGGACACACTGTTATTATGGGATTGATTGCAATTGTTTATGTATTGCAACAACAATTAACATTGGGAGGTAGTATCGGGGTGTCTATGCTATTGACAACTTTCCTGATGGTAATTGAAATATTAGTAGCATTTTTACAAGCGTTTATCTTCACGATGTTGTCATCGCTATTTATTGGAATGGCTGTTGAAGAGCACAACGAAGCACATCACTAAGAAATTTTTTGTTTAATTATATTTAAATCATTTATTATGTACAATTTAATTGGAGCGGGTTTAATCGTTATCGGAGCAGGATTAGGTCTAGGTAAAATCGGTGGTTCAGCAATGGAAGCTATCGCACGTCAACCAGAAGCAGCATCTAAAATCCAAACTGCGATGATCATTATCGGAGCCTTATTAGAAGGTTTAGCTTTCGGTGCGTTATTATTAGGTAAATAATCACCCAATGAATTTAAAAGTATTATTTATGACGGTTGGTCATAAATAATACTTTCAATTAGACGAAATACAAAAAATATTATCATACATCAATGGAAAAATTAATAGAACAGTTTTCATTTGGTTTGTTTTTCTGGCAAGTCATCATCTTATTAATCATTATCTTTTTATTAGGTAAATTTGCTTGGAAACCTATCATCGCTGCTTTAGCAGAACGTGAACAAGGTATTTCTGATGCTTTGGAATCTGCTGAAAAAGCTAAATTAGAGATGGCGCGCTTAACCAATGAAAACGAATCCTTACTAAAGGAAGCTCGTGTAGAACGTGATCTAATCTTGAAAGAGGCTAAAGAAATGAAAGATAAGATTGTTGCTGAAGCAAAAAATGTAGCCCATACTGAAGGTGCTAAGATGATAGCTCAAGCATCAATTGAAATCAATGAGCAAAAAAACAAAGCAATGGCAGAAGTAAAGAATCAAGTTTCTACTTTGGCATTGGATATTGCTCGTAAAGTATTAAGCAAAGAATTTGAAGACCAAAATAAGCAAGAAACGTTAATTGCAGATTTGCTTAAAGACGTGAAAGTAAACTAATCGGTCATTCAAATTTTATCATTAAAGAAGTATGTCAGTATTTAAAGTAGCATCAAGATATGCGAAATCATTAATTGATTTGGCAAAAGAACAAGGTAGTTTGGACGCTATCAAAACGGATATGGATCAATTCATCGAGGTTTTGAAAGCTAATCCTGAGCTACGTGCAGTATTGTCTAATCCAATTATTAAATTGGACAAGAAAGTAAATATCTTAGAGGCATTATTTAAAGATAAAATCAATCCTGCTATTTTATCATTCTTCAAGATCATGATTGAAAAAGGTCGTGCTGAAGTGATCGAGGCTGCTGCTCATGAATTTGTTCGCGAGTACAATGAAGTAAAAGGAATTGTAAAAGCTACAGTGATATCTGCAGCACCACTTTCTGATACTAATTTATCAGAATTAAAAGCAACAATTGCAAATCAAGTTAATGCGCAGGTTTTGATTACAAATAAAGTTGATCAATCTTTGATCGGTGGGTTTGTAATCACTATTGGTGACAAACAATATGATGCAAGTATTGCAGGTAAATTAAATAGATTAGAAAGATATTTTGAAGGTCAACGCGTTTAGTGTTGATTTTAGCATTTAACAAAATCAAGAACCCCTTATAATAATAACAATGATAGAGGTAAGACCAGATGAGGTTTCGGCAGTTTTAAGAGAACAATTGTCGGGCTTTAAATCAGAAGCCGAACTAGAGGAAGTTGGTACCGTACTTAGTATTGGTGACGGTATTGCTCGTATTTACGGCTTAACTAAAGTTCAGTCCGGTGAATTGGTTGAATTTGATAACGGATTACAAGGTATCGTATTAAACTTAGAAGAAGACAACGTTGGTGTTGTACTTTTAGGTCCTTCAGACATCGTGAAAGAAGGTGATACTATTAAACGTACTAATCGTATTGCATCTATTAAAGTAGGTGAAGGTATGTGCGGACGTGTTGTAAATACATTAGGTCAGCCAATCGATGGTAAAGGACCTATTACAGGTGAGACATACGAAATGCCAATCGAGCGTAAAGCTCCAGGTGTATTGTTCCGTCAGCCAGTAACGGAGCCATTACAAACAGGTATCAAAGCGATCGATGCAATGATTCCAGTAGGTCGTGGACAGCGTGAGCTAGTAATCGGTGACCGTCAGACAGGTAAGACTGCAGTATGTATCGATACAATCTTAAACCAAAAGGAATTTTATGATGCTGGTCAACCAGTATTCTGTATTTATGTTGCTATTGGTCAAAAGAACTCTACAGTTGCGAATATCGTTCGTACTTTAGAGGAACGTGGTGCTATGGCTTATACAGTTGTTGTTGCGGCTTCTGCAGCTGATCCAGCTCCATTACAGTTTTACGCGCCAATGGCGGGTGCTGCTATTGGAGAATTCTTCCGTGATACAGGTCGTCCAGCATTGATCGTATATGATGATTTATCAAAACAAGCGGTAGCTTACCGTGAGGTTTCTTTATTATTGAAAAGACCTCC
Organism: Sphingobacterium sp. JUb20; assembly: GCF_004342035.1. Lineage (NCBI taxonomy): Bacteria > Pseudomonadati > Bacteroidota > Sphingobacteriia > Sphingobacteriales > Sphingobacteriaceae > Sphingobacterium > Sphingobacterium sp. JUb20. The sequence goes on along the minus strand of NZ_SLYV01000006.1, from coordinate 325,737 downwards.
GGGACGTGAAGCATACCCAGGTGACGTTTTCTACTTACATAGCCGTTTATTAGAAAGAGCTGCGAAAATCAATGCTTCTGATGAGATTGCTAGAAATATGAATGATCTTCCTGAGTCTATCAAACACTTGGTAAAAGGTGGTGGTTCATTGACTGCTCTTCCAATTATTGAGACTCAAGCGGGTGACGTTTCTGCTTATATTCCTACAAACGTAATTTCAATTACTGATGGTCAGATTTTCTTGGAGTCTAACTTGTTTAACGCAGGTATCCGTCCAGCGATCAACGTAGGTATTTCTGTATCTCGTGTAGGGGGTAATGCTCAGATTAAGCCGATGAAGAAGGTAGCTGGTACATTGAAATTAGATCAGGCACAATACCGTGAGCTAGAAGCTTTCGCGAAATTTGGTTCTGATTTAGATGCAGCAACTAAAGGAGTTTTAGACAAAGGTATCCGTAACGTTGAGATTTTGAAACAAGCTCAATACTCTCCGGTTTCTGTTGAAAAACAAGTAGCAATTATTTATGCAGGTACTAAAGGTTTATTCCGTTCAGTTCCAGTAAATAAAGTGAGAGAATTTGAAGAAGAATACTTAACGTTGTTAGAGCAACGTCATCCAGAAGTTTTAAATGCTTTTAAAGCAGGTAAATTCTCAGATGAGTTAACTTCAGTATTAGAAACAGTAGCTAAAGATTTAGCATCAAAATATTAATTAGATATGAGTATAGAGTATTGAGTATAGCGAGTTATACTCAATACACAGTACTCAATACTCAAATCTCAAATTAAATATGGCAAATTTAAAAGAAGTAAGAATCCGTATCGCATCGGTAACATCAACACAGCAGATTACTAAAGCGATGAAAATGGTATCTGCAGCGAAACTAAAACGCGCTACTAATGCAATTGTTCAATTGCGTCCGTATGCGAATAAACTTCGTGAAATTTTGGCAGATGTATCTGCAAGTGTAGAAGGAAGTAATTCTCCTTATACGGTAGATCGTGAACCAAATAAAGTGTTGATTATTGTTGTTTCTTCTAATAGAGGTTTGGCTGGTGCTTTTAATGCGAATGCAATCAAAACTGCAAATAATTTAGTTGCTGAAAAGTATGCTGATCAATTACGTAAAGGTGATGTAAGTATCATTACTGTAGGTAAGAAAGGATATGATTTCTATGCTAAAAAGCCTGCTTATAATATTATTGCCAATCATAGTGATTTATTCGGTGCTTTAAATTTTGAGAATACTTCAAAAATCACTGAATTTGTAATGGAACAATTCAAAGAAGGTAACTTTGACCGTGTAGAAGTGGTGTATAACCAATTCAGAAATGCAGCGGTACAAATCTTGACTTCGGAACAAATTTTACCATTACTTCCTACGGAAGATACCCTTTCGACTAAGGAAAAAACTGCTGAGGTTGATTATATTATCGAACCTTCGAAAGAGAAGATCATTGAGGAATTAATTCCTAAAGCTATTAAAATTCAATTGTATAAGGCTATTTTGGATTCTCATGCTTCTGAGCATGGTGCCCGTATGACTGCAATGGACAAAGCAACTGATAATGCTGGAGATTTGTTAAAAGCATTGAAGCTTTCATACAACCAAGCACGTCAAGCTGCTATTACAACAGAATTAACAGAGATTGTTTCTGGTGCAGCGGCATTATCAAACGGATAATTAAGAGTAATATCAATATAGAAGAAGGCAATGAATTTATTTTCATTGCCTTTTTTATGCTTTACCTGATCATTTTTTCCCGCCCGTCATAAAGCCCGACTAACAAACTATTTCCTTTATTATCTACTCTGATCCCTCCGAACTTTGCTTGTTCATATTTTGTGGCATGCCCTTCTTGAAAAAAGAAGGATTCGGCACCAATATTTAAACTATGTCTATTAGACATAGTGTATTTGATTAAGAGTTCGTCTTTCTTTAGCGGTGTCGTATTGTTTTGCAAGCGAACCCCACTTGCTATACCTTTAGTATTTAATTTGACAACAACGTATCCACGTGGAGGCACTTCAGAAGGCGTTATACTGTCTGCTATACTATATCTTAAGCGCATGTAATCGCCTTGCATAAGTGATCTCGGATCGACAGGTGCTAGCTCTAAAAGAATCAGTTTACCCTCTTTTAGAATTTTTTCCTTCTGCAGGATCGTAAAAGCGAAATAAGCAATGATGGCCAATAAGTTCACTGCAATGATCCAGTTTTTATATTTTTTCATTGTTGATTTTGTTTAAATTTATAACAAAGTAAATGGCTAAAAATAACAGTCCGGAAATAACTAAAATCAATGACTTTATCAATAATGAAAAGGTTAGATTATAGTAAAAATGCCATAAGGAAAGGAGTAGGGAAATAAGACCAATTGATAGACCCATCCTATATTGATAATTAAAACAAGTTAAGATGAGTAGTATTGAACATGCGATACCGGGATTAATAACTGTTGAACCTAGCATCAGTATGAGAAGCGCATATGTAGGAAAAAGTACTTTGGATGTTGTGATCTCAAATTTACTTGTGATTTTATAAACCACCCATAAAATTGCAAATGCATATAGTACCGATAATATATATAATGCGAATGAGGTGTTATTTACTTGCTCGTTGTAAGTCTCATAATGTGATAGTATAATGAATGCTGTCGTGGCTACTGTTGCAAGAATAAGCCCTAAGCGCAATGGATTATAGATTGTACTGATTAAATTTCGTTTGGATAGTGCAGCTGCTTCATGTGATAAAAAATAGATCAATGCAATTATGAGAATAGCATTGATCAATGTAATGAATAATATATTTTGATAATTGTGATTGATTAAAGCTATTATGGAATAAATAATGCCAAGTATATTTAACAGAGATAACAGGTGGCGTTGTACAATTAATAGTGTACATAAGCTGATGATAAAACAGAGTATAAATATGTAATTTAAATCATGGATATCGAAACCATATATGAGCATCCATCCTCCCGCAATATAAAATGCAATACTTGCGGTATCAATGATAATGGCATTATATTTTTTAATGCAATAAAGAGAAAGAACAAGAAAGATGGATCCACAAATGATTAAATTCAACTTGTCGTTTAAGATGTTTAGTAAAAATAAGGCTCCTAAAAAACTTAAAACACTTAATATAACTCCAAGTATGGATAGTATTTTTATAGTCAGATTTGATCTGTTTTCCTCCAGATGTTGATACGCCGCTAGTGTATCATTTATATTGATCTGAAAATTGGGCTCGTTGCCTTTCCTCAATAGTTCTATTTTGTTTAGTATTTCTTGTTTATTTTTCATTGGTCCATTTTCTTTGAAGATTTAACAATAATTTAATAATGGCTGTCACCATTATTATTACAAAAAGACTGATGATGATCAAGATAAATTCATCTTCAAAGATTCTAATAAGCAGACAATTAGTGATAATTAAAATACTGAAAGCTATGGTTCCAATGAAAAATGTACTTTTTGTCTGTAAGGCATAATAGATGTAGTAAGAGTAGCATGCTAGCGTACCAAAAATTAATAATAATCCGTTTAGGAGTCTTGAGTCAAATATGAGGTAACACAAACCGATTGTTGCAATTGAGGTTACAATAAGAGTAAACGTATTTCTAAACCATAGTGGTATCTGTATTTTCCGATAATGATTTAGAGATAATAAGGCCGTTAACGCACTACCGTTGATAAAGAATAGTAGCGTGGACATACTAACGGGGTCAAAACTATTTAGAACTTGATCGTTGAAAAGGAAAATGGTTGTGTTAATAAGAATTATATGGAGAAGGAAAAGTGGATAAAATCGTGTTGCGATTACCCAAATCGTGATAAATATCGTCCAGGCAAGAAAAAAGTCATAGGCATTAGCTCCTGTTTGGTATATCTGTCCAAATACCGCAAATAATACACCGACTAACATGGAAGCAGCGGTCAATAGTGTATTTCTATATACTTCATTTATTTTTAATATAAGTGCACAAAGTACAGTTGCAACCAATAGAAGAAGTATAATTCCGATTTTAATGAATTTGTTTAAATCTGCCCAATTGAATGCAAAGAAAAATATAATGCCAGATACAACAAATCCAATTCCTAATACAAGTAAGAATAAATCTAAGAATCGCTTCCAGTCTTTGGTATTTACATAGACATTTTCTTCTAAAAGATTTTCTATCTGCTCTCTTGAAAGATTACTATGCTTACTTGCAATCGATATGTCTTCACGATTTAGTTTTTCCATTACTAAATCTAACGAAAAATTGTGGTAATTTTCTGTAATAGAATGGATCTGAAAAAGATTGAAGATGGGAGAGGTTTCGGAATCTGATACTCTATATGATGTTTTCCACATGAGTTATTAACACAATGTTAATAACTCATGTGGAAAACACAGTTTTAATTCGGAGGGCTAGCAGTAAATTTTAATTTTTTAAAAAAAATTACGGTGTGTTTTCTACCAACGGATGAGGGCTGATCCCCATGTAAATCCTGCGCCAAAAGCAGCTAAACAAATAAGGTCTCCTTCTTTAATTTTTCCAGCTTCCCATGCTTCACATAATGCAATTGGAACTGATGCCGCGGTTGTATTTCCATATTTTTGAATATTATTAAATACTTGATCGTCATTTAGCTTCAATGTCTTCTGGATGAATTGCGAAATTCTAAGATTTGCTTGGTGGGGTACTAAGAGGGTAATATCTTGTGTTGTTAAATTATTTTTGGCTAATGCTTCTCCTATTACTTCTGGAAATTTTACCACTGCTTTTTTAAATACAGCCTGACCGTCCATCACTGGAAATGCTGTTCCATCTTCTAGCATTTCTGCTGTCATTAACATTCCGCCAAGCTCTTGTTCAGGCCATTTTGGTTTTTCATCTAACCATATACCACCAGATGCACCAGGGTAATACATCGCTAATTTTTCAGCATCCGCACCGTCAGAATGTAAATGTGTACTTAGAATACCTTTATCTGCTTCAGTTGTAGGTTGAAGAACAACTGCTCCGGCGCCATCTCCAAAGATAACGGAGACACTTCTTCCGCGTGTTGAGTAATCTAGGGCAAAAGAATGTTTTTCAGAGCCAACGACAAGAATATTTTTATACATCCCCGTTTTGATAAATTGGTCAGCGACAGATAATGCATAAATAAAACCTGAACATTGGTTTCTGATATCTAAAGCACCTACTTCTTTCATACCCATTTCCCGCTGTAGAAGTACGCCGCAACCAGGGAAATAGTAATCAGGCGAAAGCGTTGCAAAAATAATAAAATCAATTTCTTCAGCTGTTGTATTAGCGCGTTCAATCGCTATTTTTGATGCTTCAACAGCCATAGTGGTAGTTGTTTCACCAATTCTATCCGCATAACGACGTTCTTTAATACCTGTTCTTTCCTGAATCCATTCATCGCTTGTATCCATGAAACGGGTTAAGTCTTGATTGGTGTAAACATTTTTTGGTACGTAGTATCCTATACCTGCAATTTTGGATTGAAACATATGATTGTATTTATGTTAAGTTCAAATTAAGTAAAATTACGTAATTTTTGAAAATTAAAGTACTTTTGTAGTATGAGTACAGAAACTGCACAAGAAACCTATTCCTTATCCGAAATTTTAGCTTCAGTTAAAGATTCCAACCGACTGATTTTGTGGAATGACGATATCAATACTTTTGACCATGTTATTTTTTGTATGATGCATCATTTGCAATATTCGGAACCTGAGTCTGAAAGAATTGCTTTTAAAGTGCATAATGATGGTAAATGTGCAGTCTTGGAGGGATCTTTGACGGAGATGGAGGTCTATAGAAAAATTCTAAAAGCAGAAGGTCTTACTGTATCTGTCGAGTAGATTTTTTTTTCCGATATAGGTCATTTTATTGAGTAATAAAGTGGTTACGAGTCGTTTTAGTTCAACAAAAAAATACATTTTTGTAGTATTACAGCTTATAACTTTATTATGTTCTCTAAAAATCAGATCCATTTCTTTATTTTTCTTATTACGTTTTTATTCTTTCCGATAATAACTTTCGCTCAATCTGGTAAAATATCAGCTACTCTTATTGATGAAAAAACCGGATCTCCAGTCAATTTTGCTAGTGCATCTTTATTGACAGGTAGTGCTCAAGCTTATTTAAAGGGTGCCCAATCTGATGAGAATGGCGTAGTCATTTTTCAAGATGTTCCAAATGGTACTTTTACATTGCGTGTTACTTATGTTGGCTATTCCGACTTCGTGAAAACAAATATTGTCGTATCAAATTCTTCCAATCTTAATCTCGGTAAATTAGTTTTAAAACCTTCTGGTGAATTGCTTAGTGAAGTTGTAATTGAAGGAAGAGCACCGGCGATGCAGATTGGAATCGATCGTAAGATTTTTAATGTTGGAGAAAGTTTGGTGAGTGCAGGTGGTACAGCCACCGACTTATTAGCAAATGTGCCAACTTTACAAGTCGATCAGGATGGGACGGTTAGTTTAAGGGGATCTAATGTTAAGATTTTGATTGATGGTAAAGAATCTGCAATGGCAGGTAATGATGTGACGGCCTTATTACAGAGTTTACCAGCTAATTCAATTGATAAAGTTGAAATTATAACCAATCCTTCTTCCAAATATGACGCTGAGGGGCAGACTGGAATTGTGAACATTGTTCTGAAAAAAAATATCCGTACGGGATTGAATGGTGCTGTTAATACATCCGCAGGTTCTTATGATAACTATATGGCTGGATTGACGCTTAATTACAGAGATAAGAAGTTCAACTATTTTGGTAGTTATAATTTTAATCGCCGTAATATGGTTGGGAGCGGGAAGGTTGATAACACTTTTTTAGATAATAACAGCCGTATCTATAATGAATCTGAGTCTTCCCGTAAAGGAAACGGACATAATATTAAGGCAGGAGTTGACTATAATATAACGGATCGTACTACTTTGGGGCTTTCTGGTAATATGAGTATCCGTAATAGTGATCGTTCTGAAGATTTGAATTACCAATATTCTAATCATCCTAAACTTTCGGGGACTAGTAATCGTAATTCACGTCAATTTGAAGATGACTTTGCTTATGATTTAAATTTTGATTTTAGACATCAATTTAAGCGATCTGGAGAAGAGCTGACTGCGAATGCAAGTTATGGAAATGATAAGGAAGATGGAACAAATGATTTCGTACAGAAGTTTAGTGATCCAAATCTCGGAAGTGGTCGTAAAAATGTGACTTCTGAAAACGGAAAGGTGATTAATCTACAAGCTGATTATGTATTGCCATTTTCTGAGACGAGTAAGTTTGAAGCTGGATACCGGACGCAGATCAGAAAATCTTTTGATACACAATTTTCAGATACATTAGTTGTAAGCAGCGGGGATTATTTGCCAGATTATAACATCAGTAATGATTTTGACTTTACGAGTTCGGTTCATGCTCTATATGTTAATTATCAAAATAAATTAAGTAAAAAAATTGGCTATCAATTGGGGTTACGTGGCGAGCAATTTGAATTAAAATCAACTTACTTTTCAAAAGATCCCGAAGCGCCATTAGAAACTCCTGCAAATCAAAATTTCTTTCGTCTATATCCCACTGTATTCTTGACGTATGATTTAGATGATAGTGGTGATAAGTTACAGTTGAGTTATTCCCGAAGAGTGCAACGTGCTCGCGGATGGCAAATCAATCCATTTCCAGATGTGACTGATGATATGAACCGACGTCAGGGTAACCCAAATCTAAAACCAGAAGATGTGCATGCTTTTGAGTTGAGTTATGCGAAAACTTATGGTAAAGTAAATTTGGTCAGTTCAGCATATTTTAATCATACTAGTGAAGTAATCCAACCTTATGTCTTCTTTGTCGATACAACGAATAGCGTAACTTATAGTAAATGGGAGAATTTAACAAGTCGTAGTTTATCTGGTTTAGAATTTATTGCTAAGGTAAATGCAACAAAAGATTTTGATTTTACATTCAATCTGAACTTGATTAATATCAATTTTAAAGCGAATGAAGCTTATCAACTTAAAAGCTCAAATGGATTTGCATATAATTCTAATTTAACCATGAACTATAGGATGACACCAACATTTTCTGCACAGGTTAGGGGTGAATATAATTCTTCTCGAGTAATGGCTCAAGGAAAGATGAATGCGATGAAAGGTATAGATGTAGCTTTGAAAAAAGATGTCTTTAATAAGAAAGCTTCTGTTATGTTGAATGTACGTGACGTATTCAATTCTAGAAAAATGGAAGGGTATACGGAAACGTCGCAGTTGATTTCTAATTTTGAAAGACGCTGGATGAAAAGAATGGTTACTTTGTCAGTTTCGTATCGATTCGGAGGTCAGGATTTAACAAAGTCTAAGAAAAGGGAGACTAATACAAATGAAATATCCGGAGAAGAATATTAAGATATATTCTTGATTCCGATGATTTTTTTTTAAATTTAATCCATATAAATACTAGATATGAAATTAAGAACAATCGTTTTAGCAGCAACTATGCTCGCGGGTACTGCAAGTGTTGGTACTGCTGTCGCTCAACAGAAGAAAGAAGTCCCTGCATATAAGGTTTTGGATCTACCTAAGGTAGATTTGAAAAATTTTAAAAAAAATAAACAAGGTGCATATGTGATTTTTGATGGTACTTCTTTAACAGGATGGCGTGGTTATGATAAAGCTGTATTGCCTAAAAAATGGATCATTGATGGTGGTGCTATAAAATTTGACAGCAAGGCAAATGTTGGAAATAATGAAGGTGGAGATTTAATTTTTGCTCATGATTTCAAAAACTTTGAATTGGAACTGGAATGGAAAGTGGCAAAAGGAGCGAACTCTGGTATTTTCTTTTTAGCAAAGGAAATTGAAGGACAACCAATTTATATTTCCAGTCCAGAATGTCAAGTGTTGGATAATGAAAATCATCCTGACGCGAAGATGGGGGTTGATGGAAATCGTAAATCAACGTCGTTATATGATATGATCCCTGCGAAGCCTCAAAATGCTAAGCCTTATGGTGAATGGAATAAAGTGAAAATCGTTGTTAATAAGGGTAAAGTTGAACAGTGGCAGAATGACGTCAAAGTTGTTGAGTATACACTATGGGATCAATCATGGATTGATCTATTACAAAAAAGTAAATTTAGTGAAGAAAAATGGCCTTTAGCTTATGAATTATTGAAGAATGTCGGTGGCAAAACTAAATCAGGCGTTATCGGATTTCAGGATCATGGTGATGACGTATGGTTCAAAAATATTACTGTAAAAAAATTGTAATTACCATAAAGCATAAAAAAAGCGAGCTTGATTTTCAAGCTCGCTTTTTTTATGCTTTGTGCTTTATGATTCTGTTATTTCCTTCCTTTATTTTATAGAATGGACTGTAATTCTTTTAAATTACTGATCATATGTATTACATCTTCTGGTTTTTCACCTTGATTAGGATTAAAGAATATGGCATCCATACCTACATTCATTGCTCCTCGAACATCTGCATCAATATTATCACCGATCATGATGGAATTGTCAATTTTTGCATCGGCTTTATCTAGTGCGAAATTGAATATTCTGGGATCAGGTTTGTTGACCCCAACCACTTCGGAAATGAAGATATTTTTAAAATATTTATTGAGATCACTTTTATCAAGCTTTACTTCGCAAGCTTCTTTGAATCCATTTGAAATTAAATGTAAGTTGTAATTTTTATACAGATATTGAAGCGTTTCATGTGCATGTGGGAATAAATTGGTTTTCTGTGGGCACATGCGTAAATACTCTATTTCAAAACTAGTGGGAAATAGGGACGGATCTACACCAAGTTGTGTAAATGTGTCTGCAAAGCGGGCACGGCGTAATTCCGTTTTATCAATTTTACCATGATGATACAGATTCCATACGCGATGATTATTGACCGTATAGGTTTGGATAAATTGGGCAGAGCTTTCTTGCTGAAATAGCTGATCAAATTTGTAATGATAAAATAGTTCGTCCAATGTCTCTTCTGCATTTTTATCAAAATCCCAAATGGTATGATCTAAATCGAAGAATATATCTTTTTTGTCTTGTTGAAACATAGTACAAATATAGCGTAATATGGACTAATGAAAGAAATAGGGGCTGTTCGATTTTCCTCTTAGTGTCATAAAGTCCAACACATTTTTTTATACCTCTGTTTATCGTTATTTTTGTTCTGTTGCAATATATCGTATGAAAAAAGCACTTGTTTTATTTTATTTTCTTGTTTTTTATGCCACTTCCCAATTGATCTGGTGGGGTGTTATGCTTGCTCGGTTTCAACCACAAAGGAAATCGATGATTATCGGTGAAGGTATATTTTTTTTACTGATCTTTCTATGGGGCGCTTTACGTTTAAAAAAGCTTTTTGTTCGTGAACAAAAATTACAACAACAGCAACAAAACTTTTTATTGGCCATAACTCATGAATTAAAATCTCCGCTAGCTTCGGTCAAATTATATATTCAAACAATTTTGAAAAGGGATTTGGATAAGGAACAGCAACAAGTTTTTTTAAGGAATTCTTTGAAGGATATTGAGCGACTGGATGATTTGGTGGAAAATGTATTAATCACCACTAAGCTTGAAAGCCGCAATTATAATCTTCCCAAGGAAAAGTTTAATCTCACCGAATTAGTAGAACAAATTGTGGACCGCCTGCAAAAGAATGCTTGTAGAACACAAGTGTTGAAACCTAATTTGGATTCGGATGTTATGATCTACGCTGATAAGTTTGCGATAAGTAATGTCGTGACTAATTTGATCGAGAATGCAATAAAATACTCTCCACCATGTGCAAATGTTGTGGTTAAATTAACAAATGAAGAGCATGGAATAATTTTTTCTGTTGCTGATCATGGAATTGGTATCAGTGATGTGGAGAAAAAACTTATCTTTAATAAATTTTATCGTGTGGGAAGTGAAGCGACACGTAAAACTAAAGGTACCGGTTTGGGGTTGTATATAGTGAAGACGGTCTTGCAAAAGCATAACGCGTCTATAAAGGTAAAAGATAACACTCCTTCGGGGAGTATTTTTGAAGTAACATTTGATAAAAATGCAAAGTAAACAACGCATACTGCTCGTAGAAGATGAAGAACACTTGTTAGAGGCTATCAAGTTAAATTTGGAGTTAGAAGGTTACCGTGTAACAACAGCTACAGACGGTAAAAAGGCTTTGAAAATATTCAAGGAAGAACGTTTTAATTTGATCATTCTGGATGTCATGATTCCTGAGATTGATGGATTCCAGGTTGCCGAAACTATTCGACTACAAAATACGGAAGTTCCTATTATGTTTTTAACTGCTAAAAACAGTAGTGAAGATCGTATCACTGGTCTTAAAAAAGGTGCAGATGATTATTTAATCAAACCTTTCAATTTGGAAGAACTCATCCTTAGAGTAGGTAATTTGGTGCGAAGAAGTTTAAAACCTGATGATCTGAAAGAATTAAACTCTTATCAAATTGGTGATAAAACAATTTATTTTAATTCATATGAATTGCATCATGCAGATGGTACTATTACTTCTTTAACAAAGAAAGAAACCATGTTGTTGAAGCTATTGATTGAACGCCGAAATGAAGCTGTTTCTCGCGAACAAATATTGGAAACAGTATGGAATTATGATGTTTATCCTTCAACTCGTACGATTGATAATTTCATCTTGACTTTCCGTAAATATTTTGAACCTGATCAAAAACACCCCATTTATTTCCATTCTATTCGTGGTGTTGGATATAAATTCACGGATAATAATGCATAACGTTTTATGATGACATTTAAGGCTCGTGTAGCTGTTATTATCATTGCATTATTGTTAATTGGATATGGCGTTTATGCTGGACATTATCAAACTTCGATCCTGATTGCAGGTGGTGTTTGTTATCTGGTGTGGAGTCATTTACGCGAGAGCTCAGTAGCTATGGCTAGTGATTCATTTCATAAGCAGGACTATGCTAAGGCAAAAGTTTTACTGGCTGAAGTGAAAAATCCTGATCGCTTGAGGAAAGGACGTCGTAATATTTATGAATATATGATGGGTACTATTTCTCTTCATGAGGATCGCATTGATGAAGCTGAATACCATTTCCAATTAGCATCAAGATTACCGTGGAAAAAAGATAATGAAAAAGGGATGGTCTTAATCAATTTATCGAATATCAGTTTAAGAAAAGAAGAGTATGAACGTGCTCAAGCTTATATTGATGTTGCGAAGAAATTGAATTTAACAGAACGTCAAGCCAGTATAATTGGCAAAATACAAAACGAAATTTCAAAACATATATAGTGATTACTACTTTACAAAACGATTTATTGATTAGAGCTGCACTTTCGCAGCAAACTGAACGCCCGCCTGTATGGATGATGCGTCAAGCTGGAAGATTTATGCCTGAGTACTGGGCAATAAAAAATAAATATTCCTTTTTGGAAATGTGCAAAACTCCGGAGATTGCTGCAGATGTAACCATGTTGCCAGTTGATTTACTAGGTATAGATGCCGCAATTTTGTTTTCTGACATTTTGGTTACAGCAGAAGCAATGGGTGGAGATTTAAGTTTTGAACAAGGAGTAGGTCCGCGTTTCGCTAATCCAGTGCGTTCTTTTGCTGATGCTGATAAATTAGCTACAGATTGTTTGCCTAAATTGGAATATGTAGCTGATGCTATTAAAGTAATTCAACAGCGTTTGAATGGTAGTATTCCTCTAATTGGTTTTGCAGGTGCACCATTTACAATTTTAAGTTATTTGGTTGAAGGGGCTTCTTCAAAAGATTTTAAGTTGACCAAATTGATGTTGAATAATGAACCAAAATTGGCTCACACTATTCTTCAAAAGATAGCTGATGTAACCGTCGAGTATTTAAACATGCAAATTGCTGCTGGTGTTAATGCTGTTCAGTTATTTGATAGCTGGGCTTTAGCTTTATCTTGGAATGATTATAAAGAGTTTGCTCATTATTATAATAATCAAATCATCTCTCGTTTGAATCGAAAAGATGTTCCCGTAATTTCTTTCTGTAAAGGATCTTCTGTGTTTGCCCCAATAATGGCAGAAGCAAAACCAGATGTGATATCTGTCGATTGGAATGCAGATTTAAAAAATATCAAACAATCGTTACCTGCGGGAATTGCTGTTCAAGGTAATTTGGACCCATTTGTATTGTATGCTGATAAAAAAGTAATCAAAGATAAGATCCTTCAATTATTTGAACGTATGCGTGGTGAAAATGGATTTATTTTCAACTTAGGTCATGGTATTATGCCTGATATCCCTTTTGATAATGTGAAATACGCAATTGAAGTTGTTAAAGAATTTAAATATTAACAAGTATCAGTTTAACAAACAAAACAAGGAACAAATATTTGTTCCTTGTTTTGTTTGTAGTAAATAAGTTCTTCTCAATAACTCAATATTCAATTATCTTTGTATTCATACTTTTAGGATTATGATTTATCTTTACGCTAAAGCGATACATATCATATTTGTCATTTGTTGGATGGCGGGATTATTTTATATGCCCCGACTATTCATCTATCATACAGAGGCAAAAGATCAATCTAAAGAGGCATATACCGTTTTACATAAGCAGTTTTCAATTATGGAGAATCGATTGTGGTGGGTAATAACTACTCCTGCTATGTACATTACAGTTTTCTCGGCTTTAGTAATGCTGTATGTTAATCCATCATTATTACAAATGAGGTGGATGCATGTCAAGTTGCTATTTGTGGCAGCTATGATTGCTTACCATTTTATCAGTCAACGGATGATGTTTAATCTTAGAGATGAAAAATCAACGCTTAGTTCCTCAAAACTTAGAATGTGGAATGAAGTATCTACTGTACTGTTGTTTTCCATTGTTTTTACCGTTGTTTTAAAATCTGCATTGAACTGGATCTATGGCGTTGTCGGTCTGCTATCACTGGCGATTGTATTAATGATATTGATCAAAGCTTATAAAAAATATAGAACTTCAAGAGAAGGCAAATAATGATTTTTTAATTTCTAAAAAATCGGGATCATTCCAAACTAATTATTACTATTAAATTCGGTTGTTTAGACTAGCAGATGTTGATCTGATCTTTACTGGATAACTATTGAGAATAAATAATAGTGTACATTTGCAGTAAATAAAACATTTTATGTCATTTGAGTCTTTAGGTTTATCACACAATATTATCAGTTCTGTCAAGCAATTAGGTTATCTGAAACCTTTTCCTATTCAAGAACAAGCTATTCCAGTTATCTTATCGGGCAAAGATCTGATGGGTATTGCGCAAACAGGCTCTGGGAAAACTGCATGTTTTGTGATGCCTATATTAGAGAAGTTACAAATTGATGTTGTTAAAAGAGATCGGAATATTGAAGTACTGGTACTTGTTCCTACCCGAGAATTAGCCATTCAGATTGATGAAGTTTTTAGAGCCTTTACGGGTAATCTAAAGCGAGAGATAAAAACTATGGCGGTATATGGTGGTGTATCTATTAATCCACAAATGAAAGGTATGCTTGGGGTAGAAGTTTTAACAGCAACTCCAGGTCGCTTATTGGATTTAATTAAGAACAAGGCGCTGAGCATTAGTCATATTCAACATTTAGTTATTGATGAGGCTGATAAGTTATTTCAAATGGGTTTTGAGGATGAGCTCAGGGAACTTTTGGCTTTAATGCCTAAGAAGAAACAAATTACCTTGTTTTCTGCGACATTAAATGATAAAATAACTGAAATAAATAATCTTCTTTCAATTAAGCCTGTTGTTGTAGAGATTGAAAGTGAAGAAACCAATATTGATCAGATCGAACAGATCGCTTACCATGTAACTCCTGAGACTAAAGGTCCATTTTTGCGTTATCTTATCAAAGAGCAAAAGATGAACCAAGTACTTGTATTTGTATCTTCTACACGTACGGCAGATAAATTGGTGGAAAAATTATTGAAAAATAAAATTAGAGCAATTTCTATCCACGGTCAGAAATCGCAAAGTAATAGAAAGGATCACCTCGATTATTTTAAAAAAGGAGATGCACAGGTTTTGGTAGCTACTGATCTGATCGGCCGTGGCATTCATATCGATTCTCTGCCAGTCGTTATTAATTTTGAATTACCTCGTTCTCCGTTAGATTATGTTCATCGTATAGGAAGAACTGGTCGTGCAAATAATTTAGGAACTGCTATTACCTTATTAACAGATGAGGAGTTGCATCATTTTTCTGTTATTCAGAAGAAAATGGGCAAAAAGGTCGATATTAAACGAACAGATGAAGTAAATCTGCACGGTTATTAATGTAATTTTATTAGCCCGCTTTTTTAGCGGGCTATTTTGTTTAATGTAAAATTTCTGTGAAGACAAACTTGACACTATCATAGTTGATTGCAACGTCAGGAGAATAACTGGGAATATCCAGAAATCTTACTATCGCTCCATTTCCTAATCGTAGTGTTTTTCCATCCTGCAGTAGTGCAAATGGTGTTCTTTTTTTTACTCCTCCACTATGTGGCATATAAAAATAGTCTCCAATTAATGTGTCTCCCTTTATATTTCCTCTAATTTCTCCTGAGTCTTTGCCGCTATTACCATATTGGATCGTATAGTGCCCGTAAAAATGGTTTTCATTTTTAGTAAGCTGAAGGTATGCTGTATCTCTTTTTGAAACTGCACGATAATGTTTAGCAGGAAAATTGACCGCACTAGGCTGGCAACTTAAAGTGAATAATATTGTTATTAAGTAACAATATGTTTTTATGGAGTGAAAAGTGCTCGGAAAAAAGGCTCGCATAGATTAAATCTGTTTTTTTGATAATCAATGTTACTTATAATTTATCGGAAATATAACATGAAACGGAATCTTGTATTTCTTCGATGAGTTCTTTATCCATGTATTTATATTCATCAGGTATTTCTAATATAACGATTTCTATATTATTACATTCATTTGGAAATTGCTGTATTATTTTCTCTTTGTGATGATTTTCCATAACAAATACGATATCTGCCCAGTTTAGATGTTTGGCATTCACTTTAATTCGTGCATTATTTTCTGTACCAGCAGATTTAACGCGAACAGTTTTATGTTTTTTATAAATTGTTTCTGCTGTTAAGCTTCTCCAGCGGTTGCGGCTGCAAATAAATAATATGTTTAGCATGATTATAGGTGAATTATATGGAAAGAGGAAGAAGATAGATTATAGATCAGCATGCTATTGATAATATTTTTTCTTATTTAAATCATAACCGTCTTAATCAGTGTTGGTTCTTCTTGTAAAAATACGCCATATTTTGGTCCAAAATCTTTGATATACGGTTGGGCATTATGGGCATCAAGACCTGCTTGATCTTTCCAAATTTCATAAAATGTGAATACATTCGGGTCTTCTATGCCTTGATGTAAATTATACAGTTCGGCGGCCGGTTCAAGTCGTGTTAAACGAACCATTTCCTGCAGTGTCTTTTTTACTTGGTCGCGATATGCTTCTTTTGTTCTTAGTACAACAGTAAGGTAAATTTTCATTTATAATTATTTATGGATTAGATTTTATTAAGCTTGTTTTATTATATCCAATTGGATTTAGGGATATAACATTTTTTCTAAAGTATGATTTTTCAATGAAATTTCATTCATCAATGTTTTCAATACGATCAATAAGCTCTTAAAATTGGTCTTTATGAAGTCCTTCTTTTATTGTATCTGAGGAATTAATGTATTAAGATTTATTTCTATTTATAGATGAGATTAGTAATCATGCGATATTATTTGTCATGATTGTACCTGAATTGTTATCTAAATTTTAAATGTTGTTGTTGTATTTTTTTGAAATAATGTATAATATTACATTTAATCTTCCGATAGTCTTTATTACTATTTACAATGAATAAACATTATTTAATAAAGTTCAATAATGTTTTTACGGAAGATTTTTAGAAAAATAAATTATGAAGAAATTAAAATTTTTAGTAGCTGTCCTTTTGATGGCAGGATCTAGTCTTACTGGATTCGACAGTGTTGCTCAAACATTGAAAAAGAAAGATATTGGCTTGCAATTGTATTCTGTTCGAAGTTTGATTAAAAATGATGCAGATTACTTTCCTGTATTGAAAAAATTGTCAGCCATGGGATATACGGCAGTTGAAGCCGCAGGATTTAGCGACGGGAAATTTTATAATAACTCTCCACAGGATTTTAAGAGTAAAGTTGAGAAGGCGGGAATGAAAGTTGTTTCATCCCATGCCACTAGAAATCTTTCCAATGAAGAATTAGCTTCTGGAGATTTTTCAAAAGCATTGGAATGGTGGAGTAAAGCGATAGAGGCACATAAGGCGGCTGGTATGCAATATATTGTTACTCCATGGATGGAAGTTCCAAAAACAATTAAAGATCTAGACACGCAATGTAAATATCTAAATGAGGTTGGTAAATTATGTCGTCAAAATGGTCTTAAGTATGGCTATCACAATCATGCTCATGAGTTTCAGAAAGTGGAAGATAAAGTTATCATGTTGGACTATATGATTGAACATACAAATCCGCAAGATGTATTTTTTGAAATGGATGTTTATTGGACAGTTATTGGTAGATCTAGCCCTGTAGATTATTTTAATAAATATCCAGGAAGATTTACTGCTCTTCATATCAAAGATCGCCGTGAAATTGGTCAAAGTGGTATGGTTGGATTTGATGCAATCTTTAAGAATGCTAAAACTGCAGGAGTGAAGCATATATTTGTTGAACTTGAAGAGGTTTCTGTTGATTTGGAAAAAGGCTTGAAAGAAAGTATCGATTATCTTTTAGCCGCACCATATGTGCAAGCTAGCTACGCTAAATAGTATATCAGGTCTACTGAATTATAAAAAAGAAAAGCACGAGTCATTTTGACTCGTGCTTTTCTTTTTTAATTTATTTGCATGTTAATGTCCTTCTTATTATTCAGCGATGCAAAGATATTTTATTTCCATGTATTCATCCAATCCATGTTTGGATCCTTCTCTACCGACTCCTGATTCTTTAACTCCTCCAAATGGTGCCGCAGCATTTGAAATTAATCCGGTATTAATACCGACCATTCCTGCTTCTAATTGTTCGGCAACACGAAAACAGCGGCTGATGTTTTGACTGTAGAAGTATGAGGCTAGACCAAATGGTGTGTCATTGGCTAATTGAATAACGGACTCTTCTGTGGTGAATTTAAATAGAGCGCATATGGGGCCAAAGGTTTCTTCTTGTGCTATAAGTACATCATGAGGTAAATCTGTAAGTACTGTAGGTTCAAAGAAAAGTCCAGTTAAGGGGTTGCCTCCTGTTGTTATTTTTGCGCCATGCTTTAGGGCATCTGAAATGTGCTGTTTTACCTTTTCTAAACCTTTTTCATTAATTAGTGGGCCGACTTGTACGTTTTTATCCAGTCCATTACCTACTTTCAATTCTTTCACTGCTGCTTTAAGTTTTTCAGCAAAAGCATGATATACTGTTTCCTGAATATAGAACCTATTAATGGATACACAGGTCTGGCCTGAATTACGAAACTTACCTGCAATTGCTCCTTTTACCGCGGCATCTATATCTGCATCATCAAAAACAATGAATGGCGCATTGCCCCCTAACTCCATAGATACTTTTTTGATATTAGAGGCGGCTTGAATTGTTAATGTTTTTCCTACTTCGGTTGAACCTGTAAATGAGAGTTTCCGTATGGTCGTGTTGGTCGCTAGTTCTTTGCCAAAACCAGAACTGTCTTTACTTGTTACCACATTAAATACACCTTTAGGAATACCTGCTTCTTCGGCTAATTTTGCCAATGCAATTGCTGAGAATGGGGTTTGTGAAGCGGGCTTTAAAATAATAGTACATCCAGCCGCTAGCGCTGGTGCTACTTTACGTGTTACCATCGCTAAAGGAAAATTCCAGGGTGTAATGGCAGCTACAACACCTATGCCTTGCTTTATCGTCATCATTCGATTTCCATTTTGAGCAATTGGTATTGTTTCTCCATAAGCACGTTTTCCTTCTTCGGCAAACCATTCGACAAAAGAATTACCATAGTCAACTTCAGTTAAGGATTCCTTTAACGGTTTTCCACTTTCTAGCGTTATAATTTCAGCTAGATCGACTTTATTTTTTAGGATTAATTCGTACCATTTTCTAACAAGGTTGCATCGGTCCACTGCAGCTGTTTTACGCCAGGTCACCCAAGCTTTTTCTGCTGCGGTTATTGCTTTTTTACATGAAGCGATTTCTAAATCTGGAACGGTGTCTATAAGATTTCCTGTGGCAGGATTGATAACATCGAATGTCTTTGTGTGGGAAATGAATTTTCCATTTATATATGCTTGATTAAGCAATAAGGGATTTTTCATAGCTTTTATATTTATGTGATGAATTTTTTGCGGTTTTGTTCTGTTGGTATTTCGCATTGATCTATTTTACCAAACCAGCGATACCTATTTTTCGCGATATAATCATAACAACTGTCTCGCCAGGAAGTTGGTATCAACCTGAAAATAGCAAGGATTTTAAAGGGGTATCCTAAATCCATTGCGATATATAATGCCGCAGTACTTTTTACTAAAACCTTTTGATTTCTAACGTATACAATGGAGTCTGTATTTGACGGCAGACCGCTGATAAAATCCTGCGCAATTTTCGACTGTAGGGAAGCAAATCTAAACTGATCTTTTTTGTCTTTCTTGATGATAAAATTGACTGTATTGTTGCAAAAATTGCAGACCCCATCAAATAAAATAAGCTGTTTAATAGCTGCTTTCATCAATTGAAATTATAAATAAAAAGGGAGAACTTCCGAACTCCCTTTTACAAGTATGATTAAAGATTCTTCATAATGGTATGTCCCATTCGATCTCTTTTAGTTTTTAAATATTGCTCGTTATAAGGATTTGATTTGATTTCTATAGCAACATTATCTACGATTTCTAATCCATAACCTACTAATCCAGCTCTTTTTGCAGGATTGTTAGACATTAAACGCATTTTTGTTACTCCTAGATTGCGTAAGATTTGTGCTCCGATTCCGTAATCGCGTAAATCGGCTTTGAAACCTAATTGTGTATTGGCATCAACAGTATCAACTCCATTTTCTTGCAGTTTGTACGCTTGTAATTTATTAACAAGGCCTATTCCACGACCTTCTTGATTCATGTAAACAATAACTCCTTTACCTTCTTGTTGGATCATTTCCATTGCTTTGTGCAATTGTGGGCCACAGTCGCAACGGCAAGAGCCAAAGATGTCTCCTGTAAGACAAGAGCTATGTACGCGTACTAGAATTGGTTCGTCTTCTGTCCATTCCCCTTTATAAAGCGCGAGATGATGTTCTCCTGTATCTTTTTGAGTGTAAGCTTTCAATTTGAAATCACCAAATGCTGTTGGCATATCCACTTGAACTTCTTCGACGATAAGTGAATCATGTTTAAGACGATATTCGATTAGGTCTTCAATACTTACAATTTTTAAATCAAATCGCTTTGCTACTTCCATTAATTCCGGAAGTCTAGCCATTTCACCATCTTCTTTTAAAATCTCGACCAATACACCTGCAGGTTCGAAACCAGCAAGGCGAGCTAGATCCACAGTAGCTTCTGTGTGTCCTGTACGACGTAAAACACCACCATCTTTTGCAATTAGTGGGAAAATATGTCCTGGACGGCCAAGCTCAACAGGATCAATATTAGGATCAATAAGCGCTTTGATCGTTTTTGAACGATCTGATGCTGAAATTCCTGTTGTACAACCGTAACCTTGTAAGTCAACTGAAACAGTGAAGTTAGTCTCATAAACAGCGGTATTTTTACCTACCATTAATTCTAAATTCAATTCATCACAACGCTCTTTTGTTAAAGGAGCGCAGACTAACCCTCTTCCGTGAGTTGCCATGAAGTTGATCACTTCCGGTGTTGCATTTCTGGCTGCAGTAACAAAATCACCTTCATTTTCGCGGTCTTCATCATCCACTACGATGATAACTTTGCCAGCTTTTATATCTTCGATTGCTTCTTCAATCGTGTTTAATTTGAAATCCATTGATATCTTAAATGTATTTATACAAAGGTACTGTAGTATTCTCTTTTAATTATAATGTGCAAGTCAAAATGAGCTTATTATTGCAATTTTGCCTTCTTTTTACCAATCTTACTTTTAATCCAATTCAATCCAGCTTCAGCTTTTATTTTGTACTGATCAATATCAAATAAGGCCGAGTCAGTGGTTGACTTATACGTTAAAAATCCAGCTAATGGCGATAATATGATAATGGCCATCCACATCCCTAAAATAGGTGAAATTGCACCGTCCTTTGCGGATTTTTCTGCTACGGTAGAAATAATGTGGTAAATAAGAAAGAATATAATAGCCATGATAACAGGTAGACCAAGCCCACCTTTACGAATAATAGCTCCTAAAGGCGCACCAATAGCAAATAATAAAAGACATGAGACAGCTAATGTAAATTTCCGATGAAACTCAATGCGGTACCGGATGTCTTTGCCATTTAAATCTTTGTAATCAGGCAATTTGTTACTCAAATCGTCTTTCATGTAGTTTAACTGACTCAACGCATTTCCTGTAATCTGTGCACGCTGTTCGGGAAGAACAAGATCTTCTAATAAATTATTAAAAGGTTTTACCGAAGCAGGTTTTATCTTTTTGCCTCCTTCTAGGGTATTAAAATATGGAGAATATAGATTAAAACGATTATCTACAGTAAGCGAGAGAGAGTGCTTAAGACTGTCTAATTTCATTTTATTAGAATCGGTATACACTTTTAACTGTTTTAAGTTTAACATGGCGTGATGGCTCTTAAACAAATTTTCATCTGTTCGTTGCATCTTATTCCATTCCATATCAAATTTTTGCTCAGTTTCTTTAAATTTAAATCTCGTGAACTGCTGACGGAGATCGTAGCTTTTAGAACTTTTTACGCGTGCATCTTCATAGCGAATTCCATCTTTAAGTTTTAAGATCATATAGCTATTATCAGGAGAATTATAAATAAATCCTTCTTTAGCGATTAAAACCGTATTGCCAGCATTTCCACCTTGATTATCGTAAATCATCAAATCGTACAGGATTGTACCATTCTCATTTTTACCTTTTGCTCGTATTGAATAACCTGGAATAGTATTATTGAAAATACCAGGTTTTATTAAAAAATCAGCCTTTTTATTGCGGACATCATATAATAATGAGCCCATCTTTAAATTTACGATAGGTAATATGTAATCCGAAAAGAGAAATGAGCTTAAACTGAAAAAACCTACTAAAATGAATAAAGGAGTCATGGCTCTTCTGAGTGAAACTCCTGCGGCTTTGATGGCAACTAGTTCGTAACTCTCTCCAAGATTACCAAAAGTCATAATGGATGACAATAGCATAGAAAGTGGCATAGCCATAGAGATCTGAACCGCACATTGATAGCCGATTAGTTTCAGTATGACATACCATTCAAAACCTTTACCTATTAAATCATCTATGTATTTAAATAAGAAAAGCATTAAAAGCACAAACATCACAATACAAAAAGTGACGAAAAATGGCTTTATAAAGGATTTAAGAATAAGTAAATAAATCTTTTTCATCCGATCATATGTTCCTTTCTAAAGCTATGATTTTTTTGAAGCTTTAGAGATCTATTTAATAGACCTTATTAAGATGCAAAGATATACTTTTTTATCCTCCAATTACACTTTGGAGATACTCAATTGAATTATTCCAGATCATTTTGCGATTTTCTACATCTTCTTCTTTTGCAAAATCAGTAATGCGGAGTGCTACATCATTTGTTAATTCGTCCTGATCAATTTCTAGTTCAAAGTAATAAGGCTCGTCCTCAAGCCATTTATAGCGGATTAGTTTGTTTTCTTTAACATTTACAATTTTGGCTTTTTGACCTTCATCATCCCAAATAAATTCATAAATAGATTCGCGGTAATTGACATCATCGGCAAACCATTGTGATAAGGCATTTGGCTCCTGTAAATAGGGGAATAAAATCCTAGGTGAAGAATTTACTATATATTCTAAGTTCAATTTTATTTTTTCAGCCATATTATATGAATATTTATTTTTTATTTACTTAAAAAAATCTATATTTGCATTCCCAAAAACGGCGGGGTAGCTCAGATGGTTAGAGCGCAGGATTCATAACCCTGAGGTCGGCAGTTCGATTCTGCTCCCCGCTACAAAACTCTAACATACTTTCTAACTGTGCATTGGTTATACTTATATATATTATTGTAATAATACATATTTATTTTGTCTTTGCAATTATTTTACAAAAAACTTTTCGATTTTAAAAATTAAAAATATTGCATGCTTAAGCTACTGATATTTTATGTTCTCACTTTTGTTTTTTTATTATTACTATTTGTTTCATTATAAAGTAATTGCGTTTTTTTTGTGCGCTAAGGCGCTAAAACAGTGAAAAAAAATAAAAAAAAGCTTTTTATTTGAAGTGTTATTGCTATATTTGCATACCGAAAAACGGCGGGGTAGCTCAGATGGTTAGAGCGCAGGATTCATAACCCTGAGGTCGGCAGTTCGATCCTGCTCCCCGCTACTTAAAGGAGACACTATATATTAGTTGTCTCCTTTTTTTATGCCTAAATTTGGTGATACGGTATCTACTTCTTTATTTTTCTTAAAAAAATACTATTATATCAAAACAGTTTAACTTGGGAATGACTGGCGGTGCACTATAGCCGGGAATACCATTTGTACAATGATCTTGCAAGCGGTAGTAGTATATTTCCGGATCCTATTCTAGTTTCATGCTCTTTACCACCGTTAGTTCAGTCTGTAGTTAATTTTACTTCGTTTAAGAATTTAGTAATAACTTTTAGAAATTGCTCAGGATATGCGAAATGAATATTGTGATCCACATTTTCAAAAGCAATATGTTTGATGAAGTTGGAATGCTTTTCAGCAAGTATTTTGTTTTCTGCATCAACAGGCATAGGATCGTGAACTGAAATTGCATCTAGTATGAGTACAGGAATGTCTACTTGTTTAAATATTTCAAATGGAGCTATTTTTATAATGGAGGAAGCATATTTACTGACATTGGGATTGCCGAATATTGCTTCTGACATCTGTAGACTGTCTCGCATATGATAGTATTCTTGTTGTCCGCGGTAGGTGATCCATTTTTGATCTAGCGGTTTCAAAAAACTTAAGATTTCAAATTGATCTGATTTATTGCTGTCATCATAAAGGCTTTTATAGGCAGCAAATTGATCGTTATAAAAGCCGAAATACTTTTCTTCTATGTCAGCAGGGAGATTGACTTCTTGTAATTTTTGTTCTAATTGTCTTTTATTCAACTTGAAGTAGCTGGTATTAAAGGCTACTGATCCGCCATCCTCCAGTATTAAACCTGCGACGTATGTAGGAAACAGTTTATAAAAATTTGTTGCTAGGTAGCCTCCACGGGAAAATCCTCCTATAATAGCATGTTGAATTTGTAAAGTGTCCATTAATGATTTGATGTCAATACAGAGATCATCGAATGAAGCATCAAATGGTGGCAGAGTAGTTTTTCCGGCATTATATTGATCTATTGAAATAATACGGTAACCGATTTTGACAAGGTCTAATGCAAAAGGAGCAAATTCGTAAGCGTTACTTAGACTGCCATGGAGCCATATTAGCACTTTAGTTTTATTTTGATTGTCGCCCCATTGGAGATAGGATAAATTTACATTTTTAGTCTTTGTAGTCCTGCGATGTTTTTGCTCATAAGTATTGAACTGTTTTGTAGCAGATTCATAATGAAGTTTAAGTTGAGTTTTATCTATTTCTTGAGCAAGCGAGGCTGTACATGATAAGCAGCCGATAAGTAAAATGAAATGGAAAAGGACATGAATTGATTTATGGCACTTTGTGGGTACCATTGTAATTTTTGATTTTAAGAAGTTTAACATACAGGAATCAAAGCTAATTTTGACTGTTAAAGATAGTGTATAATCAGCTCGTAAAAAAATAAGTGAATATTCTTATCCTTACATAAATTTTCGAAGTAATTTCATCACCCATTCTTTTTTTGTATAAGGAGGATAGATAAGTTGCGACATGTTGAATGCTGATTGAAAAGCTACTGACCTTTCATGTGAAAATGTTTTAAAGCCGAAAATGCCATGACAACTTCCCATTCCGCTACCATTTACGCCACCAAAAGGAAGGTTTGGGTTAGATACATGGATGACAACATCATTTATACACGCGCCACCTGAACTCGTGCTTTTTAACAAGCGTTTTACGGTAAGTTTATTTTTACTGAAAATGTATAGGGCCAAAGGTTTACTCTTGCTATTGATGATATTTAATGGCATCTCTAGATCGTCATAGGGAATAACGGGGAGTATTGGGCCAAAGATTTCTTCCTGCATAATTTTGCTGTCTAGCGGTACATGAGATAGGAGGGTAGGATAAATGGTCAATTCGGGCCACAGTACTTCTCCTCCCCAAGCTATGTAGGCCCCATTGTCTACAGCATCAGTGATCAATCCCACTAATCTTTCGGCATGTTGTCGATTGATGATCTTACTATATTGTGCCATATCCAGTTGCTGTTGGTCATTAAAAAACTGACGGGTAACAGCTTCTTTGTACTGCTGTATAAACTCTTCAAGTTTGGATCTTTGTATAAATACATGATCAGGTGCAATGCAGGTCTGACCTGCATTGATGAGCTTGCCCCAAGCAATTTTTGAAGCAGCATCTTTTATATCGGCGGTTTCGTCAATGATGACTGGTGATTTTCCTCCTAATTCGAGTGTAACGGTACTTAGATTTTTGGAAGCTGCCTGCATAACAGCTTTTCCTACCGTAGTACTTCCTGTAAAGAATATGTGATCAAAAGGAAGCTGAAGTAGGAATTCTGAAATAGCACGATCTCCTTCGAAGCAAGCTATGTCCTCTTCTTGAAAAGTATTTTTAATTAATTGCGTGATGACATTACTCGTTGCAGAGCTGATTTCTGAAGGTTTTAATATGATGCAGTTTCCAGCTGCAATTGCAGATATTAATGGACTCATAATCAGTTGAAATGGATAGTTCCACGGTGCAATTATTAGACATACGCCTCTTGGTTGCTGATATATGCGATTTGTTGCCAATATACTTGTCAATGTCCTGCGGACCCTTTTTGGCTTCATCCATTGTTTTAAATTCTTGATAGCAAAATCAATTTCACTGAGTGCGAAAAATACTTCCGTAAGGGCGGACTCAAATTTACTTTTTCTTAAATCAGTTTGTAATGCATCGTAGATCTGTTCTTCAAATTCTTCAATTGCAGTTTTTAATCGACGTAATTTTAATATACGTTGTTGTGCTGTACTCCATTGGAGTACAGCTTTGTTTTTTTGCTGAAGTTCAAAAATGGTTAGGATATGATCTGTCATTAGTCAAGTATGTTTATAAGCTATGCTTCAAAAGTTATTTTTATTGTGGCAATTGCTGTATCCATTCTCGGATCAATGCAACTCCTTCTTTATGAATGATGGTACGCGCGAGTTCTGGCATTGCTGTTCCAGGTTCTACACTATTCATGCGATGTAGTAGAATAGACTGCGTTGGATTTCCGGGAATGATATCAAAATCTAATCCTCCAGCTCCTCCACCAGCTGAAACGGGTGCTTTTTTTATGCCTAAATGATTTGGATTATTTTCTTCATAATCCAAAAATAGACCAGTATTAAATGCATCGCCACCTTTTGTATGACAATGTGCACAATTAATATCTAAATATGCACGTGCCCGCTTCTCTAAACTGTAATGTTTACTATCTGTCCATACTGGTAACTGTGCTACTTTTGAAATTTCGGGTAAGCCAACGAGTTTACCTTCTAAAGTCCATTTTGTTAGCTGGTTGTTCATTTGATCTTTAGGAATAAAGTTCAAATTTCTTGCTTTTGGACCTATTGGTGTTAGTGTACCGTTGTTAGTATGACACCTTTTGCAATCATTTGTATTTGGAACCATATAATTAGTGACATGTTTATTCCCATTTTCATCAAGTAAAGTAATCGGTACTTTAGCTCCTGTAATGTGTCTAATGGCATCGGTCTGTTCTTTATTCCAAAGGTAATTCATGACTATCCATTTTTTAGTTTTGGGATCTTTCACTAATAACCGGGTTTCAATCATGATCTTTTGGTGCGCCTCATTAGTATAAGCAAAATTTTTGATGATAATGCTTGAATCTGGAAATTCTAAGGGGCCACTAGCCCTATAGTTGATCTGCTTTCCGTGCGGAAGTACGATAAATCGATCTTTTATAGCATAGTCTGTAAATAAGGGTGTACTTAAATCATATTTGGTAACGCCTTTTACTGGTTCTAAATTTTTAAGGTTTCCTTTAAAAAATCCGTAATCTGAAAGTTTTTCCTTAAATGTAAACCCTTCACTACTATTATCGGATTTTGCTTTATTTGTGTTATTGCATCCTTGATGCATGAGCAAAATTAGGAATGTGCTGAGCAAGATGCTTATGGTTAAAAGGTAAGACTTTTGCATGATCATTTACATTGAAATGGTGCACTATCCGTATTTGGTTTCCAGTTTTCCGGCTTTGCAACATTTTGGAAGTCAGCGTTTACAAATAGATTTTCTTCAGGTTGATTGATGCAGATAGAATCTGGATTTAATGCTGTTCCTTTTGTTAATACATTACTACTGAAACCGTCATATACGATTAATGGAATTCTTTTAAATTTGCGATTAGGGTCCAATTTATTTAGTTGTTCTTGAGTTGCAACTAATACTTGTCCAATTCGATGTTCGAATGCGGGTTTTGGAAATTCTGGTCCCATTTCAAGTTTATTGCTGTGTATTTTAATGTTTTTGGAAATAGGAGAATAGTTGGCATTAATTTTTTCTGCAGCTTTGTCATCTGTTGCAAAGCCTGATGCAATTGTAATTGCTGCGGTATTGTTTCCAGTAATTTTATTGTCGTAGATTTCAATATCTGAAGCTGCCAGGATGATAATACCACTTCCGGGCGAAGCATTTCCTACTCCCCAAGAGGTACCAAAACTTCCGCTTTTGGCAAAATTTCTAAAATTGTTGTCATAAATGTTGTTGTTATAAACTTTTACTTTACCACCCCTTTTCGATAAGTCTGGCAAATCAAAAATTAGAAACCCTGCTGTATTGTTATAAAATTCATTATTATATACTTCTGCATTTGACGTATTTTCAATTTCACATCCGGCCACATTTTTGGCTGCCTTACAATTGCGAACAATTGCGCCGTCTGTTTGGCCTACATAGATTCCTGCATCTGAAGAACCTTCTGTATAGCAATTTTCAACAAGGACATTTTTGCAGAGCACAGGATAAATCGCATAGCCTCCACTTGTCGAATCTGCTTGACTCCATAGCGCATGTAAATTTGCAACTTTCACATCACTACTATTGCTGATTTTTAACAAATCACCTTTAGAGTCACGAATGGTCATGTTCTCGATAGTAAATCCTTTGACATCGGTAACTCGGATACCTTCTCCGCCTTGCGTTTGACTGGAAAAATTGAGGACCGTTTTATCATGGCCTTCTCCATGAATTAAAATATGTTTGACCTGTACGATACTTAAATTGTCAAATTTGTAATTACCTGCCTGAAGTAAAATACTTGTACTGTCTTTTATTGATAAGAATGCCTCTTCAATCTTTGCTTCTTCGCCAGGTTTAAAAGTCAAGATATTAGCATAGTTGTCCTGCTGTTCTTTTGTTCCTTTACAGGAGCTTATCATTCCTACTATCATAAATAGTAAAGTAAGCTTTAGATAAAATGATTGTTTCATAATGGTTATGGTTTATAAGTTTAAAGGTTAGGGTTGGTTATAATATATTATAAGCATAGGTGACATAATATACTGCTCCAATTCTGGGATTTGCGATTCCAGTTGAATAGTATTTATTGGTTATGTTAGTTGCACCGAGACGAATTCCTGAGCGTGCTTTGATCAACTTATAGCTAATTTGTGCATCTATTACTGCAGAACTTGGTACTTCTCCCGAAGCTAATCCTCCCGATACGACATAATGATATCCGGGTTTGTACCGTAAACTTGTATTGAATGACCAAACTTGTTTTTTACCAAAGCCACTGTTTCCAAATTCCATATTGATATGATAATTTGGTGTATTAAAATTATTGATCTGACTATCATTTTTATTTTTCAGGTAGTCGGAATAGTAATTAATTTTACCCAAAAAGTTATATCCCATGTCAACACTTAGACTGGCGGCATAACCATAGGTATTTACTGTCTCACCTCCATTAAAAGCAATGTTATACTGTATGTAAGTGCTGTGATCTTTTAAGGCGTTAACATCATCAGTCCCTGGTGTGTTTGCTACATTGGCATAGCCAATGAAATTCTTCCAAGTGGAGAAATATCCTAGGATATCAATCATAAATCTATTGCCCAATAAGGCAGCATAACCCAATTCAAAAGCATTTACTGATTGCGGTTTGATGTCGTCATATTGAAATTTTTTAAGTACACCTGGATCACCTGTTTCTTGAAACTTGAGTACACTTTCATAGACATATGGTGGGTACTTGTCAAATTGATAATTATCGTTTAGTAAGCGTGATGAACCTCCAGATGAATAGCTGTTGTATCCATTTAAAGTATTTTGCAAGGCTTGTATATTGGAAGGAAAGCTATAGGCATTTTGGTAGGAGAAGCGAATGAAATTTTGGTTCATTGCTTCGAAAACCAGGGACGCCCGTGATGTAACTTTTGGTGAGGAGAACAGCGTATTTTTATCATATCTAAATGAAGCTGCTATGTTCAATCGTTCTTCGGCTACTTTTTTCGCCATTTGCACGTATGCACTATATTCATTTACATTTATGGGTTTATCTTTATCAGGAAATAGGGTGTTTTTACTGTTTAAATTATATAAACGCCAATTGACTCCGGCAATAACAGTCATAAATTTGATTTGATTACTGAAGTTGTATTGGGCTTCGGTATTGTATAATTTACTACGATCAAGAAAGAGTGTACCCCCTTCTGAAATAGGTGTACTTGTGATACTATCTCTAAGTCGATTGAATAGCGGAGTGCCTAACTCTGCTCGTCCCTGATCTGCAAATGCTCGCGCAGCTAAGTGTGCATCATTGAGTGCTGCTCCTCCGGCAAGTGAATTGATCAACTGGTATGTATACTCAGGATACCAACCACCAGCTTCTCCATCATAGCTTGTTTTCCAAGACTCATTAATGTATTGTGCTGTAGGTCCTGCTACTAGTGTACGGCCAGAATTTTCTTGGGTAGTATAGGTTCGGACAAACCAGTTGTCGCTTTTTAATTCCAGTCTGTACTGTCCCACTTTGAAACCTTTTAGTTGATATCGGGTATCATTGGTGTAAACGATATTTCCAGTGCCGAAAGTTCCTGATGCTATGGCTTCTATTTTTGGGCTTATCTTATAACGTAATTCTCCATTTATTTTAAAAAGTTTGGCGGTATTGTCTAAGTATCCATATTCTGGATATCCGGTACGAGCAACATAGTTGGGTTTGCTCAGTAGTGGTTCTATAATAGGGGCTAGATCCGGATTTCCGGCAAGAGCCGCCTGTAGAAAGGGCGAAATATCGGTGGAGGTAGAGCCTCCGTAAAAATTTACGCCATTGTAGTTGGGATCAGTTAGGCTGGTTCCTGGTCCATTTTTATTGCTAGCATCATTGGCGACCCAATCTTTAGCCTGAGTATATTGTGTATTTATTTTGAAGGCGATTTTATCATTTATTTTTTTGGCGAAACGAATTGTCCAATCGTAATAGGGAGAAGGCGATACGGGGTCATTTTTTTTCTTATTATTGATGTGATTGACCCCTTGAGTGATTAACACGCTAATTCCTTGGTATTTGAATGGATCTTTACCCGTCATAACCATAGTTCCATTTAATCCCCTTGAACCATATAATGCAGAGGATGCTCCTGAAAGAAGTTCAATATTTTCCACATCGAGCTGAGTTAGACCAATTGCGGAGCTGAGCGGGAAATTTAACCCAGGTGCCTGGTTGTCCATACCATCTACGATTTGGGTGAAATTAGTATTACCGCTTGTATTGAAACCTCTAGTTGTTACACTGGTAAATCCCAGACTAGAGACAGTTACATCTACTCCTTTTAGTCCTTGCATCATATCCATGTAATTGAGTTGCGGGGAGTTAATGACATCTTTGGCACTGATCTGTTCGATGGTAACTGGAGACGACAGTTTATTTTGTACTGTTCTGCTTGCCGAGACGACGACTTCTTGACCAAGAATCTGAGCTGGTTTTAAAAGTAGTTCTAATGGAGTTGAAAAACTTTCTACGATGAATTCTTGAGGTTCATAACCTATTGAGGAAATCAATAATGTAATCGGAAGTGAGTTAGAGGTTTTCAATTGAAACCTACCCCGATCGTCACTATAGGTTCCGTCGGTGCCATTTTTAACGCGAATCGAGATTGCGTATGCGGCTTCATTGGTGGTACTGTTTTTAATGCTTCCTTTAATAAAGCTCTGCGCGAGGACTGTGCCGGACATACAGAGATAAAGGATCAGATTGAGTAAAAGGACCTTTTTCATATTTATAATTGGTTAGTTTTAGCAACAACATTAAAAAATATCAAAAATAGCTTTTACCCTTTCTCTAGTTTCTATCGAATACTACATTGCGGCTACTTTTTAATTCCTTTAAAAATCAAAGACACTAAAAATTTGGTATCTTGCAGACTTTGCGAATAATCAATTTCAGGCTCTTGTTTTAGTATAGCCTGCTGTTCCACACTGTGTTTTAGTGCATTGGAAAAATTGATCAATACGGAAGCTGTATTTTTTGGATCTTTTAATTCCAATTCTCCCTCTTTAACTGCTTCTTCCAATAGCTGTGTGAGGAATGCTTTTTCTCGAATCATCAAGGCATCATATAGCTCGAAGAATCGCGGAAGTAACTTACCCATTGATTCTACCGAAACACGATTCATGTTCAATACATTTTTATAATAATTGAATCGTGATTCGAGATAAAATGCTGTTCTATTTTCAATTCCTTCTTTCTCAACCGTAGCACTTTGTAGCGAATGAATATAGTTTTCGCCTTCTTCTAGTGCTACCTCAATGAATATATC
Source organism: Sphingobacterium sp. JUb20 (assembly GCF_004342035.1). Classification (NCBI taxonomy): domain Bacteria; kingdom Pseudomonadati; phylum Bacteroidota; class Sphingobacteriia; order Sphingobacteriales; family Sphingobacteriaceae; genus Sphingobacterium; species Sphingobacterium sp. JUb20. Next base: position 293,564 of record NZ_SLYV01000006.1, on the reverse strand, counting down.
TTCTTTGCTTTTATAGTAATAGTATAATGATGTTTTATTGAGACCAACAGCTTTGGCAATGTCTTCAAGGGTTGTTTTGTCCAAACCGAATTTCGCAAAACATTCCATTGCTGATTTACCAATTTTTTTCTTTACTTCTTCTTTCTTACTCATATTGCTTAGACTAAAGTTATAAATACAAATTCAATTTTCCAAACATTTTATTAAAAAGTTTGAAAAGTTGAAAATAACCTGTTTTAATTTTTTAAACTTAATAAAATTAAGGTATTAATAGTTTTTTATTGATGATCATCTTTATTTTTTCTTTATCAAAATAGAAAAGATGATGGTTAATTAGGATTAGTACACATGAGTATCCTTAATAAGGAGTGAAAGAATAGAGTAATGTTATTCAGGATCTATAGATTTAAGCTACGTGGTTATTTGTTGAAGTTAATCAGGATCCAAGATAGGATGTTTTGAATAATAAAAGAATTACGGGGGCCATAGCCCCCGTAATTCTTTTATGCTTAATTAGGGTTAAGCATCTTTTTGCTGAAATTGTGTTTCAACGTATTTTTTAAAATTATTGAGGATGGCCTGCCACCCCGAGTGTTGTTGTTCTTCGGAATGTGAGGTTTCGCTATCAAAACTCTGAACGATTGTTACCACGTTTTTGTTTTCAAAAAATGTAGTACTTACCTTTCGGTTGTCTCCAAGCGTATATGCTATGTGCCTAAGGGGCCTCACTTCATCATATTGTCCTTCAAAATTAAAATCAAAACTTTTATCCTTTGCGGCCATGTGAAAACTGAATCGACCTCCATTTCGCAAATCATTGGTTGCGCTTGTTGTTTCCCAATCATCGCTTGCAGCATTCCATTGAATAATATGCTCTGGTTTGATAAATAGTTTCCAGACATATTCTAAGGGGGCATTTATATCGGCACTGACTGTAATTGTTGACATAATTTGTAATTTATAAGGAATTAGTATAAAGGTAATTAATATTTTTATCAGGTTGAAATTTCCTATTAATTATCATCAAAAGCTAGACTTTTCCAATTTTCTTTTTTCAGATATTTAATCATGATTAAAAATATAATCCACGCTATAATGGTAATCACCCAAATTATAATTTCGTATTCGTGAATAACGATATGTAAGTAACCTACTAATGCTAAAAGTCCTAATATAAACAGGTTGATGATTGTTCTACTTTTTCCGTTTTCTATAGATTGTGAAAAGGGAAAAGATTTGACTAGGAATAACATAACAAGAACACTTTCAATACCTCCTATGGCTGTTGCTAGCAGAATATCATTGGTCACATGTGCACCAAAAAGGGGGACACAAATGATTAGAAAAATTAAATTGAAGGGAACAAAATATTTTAAGAATGCTGATTTTAATACTCCTGACATTAATTCTCCTGTTTGTTGAATAGGGGCTGCGTAATAGATCCATGCCGCTTTGTATTTTTCACTTTTAGTGATTAGTTGGAAAACAGTTAATACTGTAAAAAGCGATAGATAGAAAATCATAATATAAAGTCCTGATGTATTCACACGGTCAATTTGTTCAGCCAATGTATTATTTTTCCCCTGCAGAAATAGAAAGATGAAGTAGATCGGTAAGTAAGCCATTGTGGGATACAGTTGCATTTTAAATTCTCTAGAACGTGAAGTTATCAACCAAATGATAGAAAACCCAGCTTTTTCCAATGGTGTATTTGTGAATATTTTTTCTATTTTTTTATAAAACGAAATTTTCCCTTCTTGTGATAGTTCTTCTTTTTTAACTGGGCTGTCTCCGATAGCTAACTGTGCTATTTTATTATTAAAATCTTTCGAAAATAATTGTGATGACCCTAAAATGGCCACAATAAGTAAAATGATGCTAATAGAAGCAAAAATAAGTATCAAACCACTGAAATCTTTAACTAGCATGGCTTGAAAAGATGCGATCCATGTTCCTGGAGAAATCCATAGTAATTTAAGATGATAAATACTGTTTTCTCCTTCTGTAAAACTTTGCATTACTCTAGGGCCAATTTGATAACCTAGAAAAATAAAAATGGAAAAGAATATCTGGATGTAACTGATTGTATCTTTAAATTTTTGAATAGACAGAAAACGTAGACATAAGGAATAGAAAATATTGACAAAGAAAACCGCTATTAAAGCTGCTATTACAATTTGAACAAGAAACATCGATGCCGCAAAAATATTCCAACTGATAAATACATAGATTAATGCCGGTAATGTTATGGGCAGTAATTGCGTAGAAATCTTTATTAGCATGTATAATATTCTTGAAAAAGCAACTGTTTTATCATTCACTGGTCTTGGTAAAATGATATATTGGTCCTTGTTATCAAGCAGAATTGTTGAGAAGTCTGTTATCAGCGATAATGATAATATGGATAATATAAATGTTAAGAATAATGATGTCGCTAAGAATTTATCGGGGATGATAATAACAAATGATAAGAACATGAGCCCCATAAGGGAGAAAATAAAAAATTGAAACCAGGTTGAATTTTTAGCTGGTTTCTTATTTTGATTCTTCGTGAACGAGGCTAAAGGACGACGATCATCTATTGTTAATTTTGTTTCAATTATTATCCTTAATTGGGCAACATCGATACCTATGCTTGTCCATAATTTGCTGAAAAGCAAAATGAATTTTAATGTTAATTTCTGCATATTATTTTATCGAATTGCTGAAATAATATGTGATGCATCTATGTTTCCATCTTCTTTTCCTGTGAGTTTTGAGAAAATTTGTTCCAACGTATCCGATTGGTTCGTTTTTAATTGCTCGAAACTTCCATCAGCTATAATATTACCTTCTGAGATTAACATAATGCGATCGGATACTTTTTCGACAACGTCCATCATGTGCGAGCAGTAAAATATTGTTTTACCTTCTTTAGCCAAAAGGGAAATCAATTCTTTTACAATAATAACAGCATTAGCATCTAATCCGGATAATGGTTCATCTAAAATTATAATTTGGGGATTGTGTATTATACCTGAAATTAATAATACTTTTTGGCGCATACCTTTAGAAAATGTATCCATCCTGTTATTTAAATTTTCTTCAAGACCAAAAGCTTTAAGTAATTGTTGTGCCCTTTGTTGAATTAATGTATCTTCCATACCATATAATTTACCTACAAAATCAAGGTATTCCATAGGCGTCAATACATCATATAGTTCTGCATTTTCTGGTACATAACCGATTTGACTTTTTACGGTAAGCGGATCTTCTTTAATATCTATATCATTAATAAAAACTTCTCCTTCAAAATCATTGATCAGACCAGTAAGTATTTTAACTGTGGTGGATTTACCGGCACCATTGGGGCCAATATAACCGATTACTTGACCGGGATAAATATCAAGATTTATGCCCTTTAATATTTCTTTTGATCCGTATGATTTTCTAAGATTTGAAATTCGGATAATTGGTTTGCTCACATCCATAAATAAATTATTCTGAGCTAAAGATATAAAATTTGAAAGGGTAATGATACTAATTTATGGAGAAAGAAATATTTGATTAAAATGGTTTAAGAAATTAAGATTTGGATATCGTATTATAGAGCGTATTTAACGATATCCATTTCTAAAATGAATCTGTGGTATATTCATTTGTATATGTTTCTAGAAATTTACGCTAGATCCCTTAATCATAATTAATGGGATAGCCTTCCTCATCTAAATCATCGCGTAAATCTTCCGGTGTTTCGGCTAGTTTCTTATCTATTGGCTTTAATTTTACTTCTCCTTCTATCCGCATTCCACCTTCTTCGAGATCGTCTTCGATGAGTTCGTCTAAATCTGCATATTCATCTCCAACGTAGGGGTTTGAATTGTCGTAAGTTGAATCGTCATCTGCAGCCCCTTCAGCGACAGTATCATAATCACTTGGGTGATCGTAATCAGGGTCGCTATCTTCCACATCTAATGAAAATGATTGTTTATCTGGATCGTAAGCTAATTGGTCGGCGTTTGAATTTTGAAGTTCATCTTCATTCGCGATTTTCTTTTTAGACATTTTAAATTCTCCTTTCTATATATAAAGAGAACAAAAGAACACTAGAAAAGTTTAAAATTAAGACTCGATTCTGATATCATATTCGCTAAGTAGGCCCGGCAGACTTAGGAGTGAAAACTTTGCTTTTTTTAATTTGTTTTTATTCGGTGATAGCATCAGATTTTGTGCATCTCGAAAATCGACCTGCTCCAAATTGGTCTGATCAAATATTGCTTGATTTAGATCACAATTTTGGAAAGATGACCCTGTTAGATCTGCTTCAGAAAAATCTACTTCCCGTAATTGGCAACTTTTAAACGTTGTTTTTTTTAGCTTCAATTGATAAAATGAAGCATGATCGATATTGCAGTTTTCAAAAGTAAAAGATAAACCGAAGCGGTTGCATTGCTGAAATTGTAAGCCTAATAGTTTACAGTTTTTAAATCGGACTTGTTGGAATGTTGTTCCGGATAATTCGGCTAATGAGAAATTACAATCTATAAATGCACAATCTGCAAAAATGCTATTGTTTAATTTATTGTTTGAAAAGTCGCAGTTTTCGAAACGGCAATTATCGTATTCTGCTTGTTCAAAGTTATTTTTTTTATAATCGATGAAAGTTATTTTTTCTCCTTCGTAATATGCTGCGGTCATATCCAAAAATAGAAATTTTAATTTAGGAATATGTTATAAATAGTCCTCTTTATTTATTTTTATCAGTTCATAAGATGCTACAGAGCTATGAGAATAATGGGTTCATGATGAACAGGAATCCGAATTGATTTTGCAATAAAGCAATATGCATTGGCCTTAGTATGTAATTCTGTGGCAAGTGTCATCAATTCTGAATTTCTGATCCAGACGGTTGGTTGGAGTGTAATTTTTGTAAATTGACCAGCCCCAGATTTCTCTTCTGTTAGAATACCTATCGGTTGATCTTCATATCGTACTACTTGTATACCCGATTCGGCACAAAAGTGTAAATACCAAAGCATATGACAGGTTGATAGTGAGCTTAGGAATAAATCTTCTGGGTTATGTTTCGTTGGATCACCTAAAAAAGCAGGATCTGAAGATCCTGCAATTACTGCTTTGAGCGGTATGCTGATTTCAAAATCACGTTTATAGTCTTTATAGGAAGTGGTATCTTTTCCTGTATTTCCCGTCCAGATTACTTTTTGCTTGTATTGATGTTCTTTTGCCATATTAACGTATTTAGAAAGCTGAATTGATCATTCAGCTTTCTAAAATTAATATAATAATTTTCTATTCAGGGGTATTATTATCAACATTGATCATCCAATTGATGCCAAATTGATCTGTTAACATGCCAAAATATGCTCCCCAGAATGTTTGAGTCATTCTCATGGACTGTATTCCATTGACTGAAAGCATATTATAGATCCGATCTGCTTCTTCTTTATCTGTACTGTTAATTGATAGTGTAATATTCGTTCCTTTTATATAATTTCCACAATTACCATCTATACTATCGCTACCCATTAAAATACTATCTCCGTGAATGGGTAATGAAACATGCATGATTTTATCTTTCTGTTCGGGTGATAGCGGTGTTTGTCCCTCAGCTGTAGGCATCTCACCAAATCTACCCATGTACTGGAATTCTTTCTTGAAAACATTTTTATAGAAGTTAAATGCCTCTTCGCAGTTGCCTTCAAATGTTAAATAAGGATTGATCGTTGTCATGGTATTTTTATTTACTCCGTTTCTAGTTTTGTTTTTAACCTTTCTAAGCCTATGGCTAAATCACCGCCTAACATTTTATCAAAATCCATGCAGAGCAGCATGAGATTCATCGGGTAGGTCATGTGTCCATCAAATCCCCAGATTACTCTTGTTGCAGTTGGAGATATTGAATCAGTGATCATGTAAGCCTTATCTTTGGATTCAAATGGTTTAATAAATCGAATTTCAAAATCAATTCTTTTACCGTCTTCGATTTTAACAATTTCCTGCTCCCCTTTTCCTACACTATCTGCTTTACTGTCCCAAGCTGAAATAAATCCAACAGTTCCATCTGTACCTTGATATGTTTTTGTCATCAAAGGATCCATCATTGCCCATTTACTGAAGTTATTTTGATTGCGTAGGTATTTGATATAATCAAATACTTCTTGTTTTGGTTTGTTAATGGTGATTTCTCTTTTAACAGCATAATCTTTTTTAAGAAATAGAGCTGTTATTAAAAGTACTGCCACTATGAGAAGCAATACAATAACTATTTTCTTTAGAATTTTCATATTGGTAGTTTTAGTAGTTTATAACATCGCTTCTTTGGGAAATTTGTCTGCAATTAAATTTAAATTTATACCATGTTCAAGGTATGCTTTGCAACCATCCAGTACTGTTGTAAATCCTCCGGTAGAATCTATTAATACCTGCAATAATTCATCTCCTGTTTGCTGGAAACCTTTTTGATGGATTGTGACATACGTACGATCTGGAGACAGTGATTTAAATTTGAACTCTACTAAAGTTTCGGGTGGTCCCCATAGTACTGTAATTTTTTCATTGGTGATGATATCCTGTACTGTAGCAGTACTTTTTACATCATACATTTCCCATTCCCAAATAACTGTTTTTCCTATTTCTAGTTTTCCGGAGCTTTTGGTAAACCAAAAATGCACAGTAATTGCAGGATCTATAAATGCTTGAAACACCTGTTCAACAGGTTTTCTAATTAACATTTGAGCTTCTACAGATATTTGATTTTTCATAACGGGTATTACTGAATCTGTTTTAAATAATTAATAATACTGATAACATCCTGTTTTCCTAATCCTGCATCATGTGCTTTTTGATACGTTTCCAGTAGCACTGTATTCATTGGGGTGTTAACACCTTCTTTTTTTGCGAGGTTTAGATCTTTTAACATGAAGTCCAATGCAAATGCGGGTGGATAATCTTGCTGTAATAGGAGTGGAGTTTTTACTTTAGTGGCTCCACTTCCACAGGCACTTTCATTGATTATTTCTAACATGTCTTCTGTTTTAATTCCACTTTTTTCAGCAAATAAAACTGTTTCGGCAAGGCCCTGATAGATGATAGAGAGAAAATAATTTATAGCCAGTTTAGCTGAAATGCCACTTCCTACCGGTCCAACATGCTTTACTGCCTTGCCTAATTTATTTAAATAGGGTAATACTTCTTGCAGGTCTTTTTCTTCTCCACCAGCCATGATAATCAATGTTCCTTCTTTAGCAGGCACAGTACTCCCTGCTACAGGTGCATCCATAAACCGAGCTTGCTTTTCTTGAATTTTTTGTGCTATCGTTAAAGTAAGGTCTTTGGAAATCGTACTCATATCGATAAATATCTTTCCTGATATATCTTCAAGATGAAATATATCTTCATAAAGATCTATTATTGCCGCATCGTTCGAAACCATGGTGAAGATAATATCACAGTTTTTGACTAATTCGATGGCACTTATATAAACTTCTGAAAGATCTGTGAATGGTTCTGATTTACTTGGGGTTCGATTGAAGACGGAAAGGGGAAATCCTGCATTTTCTAGATTTTTTGCCATTGGAAATCCCATGTTTCCCAATCCGATCCAACCTATATTTTTATGATGCATATGTATTAAGTTTATAACAGGTATAACAACTATTTTTTAAGATGGTTTTTACTTTTAGAGGTGATTATTTGTTTGATAAGCGTGATTACAAGAAAAGGTTATTTACGGCTTCGTTAACGGAAGAGTTTTGTAAATAACCTTTTTTATAAATGAATTGAATAGGCTTAGAAATAATCATCTTTAATGATAACTACTTGTTTTCGTATTCGTAAATTTTAAGATATAATTCCTCGACCTTTTTTCTTGCCCATGGTGTTTTTCTTAAAAAAGCTAGCGATGATTTAATACTGGGATTTTCGTTGAAACAGCGAATATTGATCCGTTCTCCTAATCCTTCCCAACCTTCAAAATAAGCAATTAGATATTCTAGTATTGTATCCAGTCTTTTTCCGTGAAGTGGATTATTTTTTTGTTCCATTGTTTGAGTGTTTTTTAAAATTTAGATCTTGAAAGTCGAAACTAAAATCTGTCTGTGGTGATATGGGATTCATTGTAAAGCCCGCTATGTCTTTGTCTTGAATAGTGAAGTGTACAAATGCATCTGCATACATCAAGCGATTGTACCATTTGACAACATACGTGCTGTCTTGATAATAGTAAAGCTCACCACTGAGTTGGGGAGAACGTTTTGAAGCGAATGTTAATCGTCCATTTTCAGCTTTAATTGATACTTCTCCAAGCCAATTGTCGAGATATTTACCTGGTATTGTTTGTCGGTATTGATCTTGAATGTTTTTATTCGCTTCTACGATTTGCCACGTTTTCTGTGTTATGAGATCAGCTTCGGCATTGTTTTTTGCAATTGAAGTTTGATAGGTGGTAATCCAGTGTTGATCGTTAATACCTAAATAAAAATCTTTTATAGTATTACTGATGGCACTGAATGCTGCACCTTCTTGCTGATTGGTGAGCACTGCAATACCCAGTTTTAATTGTGGAAGCATAACGATTTGTGTGACAATTCCTTCTAATCCCCCCGTGTGGGATACCTCTAATTTACCTGCAATATCTGTCAGTCGAAAGCCAAGGCCATATGCTCTGAATAATGAATTATAAGGGGGAACAGTACTAACAGGCATGATTGTCTGTGGTGTGATCAATTCTTTTAATTGCTTCTTGGAGATCAGCTGATGTCCATTATTCTCGCCATTGTTGAGGTGAAAAATCATCCATTTGTTGAGATCGTCCACATTGGAGTATATGCCTCCAGCTGCATCTAAAATGGTATTGGTATAGCGCGTACTGACATGATTTATACCATCTAGAGGTACATGTGGAGCGATCACATCTTGGCGATCTTGCAACATGTTCCAGTTTGGTGCAGAATGATCCATTGCCAACGGTTTAAATATCCTTTCCTGAATAAATGTCTGCCAACTTTGACCTGATACTTTTTCTAAAACTTTTCCAGCTATAATATATAGCAGATTATCATAATCATATTTTGTGCGAAAATCGGATGTAGGTTTTAAATACTGGATGTTATGGATAATGTCATCGGGAGTAAAGTCATGTCCATCGGGCCATATCATTAAATCTCCGGCACCTAGTCCCAAACCACTTCTGTGAGTTAGCAGATCACGAATCGTGAAGTTTTTAGTTACATAATCATTATACATCTTGAATTCCGGGATGTATTTTTGTACGTGTTCATCCCAGTTTAATTTACCTTCATCTACTAAAATAGCCAGGGCAGTGGTTGTAAAGGCCTTTGAATTGGAGGCAATTCCAAAGTTCGTTGAAGCATGAACTTTATTCATTCTATTTAAGTCGGCAATACCATATCCTTTGGCTAATATTACCTGGTTATCTTTTACGATACCCACGGCTATTCCCGGCACATTAAAGGTTAATAATGTTTTCTGGACAATGGAGTCTACGACACTTTCTTGTATATGCTGTGCAAATAAAGAAGTGCTGCTAAAAAATAGAAGAGCTATACAAGCTATTTTTTTCATTCATTTGTGAGATTATATTCAAATATCTAAATAAAACAGCAATTGTATAGTCTTAATATAAGAAATACAGTAATTTTTAAGGGATGTATTAAGTACTTTTTGCTCCTCTGGTCAATTTTTCAACCGTGTCCCATTGTTCCTCTGAAACGGCATCGAGTCCATTAAATTCTCCAGCACCTTTTAACCATTCTCCGCCATCGATTGTGATCACATCACCATTGATGTATGCTGAATAGTCGGAAACGAGGTATGCAGCCAAATTGGCTAATTCTTGTAAGTTACCAGTTCTTCCAAGAGGTATCCTGTTGACAGGGTTGAGGGTGTCACTTAGGTTACTTGGAAAGAGGCGGTCGAAAGCGCCAGTTGTATGAAAAGGGCCGGGAGCAATTGCATTTAATCGAATTCCTTTGCGTCCCCACTCAACTGCTAACGATCTTGTCATCGCTAATACTCCAGATTTAGCACAAGCAGAGGGTACGACATAACCTGAACCGGTACTTGCGTAGGTCGTTACAATATTAAGTACTGTTTTATCTTTATCCTTGTTTGCAATCCAAATTTTTCCAAGTGCCAGTGTGCAGTTTATGGTACCCTGAAGTACAATTCCTAAAACAGATTCAAATGCACGGTGGCTTAATCTTTCTGTCGGCGAGATGAAATTTCCGGCGGCGTTATTCACTAATATGTCAATTGAGCCAAGCTGTTTAATACCATAATTAATGACTTTCTCTACTTGGTCATAATCGCGAACATCACAGGCAATTGCTATACATTTACCATTAGTTTCCTTACTAAGCTCTGCTGCAGTTTGCTGGATAACATCGTCTTTTCGACTCGTGATGATGCATTGCGCCCCTAATTGTAAAAAGTATCGGGTCATAGCTTTACCAAGACCTGTTCCACCTCCGGTAATCAATATGTTTTTTCCCATTAGTGCATCCTCACGAAGCATTCCTTGTGTTGTACTCATGTGATATTATTTAGTGTTTGTAATCAATTATATCATCCAATTTACAAAAAAATAATCTTCCTTTTCGAGTTATTTATGATATGCTTTTTAATGTATTTGATAAACTTTGTTCCTGGTGGTTGGAAATACTGGAGGGGGAGTAGGTTATTTAAAGAACAAAAGGCCTGTCTCATTGAGACAGGCCTTTTGTGATTATATGTTTAAGACGCATGAGCTAACTCATGTTCTATTGCATTTATGCTCCTAATTGAACACGTTTGAATGCAGTAACAGTTAAACCTTTAGAAACTGAATCTAAGAATTGAGCGATAGATTTAGAATTATCTTTCACGAATTCTTGGTTCAACAAAGTCGTTTCTTTGAAGAATTTGTTCAATTTACCAGCAGCGATTTTTTCTGCCATTTCAGCAGGTTTTCCTTCAGCCATGATTTGTTCTTTAGCGATAGCAATTTCACGCTCTATTGTATGCGCATCAACACCATCTTTATCAATAGCAATAGGGTTCATTGCAGCGATTTGCATAGCCACATCTTTACCAGCTTCTTCAACACCATCAACATTTGCAGATAAACCAACTAACACACCTAGACGGTAGTTTGCGTGGATATAAGCAACAACTTTCTCAGCAGAAACAGTTTCGTATTTAGAAACGTCAATTTTCTCACCGATTTTACCAGTTTGATCGATTAATAAATCAGCAATTTTAGTACCGCCAATTTCTAATGCTTTTAGGTCTTCTAAAGTAGCAGGTTTGTTTGCTAAAGCAACTTCAGCAACTGACTCAGCGAAAGCTACGAAATCAGCATTTTTAGCTACGAAATCAGTTTCACAGTTAACTTCAACTACGATACCTGATTTGCCATCAGCTGTAGCTTTAGCAATGATAACACCTTCGTTAGAATCGCGGTCTTGACGGCTAGCAGCAACTTTAGCTCCTTTTTTACGTAAGTAATCAACAGCAGCTTCGAAATCACCGTTTGCTTCAACTAACGCTTTTTTACAATCCATCATACCTGCGCCTGTTTGTTGACGCAATTTGTTTACATCTGATGCAGAAATTTGTACTGACATGATATATTCTTTTTAAATTTTTGACTTATTATTTTCTTGACAATATTAGCATAACTATTGTTAAGCTAATATAAAGTTTATCATTTCTTATTCGAGAAATGATAAACCAAAAAACCGGACAGATAGGTTAGCCCAAGAAAAGAATTCTTTTCCAGAAACCAACGCTACGCTATCCGGTTTGGAATAAAAAATATTATTCTCCGTCTTTCGCTTTACGAGGACGTTTAGCTTCTGAAGCTTCAGTAGTATCAACTTTAGCCTTAGCTGCAGCTGCTTCTTTTTCTGCTTCGTCTTCTTTATCACGTTTGCGCTCGTCCAAACCTTCTTGGATTGCTTGACCAATGATACCAGCGATTAAGCTAATAGATTTACTAGCGTCATCATTTGCAGGGATTGGGAAATCAATGTTTGAAGGGTCAGAGTTTGTATCAACCATTGCAAAAGTAGGGATGCTCAATTTGATTGCTTCAGTAACAGCGATGTGTTCTTTTTTCACATCGATGATGAATAAAGCAGCCGGTAAACGGTTCAAATCAGCGATACCTCCTAATAGAGACTCTAATTTGATACGCTCACGTTGAATCATCAACTTCTCTTTTTTAGATAATACATCGTATGTACCATCTTTTTGCATTTTGTCAATAGTAGACATTTTTTTGATGGACTTACGAACTGTTGTGAAGTTTGTAAGCATACCACCTAACCATCTTTCTGTAACGAAAGGCATGTTAACTGCTTTCGCTTGTTGAGCGATGATTTCTTTTGCTTGTTTTTTCGTTGCTACGAATAAAACCTTACGACCTGATTTTACGATTTGTTTGATAGCTGAAGCAGCTTCTTCCAATTTCGTAAGCGTTTTGTTCAAGTCAATGATGTGGATACCGTTACGTTCCATGAAAATGTACTTAGCCATTTTCGGATCCCATTTACGTGTAAGGTGACCAAAGTGCACACCTGCATCCAATAAGTCTTGATAAGTTGTTCTTGCCATTTTTTGATCCTCCTTTGATTAACGTTTACTGAATTGGAATCTCTTACGAGCTTTCTTGCGTCCTGGTTTCTTACGCTCAACCATACGGTCATCACGTGTAACTAAACCTTTAGCACGTAAAGCTGGTTTAACTTCTGGGTCTAATTCAACTAATGCTTTCGCAATAGCTAAACGTACAGCCTCAGCTTGTCCTTTTACACCACCTCCATTAACGTTCACTTTCGCATCAAAATTCCCTGCTTGACCTGCTACTTCTAATGATTGAGTAACAATGTATTGCAAAGGCAATGTTGGGAAATATTCTTTGTAGTCTTTACCATTGATTGTAAGGACTCCGCTACCAGCAGTTAAGTAAATGCGGGCAACAGCAGTTTTTCTTCTTCCTGAAGTATTAGTTGTTGACATGTCGATTCTCCTTAAAATTTAACTGGTTTTGGATTTTGAGCCTCTTGTTTGTGCTCAGTTCCAGCATAAACATAAAGGTTTTTAAACAATTGACGACCTAAACGGTTTTTAGGAAGCATACCACGAACAGCTTTTTCAATAACGCGCTCAGGGTGTTTTGCCAATAATTCTTTTGGAGTGATGAAACGTTGACCACCCGGGTATCCCGTGTAGCGAACGTAAGTTTTGTCACCCAATTTATTACCTGTCAATCTAATTTTTTCTGCATTGATAACGATAACATTATCTCCGCAATCTACGTGAGGGGTAAACGATGGCTTGTGCTTTCCGCGAATTACTTTCGCAATTTCGCTTGCCAAGCGCCCCAAAATCTCGCCTTCAGCATCAACAACGATCCATTCTTTGTTGATGGTGTTCTTGTTGGCAGAGACAGTTTTGTAACTTAACGTATTCACTTGCTTTTAATTAAATAATTAATAAAATTTTATTCACTTCTTTTCCCTGTGTCTCAAGGGTCTGCAAAGGTACTTTTAATTTCTTGATTACGAAAATCTATTTTACTTTATTTTAAGCAGTTTCATTTTAATCTGAAGCACTTAAGATTAATTTAAATCCGGCGTAATGTTATAATCCTCAAAAAATAACCTATTGAAATGTAATAGCACTATTTAACAGTTGTCCATTATTAGTATATTGCAACATATTAATACAGTAATTGTTGAACGAGAAGGATTATTTATGTTTAAGAAATATTTGAAATACGCGCTATTGGTAACATTGTTAACTACGGTTGGACAAAGGGTTTCAGCACAGGAGAGCAAGCAAGAAAAACCTTATTCGCAACAATTAAAAAATATTGAAGTTTTTTTGAGGAACGGTGATTTCAAGCAGGCCATGGATTCTTTGGATGCCATTACTACCCGATATCCTAATGCTGATGATGCTTATTTTACTAAAGCCGTTTTATTTGGACAGATGCGTAATGCTGATCGTGCTTTAGAGGAAGTAAATAAAGCTTTGGAAATTAATCCTAAAAATGAATATTTAAGTTTCAATATCGATGTTAATAAAGGAAAAGGTGATCTCCCTAGTGCGATCCGTTCATTGGATCTGCTGATGACAAAGGAGAAGGTCAATATTGCGGCCTTGAATCGTGAGAAGATTATGTTGTTGTTTAACAGTGACAAAAAAGATGAGGCTTTTGCTTTATATAAAGATGTTAGAGAGCGAGCGGGAGCTACCGATACGCTTGACGTTATAGGAGCTACTCTGCTATTGTCAAAAGATGATTTTCCTGCTGTAATCCAGGTTCTTGAACCTTGGGCAATTAAAAAATCTCCTTTGGCACAGGTGTACAGTCAATTGGCACAGGCTTATCGCGGAATTAAAGATCCTAAAAAAGCTATTGCAATATTAAATACCGGTGTTGCGAATGCGAAAGACGATTACTTATTTTTAGATCTGGCTGATGAATACCGTTTGTCAGGAAAGGCTAAACTTTCGTATGATTACTTAAAACAGGCCTTTTTATCTAAAAGTGTTGATTTCTCGGAAAAAAACAGAATTATCTTATCCTTATTAGCTCCCAATAGTGGGTTTTCATTCGACCAGGCACAAGAATTAGCTAATATATTGGTTGATGTACATCCTCGCGTAGCAGAAAGTCATGTGGCTAAGGGGCAGGTGAATTGGATGCGCAATGATTTAGTTGGGGCACAGTCGTCCTTTTCTATTGCAGTAGGTATTAATCCTTATCAAATTGATGCATGGCGTATGCTCATGAATGTTGATTTGGCGTTGGAGCAATATGATCAAGCTATAGAACATGGCGGTGAAGCTTTACACAATATTCCCAATAATCCTGTTATTTTGTACTTCAGTTCAATCGCATATACATTGAAAGGAAATTATGATTTAGCTAGAAATTTGATGGAGGCAGCTTTGAATAATGGTCAAAATGAGAATGCCATTTTTCAATCAAATATTTATAGTGGTCTGGGCGATATTTATCATTCGCTTAAAATGGAAGCAGCATCAGATGTTGCGTATAGAGAGGCTATTAACTTAGATAGTACAAATGTAAGTGCGATGAACAATTTAGCGTATTATTTAGCGTTAAGAAATCAGGATTTAGATGATGCGGCTCATTTTGCAGAGACAGCAAATAAGTTACGACCTAATGATGCAACATTGGAAGATACATATGCATGGGTTTTGTTTAAACAGGGTAAATATGCTGATGCATTGCTTTGGATTGAAAAGGCAATAAAAAATTCAAAATCACCTTCAACAGTTCTATTGGAACATTATGGTGATATTTTGATTAAAAATAAAAAAATAACCGAAGCGATGAAGCAATGGAAAAGTGCTTTGGCTAGGGGCGGATCTTCTGAAACCAATATGGAGAAGTTGAGAGAGAAAATAAATAAGAAATCGTATGTGGAATAAATCTGTTGTTACACTTTTATTGCTTGTTGTATTGGCTTCCTGCAGTACTAAGAAAAAAATGAGTAAAGTAGAGAGTAAGCCTGAGGTAGTTGAAACGATCAGTAAGGAAGATTCTAAAAATGCGGTAGTTCAGAAATTTTTGTTGTCAAATCTGGACTTTACTACGTTCTCTGGCAAAGCTAAAAGCAAAATAGATTTAGGAAAGTCATCATACGATGTGACAGCTAATATTAGGATTGAAAAAGATAAAAAAATCTGGATTTCTATTACGGCATTATTGGGTATAGAAATAGGCCGGGTTTTGATTACTCCAGATAGTGTTCAGATATTAAATAAATTTCAGGGGGAATATATAGCAAAACCCTTTAGTTACTTGTATCAATATGCAAGTGAGGATTTAACTTTTTCAAATGTTCAAGATTTGTTTTTAGCCAATTTTTCAACGAATTTGTTAAATACAACCGACTTTGAGGTTGATCAAACGAGTATACCAATTCAGTTGCGTGGTCAAAAGAATGCATTGACTTACTTATATTTAGTTAATCAACAGAATAGATTAGATTCATTTCGTTTGGAGCAGCCTGAAAAAGGACAGAAATTGGAGGCTAGTTATGCCGATTATTCAAATGGAGGTGGACAATTGTTCCCGATGGGTCTAGAATTACTGATTTCAGGAGGCGATATGAATATTAAAGCAAACTTCAATTACAGCAGAATTTCATTTAATGAAGCTATTGAAATGCCTTTTACTATCTCCAATAAATACAAAGTAATTAATTAATGTTAGTACGATAATCCTTAAGATTTATTACTTTCGCATTTGAGACTATATTTAATTGAACATATTATATTCAGACTCAACTGCTAGTAAAAGATTACTATAGATGAATTTAAAGAAAATAACACTAAGTCTAACTGCGTTTTTTTTGATGCTGGGAATCGGTTTTTCGCAGACTCGTGCAGAGCTTGAAAAAAAACGTGAAAAAATAAATCGTGAAATAGCGGAATTGCAAAAAACGCTAAAAGAAACGACTACAGAAAAGATTTTGACGCAGAAGCAGGTCAGTGCTTTAAGTAGTCAGATTAATCTTCGTGAAGAGAAAATTACAACGATAAGTTCTGAATTAAGCTTGATTAATCGCCAGATTAATACGAATACCAGCGCTGTAGATAAATTGAAAGCGGAGTTGGAGAAAATGCGTAATGATTATGAAAAGATGATTATGTTCGCTTTTCGTAACCGCAATGCCTATAATAAGTTGATGTTTATTTTTGCTTCAAAGGATTTTAATCAAGGTTTTCGTCGTGTAAAATATTTGCAGCAATTCAATGATTCTCGAAAATTGAAAGCAAGTGAGATTGAGGGAACTAAAAAGCAGATTGAGCAAAAAATAGCACAGTTACAGGCTGATCGTAATAAGCATAAGCAGTTATTGAATGAGCAAGAGCAAGAGAAGAAAACTATTGCACAACAACGTGCTGTGTTCTCTAATGAATTGAGTTCATTAATTACGACTGAACGAGGTGTAAAACGCGATATTACACAAAAGCAAAAAGAAGAACGTAAGTTGAGATCTGCAATTCAGGCTATCATTAAGAGAGAAATTGAAGCAGAGCGTAGAAGACAAGAAGCTGCTCGTAGAGCTGCGGAAGCTGCTGCAGCAAGGAGCGCGAAGAAAAATGACACTAAAGTTGATGATAAGGAAACTTCTAAATCTACATCACGTAAATCGGATTCAGAGGTATTACGTGCTACTCCAGAGGCCGCTCGACTTTCGGCAGATTTTAGATCCAACCGTGGTCGACTTCCGTGGCCAGTTTCCAATGCTAAAATATTACAAAGTTTTGGTACGGATAGAACAGGTCGGAACGTCTCAGTTAGTCATGAGTCATTAAAATTACAAACTTCTAGTGGCGCAACTGTTAAGGCAGTGTTTTCTGGAACTGTAACAAGTACGTTAACTTTAAATGGATTGAAGGTGATTATTATTTCACATGGTGAATTCTTCTCGGTGTATAGTAATTTAGCTAGTTTTAGTGTGTCTAAAGGACAGAAAGTGTCAGCAGGTCAGGCTATTGGAACAGTAGCTAATGATCCGGATTTAGATGCGCCAGTTTTAGATTTCCAGGTTTGGCAAGGACAAATCCCGATGAATCCGCAATCATGGTTAGCGAATTAAAAAAATATAGAAATAAAAATTATTATGTACATTTGTTTTTAGGGTATAAGTGTATATACTTAAAGTGAATATTGAAAAACAGTAAATTATAAGTTATGTTGACATCAGGGTTATTAATAATGGGTATTGGAGGTCAGGAATTAATTATAATCGTTGTAATATTATTATTATTATTTGGCGGTAAAAAGATTCCTGAATTGATGCGTGGATTAGGTAAAGGTGTAAAAGAATTCAAAGACGGACAGAAAGAGGATTCTACAGATGATACTAAAGAGAAAACAACTGATAATAAGTAATTTATGTTGTTTTTGAGGGATAAGATTTTACAGCTGTAAAATCTTATTTCATTTTGTACAGTTTCCAGTATTGTTAATGAGGGTATGTAGTAAAATACATGCTTTGTAATAAGGACTACTTAGGTTCTATTTATCAACCATAATTAAAAAAGATGATTGAAAGCAAGAAGACTCTATTGACGATTGGCTTAGCATTTACGACATGTTGTCTGTTTGCACAAGAAAAGTCTATTGAAGAGATGAGAAATTCTACTCAAGCAATCATGTTAGCGAGTATAGATCGTGAAAATGCATCTATTCTGCAGCAGCTTGATAGTATCAAATTTGTAAATGCCGGTGAAAAAGAAGTAGAAGGAATTTTATTTGATATCGAAGATGTAACTGTCGTTCGAAAATTAAATTCCTTAGAACGTGAAGTCCCTCTAGACTATAACCAACATGTTCGAAAATATATTGATCTTTATAATTCTAAGAATTATGCGGGGCATATGTCCCGCATGTTAGGGTTGGCGCAGTATTATTTTCCTCTTTATGAACGTATTCTTGCTGAAGTAGGAGTTCCAAAAGAAATTAAATACCTCTCTATTATTGAGTCTGCATTAAATCCACATGATGTTTCTCGCGTTGGTGCTACAGGGCCTTGGCAATTTATGTATGGGACAGCAAAGATCTATAATTTAACAATGGACAATTATGTTGATGAACGTAAAGATCCAATTGC
Organism: Sphingobacterium sp. JUb20; assembly: GCF_004342035.1. Lineage (NCBI taxonomy): Bacteria > Pseudomonadati > Bacteroidota > Sphingobacteriia > Sphingobacteriales > Sphingobacteriaceae > Sphingobacterium > Sphingobacterium sp. JUb20. The sequence goes on along the minus strand of NZ_SLYV01000006.1, from coordinate 274,899 downwards.
TTCAAGCTATGCCGCCGCAAAATATATGAAGGAAGCGTATGCTGAATTTGGGGATTGGTTGTTGGCGATAGCTTCTTATAATTGTGGAAAAGGTGGTGTGAAACGAGCTATTTTAAGATCTGGCAAAATTCAACCTTCATTTTGGGAAGTTGCTCCTTTTCTGCCAAAAGAGACCAGAAATTATATTCCTGCATATATCGCTATGACTTATACTTTAGGATATGCACAAGATCACGGTATTGAAGCTAAGGATGGAGACATTGCCTTAAATACGCAGGTATTAGAGATTGATAAATTCATTTCGATAGCTGAGGTTGCTAAAGCGATAAACGTTTCTGAGGAGAGTTTAAAAGTGTTAAATCCAGCATATAAAAAAGGGATCGTTAATGGCTCTGATGAGATACATCGTCGTTTGATCATTCCTGCTTTAGCAGCTGATATTAATAAGGACCAACTTTATCTCGCTTTAAATACAGCAGTAGAAACTCCTAGCCAAGTAATGGCTTTAGCGAATGATGATGTGCGTGTGAGTAATAAACGAAGCGCTCAAGCAAGTACACATCGTGTTAGAAGAGGTGAAACGTTAGCTGTTATAGCGAAGAAATATGATGTGAGTGTTCAAAATTTAAAAGCATGGAATAACGTAAAGGGATCTTCTGTAAAGACTGGTGCTTCATTAATTGTTAGCAGTAGTGGTGTCAATACGCGTTTAGCTCAAAAAACAAGTGCTGAAACTCAGAGAAAGTCGAATTTTGCTTTTTATACTGTAAAAAAAGGAGATACGCTATCAGAGATCGCAAATAACAAGGGGGTGTCATTATCTAAGTTGAAGGCTGATAATAATTTATCACATTCGAGGTTAAAGCCTGGTATGAAATTAAAGATTAATCGGGGATAAATCTTGACCTATGTATCCGTAAAAATAAAGCGTCCAACTCTATAAAAAGTTGGACGCTTATTTTTTATAGCTTTATGATGTTATACCAGCCATGCAGCATCATCTTCTGCTTCATAGCCTAGTAAATTAACTTCCACATGTTCTTTTAATATCGTTGATAATTTTAGCCCATAATAATCGCTTACAATGGGAAATTTTGGATGACTTCTATCAATAAGAACTGCAGTTCTCATCTTTTTAATAGGGACATTCAAAAATACGCCTAAACCATATGCAAGCGTTCTTCCGCTGTTCAGTACGTCATCAACTAGTATTAACGTTTTATTTTTAACATTATCGATGGGGTGATCTGTTTCAGCTTTTAGGGAACGGCTTGTTTTGCTCATCGTCACTTTAAGTAACTCAATATTTTTATCCGATATTTCCTCTAGAATCTTTTGCAGTCTCTGCGCAAAAACATAACCTCTATCAGCAATACCGACCAATACAAGCGTATTTTCTTCAAAATTATCTTCTAAAATCTGATAAGCGATACGTATCGATTTTTGTTTAATCTGTTCTTTATCTAATATGAGCGTTTTCTTTGACGACATAATGGTACTAAATTTATATACGGGTAAAAGTACTAAATTCTTTGCAAAAAAAAGTCCGAATGTCATGACATTCGGACTCTTGAAAATATTATTTAGAAAAATTTATTAATTAAATTTTTCAGATTTCTCAGCATTAATAATTTCGGCTGTAAGCGATTTGTTGTCATCAGGTAGTCTACCACCATCATAGTAATAACGTCTCCAATATGCTTCTCCTAAATTACTTATCATTACACCTTTGCTCGAAGAAGCATGTGCGAATTTGTTATCACCAATATAAACTCCAACATGCGTAATACTTTTACTTCGGATTTTAAAGAATACTAAATCTCCTGCTTTTAGATCATCTTTCTTAACAGGTTTAATTTGAGAGTATTGGTTGCGGCTGTTATATCCTAATGTTGTATTGAATACTTTTTCGTATAATTCAAATGAGAATTTAGAACAATCGATTCCTCTTTTGGAGTCACCTCCTAATCGGTAGGGAGTTCCTAACCATTCATAAACAAACTGATATAATTTTGTATTTGTAGTTGCTGAAACCGCAACACCCATTATTTGGGAGAAGTATTCTTTAGCTAGATTGTCCGGGTCTGATTCCGGTTTAGATTGGGTTTTGGTTGATTGTGCCTGCGACACTAGACATAAGCCTATAAATAGCATTGTTGCTAATATTTTCTTTGTTTTCATTAAATCGCTTTTTTGTACAACTTTAAACTTATTCTTTTTTGTTGTTGGATGTTAACTATTTTGGACATCACTGTTGCGAATATAATACAACTCATCTTACTTTGCAAAAAAAATGACATGTATTTAACGAATTTTTAACGTTTTTAACACTTTATTTATTGAGATGCAATTTAACTCCGATGAGGAAATTGTAAACTTTAAACTACAGTGATAATAAATGATATGGGTTTAGATTTGCTGTAATAATGTGTTATTCATATATAAGAAGGTGTTTTATTAAATTTATATCAAAAAAATGAGATTTTATTTTGATAGTTGATAAATAATGCATTATATTTACGAAAGTAAAGCAACAGCAATGAAAAATTCTATAATTATTACATCGATTATTATTACCACCGGGATAAAACTTAGGAGGAGGTAGTTTCGTTGTATAGAAATGTAGACAAGATATTTCATAAACGCCTTCCTCTCAGAGTGAAGGCGTTTTTTTTTATGCTTAAAACAAACAAACAAACAGTATATATTATGAAGATTTTAAAATTTGGAGGAACGTCGGTGGGCTCTGCAGCTAGTATCAAAGCAGTACTTAGCATTGTGAAGAAATCGTACAACTCTGGAGAGCAACCGTTGGTCGTCTTGTCTGCTATGTCAGGAGTTACTAATTTACTTTGTAAAATGGCTATTGATGCTTCTGAAGGTAAGTCTTTCCAAGAAGATTTAGCTTTGATAGAAACTAAGCATTTCGATGTTATTAAGGCATTAATAGTCGTGCGACACCAAAATCCTGTTTTTACTAAACTCAAATTGTTTTTCAACGAGATCGAAGAATTATTGCAGGGCATCTATGCATTAAGAGAGCTCAGTGAGCAAAGTAAAGATTTGATTGTAAGTTATGGTGAACGTTGCTCTACCTTCATGGTATCTAAAATTTCGGAACAGGATTTAGAAGCATCTTTATTTGTTGATGCATCTCATTATATTAAAACAGATTCTCATTTTGGACATGCCCATGTTAACGATCAGCTGACAGAACAACTTGTTAAGTCATTGTATTTAACAAACAATGATAAACTTATGTTCGTCACTGGATTTATAGCTTCTAATGAGAACGGACGTATGACAACCTTAGGTAGGGGAGGATCCGATTATACTGCTGCTATTTTTGGTTCTATTTTGAATGCTACTGCAATCGAGATATGGACAGATGTTAATGGTATGCTGACTGCGGATCCACGGATTGTAAAAAAAGCATTTTCATTGCCTGTTCTTTCTTATACAGAAGCTATGGAGCTGTCTTATTTCGGTGCTAAGGTCATCTATCCTCCAACTATGATTCCTGCTTTTCTAAAGAAGATACCTATTGTGATCCGTAATACGTTTGAGCCAGATTTCGCAGGTACTTTTATTCAGTTTGAAAGTGGAAAAACAACTTTACCAATTAAAGGTATTTCTTCGATAGGTGAAATATCTGTTATTAACCTAAGCGGTTCAGGAATGATCGGTAAATCTGGATTTAGTGGCAGGTTGTTTACTTTATTAGCGAGAGAGCAGATTAATGTGGTCTTAATCACCCAATCTTCTTCCGAACATAGTATCACTTTTGCGGTCAATCCAGAAGATGCATTACGTGCTAAGAGTTTAATTGAAAATGAATTTGAACTGGAAATACAGGCTAATAAATTAATCAATCCGGAAATTGAAAATGACCTGTCTGTATTGGCTATTGTTGGTGAGAATATGAAGAAAACTCCTGGTATGTCAGGAAGGTTATTTTCTTCATTGGGCCGAAATGGAATTAATGTGCGTGCAATTGCACAAGGATCTTCGGAATATAATATATCTGTTATTATTTCGAAGAATGATTTATCAAAAGCCCTGAATGCTGTTCACGATGCTTTTTTTGCTGAACTTAAGAAGACACTTTATGTTTTTAATCTGGGAACTGGAAATATTGGTTCCACTTTATTCAAGCAATTGGAGAGTCAATACGATTTCTTGCTTAGTAAAAATGATCTTGAGATCAAGGTGGTTGGTATTTCAAACAGCAAGAAAATGTTGTTTAATCTAGATGGTATTGATTTGGCAAATTGGGACAGTGAACTTTTGGAAGAGGGTGAGGATGCGGATTTAGCGGTATTTGTGGAACGTATGAAAGGTTTCAATCTTCCTAATTGTGTATTTATAGATAATACTGCTAGTCGATTGCCTTCTAGTTATTATGAGGGTATTTTCCAATCTAATATTTCAATTGTTACATGTAATAAAATTGCAAATTCAGGAAAATACGAACAATACAAAACATTACGGGAGACGGCTCATAAGCATGGTGTTGATTTCTTCTATGAGACAAACGTTGGTGCCGGTCTTCCGATTGTGCGTGTTTTGAAAGACCTGATGTTAAGTGGTGACCGTATTGTTAAAATCGAAGCGATACTTTCGGGAACAATCTCTTATATCTTTAATAATTTTAAAGATGAGGCATCTTTTTATGATGTGGTAAAACAAGCGCAGGCTCTAGGTTATACTGAGCCGGATCCTCGTGATGATCTAGGAGGAGTTGATTTTATGCGTAAAATGTTGATTTTAGCACGTGATGCAGGTTATCCAATTGAAGCTGAGGATGTCAATTTAGGCGCAATATTACCTGAACCATGCTTGAAAGCAGATTCAGTGGAGTCTTTCTATGAAGAGCTTAAAAATGAGAACAGTTATTTTGAAGCACTTAAAGAAAAGGCTCGTCTTGAAAATAAAGTGATCCGTTATATTGGAAAATTAGAAGATGGAATTGTTTCTATTTCTGTACAGATTGTAGACGACAAGCATCCTTTTTATGCACTGTCTGGAAGTGATAATATTATCTCATTCACGACAGAACGTTATAAGGAAAGACCACTGGTCGTCAAAGGACCTGGTGCCGGAGCTGAAGTAACAGCTGCAGGAGTATTTGCAGATTTAGTAAATGTTGGCGCATAATCAAAAGTTTCACTAGACCTGTTATTGCATTGGATAACAGTAATAAATATTAAATATGAAAACTTCTCTATCGAAGAAAAAGATAAATCTGGATAATATGTTGGATCACGTTCATGTTTTCGCTCCGGCGACAGTCGCGAATATGATTTGTGGTTTTGATATTTTGGGCTTTGCTTTAGAAGAACCAGGAGATGAAGTAATCATGCGAAAAACGAGTGTACCAGGAGTTGTGATTACTAAAATCACAGGTGATGATGGACGTCTTCCGATGAATGCCGACAAAAATACGGTGTCCGCTTGTGTACAGTTTCTATTGCAGCATCTGGAGTTAGAAGATCGAGTGGGGGTCGAAATTGAATTACATAAGCATATGCCTATTGGATCAGGTTTGGGATCAAGTGCTGCGAGTACTGTGGCAGGTCTATTTGCTATTAATAAAATGCTGGGCGATCCTCTTTCTAAAGAAGAACTATTACCTTTTTGTGTGGAAGGCGAACGATTAGCATGTGGACATGGTCATGCTGATAATGTTGCTCCTTCTTTATTTGGCGGTATTACCTTGATTAGAGGACATGATCCTCTGGATCTCATTCCTTTGCCTGTACCGGAAGAATTAGTTGCTGCTGTGGTATTTCCACAGGTTGATGTTCCTACCCGTGACGCACGTCAATTGATTAAAGAAAAGGTGCTGTTAAAAGATGCGGTAATTCAATGGGGAAATATTGCAGGACTTGTAGCAGGGCTCTTTAAAAATGATTATGATCTCATATCGCGAAGTATGCAGGATGTATTGATCGAACCGACTCGGGCCATTTTGATTCCTCAGTTTTATGAAATGAAGCAAATTGCATTAGAAAATGGTGCATTGAGTTTTGGCATTTCTGGCTCAGGCCCTTCTGTTGTGGCAATCACAAGAGATAAGGCTATGGCGAAGCAGATCGTTGAACAGATCAAGGCTCATCTAGCTGAATCAGAGATTGAAAGTTATGGATATGTATCGGGTGTTAATGTTGATGGACCTAAAGTATTAAATTAAGATTATTATGAAATTTTACAGTACCAATAATAAAGCATTACGAGTTTCTTTCAAAGATGCAGTTTTTAATTCACTACCTGCAGATAAAGGACTTTATATGCCTCTGGAGATTCCGCAATTGGATCCCTATTTTATAAAAAATATACAACAATATTCGCTTCAAGAAATTGCATTTACAATAGCTCAAGCTTTTATTGAAGATGATATCCCTGCTGATGTGCTTAGAAATATTATAGCTGATGCTATTAATTTTGATGCTCCTGTTAAGTTTTTGAGTTCTGATACTGCGGTATTGGAATTATTTCATGGGCCTTCTTATGCCTTTAAAGATTTTGGTGCACGCTTTATGAGTCGGGTTATGGCGTATTTTTCGGGTGCAGATGATAAGTTATTGGATGTACTGGTCGCGACATCTGGAGATACTGGAGGAGCAGTTGCTTTGGGTTTCTTGGGTGTTGCAGGTACACGTGTTACCATTTTGTATCCAAAAGGAAAAGTGTCTGATATTCAAGAATTACAATTAACTACTAATGGACAAAATATAAGAGCCATTGAAATTGATGGAACTTTTGATGATTGTCAAGCATTGGTTAAACGAGCTTTCAATGATCCGGAGCTTAATGAACAACTGAGATTAACATCGGCAAATTCCATTAATATTGCACGTCTGATCCCGCAGACATTTTATTATTTCTATGCTTATGCACAACTGAAAGCACAGGGCTCGGACAGAGTTGTGTTTACGGTGCCAAGTGGTAATTTTGGTAATATCGGTGCCGGCTTATTGGCTTTCAAAATGGGATTGCCTGTAGAGCAGTTTGTTGCGGCTACTAATGCAAATGATACTGTTCCACGTTTTATTAAATCTGGAAAATATGAACCCAAGCCATCTGTACAAACTTTAGCAAATGCGATGGATGTCGGGGATCCGAGTAACTGGGTTCGTATTCAAGATTTATTTGATTATAATCTTGATGATTTAAAGGGTATGATCACGACTTACACGTATACAGATAAGGAAACTCGGGCAGCGATGGAACAGTTGCACCATACTTATCATTATGTGGCTTGTCCGCATACGGCTATTGCTTGGTTGGGATCACAGGCTTACCGTGGTGAACATCCCGGTTCTTATGGATCTGTATTTTTATCTACAGCACATCCTTGTAAATTTCCGGATGCTATTTCGGAGCAGGTATTCAGTAAAATTAAATTGCCTTTAGGTGTTGAACAATTACACAATAAAGATAAGCTTGTAGAAGCTTTTCCTGTTGATTATGCTGTTTTTAAAAATTACTTAATCACGCATAAATAGTTGAATAGGCTCATTTAAATGGGCCTATTTAATTTATATTCTTTTTTTGAAGAGTTTTAGATAAACAGCGATATTTAAACTTATGATAAATTTAGGTGGCAAGATGTTTCAAATAAGTTGAAAACCTGTACTTTTGTTCCGATGAAAAAAATTATTCTGAATAAAGGAAAAGATAAGGCAGCTTGGCAACTTCATCCTTGGGTCTTTTCTGGTGCAATAAAGCGTATAGATGGTGCACCCGATAACGGGGATGTTGTTACTGTTTTTAATGCAGAAAATGAGTTTATTGCTTTCGGACTTTTTCACGATTCATCTCGTGTAGCTGTTCGTTTATTAGAATGGCATCCTGATCAACAGATCAACGAACAATGGTGGCGAAAGCGTATTCAAAAGGCTGTTGAAGCACGCCGTCATTTATTGATTGAAGGAAAGAATGATACTGCTAGGTTGATTTTTGCTGAGGCAGATTTTGTTCCTGGATTGATTGTGGATAAGTATGCTGATTATATCTCAATACAAGTTCATGCTGCAGGGGTTGAAAGAATCAAGGATGTAGTTATTGATGAGCTGAACAAATTATTAAGTCCTAAGGGGATTTATGAGCGTTCAGATCTTAAATCACGCGAGCATGAGGGATTGCCGGATACAAACGGTTTACTTTTTGGAGAACTTCCACCTGAGTTTGTTGAGATTATTGAAAATGGTATTCGTTATCAGGTGAATATTATAGATGGCCAAAAATCAGGCTTTTATTGTGATCAAAGAGAGAATAGAGCTTTAACAGCTCAATATGTGAAGGGTAAAAAGGTGCTGGATTGCTTTTGTTATTCTGGCGGTTTTACTTTAAATGCTTTCCATGAAGGGGCGGCGAGCGTTACTTCTGTGGACAGTTCTGCTTTAGCAATTGAAACGTTGAGACGTAATATTCTGTTAAATGGATATAGTGAAGAAGCACATGTTGCTATCCAATCTGATGTGAATAAGCAATTGAAGGTATTTGCTGAAGAGCAGCAAAAATTCGATGTCATTGTATTAGATCCACCAAAGTATGCTCCTTCAAGATCTTCGTTAGAACGTGCTTCACGTGCATATAAGGATCTGAATAGAAGAGGATTATTGCTTTTGGAATCGGGAGGTTTATTGGCTACTTTTTCATGTTCTTCTGCTATGGACATTGACACTTTTAAGCAAGTATTGGCATGGGCAGCATTGGATGCCGGCAAAGAAATACAGTTTATCAGACAATTTCATCAACCAGATGACCATCCGGTAAGAGCATCATTCCCAGAAGGGGAATATTTAAAAGGATTATTAGTAAGAGTTATTTAAAAAAATAAAAGAGGTTTCTAAATGTGGGGAACCTCTTTTTTACGTTATGGAAGTACAAAATAATAAAATTAGACCCGAGTTTTCTATTTTACTCGCAGTTAGTTTCGCTCATTTATTAAATGATATGATTCAGGGTGTTATTCCGTCAGTTTATCCTTTATTAAAAGAAGAACATCATTTGAGTTTTTCTCAGATTGGAATTATAACGCTTGTATATCAGATCGCGGCATCTATTTTTCAACCTGTTGTAGGTTCGTTTACAGATAAGCGACCAATGCCTTATTCGCAGATTATCGGTATGACTTTTTCGATTTCGGGCATGGCACTTTTTGCTTATGCGCCAAGTTATGCTTTGATTTTGTGTGCTGTATTTTTGGTTGGGATAGGTTCTTCGATATTTCATCCTGAATCTTCCCGAGTTGCTTATATGGCATCAGGCGGAAAACGAAGTATGGCACAATCTATTTTTCAGATCGGAGGTAATGCAGGTACTGCTCTGGCTCCAATTATCGTCGCATATCTTGTTTTACCGAAAGGACAATCTTCTATCGCCTGGTTTTGTGTGATTGGAATCATAGGGCAGATTGTTTCTTATTATATTGGCAGTTGGTATAGTGAAAAGCTTAAAAATAGAGCTAAAAATGCAAGTGCCGGTATGCGTATACCGGATCTATCGGAAGCTCGTGTGGTGCTAACAGTTGTTGTCCTGATGCTATTAATTATCTCGAAGTACTTTTACATCGCTAGTATTACTAATTATTTTCAGTTTTATACCATGGAGAAGTTTGGTTTAACGGAAATTCAGGCGCAAGTGTATCTCTTTTACTTCTTAATTGCTGTTGCGGCTGGCACATTGTTAGGTGGAATTTTTGGTGACCGTTTCGGAAGGAAGTATGTGATTTGGTTTTCAGTTTTGGGAGTCGCGCCTTTTTCTTTATTATTGCCCTATGCAGATTATACCATGACTGGTGTATTAGTGGTTATTATAGGTTTAATCTTATCATCGGCATTCCCAGCGATCATTGTTTATGCACAGGAGCTGTTGCCTAAAAAATTAGGTATGGTTTCTGGATTATTCTATGGCTTCGCATTTGGTATGGGCGGTTTGGGATCAGCGTTATTAGGCTGGCAGGCAGACCATACATCGATTGAGTTTATTTATCATGTATGTTCTTATCTACCGCTTATTGGCGTCGTTGCATATTTCTTGCCGAATCTACAAAAAACACCTTATAAAGATGTTATATAAATCTTCTTTGCAGTACATAAAATAAATAAAGCGCTCCATGGAGCGCTTTATTTATTTTATAATATCGAGCCAACCTTTTGCCATTAAACTGGCTCCTGCTAACGAAGTGTGAACTCCATCTGTTGTCCAATAAGAGCCTGAGGCCTTTTGCGCGGCATGATCAAATATTGATTGATATGGAATTAATGAAGCATTAAATTCTTTTGAGATATCAACACAAGCTTGTTGGTAACCTGCGAAGTCGGGAAACCAGTCCTCTGTAACATGTTGTACATTTTTAACGCCGAATGGCTCTCCTATAATCAGCTTTACGTTCGGTAATTTCGATAGGGTCTGCTGTAATAGAGTCTGGTATTGTTTCTTAAACTGTTCTGGTGTATTTGTTGCACCACTATCTTTTGTTCTCCAAAAATCGTTTACACCGATCAGAATACTTAGAATAGTGGGTTGAATATCGATGGTATCTTCTTGCCATCTATTTTGTAAATCTGGTATTCGATTTCCACTGATACCGCGATTGTATATCTTGAGATTTTTATCGGCATATTTTTCTAACAGTACTGCGGCGGCTAGATTAGCATAACCAGAACCTAATGCCCAGTTGTCATTTGCATTTTTATTTTTTCTATCCCGACCATTATCCGTGATTGAGTCTCCTTGAAATAAGATTACATCGTCTTTGCGTATACTTATTCTTTTTGATTTATTTAGGTTGTCCAGACTTTCAGCCTGAGCAGAAAATAAATTGGCGTTAGTTAATAAACTAGCGCCAATAATACTTTTTGTAATAAATGATCTGCGATTCGTTTTCATATTTAGTTATACGTTGATAGACTAAATATAAAAAAACTAAGTATATTTTTCTATACCTTCAAGGATAATTTTACAAGCTTTTTCAATTTCACCGTTTGTGATGGTCAAAGGAGGAGCTACACGCAATGCTGTTTCACAATGTAAATACCAATCAATCATGATTCCGTGTTGTGCGCAATAATTACTCACATTATAAACCTGTTCAAAAGTTTCAAGCTGTAGACACATCATCAATCCTTTTCCTCTAATTTCTTTAATTTTAGGATGTTGTAATAATGTTCTGAATAGTTGTTCTTTTTCAGCAACTTGTTCTACCAATTGATTTTCTCTGATGACTTCTAAAGATGCTTTTGCAGCCGCACAACTAACAGGATGTCCGCCAAAAGTCGTGATATGTCCGAGCATCGGATTGTCTTTGATTACATCCATCACTTGCTTCGATGCAATGAATGCTCCTAAAGGCATACCGCCACCAATACCTTTGGCAAGCATGAGAATATCAGGTACGATATCATAATGTTCGAATGCAAATAACTTTCCAGTTCTACCAAAACCTGTTTGAATCTCATCAAAGACTAGCAATGTTCCTGTTTCATTACAACGTTTACGGAGGGCCTGCATATATGAAATATCAGGAACACGTACTCCAGCTTCTCCTTGTATAGCTTCAATAATTACAGCAGCAGTCTTTTCTGTGATCAGTGATAAGTCATCACTATTATTGAATGTTATGAATTCTATTTCGGGGAGTAATGGTGCGTATGCAGTATGATATTCTTCATTTCCGATCAGGCTTAATGCTCCCTGTGTACTGCCGTGATATGCTTTTTTCGCTGCTATAATCTGTCTTCTTCCAGTATATCGCTTTGCTACCTTCATACTTCCTTCGACGGCCTCTGCGCCTGAATTGGTAAAATAGACTGATTCAAATTGTTTTGGAAGTACAGCTAATAAGTCAGTTGCAAATTCAACTTGTGGAGCTTGTACAAATTCACCATATACAGTAACATGTAAGTATTTTTCAAGCTGATCTTTGATTGCCTGGATAACTTTTGGATTTCTATGCCCAATATTACTGACATTGAATCCTGAAACCAAATCCATATATTCTTCACCATCTGGTCCATATAAATAGACTCCTTCTGCTTTTGCTATTTCAATCATCCTTGGTGAATTTGATGTTTGAGCTGTATTTAGCAGAAAAAGTTCCCGATTATTTAGCATCTTATTAGTTGTTTAAAAAAAAGAAGAAGTCTTTTGGACTTCTTCTTATATGCGTATTAATTATTGTTTTTTCGATTATTGAGCGATTTAATCAAGTATTCTCGAAACTCCTGTTCGACTTGAAAAAATTGAGAGGAGCGTGAAGTTCCAATAACTTTGGAAAATTTCTCACGATAATTTTTCTTGATCTCTAGTTCTTTTGCATCATAAGCGATGACATCGCGAGAATTTCCACGGAGATTATTTCTCGAAGGACTATTTCCTGTTTTAGCTTTTTTAACATTCCACATTTCCTTTGAATATTCATTGTAAATAGGAAAAAAATCTTGAGCTTCTTTTCGTGATAGATTTAATTCTCTTGTAATAAAAGCAATTTTTTCATTTTCAATGATTTGAAAACGTTCATTGTCCTGTGCATAAGTGGTTGATAAACCTACAATACAGAAACAAAATATGATAATTATATTCTTAATCTTTGACATCATTATAACGTGTATTTAAGATAATCCTCAATATCTTTGTCCTTAATTTTACCATTTGTTCCTACTATGTCTTCATCATCGATATATTTTGCAACATATAATAAATCATCACTATTTCCTGTTTGTGCTAGGTAATTAATGATTTCCTGGTCTGACACATGTGTAAGATTCTTCTGTTCTTGAGTGCTATTTTGGAACCCAAAATAACTTCCAATACCCAAAATGGCCACTAGAGATGCTGCTACTGCATATTTATTCCAAGGAATTTTCCTTTTAATAGAATGAATAGGAACTTCAGCTGGAAGATCTGATGGCAAGCCTGCATGAATCGATTTAGTAATTTTAGCCGTTAATGATTCAAAATATTTATTAGGAGCTTCAAAACCATCTGTAGTAACTACTTGTTTTAAATTGTCCGTAATTATTTTTGCGGCTATCTGCTCATTAAATTCATTGAAATATAAAGACGGGGTTTCAAATCCATCTTGAGTCACTTTAGATTTTAAATTATCTTCCGTTACTTTTAGTAATATATTATTTTGTAAAGACGAAAAGTAACCATCTGGATGACTAAAGCCATCGGTTTTAATCTGATCTTTTAGCTTTTCTTCAGCTACTTTGCCTAAGATATTTTGTTGAAGTTTTTCAAAATAGCCAACGGGTACATCTCGGATTTCTTTTGGTGATGATTCCAATTTGACTTGAGCAATCAAAGATTCATTTAAATCTTTGAAGTAATCTTTGGGCACGTCAAAAGGATTTACACGCAGTGAATCGGGTAGATTATTAGCTTCCATTCCCTCATGATATGTGTTATTTTCCTTCATTATAAATCATTAGAGTGCCTAAATCAAAAAAGGTTTAATCGTTGTTATGAAAAAAAGCTTCTATTTTTTTTACAGCTAAATGATATGATGCTTTTAAGGCACCAACACTTGTTCCTAGTACTTCTGAGATTTCATCATATTTCATATCATCGAAGTATTTCATGTTAAAAACAAGTTTTTGTTTTTCTGGAAGTGTTAATAAAGCTTGTTGTAATTTCATTTGTGCTTTATCACCACTAAAGTAACTACCACTTGATAAAGAGTCTGCTAAATAAGCAGAACTATCGTCATCCAACGATACGTTCTGCTTAAGTTTTTTCTTATTCAAGAATGTGATACATTCATTGGTCGCGATGCGGTACAGCCAAGTATATAATTGGGAATCCTCACGGAAGTTCGCCAGATTTCGCCATACTTTAATGAATATGTCTTGGACAACATCATCTGCATCATCATGATCAATGACCATTCTTCTCACATGCCAATATATTTTTTGCTGATATTTGGTCAGCAGCTGATTAAATGCTTCTTCGCGCGTACTTTCGTTAGCAAATTTTGAAATAATTAAAGCATCTTCCATATATTGACGTTGTGATGTTTGTTTTTTTATTTTCTATTAATAACACGTTGTGCTGCCGCAACAATTGCCGCCGCATTCAAACCATATTTTTCCATTAATTGAGCAGGAGTACCTGATTCCCCGAAGCTATCATCTACTGCTACAAATTCTTGAGGAGTTGGTAAGTTTTTCGCTAAAACTTGAGCAACACTATCTCCCAAACCGCCTAAACGATTGTGTTCTTCTGCAGTTACTACACATTTTGTTTTAGCAACTGATTTTAAAATAGCTTCTTCGTCTAAAGGTTTAATGGTGTGGATGTTGATGATTTCAGCATCAATGCCCAACGCTGCTAATTGCTCACCAGCCTGGATAGCCTCCCATACCAAATGTCCTGTTGCGATAATTGTTACATCAGTTCCTTCGTTTAGTGTTACTGCTTTTCCAATTACAAATTCTTGGTCAGCAGGAGTGAAGTTAGGAACTACCGGACGTCCAAAACGTAAGTAAACAGGACCTTCAAATTTTGCTGCAGCAATTGTTGCAGCTTTAGTTTGATTGAAATCACAAGGATTGATAACTGTCATTCCAGGTAACATTTTCATCAAACCAATATCTTCTAAGATTTGGTGTGTAGCACCATCTTCACCTAATGTTAATCCAGCGTGTGAAGCAGCAATTTTAACATTTTTGTCAGAATAGGCGATAGATTGGCGAATTTGATCGTAAACACGACCCGTTGAGAAGTTCGCAAATGTTCCTGTAAAAGGAATTTTACCACCAATTGTCAAACCAGCTGCGATTCCCATCATATTTGCTTCAGCAATACCAATTTGGAAGAAACGTTCTGGAAATTCATTTATAAAATCATTCATTTTTAATGATCCGATTAAATCAGCACATAAAGCAACAACATTTTCGTCTTGTTTACCTGCTTCTAATAATCCAGCACCAAATCCTGAACGGGTATCTTTTGATTCTGTGAAAGTATATTTTTTCATTTTTTACTAGTATGGAGTAGTTAGTATAGAATAGCTCGTACTTAGATTTCTTCAAATGACGTTTGTGGGTCAATTTCTAAATACTAATGTCTTAAATACTAATATCTAATATAATTAATAATCGCCCAAAGTTTCTGTTAACTGACCTAAAGCCGAAGCTAATTGATCATTATTTGGAGCAACACCGTGCCATTTGTGAGATCCCATCATGAAATCAACACCATTCCCCATTTCAGTATGTAATAATATAATTACTGGTTTACCTTTACCTGTATGAGATTTTGCTTCTTCAAGTCCAGCAACTACGGAGGTCATATCATTACCTTTTGCTACTTCTAAAACATCCCATCCAAAAGCTTCCCATTTAGCGCGAAGATCGCCTAATGAAAGAACTTGATCTGTAGAACCATCAATTTGAGCACGGTTATAATCAACCGCTGCAATCAGATTGTCTACTTTATTATGAGGAGCATACATTGCTGCTTCCCAAACTTGACCTTCTTGCAATTCACCATCACCCATTAAAACATAGACTAAATTTGTGTCTTTGTTTAATTTTTTAGCTTGAGCAGCACCAATTGCAGCAGAAAGTCCTTGGCCTAGTGAACCAGATGCAATACGAATTCCAGGAAGACCTTCGTGTGTAGTCGGGTGTCCTTGAAGACGAGAATTGATTTTTCTGAAAGTAGCTAATTCGCTTACTTCAAAGTATCCTGCTCGTGCAAGTGTACTGTAGAAAACTGGCGAAATGTGGCCATTTGATAAGAAAAATAAATCTTCACCGATGCCATCCATATCGAAAGATGGATTACGTTTCATTGCATTGAAATAAAGAGCAACTAAGTAGTCCGTACAACCTAATGATCCACCTGGGTGGCCAGATTGGCAAGCATGTACCATACGTACGATGTCACGTCTTACTTGTGATGCAATTTGTTCTAGTTTATTGATATCTGCACTCATTTTAATATATTGATTTCACAATTAGCCGTAAAGTTAGTCATTTTTAATAGAGTAGGGGTTATAAATTGTAAATTTTAGGGACAAAATAACGATTCAAAATTGTCTTCTAGTTTGTTCTATTTAGAAGATGTGTTTTTTATTTAACTCATGAGTCATAAATAATGAACTTATCCAATTATGTATGTGTGTTATAATAGTTATCAGCTTGATTGTATGGTGGCTATGGTTCATTTTTTTATAAGCAAGAATTATATCGCATGCATATTTTATGGATATGAATATCACGTTTATAAATTAAGAATTCAAAAAAAAAGCCGTTCTATTATGAACGGCTTTTTACTTGATATAACTGTATCTTTTACATAGATTCAGCTACAACTTCTTCGACTTCAGGAACCATACGTTTTAGTAAGCCTTCGATACCAGATTTTAAGGTGATACTTGATGACGGACAGCCACTGCAAGATCCGCGTAACTCAACAGTTACAACGCCATCACTAAATGATTTATAAGCGATAGCACCACCATCTTGTTCAACGGCAGGACGTACATAGTCATGTAATACCTGTTGAATTTTAATTTCAATATCAGAACCTTCAAAAGCTACATCTTCGGTATGTTCAATAGGTTTTACTGCAAGTTCAGACTCTACTGCACCTTTTATAAAGTCTTTTAATAATGCTTCAATATCAGTCCACTCAGCATCTTCACTCTTGGTTACTGTAACAAAGTTGCTTGCGAAAAATACACCGTTTACAAAATTAAATTTGAATAATTCTTTTGCAAAAGCTGATTCTTGTGCTTTATCCTTATCCGCATAATCCAAGCTGCCGTTGATCAATAACTTATTGACCAAAAATTTCATCGTCGATGGATTCGGAGTGGATTCAGTATATACGTTAATTGTTGCCATATTAATCTTTGTCTATTTCGAATGACAAATATAAGTTAAAAATCAGGTGATGTTAGTCATTAAAGCGTAAAAGCTTATAGACTTACACCTGTGTAACTAGAAGGGCTTATTGATTTTAGTTCAGCCTTAACTTTATCTGTAACATTTAAATTGTCCACAAATTCAGCAATTGTTTCTTCCGTTACATGCGTGTTTGTACGTGTTAAATCTTTTAGAGCTTCGTATGGTTTAGGGTAGCCCTCTCTTCTTAATACTGTTTGAATTGCCTCTGCAACAACTGCCCAGTTATTATTTAGATCTGCTTGCAATGCCTGCTCATTTAATATCAATTTTCGTAAACCTCTTAAAGTAGATTTGATTGCAATTAGTGTATGCGCAAAAGGAACGCCGATATTACGCAATACTGTTGAATCTGTTAAATCCCTCTGTAAACGAGAAATAGGTAATTTTGCTGCTAAGTGTTCAAATAATGCATTTGCAATTCCTAAATTTCCTTCTGCATTTTCAAAATCAATCGGATTTACTTTATGTGGCATTGCTGAGGATCCTATTTGACCAGCAGTAATTTTTTGTTTGAAATATTCCATTGACACATAAGTCCAGATGTCGCGGCACAAATCAATTAATATCGTGTTAATGCGTTTGAAAGCATCACAGCTTGCTGCAAAATTGTCGTAATGTTCAATTTGGGTGGTTGTTTGTGAACGACTTAGGCCCAGAGATTCATTAACAAATTTATTTCCAAAGGCTACCCAGTCTGTCTGTGGGTATGCAACATGATGTGCATTGAAATTACCAGTAGCTCCACCAAATTTTGCGGAGTAAGGCACCGCTTTTAATTGATCAAATTGGCGTTGGATACGTTCCACGAAAACTTTGATTTCTTTTCCTAAACGTGTTGGGGACGCGGGTTGGCCGTGTGTACGTGCTAACATGGATACATTGGACCAATCACTAGATAATGTTGTTAATTCTTGGATCAACTCTTCTATCGCTGGTGTATAGACAGCTGCGATCGCATCTTTCCATGAGTATGGAATAGCCGTGTTGTTTATATCTTGAGAGGTTAAGCCAAAATGAATAAATTCTAAAGAGTCATGTAGGCCAAGTTTTTCAAATTGATCCTTTAAAAAGTATTCAACTGCTTTGACATCATGGTTCGTTACTTTTTCAGTATTCTTTATCCAAATAGCGTCTTCTTCAGTAAAGTTTCTATATAGATCACGTAATTTTTCATTCAACGAGCCGTCAAAATGACTTAATTGTTCAATTCCTGATTGAGAAAGAGCGATGAAATATTCAACTTCTACTAAAACCCGATATTTAATTAAGGCAAATTCTGAAAAATAAGCGCCTAATTCTTGCGTTGCGTTATGATAGCGACCGTCTACTGGAGATACGGCGGTAAGTGATGATAAGGCCATAATACATTTTTGTTTGTGCAAAGGTAAAAAAATGAGAGGAGCTTATCAATTTAAATGCGAGGTATATAACAAAAAAAGCCCCAACATGTGGGGCTTTTAATATTTTTAAAATCAGTTCCCTGAAATTAGTGAGCAGCTTTTGCTGAATCAATAGCAACTTTAGCTGAATCAACTACAGTTTTAGCTGAATCAATAGCTGTGTTAGCTGAATCGATAACTGTGTTAGCTGAATCGATAGCAGTTGAATCAGAAGCAGTTTCTGATTTGTTTGCAGTACCATTACAAGAAGCGAAAGCTACAGTTAAAGCTAATCCTAAGAAAGCGAATTTGAATGAATTTTTCATTTTGATTTTATTAAATTTTATTAAAATTTCTTTATTTAAAGGTTTATACCTTAAAATTGAAAAGGTAACCCGTTTATTTTATCTTTTTTTTAAAAGAAAGCTTACATCGTTAAAATGCAAGCTTTTATGTCTTCGGACAGTACTAAAATTATTTTTTAGTAACAGCAGAATCAACTTTCGCAGCAGCAGAATCAACTTTTGCAGCAGCAGAGTCAACTTTGTTAGCTGCAGAATCTAAAACAGTAGCTGCAGAATCAACTAAAGCAGCAGCTGAGTCAGCAGTAGCATTAGTTTTAGTTTCAGCACCACCACAAGAAGCGAAAGCTACAGTTAAAGCTAATCCTAAGAAAGCGAATTTGAATGAATTTTTCATTTTGATTTTTCTAAATTAATGGAAACAAAATTGTTATTTAAACATTAATACTTAGAAAGTTAAAAGGTAACCTGAAAAAAATATTATTTTTTTAAAATTATGTAATGACTTGTAAATCAGTTTTTTATTTTTAATTATTATTTGGTCTTTTTCGATGTTATAGAACATTCTGTTTTAAATAGTGTATATTGAAAAGACAAATTGTAGACAACTGTTACTAAAAGAATGATGCTATGTTTGATAAAATGAAAAATATACTAGATCTGCTAAAAGCTGTTGATTTAGAACAATTGCAAAAGATTTCTCAAAAAATTGACTTGGGTCAGGTATTGAATGCTGTTTCGAAAATGGATGATAATCAATTGAAGGGTGCTATGAAATTACTGACGGCAACAAGCAAGAAAAAGGAGTTGCCTCCGATCAATGGAGATTTTTATCATATTGAAGAAAAATTATCGACCGCTGATAAGATTACGCAATTGAAAGTTCGTGATTTTATGGAGAAGGAGATCAGTCCTATTGTTAATAACTATTGGTTACGGGATGAGTTTCCTTTTGAAATTATTGAAAAGTTTGCAGCTTTAAATATATGCGGATATACTTATGATGGATATGGCTGTGCTGGAGGAAGTTCTTTGATGGAGGGCGTTATTGCAGCAGAGATTGCCCGGGTCGATGCGTCAATTGCGACATTTTATGGGGTACAGAGTGGATTGGCAATGGGGTCAATATATATATGTGGATCTGATGAGCAAAAGCAGGAGTGGTTGCCACGTATGCAGCAGATGAAGGTGATCGGAGCTTTTGGACTGACCGAACCTGAAGTAGGATCCGGAGCTGCGGGGGGATTGACTTGTACTTGTAAAAAAACTGAATCTGGCTGGGTTTTGAATGGTCAAAAGAAATGGATAGGAAATAGTACTTTTTCAGATATTACGATAATTTGGGCTAGAGATCTGGATGATGGACAAGTGAAGGGCTTTATCGTGCGAAGGGAAAATCCAGGTTTTGCTGTCGAAAAAATAAAAGGAAAGATGGCTTTGCGAATCGTTCAGAATGGTTTGATTACATTGACGGATTGTGTCGTTCCTGAATCGGACCGATTGCAGCATGCTAATAGTTTCAAAGATACTGCTAAAGTGTTGCAGATGACACGTGCTGGAGTTGCCTGGATGGCGGTAGGTTGTGCACGAGGAGCTTATGAAAATGCGCTTGATTATACCCGAAAGCGAGAGCAATTTGGAAAACCTATTGCATCTTTTCAGTTGATTCAAAATCATTTGGTTGAAATGCTATCTAATTTAACGGCTATGCAGACGTTGGTTTATCGTTTATCTGAAATGCAGGATAACGGCGACTTAAAAGATGAGCACGCATCACTTGCAAAAGTTTTTTGCTCATTAAGAACACGTGATATTGTATCTAAAGCTAGAGAGGTGATGGGGGGGAATGGAATTTTACTTGAATATAATGTTGCTCGATTTTTAGCAGATGCGGAAGCTATCTACTCATATGAGGGGACTAAAGAAATTAATTCATTGATTGTAGGACGTAGCATTACAGGTTTTAGTGCTTTTGTATAATAATTGAGAGTCATGTTTAACTGTGAATTCTTTTACCGTTGATTTTATTCAAAATTCGATTATTTAATTATAACCTATGATCTTTAGCTTAGCTGTGGGTTATTTTATCCTATTTTCATTGAGATTTCCGGTGCTACAATAAAAAAGGATCAAAATTAATTATTTTGATCCTTTTTTATGCTTAACTGAATTTTATCCTAGGGCCACATCTAAAGTCATCATTAAAATGAAACCTCCTATAAATCCGATTGTTGCGATGTCTGAATTTTTATTTTGTTGCGCTTCAGGTATAACTTCTTCTACGACTACAAAGATCATGGCTCCGGCCGCAAATGCTAGTGCATAAGGAAGTATGGGTGTAAAAGTAACTACTGCCATTGCTCCCAAAACACCGGCAATTGGTTCTACAATTGCGGATGCTTGTCCGTAGAAAAAACTTTTTCGTCTGCTCATGCCCATTCTTCTTAGTGGCATTGCGACTGCAATACCTTCAGGAAAATTTTGTAAACCTATTCCAATCGCCAAGATAACAGCCCCGGCAATTGTCGCCTCTGGAATCCCTGCAGCAACACTCCCGAAAAGAACACCTACCGCAAGTCCTTCAGGGATATTATGAAGTGTAATGGCTAAAATCATTAAAGTTGTTTTTTGCCATGGGGTCTTTACTCCTTCCACTTTTTTAAAATTGATATGTAGATGAGGTAAAACTTTGTCTATACTAAATAGGAATGCCGCGCCAATTAAAAATCCGACCACAGCTGGGACGACTTGTGCAAAACCAGTGCCTTCGCTCATGTCGATGGCGGGTATGAGGAGACTCCAGACACTTGCGGCTACCATTACCCCGCCCGTGAATCCCAACATGCCGTCCATGACATTTTTATTCATTTTTTTAAATAGGAATACAAATGAAGCGCCCAAAGCAGTGACTAGCCATGTAAATAATGTTGCATACAGAGCGGCTAAAATAGGGTCGATGCTTTCTAGGTATGTAATAACTGATTCAATCATAGTTTTGATATTATTTCATTATTTATTCATCTTTGAAATGTGCTCATATTTTTGCGATATCCACACTTAATATTTCAGGATTGGATGGATCATCTACCATTAATGTGGCTGTGTGTTTTAAAATATGATTCGTTAGAAGTTAAGCAAGTCTAATCTTAGATGGTATGCAACAAAAGTAATAAGTTAGATTGAACTAACAAATATATTTCTAACATTTTTGTTAGTATATGCTAATAATTTTTAGTTTATCTGTTTGTGTTTGAATAGCCGTCTGTTATCTTTAGTGCTGATCTGTATTTAAGAATTGAGTTGGAAGTAGTCAGCTCTGTGCGATAACTTGGTTTTATGCTTTATTATTTACAAGATGGGCTGGAAAATTTAACCAGCCCACTTGTACAACTTTCTATTAAGGGGTAAAGAATGGGTGGAAATTCTCATTCTAAATTGTTTATCACGATTAATTCTCCTTAAGCATTAGCTTTTTCTTCTTTATTCTTTTCTTGTTTTTTAAAAATAGCATTTAATAGAATTGCTATAGCACCATCACCTGTTACATTACATGCTGTTCCGAAGCTATCCATTGCGATGTATAAAGCAATCATTAAAGCTTGATTCTCGACGTTGAAACCGAGCATACTACCGATTATACCTATTGCTGCCATAATTGCTCCGCCAGGTACTCCTGGTGCTGCGATCATTGTTACCCCTAACATGCAGATAAATCCCATCATTTGTACAAAGTCTATTGGTATACCTTGCATCATCATAAGTGCAAGTACACATGCAACGATTTTCAGAGTACTTCCTGCAAGATGTATTGTTGCACATAATGGGATGCTGAAATTAGCGATGTCTTCATCAACACCGAGTTTTTTAGCTTGCTTTAGTGTTACGGGGATCGTTGCTGCAGAGGACTGTGTTCCTAAGGCTGTAAAATAAGCAGGTAACATACCCATTAATAATTTGAATGGATTTTTTTTAGAGGCTATCCCTGCGATGATAAATTGAATTACAAGCAAAAGGATATGGATGACAAAGATAATCCCGATAATTTTTATGAAGACATGGAGTATTGTGAAAACCTTACCTGTGTATGTCATATCGTAGAAGATTCCTAGGATGAAAAACGGTAATAAGGGGATAATCATTTTTTCGATGATAAAACTGATTACTTTTTCAAAATCGATAAATACCTTTTCTAATGTCGAATTTTCTAATTTTGACAAGCCAATACCGATACAGAATGCAAGCACTAAGGCGGACATGACGTCGAATAGGGGTGGGAACTCAATTTTGAAATAGGGACTCAGTGTTTTGGTGGTTTCGGTAATTAGATCTGTATTGATCTGGTTTTGAAGTAAAGCCGGGAATATACTCATGCTGATCGTGTACGAAAAAAGTCCAGCAAATAAGGTTGAAGCGTAGGCGATCAATACAGTTGTCAATAATAATTTTCCTGCAGTCTTTCCTAGTTGAGCAATTGATGGAATGATTAATCCAACGATAATTAGGGGAATCAAAAATTTTAAGAATTGATCAAAAAGAAAATTATATGTGGTTAAGATTCTTCCTAATGACTCAGGGAGATATAGGCCGAGTAGAATACCTGATATGATAGCGACGATTACTTTAAAGAGAAGATTCTCAGTAATTTTTTTCATTGGATTTGTTTTAGTATATGATGTGTTATCCTTAGGATAATACGTTTATTTCATTTATAAAATAATTTATCATCTCCATTCTTTAAAAAAGAAGTCAATAGATGATCCATTTTGTTCTTTGCATTGAAGAAAAGTATATATTTAATTATCTGGAATGATTCATATTCTTGACATCTGTATGGAGTTTAATCTGTTGAGAAAAAAAAATGTCATCAGTAAAGTTGATTTTGATACGTTGTTGCTCCTTTAGTCTGTTCTAAAAATGTCGACCCGATAAAAAAATATATTACGAAAATAGGAATTAATAACTGATTTATTTTGAAGCGTCCTCGTGTTTAGGTATTTGTATGGTACGGTCTCCAGTTGATTTGTTTGGGGTATTGTTTTGTGGTGTAGCTTGTTAATGTCTTTTTAGTGGTGTTGTTTGTTGTTAAATTAAAATGGATTGCTTATCATATTTTATTGTTCAGGGACTGTTTTTTATAATGTAATATTTCGGTAATGTGAATTTAGGTTTTTAATGGAAATCAACATTGTGTGTCATAGTGTGATTTTTTTGAAAACAAAGCTGTGATCAAAATAAGGGACTGTGATGTTGTGCTACTTGATGTTTTTAATGAGGTTGGATTTTTCATTCTTTGATTAGTCTTCAATTGCTTCAATGCCCTCTTGTTCGAGTTTTTTGAGATGTGATTTCATTGCTACTAGTTGCTCTAAGGAGTGACCTTGCCAATCTTTTATTTCTCCGACAACACGTAAAAAATATGCTGTTCGGTAGGATTTTGTCGGATTGCCGGGGAATTTTTTATTTGTGAGATTAGGATCATCTTCGATAGGGCCAGACGGATCTACTAAATAAATCCTTTCAGGGGTATCTCCCTGTGCTAATTCAGCTCCCCATATTGCGGCATCTAAAGTTGCAGTTAAATATACATATTTAGCATGTTTTCGTTTGCCATAATTAGAAGGATGGCCTGGCTCAATCAGGTCTCCTAGTTTAAGATCAGTTTTAGTGCCATGGTAAAACTGGTCTAAGGGTTTATTCTTGTCCATGATTTACTGAAAGTTATCCAAACTATTTATCTTTATACAAGATCGTTTTTTTTTGTGTATATCAATTGCTTTTCATTAAAAAATATCTAATTATAGCCAGATATCGAGTTCTTTTTTTGTCTATTCTATTTGTTGTGATGCTTTTTAATGTTGAGGTTTAAAGATGCTTATGCTTCTTTATGCGCCAATGATAATATCGGCAAAGATTGCGTTTGTAGCTTTGATAAGATCCTGAGGATTTATTTCAATCTGAAGTCCTTTTTTACCAGCGCTAATGACAATTTTGTTTTCCAAGGAAGCGAGTTCTTCTATGTATGTTGGAAATATTTTTTTCATTCCTATAGGAGAGCATCCCCCTCGAATATATCCGGTTATGTGCTGCAAATCTTTCATAGGAAGCATTTCACATTTTTTATTACCTGATATAATTGCTAGCTTTTTCAAATCTACCTGTGCATTTCCTGGTATGACAGCAACAATGTAAGGATCTTTTTGTCCGGTGAGCACGAGGGTTTTGTAGATTATTTCTTCGCGAATTCCCAATGCCTCAGCAACATCGGTAGCGCTTTGGTGTTCACCCACTACTTCGTAAGTTCTTAAATTATAAGTAAACCTTAAGTTGTCCAGGATGCGGGCAGCATTAGTTTTTGTTATTTCTTTCATAAATCTGTATTCTTAATAATCGCTTCAGTACGCTGATGAATGATTTGATGTAGATGAATGTAATGATGATTTTATTAAAAAGCAATATGAAATTCTATGATGTTTAATTAAATATGTCGCTTCAGGATTTTGTTCTATATGAAGTGTGTTTCTAATAATTGCAAGAATGATGTTCTTACCTATAGGATACCTATAGAGGTGGTATGGGTTTTATTGTGTCTGTCCTGTGTATAGATGGTGCATAGAAAGGTTGTTTATTGTGTGTGCTAAGGGTTGGCCTATAATTCGGATTGTGTGTTTCTAGTCTCGTTCTTGTGTGAGGCTAGGTTATTTCTTGTGTGCTTGTAGGGTGATTGTATAGTCAGTGTTGTGTGTTTGCAGGCTTTGCCTAGGTTTATCATTGTGTGATACTGGGCTCGGATGGGATTTCATAAGAAGAATTAATGTCTTTGCTTGTTTTATTATTTATGACTGTTTTTTATATACTAATTGTAAATAATATATATTAGTTTCGTTGAGATGGTGATACTTCAATATTAACAAAAGGGATTATTCAATAAAATGAATAATCCCTTTTGTTAATATTGCAAATAGTTTCCTTATACTGTGATCCAATTACTTTTATAAAGAACAATATCTGTTATTTATAATCGATTTTGCTGGATTTTAATTTAGTTGTTGTTTTTTAAAAGGCATATACTAAGGCGAGTGAAAATTGTCCGGCATTTTTTGTTGGAGATAGGTCTTGTTTTACAAACATCTGTGTTTCACTGTTATCAAATCTAACTTCAGGGATAAAAGTAAAGCCATGATGTTTGAAGTTTGCTGTTAACGTAGTGGAAAAGATTTCATTACTGGTAACTTCAGCTACGGGCATGTTTTTAGTTTTATAATATTCACCACGGATTCCTATACCAATATTTTCATTTATATTCACTTTTGGGTATAATGCTACTCCCGAATAGCCGCCTTCTCCTTTTCTGCTGTAGTCGGTCGCATTTGCACCTAATGAAAATAATGGAGAGAATGAATAATTTCCTACAAAATCGATCAAAGTTCCTGAGCTATAATTGCTGGCGCCGCCTTGTGAAGATCCTGTCAGAAAATTAAGGAAAAAGCTTGATTTGTCATTTGGTGCAACTGATAATTGTGATCCAAAGTGTGATACACCGTTTAAATCTTGGTAGACATTCCAATCATTAAAGATTCCGACCATAAGCCCTACTTTTTCAGAAAAAGCATATTGTGCTTTTAGTCCTGCATCCTGGAAAGGTCCTGCACCAAAAAGATATGAGGTTGAGTAATGGAAATTGAATGATGGACAGATGACTTCATAGCCTACAAAAGTCCCCATAAAACCGGCTGTTAAACTTAATTTTTCTGTCAGTGCATAGGAAATGTAGAGGTTTTGAATGTGGAAGCTGTTTTTGTCGTCCCCATTTTGACCGTCTCCATTAATTATGGAGCGGTACTGTCCTCTCGGCCCAAATGATAATTCACCTACAAAAGATGCTTTTCCAGTTTTTTTCTTCAGAGCAAGATCAACCATTCCTATGGATACTGAATTATTGTCTTCAGTAAAATAGGTGTTTATATTCGGTTGTTTTTGGAAATCATATTTCCAATATGTATCCACTGATCCAGATATTTCTAGATCTAATAAATCATATTTTTTTGTTTGTGCATATATTTTGCTGCTTACTATTATTAAAATTAGTGTTGTTAAGATGATTTTTTTCATTTTTTCATGTTTTTAAATGTTTGTTTTTATTTTTTAGCATTCAAAAGCACTTAAACATCTAGTTTTTTTTAATATTTTATGTAAATATTATTGTTTTTCCTCTTGTTTTGTTGTTTTATTAGCATTTAATCTAGTTGTTTTTGTGTTTTTAGGTTGATTTATTTAGAATTCTGATGTAAATATATGATTTTATTTAATATTTTATTGATTTTTTAATTAATTGAACTTATATTTGATCGAAATCAAATTTATAATAGTTATTTTTGATTGTTTTTTACTGATAAACACATTTTGTTATGAAATTATTAAACTTAAATCTTGAAATATTATGAAAAAATTCATTCCGCTTATTATTTTGGTTTGTTTAGCGATTATTGGCTTAGTTACACCCTCATTAGAAGTCAGTAATGTTGCAGGTGTGGAGATCGACACCGGAGATACGGCTTGGTTACTCGCTTCCTCGGCTTTGGTTTTGATTATGACTCCAGGTTTGGCATTCTTTTATGGTGGAATGGTGAGCAAGAAGAATGTTATCTCCACGATGATGCAAAGTTTCATCTGTATGTGTATTATTTCTGTCCTTTGGGTTATTTTCGGTTTTAGCTTAGCTTTTGGCGATGATATTGGGGGTATTATTGGAGATCCTCGTACGTTCTATATGATGAAGGGGATGTTGGGGAATGTGAGTTGGTCAGCTCTACCTACAATTCCACTGGTATTATTTGCTATGTTTCAGCTTAAATTTGCAATTATTACTCCTGCTCTTATAACAGGAGCTTTTGCAGAGCGTGTTCGCTTTAATTCATTTATGGTATTTATTATCTTGTTCAGTATTTTTATCTATATGCCACTGGCTCATGCCACTTGGCATCCTGAAGGTATCTTGGCCAAATTCGGTGTTTTAGATTTTGCAGGTGGTACAGTTGTTCATATGTCGGCAGGATGGGCTGCTTTGGCATCAGCTATCTATTTAAAAGGCCGTAAAAAGCCTACGCATTCGCCAGCTCGGATTAGTTACGTGATTTTAGGAACTGCTCTTTTATGGTTCGGATGGTTTGGATTTAATGCAGGTTCTGCAGGTGGGGCTAATAGTCTTGCCGCTTATGCTTTTGCAACCACAACTACTGCGTCAGCTGTAGCTTCAATTGCCTGGATATTTGTTGACCTGATCCGAGGTAAAAAACCATCTGCTATGGGAGCTTGTATCGGAGCTGTTGTTGGATTAGTTGCTATAACACCGGCAGCAGGATTTGTGACGATCTCACATTCGATCGTTGTAGGGCTTGTAGCGGCTTTAGTTAGTAATTTAGTTGTATTCTTACGTAGTAAAACCAGTATTGACGATACTTTAGATGTATTTCCTTGTCACGGTGTAGGCGGTATGGTCGGTATGGTGCTTACTGGGGTTTTTGCAAATAGTAGTGTCAACAGTGTTGTTACGACGAATGGTTTATATTTTGGTGAGACAGGTCTATTTGTAGCACATATTGTTGCGTTGATTGCAGTTTCTGTTTTTGCATTCTTTGGATCTTTCCTTTTGATCAAATTAACGGATTTAATTACACCACTTCGTGTTCATGAGGTCGAGGAAGAGCTTGGTTTAGATATTACTCAACACGACGAGGAATTGTAGAATTGATATTCATACTACCAATATTAACCCTTGATAAGGTGTGGCTTTTGCCGCACCTTACTTGTTTTATGGTACTTTTTGCACTAGTTTTTATAAATATATAATTTGTAAAATCCAGTTTATTAGGATACTTGTCTTCAACTTCTTTTATTGGTTATTTTGCTATTATTATCTCGGTCTTCACGCTTTTTTGTACTTTGATTAAAGAGATTATTATTTTATTCGGTTCAGTATGCATTTCGTCATATTCAGTTACAAAATATGATGGTTGGGACTGAATATCTTGTTTATAGTATTTCATAAAAACGATCTTTGTTAAAAGAAGAAAGAAATGGGCATCTTTGTAAGGACGAAGAGTTTTTTAAATTATGTGTGTTTTATTTTTTTATTCTTGAACAAACTGTCAATGAGTTTGATAATCAGATGGATAAAAAAATTCTATTTGATTACTATTTGTCATATTGCAAATTTATATCTGATAGAAAAAAGCCTGTTGAACTATATGAAGATGGCCAGAATCGTGATGGCAAATATTGAATTAGATTTTATTTAAAGATGGAAAAAATCAAATATATTTCTGATAAAACAAAGCGATTATTACCGACTCGTTTTAAACGTATGTTCTTGGTGATTTTTGCATTTGTTTTGCATTATTTGGTTTCATATATCTTAGATCCTTATTCTGAATTTTGGCAAGATTATTTTGGAAGGAGCTTTTCTGAACTTTTAACGGAATGGGGAATATCATTTTTATTTTGCTTTTTAATTTCTGAATCAAGTATACTTATACATAGGAGGTTAAATCTGCGGGTTCCTTGGCCACAAAATAAGTCTAAAAGACTTTTTCTTGAGATTACGCTCAATTTTTCGGCGGTTATGATTCTTATTTTGATGAATATGGTCTGTTTCGCGATTTTAGATCCTCAATCTGCGAAGGTAGAATCCGTTCCATCTATTGAAGAAATAAAAGGTATGTTACAGTGGATTGTGGTTAGTTTGGTCATTTCTTTTATGATTATTTCTATCAATACCATGAGTTATCTGATTAATAATTGGATTGAAACAGCTACGGAAATGTCCGAACATAAGATAAAGGCAGCAGAATTGAGGCAAGCATCAGTAGAAGCAGAGTTAAATGCATTGAAGATGCAATTGGATCCTCATTTTATTTTTAATAATTTGAGTGTGCTTTCTGAGTTAATTCTTGAAGATCAGCAGCTTGGTTTTGAGTATTCTGAAAATTTTGCCAAGGTCTATCGTTTTTTATTGGTCAATAGTAAAAAAAATATGATCACGCTTGATGAGGAGATTAAATTTTTAAATGCTTATATATTTTTAATTGAGCACCGTGTTGGTAGCGGTGTTAATTTTACAATTAACATTAATGACCATAGTCGTGGTATGTATATCCCATCACTAACTTTGCAGTTGCTTATTGAAAATGCAATTAAACATAATACCACAAGAAAGAAGCGACCTTTAATGATTACTATTTCCAATGATGAAGTAGGTCGAGTTGTGATTGAAAATACGTTATCACCCATGGACAATCCTGAGATTGTATCGACGGGTATTGGGCTTAATAATATAATCAGTCGTTTTCAGCTCTTAGGAGAGAAGGTGCCAGAAGTTATAAAGGATCAGCATATTTTTAGGGTATGTATTCAATTAGTAGCATATGATAGAGAAAATAGTAATAGTTGAAGATGAAAAATTGAATGCCGATCGTCTTAAACGTTTAATTGGGGATATTTATCCAAATGCTCAGATCGTAGCTGTTTTGGATAGTGTTACTGATACGGTAGACTGGTTTCGAAATCAAGAAATTCCAGATGTAGTTTTAATGGATATCCGACTTTCTGATGGAATCAGTTTTGATATTTTTGAAAAAGTGACGATCGATTGTCCTATTATTTTCACTACGGCGTATGATGAATATGCTGTACAGGCATTTAAATATAATAGTGTCGACTATATTTTGAAACCTGTTGAAAAAGAGGAATTATCAACTGCATTGCGAAAGGTTGAGGGCTTCGGTTCAATCATGAATAACCAAATATCCATTGATAAATTACTTCATTATGTAAAACCTAAAGATTATCGGTCCCGCTTCTTAGTCCCCTTTCGTGATGGTTATCAAACCATATTAGTTAATGAAGTGAATTGTATTTATGTCGATTTAAAATTGACAAAAGCACGCCTCAAGAGTGGAAAAGATGTTGTTCTTAATCAAAGTATGGATGATCTAGAAAAACAATTAGATCCAAGAATTTTTTTTAGGGCAAATCGTCAGTTCATTATTCAGATTGATGCTGTAAGTCAATTGGTTCATTATTTCAATCGTAAATTGAAAGTTGTTCTGTTTAATTCTGAATTTGATATTATTGTCAGTAGAGAAAAATCGGTTTTATTAAAAGAATGGTTAGATTCTTGATTTTTTAGGCATGTTTGCATGATGTTAAATTATTAATCACATCCTATTTTTTTGTTGGAGAAATAAGTGTTGACCGTGATCAATACTTTTCATAACGGTTATCATACATTAACGTTTATTGTTAATAGAGGAGGCAAACTTAGTGGCATAAAAACCGAGTCGATGGCCTGTTTTTATTTTTAAGTGATTGGTTATTAGGTTTGTTTTGATGGCTCTGTCGTACAGTGTGTTAACGCTAATAAATATTGTTTATTTTATTTTTCGTACCTTTGTACCGTCATATGACACGGATGCATCGGTTTGTTCCGTTATTTTATAGCTCTTTTTTGAGCTATTTCTGAGTTGTTCGCGATATACTTGTTATAGTATTTTAGAGGTGTTTATTAATATCTCGTCTTTTAAAAGATTCATTTCTTTTTCATGATTGCTCTTCATCGAACTAAGAGTAAAGTGTGTTAAATATCAAGTTGATTGAACAAGAAGGAGTTCTTCGGTCGAACTAACTCAACTTTAGAAATTGTTTTTTATGTTATTAAAATAACATGAAGGTGTTTTCTATTGAATATACCATCTGTGCCATGACAATTCGTTTCATACCAAAAAATTAAAAATGGATAAAAACAGAAAAGTTAAAATAAAAGTCGAGGACTTAACGATTGTTTTCGGTAAACAAAAGAAATTGGCGCTTAAATTACTGAATGAAGGTTACCCAAAGAAAGAAATACTAGAAAAAACCGGCTGTACAATCGGTATCAATAAAGCTAATTTTGAAATTTACGAAGGAGAGTTTTTTGTCATTATGGGACTTTCTGGAAGTGGTAAATCTACTTTACTACGTTGCCTGAACCGATTGAATGAACCTACAATGGGTAAAGTCTTTATCAATAATGATGATATCACAAGTAAAAACAATAAAGAGCTTCTGGAAGTGCGTAGAACTGAAATGAGTATGGTGTTTCAGAAATTTGGATTATTACCACATCATACTGTTTTGACTAATGCCGCTTTTGGTTTAGAAATTAGAGGGGAGGACAAAGCATCTCGCGAGGCGAAAGCTCAAAAAGCGCTTGACATAGTTGGTCTTAATGGTTTTGAACAGCAGTTTCCAATTCAGCTGTCAGGGGGTATGCAGCAACGAGTAGGGTTGGCGCGTGCTTTGGCTAATGATCCGGAAGTCATGTTGATGGATGAGGCTTTTTCAGCATTAGATCCCTTGATCAAAACCGAGATGCAGGATCAGCTATTGGAGCTTCAGGATACCTTACAAAAAACGATTGTCTTCATTACTCATGATTTGGATGAAGCTATTAAGCTTGGCGATCGTATCGTGATTATGAAAGATGGAATTATTGAGCAAA
Source organism: Sphingobacterium sp. JUb20 (assembly GCF_004342035.1). Lineage (NCBI taxonomy): Bacteria > Pseudomonadati > Bacteroidota > Sphingobacteriia > Sphingobacteriales > Sphingobacteriaceae > Sphingobacterium > Sphingobacterium sp. JUb20. The sequence continues at coordinate 242,753 of NZ_SLYV01000006.1, read as the reverse complement.
TTGGTACAGCCGAAGATATTCTAACGAATCCAGCGAGTGATTATGTTAAAGCTTTTGTGGACAAGGTGGATAGAAAATCGATTATCACAGCAGGATCATTGATGACCGAGAAACCGACATTGGTTAGGTTCAAAAAAGATGGTCCTGAAGGGGCGCTTCGGAAAATGAGAACAACGGGACTTGAAATACTCCCTGTAGTGGATATTCATGATACCTTCTTGGGGTTTGTCAATATCAATGAAGTTATTCAAGCTGCTAAGCGGAAAGATCCTACTGTAGAATCTATTATTCATATGAATGTTCCTTCGGTATCTAAGGATGTTACTGTTGAAGAAATGTTACCGTTGATTTCGGAAACACGATCGCCAATTGCTGTGGTCAATGATCAAAATAGATTGTTAGGTATTGTGACGCAAACTTCACTTATTATCGAAGCAACAAAGTTTAACGAAGAGGAAATTAACGAATTAAAAGAAAAAGCAAATAATCAGTAACAATGAGTAAAATAATAGATATAGGTCAATACATTGAAGTTGCAATTAATTGGCTTACAGAAAATTTTAAGCCTTTATTTGATTTTATAAAACATACGGGTAATTCATCCATTATTGGATTAGAGTGGATATTTTTAGCAGTCCCTTTTTTTGTGGTGATCGGACTTTTTACAGGTCTGGCATGGTGGAAGTCAGGTAAAGGCGTTGCGCTAATAACTTTGTTAGGCCTGTCCCTTATTTACATGATGGGTTTTTGGCAGGAGACGATGGAGACTTTAGCATTGGTTTTAGTTGCAACGGCGACAGCTTTGATACTTTCTGTTCCCTTGGGTATTTGGGCGGCGAAAAATAAACTAGCTGCGAAGATTATTCGCCCTATGTTAGACTTGATGCAGACGATGCCTGCTTTTGTTTATCTGATACCGGCAGTGTTGTTTTTTAGTATCGGTAAGGTTCCTGGCGCATTTGCGACTATTATTTTTGCGATGCCGCCAGCTGTCCGTTTGACGACTCTGGGTATCGATGCAGTTCCAAAAGATATTGTAGAGGCTGCACGTGCCTTTGGAGCGACTAATCGACAGATTCTGTTTAAGGTTGAGCTACCGCTAGCTATGAAAACTATTCTGGCGGGTATAAATCAGACCATATTATTGTCACTTTCTATGGTCGTGATTGCCGGAATGATTGCTGCGGGTGGTTTAGGAGAGAAAGTACTTGAAGGAATTAATAACCTAGATATAGGACTTGGATTTGAAAGTGGCTTATCTGTTGTGATCTTAGCTATTATCTTGGATAGAATAACGCAGGGTTTTGTACAGAATAAAAAATAATATGAAGAACATTAAAATAGCTTTAATCTGTTGCGTTATCATATTTCTTAGCGCTTGTCAACCAGATGGTAATAAAAAATATATCAATGTAGGTATGGTCGATGGTTGGGCCGAAGGGGTCGCTATGACCTATGTTGCTAAAGCAGTTTTGGAGGAGTTGGATTATCATCTGGTCATCCAACGTGCTACACCAGATATGATCTTAGCTTCTATGAATAATGGTGATACAGACCTCTATATGGATGTTTGGCTTCCTTTAACTCATGGTTCTAAAATTGCAAAATTTCCTAATCTTGTTGATATTGGTACGAGTTATGCGCACGCCAAAAATGGTTTAGTTGTACCCGATTATGTTCCAATTAATTCTATTGAAGAGCTAAAAGTGCACGAAGATCAATTTAAGCATCAAATTATGGGGATTGAAAAAGGAGCTGGTATAACAGCTGCTGTAGATCAAGCGATAAAAGATTATGATTTAAATTATCGTCAGGTAAATTCATCTACAGTGGCGATGATTACTGAATTGCAAAATGCGATTAAGGAAAAACGCTGGATCGTTGTCGCAGCTTGGCAACCACACTGGATGTTTGGTAAGATGAAATTAAAATTTCTGGAAGATCCTCGAGAATCTTTAGGAACTGCAGAGCAGATCAAGATTTTTACTCGAAAGGAATTTCCTGCTGACCAACCCGAATTGACCCGCTTCTTTTCTCAGATTCATTTTGATGTAGCCACCATGTCTAACTTGCTGATGAAAATGCAGGAAAGTAAGGATAAAGAAGCTACAGCGAAACAATGGGTAGCAGATAATAGATCTTTAGTGGCTTCATGGTTGAAATAATTGGTTTTGTTTAATTTTCTGGATGCAGTTACAGCATCTGTTGTGACCAATTAAAAAAGGAAGAATCTATTTATAGATTCTTCCTTTTTTAATTTAAAAGTGGTAAGCAATACTACCTAAGATATTTCTCGGCATTTGCGAATTAACTGTTGTCCAACCTTTAAAGTAAGTCTGGTTAGTCAGATTATTTGCCTTAACAGCAAACTCCATATGTTTGTAACTGTAAGAAAGACTACCATTAAGTAAAGTATACGAAGGAAGTACAAAAGTTCCTGTCGGGATACTATTTGTAATGATATTTTCACTAGCATGATTGATTCCAAGACCAATACCTACACCTTTTAACGTTCCTTGTTGCAAAGTGTAATTTGCCCAGATATTGGCTAGGTGTTTTGGTCCAGCTTCGGTTGGGCGAAGGTTGTTCACATTAGCGGCCGCTTTTGTTGTTTTACTATCGTTGAAGCTATAGCTTAAGATCATATTTAATCCTTGAATAGGGGCTGCTGTTAAGTCGAAATCGAGACCACGGCTTAGGCGTGTACCATCCTGTACACTGATATTGTAGCTTTTACCATCAATTTCTATTGTTTCAGGACGGATCATATTGTCTACACTGATATCGTAGTAGCTGGCAGTAAGACCAATTTTATCTTCAAGTAGATTGAATTTTACTCCTGCTTCCCACTGTGATGCTTGTTGCGGTTTGAAATCGCCGGATACACTGGGGTGAGGCTGTACTACTGGTGAAACATTTTTAAAGCCATTCTGATAGTTAGCAAAGAATGAAACTTGATCTTTTATGGCTTCATACACGAGACCTACGCGCGGTGAGAAGGCTGTTTGGTTGAATTTTCCAGTAGTGGTATCTTTATCAATGTTGTACGTTCCTTTATTATTAAAGTAATCCATGCGCAGGGCAAGGTTTAAATGTAATTGTGAAGTTACATCTAAGACATTGGAAACATATGCTCCAAATACCTGTGTACGGCTACGGTTGTTGGTCTGTGCACCGTTGGAAGCAGCAATTGCCGCATCGATGAAAGCTGCGTTAAATTTATAGTAATCTGGATCATCGTATGACGTATTGATTTGATCTGTCTGTACATAAGGAGAGTTGTGCGTTTCCGATTTTTGGGAAAGGAGATCCAGTCCTATAAGTAGTCTATTGCGCATACCACCGATGTGGAAATCTCCAATAAAATTCTGTTGTGCATTGATGCTATTGGCTACATAATTTTGCAGTGCTGCATATCGGTTGATCAATGTGTCATTTGCATTTTGCAAGTACATGATATATTGGAAGTAACCATCAGATTTACGTCTATTATAACTAACAGTTGTATTGGATGTCCATTGCTCGTTGATGCGGTAATTTACATTTCCACGTAAGTTGGTACTTGGGTTTTTAAAAGTAACATCATTGTTGGTATACGACTTGTTAAAGTCAAATTGCAATTCATCGGGCGTTCTTGCAAACAATTGACGGGAACGATTGAGAAATACCATCATTGGATTGGTCGCTTTGCTCTGATAAATTTCAGCATCCAATTGAATGTCTAATTTGTCATTCGGTCTGTATAGTAATGAAGGAGCAACAAAAATTGATTTGTTAAATCCTGCATCCTGAAATGTTCCTGTATGTGAATATGCTGTGTTGATACGGCCTAAAAGTTTTTTATTAGCTGTTAGCGGTCCGTAGACATCAGCTGTTACACGGTGCTGTGCATAACTGCCAAAGATATAATTGATCCGTCCACCTATGGTATCAAGCGGTTTTTTAGTGACATTATTTATCAATCCACCAAAACCAACAGCAGCGCCACCATATAAGGAGCCAGAAGGTCCTTTGATAACCTCGATGGTTTCTAAGTTGGCCGGATCTGGACTTGTGCTAGCAATACTCACGACGCCATTGACCATCGCGGCTTGTGTGGTGAATCCTCGTAATGTGTAATAAGAGACTCCATCTCCAGGACGTCCAGTGGATGACCATAATTTGTCTATACCAGAAACGTTTGCCAATGCGTCATCATAATTTGTATTTACCTGGCTTTTAAGTAACTCTTTGGTAACGACAGCATAAGATTGAGAGTTTTCCATATTACGAAGTGGCATTTTGGAAACGTATAAACTTTGTTTTCGAGTATACTTATTCTTGCTTGCTCCGTTTATTACAATTTCGTCTAAAGTGGACTGGTCTTCGGTGAGATAGATATTGGAAATGATATTTCTTTTTTCTTCTAGCTGGATGTCGCGGATTTGAGATTGGATTCCTATAGCTGAGATGTGGATTTGTGCAGGACCTGGTTTCAAGGATTTGAGGAGATAAGAACCATTGGCTTTCGTTGAAACACTGATGTCCTGAGGAAGCAGTTTGACCGTGATACCTTCTACAGGCTTTCCATCGGCGGAGAATATTTTCCCATATATTTCCGTTTTTTGTTGTGCTTGAGCTTGGAGAGAGCATGGAAGCAACAACATAAGGTAGATGATAAATTTATTCATAGTGTTTATTTATTTTATTTAGATTAATTATAAACAGTGCAAATATATTATTCATGTTACACTTTTCAAAACTATATTTTCAATCCATTAAAAAGAAGTTTGGTGTTGATTTTGAACAGTATCTGTGTCGCTTCGGGGATAAATGCTCTTATACTAGTAATAGATTATTTTACTATTCTTGAACAATTTCCGATAAACTAATTATTCTATTTTTGTGGTTTATCTCCTTGGAAAAGGGGTTAATATTTCAGAAAATAAAAAATAGGATGTTATTGACTAACCTAAAAAAGATATTGGGTTGTACTGCAATTTAGAATTATATTTGATGGCGCTTTAACTAAAAAATAGAATTTACCAATGGTCCATCGCTATCGTGCTACTTTAATTTGGGGACAGAGATCAGACTCTATTTTTTAGTTAAATACGGCATGAGAAGAATTGAAATGTCAATCAGTTATCAATTCGCTTGTAATGAAGTTGTGTCAGTCCAGTTTCAAACTGTTTTGTTGAAATAAGTGTTAATTTTTGCTCCGGTCTTCCATCTTTAAAAAGTCTTACTCCGTCACCTACTAGTATTGGTATAATTGAAATCACAAATTCGTCAATTAAATTTTCTTTTAAAAGTTCATTAACAATTTCTGCACCACCATCAATGAAAATATTTTTGCCGGTTTCACTTTTCAATTTTAAAATAAGGTCTTTTAAATCTTCGGTGTAGAACGTGATATTACCTGCATCTGGTCTAGCAGTTCTGGTTATAATATATGTCTTTTTATCAGCATGATGAAATTCTGGAACATGGGCAATGATCCAGTCATATGTTTTTCTGCCAAGAACTACTGTATCTACTGATTTTATAAATGAAGCATAACCATAGTCTTCTCCTTCTTTTTCTACTATTGATAAAAAATCAAGGTTATCATTTGGTTTGGCAATATAACCATCCAAGCTTGTTGCAATATATAAGATTACTTTTCTATCCATATTTATTTTTAGTGATTATTTTTTGTTAGATTATATTCTCCTTTATAAAAGAAACAGATGGTAACTCAAGTTGTAGATGATCCTGTATCAGTTTTTATCGGTCACCGGGGATAGCTAGGTGACTTTTAGCTTCGACAGTACCGAGCTGTAAAAGAATATTTATTATTAATTGTGCCTAATTTAATCAAAAAAGACCGTTTTGATTGGATTTTTCTTAACAAAGTTTAACGTTGTAGCATCGGGAAATATACGTTCTTCTTCATTTTCAATGCCATTGCAAATCTCATAAGCTATTTCTTCAGGTTCTGACTTATGTGATTTCGTTTCTTCTTTTGTCATTTGCGTATTGACATACCCCATGTAAGCACCGATAACTTTGATTCCTAAAGCTTCAAGTTCTTCACGGATTGTTTCTGTCAAAATATGAGCTGCAGTTTTGGAGGCACAATAGGTACCTAATCTTTTTATAACAGCTAAACTTCCTATTGAAAGAATATTGACGATGCAAGTGTCTTTATTTTTTTGAAGATGTGGGATAAAGTTGTTAATCATTTCGATTACACCTATATAGTTCACTTTCATCTCAAATAAAGCAGTTTTTGCAGCTTCTTCTTTTAGAAAAGGAATTTTAAGTTCTATCCCGGCATTATTAATCAGTATTTCTGTATCGTTGCAATTTAGGGCTGCCGCTTGTATACTGTCCGTACTTGTTACGTCAAGTTCTAAAAGTTCAACTCTGTTGTCATAATTCTGAAACTGATTTTTTAAATTTTGTAATTTTAAGCCTGTTGCATATACTTTCTTAACGTTTCTACTGATGAGTTCTTGTACTAGCGCTGTTCCGAGACCTCCATCGGCTCCTGTTACTAAAACTGTTTTATCTTTTAAAATCATTGTTCTACTCTATTGGTTCTATTATTCTGAATGCTTAAAATGAGCTTAAATTACCTAATTTTCTTTCATATCAACAAGCTTTTTTTATTGATATTATTATCTGTAGAGAAAGATTCTGATCATCGTGCACTATGGGATAGGACTGTAGATGGATACTGGAAATACTTTAGGTTAATAATTTTCTGAAAGCGAACGAATAGTTATAAGTTAATTGATAGCATGATCATAAAATTATCATTAGGTGGCTTATAAGCCACAATTTCCAGGGTTTAATTTGTGCAGGAACATGCTTTATTTAATTTTGTGACTTTATCGCTTTACATGATACCTTTGTACAAGATAAACTTTATTGTTTCTTGATGACGGAAATTTGTATTATTGGATCTTCAGTTAGTTTTTTGTTAAATTTTAAATATAAATTATAGATGAAAAAAATAGTAGCCATTATTTTCCTTTTTGTTACTGTGTTTGTTGTGTCCTGTTCAAAGGAAGATAACAATATGGGAGAGTCTAATAGTGTAACTGGGCGCTGGGTTCTCCAAGAGATGATCGAATTAAATACGATGAAGGAAGTTCCTTATACAGATGGTATTGAATATACATTTAAAGCAGACGAAACGTTTACAGGTATTAGTGTCGATATTGATTTTGATGGTAGTGATGTTGTTACTAAAAAGATTGCGATTTCTGGTACATATGTGCTTTCTGATAATGGTCAGAAAATAACAATAAGACAGAATGGAGGGCAGACATTGGTATTTGATATTTATGATCTTACCTCAAAAAAGATGATACTGAGGGGTAAATTTCAAAACTTTCAGGTTGAGTCTACGTTTAGTAAAAAATAATTATTCGAATTTTCTTCATCCAACGCATCCTCCCTTACTATAAGGAGGGTGTGTTGGATTTTATTATTAAATATTGATCTAGTTACTTCCGTTGTCTTTACGAATAGCTGTAACTATGGGTTGTTAATAACTACATAAAATAGCTAGGGATCTGTAATTGCATAATGGAGAAATAAGAAATTACCCTATTTCGTGAAATAAAATTCAAGATTTGTGCTATTTTACTAGTGCTTTTTTACAGTAAATTTGTTGGGTTAAAAACAATAAGTTTTTAAATTCGCTATTTATGATGTTGAGACTAGTTATTTTTGTACTGTCAATCTGGTTTTTTCCTTTTCAATCATTAGGATCAACCTCACTTGCTACAGTACGGAATCGTGCTAATTCATCTACATTTCAAAGAAGATTTGATCCTGCTGATCAGCTTGTCGAAAACGGCGATTCCCATTTGTCGGATAAAAGAAATTCACTTTTTCAACAGATGTATTTTTGGGATATCGATTTAGATCTTGATAAAGATTTCAAATTGGACACATTATTCGCAATTTACGATCTAACGGTTCATTTGTTATATCCTAATCAAACAGCATATCTGGATTCCTATACATCCTATGCTGATCTACCGGTTCAATCTCGTAAATTTCTCCTTTTCGAGCAGATAAAGATACCTCTTTAATCTCCCTTCCACTCACTTACTTTGTAAGTGGTAGAGTCAGGTATATCCTGTCTGCTACTCACATGAAACAATTCTATATTATCTAAGATTAAACACTATTATGCACGAGCTTAGTATTGTAAAAGATATCTTCGATACTCTGGAGGGCCATTATGGTGCCAAGGTTGAAGATATTCAAAAGATTCAAGTAACTGCGGGTCTGCTTTCAAATGTGCAGCCTGTCTTAATTCAAAATGCCTTTGATGCTTTTATTTTAGATAATAATGGCTATATGGATATGGAACTTGAGGTTGTCGTCAACGAGATCATGGCTTACTGTGAACATTGTCAAAAAAAATTTCCGGTGCTTTATCATCGTTTTGTATGCACCTGTGGTCAACCTTCGTCCACAATCGTTCAGGGAAATGAATTATATATATCAAAAGTAATTTTTAAACAAGAAAAATAAGAAACTATGTCAACTAACACATCTAGTCCAAAAAGTGCTGGAAACCGCGTCGGTTCTGTACAGTGTGATAACACCACATTACATTTATTAAAAGCCAATGATTATGTTGCAAATGCTATCCGTGAACGTTTAAAAGACGTTTGTGTGATCAATGTTTGTTCATCTCCTGGTTCAGGTAAAACAACTTTAATGCAAGAAACAGGTAAGCTACTTGCAAATGATCTTAATATTTCTGTATTAGTGGGTGATCCTGAAACGGAGCGCGACGCGATTAGAATGCGTGATGTAGGTATCAACGCGTTGCAGATTGTAACTGGTGGTATGTGTCATATAGAAGCGCAGATGATTTTGCAAGCACTTGATCATATTGATATTACAGGTACAGATCTTTTATTTATTGAGAATGTGGGAAATTTACTATGTCCTTCTGCTTTTGATTTAGGTGAAGATTATCGTGTTACATTATTAGCAACCACTGAGGGTGATGATAAACCTAAAAAGTATCCGCGAATGTTCTTAACGAGTGAGCTGATGTTAGTTTCAAAATCTGATTTATTGCCGTATGTGCCATTTTCAGTAGATGCTGTAACTAAAGATGCCCGTGAAGTAAATCCGAATATTGAAGTGATTACTATCAGTACATTGAAGAATGAGGGTATTGATGAGTGGTGCACCTGGTTGAAAGAAAAGGTTAAGCAAAAAAAAGAATCAAGACTTCAAGCTGAAGTAAAATAGGAGCTATGCAAGCAGAGTTGGTATATATTGATGCTGTGCTGCCGCAGGGAGCGTTTGCTCAGGATACTGTATCGCTACTTCAGCTGGAATGGTTTGAAGTGAATAAAAAAAGATTGACAAGAGCTACTACTACTACTGGGCAAACTTTATTGATGGAGCTGGAAAAAGGTCGTGAATGGTGCTCTGGAGACGGTCTGTTCCATGAAGGAAAATTGATTGCTACTATTGCGATTAAACCGACATTGACCATTTGTTTTAATCCCGTTAATACAGTGCAGGCGGCTGACTTTTCTTATTATTTGGGGAATAGGCATTTACCATTGTTTATGGAGGCCGATCGCGCGATGTATCGTGTTCCTTATGATGGTCGTTTATATGAGCAGCTGCTTGCAAAATTTCAATCTCAGGTACAGTTGGAAGATGGGATATTACTGTCAGAAAAACTAGTAAAGCGGTTGATGAAAAAATCAAGAAATGAAAATGAGTTATAAATTATTTTGCTTAGTAGCTTTTTTATCTATAGCCACTTTTAGTGGGTGTAATCATGTTGCTAAGAATGATCTATCGAAATCTATTAGCGCAACCGATAGCCGTGGAAAAGTGATCAAGTTGAACGATGTTGCCAAACGGGTTGTCGTTTTATTTCCTTCGTTGCTTGATGAGGTGTATATGCTTCAAGCCGGTGATCAGGTTGTTGGTATTCCACAACAGGTATATCAAATGGAAGATACTTATGCTTTTTTATCGAAACTTGATTCGAGGATTGCTGCCAAAACATTGCCAACACCAACTTATGGTGGACAGTCCAGTAATGTCGAGAGTATTATTGCGTTACAACCTGATTTGGTGATTACCTTCAATACCGATCAAGATAATATAGAACAATTAGAAGGTCTTGATATCCCTGTTTTTACCTGTTCCTCGGCAGATGACAAAAGTATAATGGCGGAATTGCTGGGGATGGGAACGCTTGTTGGAAAACAAGAAAGAGCACAGGAAATTGTTGATTATGTTGATGGGGAGCTCGATCGTATGCAAGTTCCATCGATTGAAAATGCGAAGTCTGTTTATTATGCTTGGTCAAAAGGCCGTGTCATGTCTACTTCTGGAAAAGGAAGTCTTATTGATATGGCGATTCGTCTTTCTGGAGCTGAAAATGCATGTCCTCTACCTATGGAAGCTCCAAATATCAGTGCAGAAACGATGTATAAGTGGAATCCCGATTTAATAATCTTGTGGAACTCTAAATTGTCGGATGTTTATGATCTGAAAGAGTTAGCAGATCTTCCTGCTGTGAAAAATAAACAGGTTTTTGTCATGTCACCATCATTCCCTTTTGATCCACATACCGTTAAGTTTTTATTGTTTGCTAAACAAGTTCGTCATTGGAGCTTTCCAAGCTATTCGGAAGAGCAATTGAAAAAAGAAATGCAGGGAGCTTTTGAAGTCATGTACGGTAAAAAGGGTTTACTATAATCATGAAAAATATAAAAATCATCGTCCTGTTGATCTTATTTCCACTGTCGCTTTTTGTGTTGTCGCTTACTATTGGTTCTACACAACATGTCGGTCTGGTCGAATTGTTTCAGCGGATGTGTTTGCAATTAGGGTTGATACAAGATCAACATCTGCTTTCGGATGCAAGTTTAAATACCATTTTATGGCAGGTGAGATTGCCACGGGTGTTATTGACTTTTATGGTCGGTGCAGCTTTGGCTTCGTCAGGAGGAGTTCTACAAGCTATTTTCCGTAATCCAATTGTAGATCCGTTTACATTAGGTATCTCTTCGGGATCTGCTTTTGGAGCAGCACTCGCAATGTTGTTTCCGATTATGTCTGTTAATCTCTCTGCTTTTATTTTTGGAGTTTGTGCAGTGGGGCTGACTTATTTGGTTTCTTACTCTGGAGCAAGGACTTCTATTGTAGGGATGGTATTGGCTGGGATGGTGATTTCTGGGGTTTTTACTGCTCTTTTAACTTTATTGCAGTATTTAAGTGATCCTTATAAACTTCAAGCTATTGTTCAATGGACAATGGGCAACTTACATACTGCTTCTTGGTCTAAGGTATATAGCGCTATGGGACCAATTTCAGTTGGTTTATTTGTGATCGTGCTCTATCGATGGAAGCTGAATCTATTGTCTCTCGGTGATCAGGAAGCTTTAGCCATCGGTGTCAATCCCAGAATCATTAAATTGATTCTAATTGGAGTTGCGACGATGATTACAGCATCTGCAGTAGCTGCGGTAGGGGTGATCAGTCTGTTTGGATTGATTATTCCACATATTAGCCGAATGATATTTGGACCTAATAATAATATTTCGGTGTGGGCTAATATCAGCATCGGCGGTAGTTTCCTACTTTTAATCGATGATTTTTCTCGTGCTGTCATGCCTTTCGAAATTCCGATCGGTGTGTTTACTATGATTGTGGGAGCGCCCTTATTTATTTACTTGATGCGTCGAAACGCGATGAATTGGAACTCATGATAGCTACTATTTCAACAAAGCAATTATCTTTCTCTTATGGAAATGATATCGTATTGCGTGATGTGAACGTCTCTTTTCCAAAGGGAAAATTGTCGATCATCCTAGGGCGCAATGGCAGTGGGAAATCAACGTTGTTTAATGTGATCGCAGGCTTAGAAAAACGCTACGATGGTCAAGTGACTATCGGCGATGTAGAACGTAGAAAGATTAAGATCGGTAGTAGTAATCAGTTGCGCTTGGGTTTTCTCAATCAATTTCATCAGATGACTTTTCCCTATAAAGTGTTTGATGTGGTTTTGACTGGAAGGGCTTCTTTTTCACGATTCTCACCAAGTAAAGAAGATCATGAAGCTGTACATGCGATTTTAAAAAAGTTTGATCTTGAACATCTTCGTGATAAGCCTTATACCGAATTGTCTGGAGGAGAAAGGCAGTTGATCTTATTATGCCGTGTACTGGTGCAGCAACCTGATGTCCTCATGTTGGATGAACCTACTAATCACTTGGATCTAAACTATCAAATGGCTGTTTTGCGAACAGCGAAAGAGCTGGTTAAGGAGGGGACGACAGTTTTATGTGTTATGCACGATCCTAATCTGGCTTATATGTTTGGTGACCAATTTTACCTAATGCGTGATCAAAGTGTTCTTGATATTAATGGTCTGGAGAGCGAAGAAGTGAAAAATTTGTTGGAAGAAACTTATGAATTGTCTTTGTTGAGTATAGAGAAGCAAGGAAAATGGATGTTTATTCCGATGATTAATGAAAATCAATAATGAAAAATATTTCGATATATCATGTTGGATCAGAAGATGTGGTAGAAGTTCTGCCTTATGTTCTGGATTTCAGAAGAAAACTATTTCCGATGTTGGATCCGAATCAGGTGCCTAAAGATTTAAAGGCGTTTGAACAGGTTTATTTACAGAACCGCGCTGGTACTTTTCTACAGGCAAGAACCGCGGATGGCATATTAATCGGGGTGATCGGTATGCTTAATTATGATTACCGGTTCCCTCACTTGGATATTGATGCTAAGAAGACCGTTGAAGTAGCCCGCTTATTTGTGGATCCCAAATATCGTAGGACTGGACTGGGAACAGAGCTGTTTCAAAGTTTACTCGTGGTTGCGCAGGAAAAACAGATTGAAAGACTTTATTTACATACCCATCCATTTTTGGAGGGTGCATATGAATTTTGGTTGCAGCAGGGGTTTCAATTGATAGAATACCGTGATGAATCTGGATTTCTCACTATACACATGGAACTGATGGTTAATGAATCGGAAAGTGCTGTGATATTGGAGAACATTTTGGAGCAGGAAAAACACTCCACAATTTGAGCTTGCAAGCTCTGTAAAATAAAGACTATGCATTTATGCATAACAGATAATTGAACAAACAATAGATAATTGTATTCCAATGAAATATAATATAAAGACCTTGGCTTTTGCAATAGCCTTAGGTACTGTTTTCCCAGTGGCTGTACATGCGCAGAATAGTACAGCAATTTTTGGAAAAACTTATGATGAGGCTGGAGATATCGTCTCTGGCGTAACATTGACAATAAACAGTTCAAAGCAGGTGACAACTTCCAACGAGTCAGGGGAATTTACTTTTTCTGAAGCGATTAATTTTCCAATTGTCATCCATGCTTCTGCAATTGGTTATATCGATCAAAAAATAACACTTTCGGCGAGTAACTGGAATGTAAAAAAAGGATTATCTCTTGTCTTGATTAAAGATAATAAAACTTTGGATGAGGTATTGATCACAGGGAGACGTAACAAATCTTATCTCACCAATGATCTGGAATTGGGGGGTAAGTTTTCTGGGAAATTAAAGAATCTACCGCAATCTGTTTCTGTTTTAAGCCGGGAGTTTATCGAAGATAAGCAAGCTTTTACAACAGGTGCATTGTTTCAAGATCTGGCAGGGGTGACGGAAGCTTCTTCTTATGATGATGTGGTTATCCGTGGTTTTAAAAGTGGATATGAAACGGGGGTGCGTTTGGTCAATGGTTTACGTTCGGGTTATGGTTATGGTAATAGTTACTACAATACACCATTGACATTGAACTTGGAAAGTCTTGAAGTCTTGAAAGGTCCAGGAGCTTCTTTGTTTGGTGATGTGGTACCAGGTGGTACGGTTAATATGACCACAAAGAAACCGTTGGACAGTTTTAAGGGGAATATCGGTTTTGCATCTGGAAGTTTTCAGACGATGCGTACAACACTGGATCTGGGAGGGCCTTTGGATAGCGCTAAGCGTGTTTTGTACCGTTTCAATGCGGGGTATGAGGATACTAAAACTTTCCGTGATGTCAATCGTCAAAAAAGAATTCTTGTTGCACCATCTTTTACTTTTAAACCTGCAGCTGGTACGCAGGTGGACGTTGATGTGGTTTATAACCAATTTAATGGTTATCTCGATCGGGGGATGGGAATTAAAGCAAATGATTTTTATGCTTTACCTCGATCATTTACGTTAAGTCAACCTTCCGATTTTTATAATTCGAAGACATTTTCACTGAGCGGTAGGTTGTCCCAACAGCTTACGGAGAATTTAAGCTTTCACTTGAGCTATATGAAATCTGTGTATGAAGAAGATGTCAATGAACATCGGACGTTGAATACATTTGCTGATGCTCCCAAAAATACGATCATGAATATGCGTTTTTTTGATCGTCATGGTAAAGATTATACAGATAATGTCGTTGGTTATTTTAAATGGGACCATTATGGTGCTGTTATAGATCATCACATTGTAGCAGGAGTTGATTTTGCGGAGTATAGAGGTGATCAGGAAAATCAGTTGCGGGAAGCTAGACAAAAGACGGTGAACGGACAGGTTGTACCTCTGACATTTGATTTGAACAATCCAACTTATACGACACATGATCTAACTTCTTACGTCTGGCGAGAGCATGTAGCTTATCCATTTTTAAGTCCTTATAAAACTACAGGAAAATACATACAAGATCAGATGTCGATTGCTGATAAACTTAAAGTTATCGTAGGATTACGTCACGAACATTATGCTTCCGAGACTATCGACGGGCAGAAGCGTTATCAAGCTACACAAAATGCCTGGCTACCTAGAGCGGGATTAACGTACGAATTGAATAAGCAGATCAACTATTTTGCGAGCTATTCTCAGGGTTTCGTCCCGGTAGGTGCAAGTTTTATTCAAAATTACCAAGATTATGGTGCAGATAAACCTTTTATTCCGGAACGCAGTTTTCAATTAGAAACAGGTTTTAAAACTGGTTTTTTTAAAGATCAGTTGCAGATGGATCTTTCCTTATTCCGTATAGAACGTCAAAATATGATGATCGCAACTGGTGTGATATTAGATTCAGGATTTTCTGAATATCGTCAATCTGGAAAAGCAATTTCTGAGGGTGTTGAATTGGATCTCCGTGGGCAGTTGACCAAAGAATTTCAGATTATGGCAAACTATACTTATAATCATACTGATGTGAAAGCATCATCGATCGCTTCTGAGGTTGGGCAATCATTACCGGGAGCTCCTAAAAATATGGCAAGTGCTTGGTTAAAATATGTGTTTTCACAACATGCTTTGAAAGGTCTTGGTTTTGGTGCAGGGGTTTATTACGTGGATAGCCGTCGTATGGATAATAGTATTGGTAAAGATAGTGATGGTCAAGCTATGTGGGGTTACTGGCCTTCTTATACTACCGTGAATGCCGCGGTATATTACCATATCGGTGCATTGAAGATGGCTGTTAATGTCAATAATGTGTTTGATAAGTACTACTTTTTGGGTGGCTTTGATTATACACGTGCATTTCCTGGAGCACCGCGCAACGTGATGGTTTCATTAGGTTATGCTTTTTAATGAAAAAAAACAGCTAAATCTTAGTTTAAGATATAATATAGACTATTTTATTCAAGATTTGTGCTATTTAAAACTTGTTTTAGTTGGTACTTTTGTCTTGGAAATTTAGATGAAAATGAAAGTAATGTTTCGGAATATATTGACACTTTTTGTAATGCTGTTTGCTTTGGTTACGGCCAAAGGGAATACGTATTTACATCAGGAGGCTAGTGTTTCGAAACAGGTAAAGTTTTTATCAACAGATTATTCATCATTTGAGTTACCTGAAATCAGTTCCAATGTCCATCATTTGACGCTGTTTTCAGGTATGCTCGATGCATGGGAGTGTAACGATCCGCAAGAACTCAATGAGCCGGATCAATTGCTTTATTTTACTATTATTCCGGTTTGGCTATCGGCAATGGGGGTAATGTATGATAGGAAGCAGGATTTTAGTTTCCCAACTGAACACATAGGAGTAATCCTCAATCCGCGATACATATTATTCAAGTGTATCAAAATTCCAATTTAGTTTTAATATAATTTCTTTATTCTGCCAAGAGTTATGCAAGCCGGTAAGGTTGTGCCATAAACTTTCGGGCGTTATCTGCATGTTTTTTTGTTTGTTATAAACATCAAAAGATTTCGTTGTGGATCAAATAATAGTAATATAATTCTTACATATAAGTTAATATAAAATAGTAATTAGATGCATTTATTACCTAGAGAGACTGAGAAGCTGTTGCTTCATGTAGCTGGTGAACTCGCAAAAAAGCGTATGGCCAGAGGTGTCAAATTAAATTATCCGGAGTCTATTGCGTATATCAGCAGTGAGCTTATGGAGGGTGCACGAGATGGTCGGACTGTTGCAGAACTGATGCAATATGGGGCGACTTTGTTGACCCGTGAAGATGTGATGCAGGGTGTGCCTGAGATGATTCACGATATACAGATCGAGGCAACTTTTCCTGATGGTACCAAATTGGTAACGGTACATAATCCTATTCGTTAATTTAATAAGAACATTGAAAATATGATTCCTGGAGAATATTTCATTCAAGATGGCGATATCATCTGTAATGAAGGTAGAGAAGTAACAACATTGACAGTTGTCAATACGGGAGATAGACCGATTCAGGTGGGCTCCCATTATCATTTTTTTGAGGTCAATAAAATGATGGAATTTGATCGTGCATTAGCCTTTGGGAAACGATTGAATATTATCGCGAGTACTGCTGTTCGTTTTGAACCTGGGGAATCCAAGATTGTAGAATTGGTTCCATATGCTGGAGCGAGAAGAGTATATGGTCACAACGATCTGGTGAATGGCGATACTGAAACAGAGGTAGGAAAAATGAACGCTTTGAAAAAAGCAGATGCAAATGGCTTTAAAAATAAAAAATCATGAGCTTAAAGGTTAGTAGATTAAATTACGCGGCGATATTTGGACCTACAGGGGGAGATAAAGTTCGCTTAGGAGATACAGAAATCATCATAGAAGTTGAAAAAGATTATGCTTACTATGGTGATGAGGCAAAGTTTGGAGGCGGTAAAACTATTCGTGATGGTATGTGTCAATCTTCGGTGCATACGCGTGATGAAGGTACATTGGATTTAGTGATCACAGATGCGATTATCATTGATCACTGGGGTATTGTAAAAGGTGATATCGGGATCAAAGACGGAAAAATTGTTGGTGTAGGTCGCGCGGGTAATCCGGATACGATGGATAATATCACACCAAATATGATTATTGGTGCTTCGACCGAAGTTCATGGTGGTGCTGGATTTATTGTTACTCCAGGAGGTATTGATACGCATATTCACTACATCAGTCCTACACAGACGGAAACTGCTTTATACAGTGGTATTACGACTATGATCGGTGGTGGTACTGGTCCTGCTGATGGTACGAATGCGACAACGGTAACACCAGGGAAATGGAATATCCGCAAAATGATGCAGGCTGTTGAAGCTTTACCTATGAATTTTGGTTTTTTCGGTAAAGGTAATGTGGGGACAGAACAACCGATCGTGGAGCAGATCGAGGCTGGTGTACTGGGGGTGAAAATTCATGAGGATTGGGGCGCTACTCCTGCGACTATCGACCGTGCACTTTCTGTGGCTGATCAATATGATGTACAAGTCGCAATTCATACGGATACGTTGAATGAAGCTGGATTTTTAGAAGATACTATGGCAGCGATCAATGGTCGCGTCATTCATACCTTCCATACTGAAGGTGCTGGTGGTGGTCATGCCCCAGATATCATTAAATCGGCGATGTACCCGAACGTATTGCCTGCGTCTACAAACCCGACTCGTCCGTTTACTAAAAATACGATTGATGAACATCTGGATATGTTGATGGTCTGTCACCATTTAAGTAAAGATATTCCTGAAGATGTTGCTTTTGCGGATTCCCGTATTCGTCCTGAAACGATTGCTGCGGAAGATATTCTACAAGATCGAGGTGTTTTCAGTATCATGAGTTCGGATTCTCAAGCAATGGGCCGTGTAGGTGAGGTTATTACCAGAACATGGCAAACTGCTGATAAGATGAAGAAACAGACTGGTGCGCTTCCTGAAGATGAAGGTACTGGAAATGATAACTTTAGAGCTAGACGTTATGTTGCTAAATATACGATCAATCCTGCGATAGCACACGGTATCTCTAAATACGTGGGTTCTATAGAACAGGGTAAAATAGCGGATATGGTGATCTGGCGTCCTGCTTTGTTTGGTGCTAAGCCTGAAATGATTATTAAGGGCGGAATGATTATCGCTTCGAAAATGGGAGATGCCAATGCATCTATTCCTACGCCTCAACCGATCATCTTGCGTACGATGTATGGTGGTTATGGTAAAGCATTGACAGAGACTTGTTTCAACTTTGTTTCTAAAATTTCGATTGAAAAGGGAATCAAAGAGGAGTACGGATTGAGTAAAACATTACTACCTGTGGAAAACTGCCGTAATATCTCCAAAAAAGATATGATTCACAATGATGCTACTCCAGAAATCATCGTTAATCCAGAAAACTATGAAGTGAGTGTCGATGGTGAGGTGATCAAATGTGAACCGATTGATAAGGTTGCTTTGGGACAATTGTATTTCTTGTTTTAATATGATCGCTAATTTTTATGGTGTGACACTAGGTCACACCATAAATTGTGAATAAATAATAATGAAAAATTTGAAACTATTTTTAGCAAGCTGTTTAGCAATAGCATGCTTTTCGATACAATCTGCCTACGCACAAAAAGGTGGTGTTATGCTTTATGGTTCATTTAATTACCATGAAACTGAAGCAGGTCATCAGCTAAGTGCGGCACCATTGGGGGTCGGTTATTTTTTTAATGATAATATGAATGTGGGGCTGAACTATGGTTTCAATACTTCGAAAAATAAGGCATTGGATTTTACTGATCATTTTCATGAGGTCGGGCCATTTTACAGCAATACTTGGCCTTTAGGTAAACATTTTAATTTAATTGGTCAGGTTGAGGCTCATTATATATGGGGAAATGAGCATGTTGTCAATGCCGCTAATGTGATGGCTGATGGTAGCTATAACGGTTACTTACTGAGAGCCTATCCTCTGGTTGGTATTAGCTTAGGTAAAGGTTGGGCACTTAAAGCAAAAGTTGCAGAGCTTTCTTATAAGAAAAAACACAGTAAAGATGCTTCTATCGCAAATGATCATGAAATTATCACTGGAATCAATGGTTCTACGGTTGGTCTAGGGATATCAAAAAATTTATTTATTAAGGGATAATAATGATTATTACAGAAATCACAAGGAATATCAAAAATGAGGTGGTCAGTAAGCGTTGTGATCTGCTCATTATTGAGTGGTACGAATCTACGAAACGTATTCAACGTTTGCGTACGGAGGAGGGCATGGATATCGCCTTTAAATTATTGGGGAATACTTCTCAATTGCATAATGGGGATATTCTATATGAGGATGCTGACAAAATTGTTGTAATTGCTATTCGTAGTTGTGATGTAATCTGTATAGAATCGTTGAATTTTTTGGAGATTGCTTTTATTAGTTGTGAAATAGGAAATAAGCATTTGCCTCTATTTATTGAGGGGAATGAATTGCTTATCCCTTTTGAGCGAACGATGCAAAGCTGGCTGAATAAGCAGGGGATTCCCTACACGCTTGCTTCTCGTCAGTTATTAAGTCAGTTGAATGCTAATGTCGATGCAAATTATCATCGTGAGCTCAAATTTTCGACAAAGGGTATCCCTTTATTTATTAAAGCATAAAATATATGGAAAATAAATTTCTAGGCAAGCTTCTTCATTTGTCAGATCCGACGTTACCAATCGGTGGGTTTACCCATTCGAATGGATTAGAGACCTATGTGCAGAAGGAGATCGTACATAATAAAGCTACTGCAGAGTCGTATGTGAGACACAATTTGTGGTACAACTTGAAGTTTAATGATGCAGCTTTGATGCGTCTTGCTTATGATGCTACTCGAAATGATGATTTGGATTTGTTGCGGTCTTTGGATGAGGAGTGTACGGCATTGAAGAGTCCGAAGGAAATCCGTGAAGCGAGTAAGAAATTGGGTGTACGCTTGTATAAGATTTTTTCGCGATATCAGGAGCAACCGATATTGATTTGCTGGGGTGAGTTGATTAAACAGAAGAAAGTGGATAGTCATTATTGTTTGGTGTATGGTATGTTGGCTGCTTTATTAGACATCCCGATTCGGGAAGCTTTGCATGGTTACTATTACAATGCTGCTATCACGATGGTGACTAATGCTGTAAAATTAGTTCCTCTCGGACAGTTGGATGGGCAGGATATCTTGTTTTATCTGCATGATGACCTGATGACTTTGTGTGATGAGACTTTGGAGGTGGATCGTGATCTGATCGGTTTATGTAATGTTGGATTTGATATCCGGTGTATGCAACATGAACGATTGTACACACGGGTTTACATTTCTTAATTAAATACGAACAAATGGAAAATAGAAAATATGTTAAGATAGGTGTGGGTGGTCCGGTTGGATCTGGAAAAACTGCACTGTTGGAATGTTTATGTAAACGTTTGAAACATGAATTGAATCTAGCGGTTATTACCAATGATATTTATACGAAGGAGGATGCTGAATACATGGCTAAAAACAGTACGTTGTCTCCTGATCGTATTATTGGAGTAGAAACAGGTGGTTGCCCGCATACGGCTATCCGTGAGGATGCGAGCATGAATCTAGAGGCTGTGGAAGAACTTGCTGAACGCTTTCCAGATCTTGAATTGATCTTGATTGAGAGTGGCGGTGATAATTTGACTTCAACTTATAGTCCTGATCTTGCGGATATCACCATTTTTGTGATCGATGTGGGTGAGGGTGAAAAGATGCCCCGTAAAGGTGGACCGGCGATTACCCGATCAGATTTATTGTTGATCAATAAGATGGATTTGGCTCCTTATGTTGGTGCTAGTCTGGAGGTGATGGAGCATGATGCTCGGAAAATGCGAAAAGGGGCACCGTTTTTATTTTCGAATTTGAAGACAGGAACGGGATTGGATGAAATCATTGGATGGATCAAAAAATATGCATTACTGCATGATGTAGCTGAACCTAATTTATTGCGTTAATATGATCTGTTCTTTAAATATCAACGTTGCCCATCGTGAAGGCAAGTCTTATCTCAAGGATGCTTATGTCACACAGCCTTTTCGTATCGTTCCAGTAGGACAATACAGGAGGGATAAAGGGGCATACTTGATGATTATGAGCTCATCACCGGGGTTATTGGATGGTGATGATCATCGTATCCAAATTACGATAGATCCTGGTGCTAAATTGCAATTGCAGACTCAAGCGTATCAGCGTCTTTTTCATATGAAAGGTAAATCGGTACAAAAAACGGAAGTTACGCTCGGCGAAGGTGCGGTGTTTTCTTTTGTTCCGCACCCTATTGTTCCTCAAAATTCTTCTCATTTTCTCAGCCATAATATTATCCACATGCAAAAAAACTGTCACCTCATCTTGAGTGATATTGTGACTTGTGGACGGAAACTGTCGGGAGAGATTTTTGAGTATAATCATTTTCAGAATCTGACTCAATGTTATGTGGATGGCCGACTGATATTGAAAGATAATGTACTGTTGCAACCTGATAAATTGCCGATACAGGATATCGGGATATTGGAAGGTTTTACCCATCAGGGAACGTTCATTTATCTCAATTCTGCTGGGAAAGCTGTTGGGGGCTGGATTGAAAAATTCCATCAACAGTATGAACATGTCACGGATATCGAATTTGGAATCAGTGCGCTTCAGTATGATGGGTTTATGATCCGAATATTGGGTTATGGTGCCGAGCAGTTGTTTACTATTTTTCAGGAGATCCAGCAGGAACTGTGGGATGCTGAACTCCTTATTTAATCATTTTAATGAGACTATATTTTAGTCTTATCTTATCAATTTATCTCAAAATGAGGGATCAAGTTTTAGCTTATATAAAAGCTTTTTTTAGAGGTTTCGGACAGATCATGTTGCAAGGTAATGCTTGGACAGGCATATTATTTATTGGTGCTATTTTATATGACTCGACCTTAATGGGCTTTGCGGGTATATTGGCTAATGTTGTAGGGGTTGCAACAGCTAAAATACTGAAATATGATGAAGATCATATTGATAATGGATTATTTGGTTTTAATGCTTCTTTGTTTGGTGTAGCGCTTGTTTTTTACTTTGAAGCGAATATCTGGATCTGGATGACATTGATTCTTGGTTCCATGTTAACCACTCTTATGATGGGTTTTGCGCTCAAAAGAAATTTACCTGCTTTTACTTTTCCTTTCATAGCTGTTACCTGGATTTCACTGTATATCCTGAGTATCCCACAGCTTGCAATGCCTACTGTATCACAACATTTTGTTGATATCCAAGAAATGGATGATTTCTTGATCGAGGGACATGCTTTCGGGCAAGTGATCTTTCAAGGAAGCCTGATTGCGGGATTGATCTTTTTCCTTGGGGTATTTATGAGCAATCCGATGGCTGCACTTTATGCTTTCGCAGCTGTGATTATCAGCATTTACCTATCTCATTATGGTCATGAATCGGAAACTATGATCAGCAACGGAACGTTTAGCTTTAATGCTGTACTCTGTGGCATTGCTTTAAGCGGTACTCGTGTGCGGGATGGATTATATGTCCTTATTGCTGTCGTGATTGCTACTTATTGTGATCATGTGCTTGTGCACTATGGGTGGACGACATTGACTTTTCCGTTTGTAGTGGCTATGTGGGCAATGGAACCTGTTAAACGTCTGGATAAATGGATCGTGGGGCGGTTTGAAGAAACTTTTAAAAGCCGATTGTCCTAAAACAATAAAACTTAGATGCTATACAAACTGATCAATGGTTGAGTGGCCATTGATCAGTTTGTACTGGTATATAACAGACCAGTGGTCATAAAAAACTATATAATCGATGAAAAATACTCTTTATAAAATATTATCCTTACTCTTTCTTGTTATCAGTCCATTTTTATTACTTCATGCTCAGATTAGTCCTCCTGGATTGGGAAAAGCAAAAACGGCTTCTTGGTCTGCCATTGGTCTTAAAAGACAACTGGATAGTACTGGTACGAAAGAAGCTTTAACTTACCTCGGCCTAGGAACCAAAAGTACACCTGATGATTCCAATCCTTTTCATAAACAAGCTATTTTTGTCCTCAATCACGAGGTATATCATAAGTTTGCTAAGAACCAGCAATATAGTTATGCTTTGAGCTATCGTCGTCAAAATGTATATGATGCAGATGCTCCTTATCATGGTGAAGGGGTAGAGCAGGAGTTTCGCTTGTATGGGCGCTATGCTTATAGTTTCAGATTCGGTGAGCGCTGGAAATGGAAAAATACAGTCAGACAGGAATTTCGTAAATTTTTTACAGCAGATTTTAATAAAGCTGAGGAGAATTTTCAATTGCGGACTAGGATTAAAACACAGATGAATCTGAAACTCTCGGATAGAAATAAACAGGAACTTGCATTTAGTGCTGAGGGTCTGTTTGCAGTAAGCAAAATGTATGAGCCGAAAGATGAGTGGTCAAAATTTGCTTATAAGGAAGCGCGTTTCGCTTTATATTACATGACGGATATTGCGCATACTCCCTTGCACCTTGATGTTGGATATATGAATGATTTAATTAAAGGCTATAGTCAAGCGGACTTTGGTGTTCACTATCTTGCTGTTGATCTGATTTGGAATCTGCCTTATAAAAAGAAGCATTAATCGGAAAGAAATTTATGTTTGCGATAATCACTGGGTGAATAACCGGTGACTTTCTTGAATAAACGTGTAAAGTAGGATGGGGATTTATATTTCATTTCGAATGCAATGCCTGCAATATCTCTTGTAGCGTCCTGTAATAAAATTTGACTATGTAGTATGCTGATTTCATTGATCCACTGTTTAGGAGGCTTATTGGTTGCTTCCTTCACACATTTGTTAAGGTAGTTTTCGGATATATGTAATAAGTTGGCATAGAATAAAACATTCTTGTGATCTGTGTGAAATTTTTGTACGAATTCTCTAAATCGAAATGCAATATCCAATTGTCTACTCATCGGTGCTTTTACTTCGTAATCTGTTTTAATTATTTTTAACAGTATACATTGTAGCATTGATACACAGATCTCCATAACTTTTCCTTCGGTAAACAGCTCTTCTTCCAAGAGTTCAAGCATTTTTTGAATCCATACAGAGACGTGCTCTGACAAGGGGGTAAAGGGATGTGAATTGAAAAACCGGATATCATTGATGCCTAATTCAATATCTGTAACGATTTCGTTTTCATAAACGACAAAAAAACCTTCGGCATCATCTGAAATCGCCAAAGTAGCAGTAATATTTCCCTGTTTGACATTAATCACTTGATTTTCAGCTAAGGTGTATGCCCCTGATTCCAGATGTTGTGTTAAAGTTCCTTTAGTAACAAAGATTAGGAAATTGAAGGTAGTACGGTAAGGAATGACAGGCATGAGAATACTTCGTAGGTAATTTTCGATGCGGTATACCTGTATTTTGCTTTCATTGAATAGATTATGATCTGTTACATCAGGCAAAAAAAGCTTTTTGTATTCGTAATTGTTGATAATCTTAATCGACGATTTCATAGTGCTATTTCTCTAAAAAACCTTTTCATGTGATGTTGATGAAAGAGATTGTGTATGTACAAATATACGATTTAGCGACCTAATTTACAGTGTAATCCTATCGATAAAATTTGTTTTTAACTGGAATTTTTCGTCATAATATCACATAAAAAAAGCTCCGATTTGGAGCTTTTCTATGTTTAGTTTTAATCTTTTATTGTTATTATTTTTTTTGGAAGCGCATCATCGCAATATCGCCCATAATCAGAGTCAATGTATTTCCGTTGACATCGAAGGAAGTGATTTTCTCCAGCGTGCTGAAGTATACACTTTCTCCTGAACCTTCGCAGGCCATTTTAGTAGATGCTAGTGGACCAAAACTAATGTGGTTGTTTTCGGTTTTGAAAGTTCCATTGTAATTATTGCAACTACTGTTTCCAGATACTTTTTTTGCTGTCAAATCAAAGGTGATCGTAGGCTTTTTATTTGGATATAGACCTTCAAATGCAATACGTGGTCCAGATACATAATCTAATTCCCATGTACCTGCTAGTGCTTGCTCACCTTTTTCTGCTTTGATAAGCGTAAATTTAGCTAATGTTTTTCCACCTTTTTTTAAACTCAATACTTCTCCTTCTATTGTGTAGGTATCTACTGCTATAATGTTTTTTGATAACGCCTGTTCTATCTCGAACTCAGGACAAGCCATCATTGTGGAAATACCTTGTTCAAATTTAATTTTGTTTTTTCCCGTGATATTTACTGCTCCACCTAAAGTATTACAACCTGCATTTGCAGCATATCTATCGTCTTCAAACTGTAAGAAGGGGACACGTCCGTTTACCTGTGCTGGTACTGTTTTTCCATCTACTTCGATCAGTTGCCACTTGTTTCCTTTTAGCTGCATAGTTTCTGTAGTCGAATGCTCTTTGTTCGTATTTTTTTTGAAAACTGAACAACTGCTTAATCCAACGATCAGCGTTGCCATGATTAAAATCTGATTAAATTTCATCTTTTATCTTTTTTTGATATGATTGTTTAACAATAATTAGAACGTTTGGTTTGAGTGAATGCTACATTTTATACAAAAAAAGAGGAAACCTATTCGGGTTTCCTCTTTTAATCAGCACTATAGAATTGCTGTTATTTTTTATTTTGTTGTGCTTGACGCATCGCTTCTTCCATTCTTGATTGGAATGACGATTTCTTTTGCACCTTTGGATTCTTTTTATTGTCTTCTAATTTCGCTAAGATCTTATCATCATTAACCATTGAACGGATGATCAACTGTGTTAAGAATGTTAGGATTGCACTTAAGAAGTAATAATAGTTTAATCCTGCAGGGAAACTATTCAAGACGAAAAAGAAAATTAAAGGCATAATGTAACCAATGTATTTCATTTGTCCTGTAGCTCCTGAAGTCGCATTGTTGTACCAAGTGGTCAATAATGTTGTTAAAGTCATTAATACGCACATCAATGATACGTGATTCACTCCGAAAATCGGTGCGAATGAGAATAAGGTATCGTATGTTGACATATCTTTCATAAACAAGAAGCTTTCACCTCTCAGCTCGAATAAATTCGGGAAGAAGTAGAAGAAAGCAATTGTAAATGGCATTTGTAATACCAATGGAAGACAACCTCCCAATGGGTTTACTCCAGCTGTTTTATACAATTTCATCTGTTCTTGCTGTAACAGTACTGCATTGTCTTCACCTACTTTAGCTTTGATTTCATCTAATTGCGGTTTCAAAACACGCATTTTAGCCATTGATAGGTAAGATTTGTATGTTAATGGTGATAATACCAGTTTTAACAATAATGTCAGAACAAGGATAACTATACCATAACTCAAATGGAAATTGTCTAAGAAATCAAATACAGGTACTGTAATAAATTGGTTAATCCAACGCATTGGTCCCCATCCCATATTAATGATTTTATGAAAATCATGACCTTCTGCTTTAAGCGTTTTGTATTGATTAGGGCCAAAAAAGAAGTTTAACGAATAACTGTTGTCTTTTTGAGTTGCATAATCAAGACGTGCTGTAGCCGCATAAAGTTTAACAACATCGGATTCGATTGTTGTTTTTACATTTACATCTGCTGTTGTAAATCCTGTTTTGCTTGAAAGAATGTTTGAGAAATAGTGTTGCTTGAATGCAATCCATTCTACTTTTTCTTTTAACTCTTTTTCTTCATCTTTTGCTTCTGACAAATGGTCTACATTACCTGCTTCTTTATAATAGATGGTAGATTTTTGACGTTCAGAATCAATATTTTGTTCTTTCTGTAGTAAAATCGTTTCCCAATCTAAAGCAATCGTTTTTTGATCGATCTTGTTTTGAATACCTTTTGTGTTGATATCAAGACCTAAATTGAAACCATTACCTTTGATGGTATATACGTATTCAATATACTGATCAGCTCCATAAGCTAATTGTAATTTAATCGATTTTGAATCTTCGCCTGTTATCTTTACATCAGCATCTTCAGAAGTAAAGAACAAATCGTTGGTATTGATGTTTTCACCGGCGACATTAAATTTCAATCCAAATCTATTGTGGTCACCTTCAAACAATACTAATGGTTTACCATTAAAATTTGTTTCACCTTTTAATTGTACAGATTTTACACGACCGCC
This sequence comes from Sphingobacterium sp. JUb20, assembly GCF_004342035.1. Lineage (NCBI taxonomy): Bacteria > Pseudomonadati > Bacteroidota > Sphingobacteriia > Sphingobacteriales > Sphingobacteriaceae > Sphingobacterium > Sphingobacterium sp. JUb20. The sequence goes on along the minus strand of NZ_SLYV01000006.1, from coordinate 215,388 downwards.
TTTAGAGCTTATTTTAGCAATGATTTTATCATTTTCTACTGTAATGATTTTTTCTGTGCCAAATTTCGCAGCTCCAAAAGGAAGTTTCAATGCTGCAGAGTCAAGAGGCTTGGCCTCTTGTGTTGCTCCTAGTTGTGTATTCGCTTTTGTCGAGTCTGTTAAAGGTGCTAGACCTTTTTTAACACGTGCTAACGAATCTTGTAGAACTTGTTCTTTTTTTATTTCTACGTCGGACGGTTTCATTAAGTAAAATGAACCGGCTATAATTCCGAACATCAGAAGTAAACCAATAAGGGTATTTCTATCCATTTTTTTAAATTAAACTTACTTAATTGTTTCCTGCTTTTGTATCTTATTTTTCTTATTCGACAAAGCAGCGGCTACAAAGCTAACAAAAAGTGGGTGAGGATTTGCAACAGTTGACTTTAATTCTGGATGAAATTGTCCTGCTACGAAAAAAGGATGGTTTTTCAACTCAACAATTTCTACTAATCCTGAAGTTGGGTTGATTCCTGAAGTAATCATTCCAGCTGCTTCATATTGCTCTAAATAAGCATTATTGAACTCATAACGGTGACGGTGACGTTCGGAGATTCTTGTTTTTCCGTATATATTGAATGCTTTTGTACCTTTTTTGATATCACAATCGTACGCACCTAATCGCATTGTACCGCCCATGTTAGTGATGTTTTTTTGATCTTCCATTAAGTTGATCACTGGATGTGGTGTATCTGGATTCATTTCCGTACTATTTGCATCTTTTAATCCCAATACATTACGGCCAAATTCAATTACTGAACATTGCATGCCTAAACAAATTCCAAAGAAAGGAATATTGTTTTCACGTATATATTTAATAGCGGCTAACTTACCGTCTAATCCACGTTCACCAAAACCAGGAGCAACAAGTACGCCATCCATTTCGCTCAACTTGTCTTGGACATTTTGATCATTTACACTTTCCGCGGCAATATATTGTAATTTTACTTTACATTCATTGGCCGCTCCGGCGTGGATAAAACTTTCGACTATAGATTTATATGCATCTGGTAATTCAACATATTTACCGACTAATCCGATATTTACTTCATTAGTAGGATTTTTTAATTTTCCTAAAAATGCTTTCCAGCTATCTAAATCTGGTTCATTCTTATTCGAAAGTTTCAATTTAGCAAGGACAGTCTTGTCTAATTGTTCTTTCAGCATATTTAAAGGAACGTCATAAATAGTAGGAGCATCAATCGATTCTACAACAGCATTAATATTGACATTACAAAATAATGCTAATTTTTTGCGAATTTCTTGCGTCAATTTATGTTCTGTACGACAAACTAAAATATCAGGTTGGATACCGTATTCTAATAATGTTTTAACAGAATGTTGTGTTGGTTTTGTTTTTAATTCACCAGCTGCTGCTAAGTAAGGTACTAATGTTAAGTGAATAACTACAGAATCATGAGTGCCTAATTCCCATCTTAACTGACGAACTGCTTCGATAAAAGGTAAAGATTCGATATCACCTACTGTACCACCTAATTCTGTTATGACAATATCATATTTTCCTGTTTCACCTAATAAACGCATACGGTTTTTGATCTCATCTGTGATATGAGGAACAACTTGAACTGTTTTTCCTAAATATTCACCTGCGCGTTCTTTTTGAATAACAGATTGATAAATACGACCTGTCGTCACGTTATTAGCTTGTGAAGTAGGTACGTTTAAGAAACGTTCGTAATAGCCTAAATCAAGGTCTGTTTCAGCACCATCTTCCGTTACGTAACACTCACCATGCTCATATGGATTTAATGTTCCTGGATCAATGTTAATGTAAGGGTCAAATTTTTGAATCGTAACCTTGTAGCCACGTGCTTGGAGAAGTTTAGCAAGAGAGGATGCAATAATACCCTTCCCTAACGACGAAGTAACGCCGCCCGTAACAAAAATATATTTAGTCATATCAATAATGGATTTCAAAATATAAGGCCTAAAATGGCCTAAATATCTGCTTTATGTACGGGATACAAAGATAAGAATATTTGTGGAAGACGACGTTTTTTTTTGTCTTTAATTTTAAAATGCTAATTTTTTGACATGACGCTTGCACGGGGTTTGACCTTTGCTAATTCAATTTAGATCTAAACTTCATGAAAAAATCTTCAAAGTATTTTTTTGATAAATGTGCTGTTATAAATGTACCTGCTATAACTAAACTGTAGAAAATCAGAGAACTTAAGTAGGGATCAAGTGTTAGTAAATGTTTTTTCGCTAAATGAATAACGGCAAAGATCACGATCATATGATACATGTAAATTCCATAGGAGATTTTGCCTCCGTAGTCTAAAAAAGTATTGTTGAAAAATGATTTTGTATTTAATCTGATACCGATAAAAAGAATGAGATTGAGAAAGAGTGCATTTAGGATGATGTATGAAAAGATCCAATGATCAAAAATATTTGATCCAATAAATGCTATACATGTACTTCGGAAGAATAAGGTTGAAAATAATACGGCTAATAAAAGGTAATTGACCGTTGCATATTTTTTGTACCAAGCCAGTAAGTTTATGTTGGTGTGGTATAGAAAATAAGCTCCCAGTGCACCGATTGCCATTGATTCGAAAGCAAAAGTTTTGATAAGATGCACAACAAGTACGTTTGTAATGATGTTGTTAAAACATAGTATCAGTAATAGGATTTTAAGTAAAAATATACCTATAATAAGTGCAAATTTGTTGTCTATCCATTTAAATAGGGGTGCCCAAATGATGTAAAACCATTCTTCAACGCCGATAGACCATAGGGGCTCTAGGAGATGTGAGCCATAGGTAAAGGTGACGATACTGGGTAAAAATAAAACAAATAACAGCCAGACCTGTCCTATGGTATATGGGAATGAATAGTTAATATGTAAGACCTGAAATAGAAAAGGGAAGATAACTATGCCTATGGCGACTAATAAAAAATATAAAGGCCAGATGCGAATGACTCTTTTCAGGTAGAAATTTTTAATGGATATTGTCTTTTTCTGATCTTGTTCTTTCAGTAACAAATAACTGATGAGGAAACCACTTAAGACAAAGAAAAATTTGACAGCAGTAGTTCCATTTTGAAAAAAACTAAAATGTTCATAGGTGATGAAATCATTTTTTGTGCGAATCACTTCTCCATGGTGAAATAGAACGAGGAGTGCGGCAAAAAAACGGAACGCATTTAGATTTGGAAAAAAAGATATGTTCTTATACATTGTTGCTGTAAAAATAGCAATATTAGTTTATTTTTCTGCGTTATTTTGTTTCTACAAATTATTGTTATAGTATTAAAATATTATTTATTTGAGCCGGATTACTCTATCAGCTCAAATAAATGTTGTATGAATAGTATTTTTTTTTGGATTGATGCAAACGTTCAGATAAGCTATGGTGGAGTTACTGGTTGTAAAGATCAAAGTTACCTCTATGATCTAAGGATACTTGAATTTTTTTTGACTGTTTATCCCTGATCTTCATACTATAACTTTGTTTGTCTTTATTTAGTTCCAAAGTGACCTGATAATCTTTCAAAGCGGGTAATAGGTATTGATTATATAATGAAAGTTTCGTTAATTGATCGCTATATCGACGATTTTCCTTTTTAAACAATTGTTGTAAATAATGAATATTCCAAGCTAGTTTAGTTACGGCATAACTATTTGGAAGCGTTGGTTCCTGCTTTTTCGCTTGTTCTACAAATTGTATATATCCCCATCTTTCTGGATAATGCATATTAATTAAACCGATCGGTGACCATACCCAATTGTCTTCAGCTAAAGGCTTATTATTTTCTTTTTTTCTACTGTAATGATTATTTGTGATTTCATGTTGCCATTGTACACGTGAAAAATTACATAACCAGTAATCATTTGCTTTAGGCATTGATGATTTACCGAAAGCATATAATGATTGATGTGGAATTGCAAATTCAACAGACCAGTATGCATCTATATCCTGGGGATTATTAAGGGTGCCGTTGATATGTACTGCGGATTTTAGATTTTTAACATCCCAATGTGTAATGGCCTGTCCTCCGAATCGATATGGTTTTGGTAACATAAGATCGAAAATGGTATGTAATGGATTGACCTCTATTTCGTAATATTCTGCTTGATATAAATTGGGTTTTAAAAATATTTCAAAGTCATTGTTTAGATAAACAATTTCATCGTGCTTGTAGATATCTGCCCAAATATGAGGTTCATACAGTTTTGCGTACACATATAGGTAGGTGGAATCCCAAAGCATTTTTACTTCGGTTTTATACAAAGGTTTTTTGTACTCGGCACCTTGAATATCTTCAAAATTATTAATTGTCTTTGCTTTTGTCCAGCTAATTTCATCGTCCTTACCGTCAATTATTAACGGTTCACTGATTTTAAGTATCGGATATGTTTTTGGAATGGACTGTAGTGCTAAAAAATCTTGAATTGAATTTTGGGCATAGCTGTTCAGGAAACAGCACAGGAATACGAGGGTAAAAATAGACTTGTTCATATAATACTTTTCAGGTCATAAGATAAACTAAAAAGATTTAGCATGGAAGAAATTTTTGACTTGTAAAGAAAATGTTGCTATATTGGGGATTTATGGCAATAAAAAAAGGCATCGAAACTGAATTCAATGCCTTTTTTTATACTTGTGTAGTCGTAATTAGATTCTTTTAGACTTAATACGAGCAGCTTTACCAGTAAGACCACGTAAATAAAATAATTTAGCGCGACGTACTTTACCGTAGCTGTTTACTACAATTTTTTCAATGTTTGGCGAATTTATAGGGAAGATACGTTCCACACCAATGCCATTTGAAATTTTGCGTACAGTGAAAGTTGAATTAACACCTTCGCTGTTCAATTGGATAACCACACCTTGGTAAATTTGGATACGCTCTTTATTTCCCTCGCGAATTTTATAATGAACGCTTATGGTGTCTCCTGCTTTAAATGCGGGAACTTCATTTCTGATTACCGCTTGTTCTTCTACAAATTTTACTAAATCCATGATTATGAGTAATTAAATACGATTATTAGCCTGTAAAAATCGGAATGCAATATTACAGCTTTTTTTTTACTTTAAGAAATACTTTTTTCAAAAAATATTGAGCTGCCTTAGTTTGTTGCAAAGATAGAAAAACACTTTTAATATTTAGACCCTTGCTCACGATATATTTTAAAAAGTTTTACACATCGAGGTTAGGATGTGAATTTAAATGCTATCGAATTGAATGCTGATATTTTATTTATCAATAAATCAGGCTTTTATTTAATAATGTTAAAATTATACTTGACAGATTGAAAAAACGCTGTATATTTGCATCACAGTAAACAAAAGGGGATACCTTTTCGGGGTGTAGCGTAGCCCGGTATCGCGCCTCGTTTGGGACGAGGAGGTCGTAGGTTCGAATCCTGCCACCCCGACCAAGAAAATAAAAGCTCTAACGAAAGTTAGGGCTTTTTTGTTTACGTGTAGATTCGAATCGCAGCATCTTTTGGAATAAGCTTGTGACCAACAGGCTTAAAGTATTCTAGCCTCCCGATCAATATACTTCAAACCTTAAGAAAATGACCAATTCGGTTACTCATTTTCTATACTAATCTTTGATTTTTGAAATATGCTCAACAATTAACATTCGTTTTTGTGCTGTTTGTCACAAAGTGATCTCTTTCCCTCGATCTGTCTTCTTGGCTCCATTATTGTGTCAATTCAGTTGCCGATAGCAATCAAAGAAATTGGAAATCGCGGAAACGAGATGGTGATGATCTATAAATTGACTTTTAGGATTCAATTTTTTCCATGACGATTTACTCAATATGGTTGGAATTATTTAGTTTTGGCTTGTTAGCTAAGGAAGATTACACTATTGCCTCCTCGGCAAAGGAACGTTTGGAAAAACTCAGAAATACGGACGAATAATGATATTGAAAAAAATAATTGGCTTCAAATACCTGTTTACCGGGATGCTTTCCGCTCTGGTGGTTACGGGTTATGGGCAGGAAGTAGAGAAGCAACTAAATGCAGAGCAAGTGCAAACGATGGATTCCATTGATGTCGTACGCGACTACCGACCTGTTCTGGCCGATGCCGTAAAGGTTCGCAGGAGCCCAGATATGAGTCATATCAATCGGGAAGCCATTGAGACGGAGCTACGTCAAATAGCCACAGCTACCTATTTTGCAAATAAGACGTTCAAACAAGCTTATTACACGATATTGCTTAAACAGCATCCAAACGCTTCACGCAGCAATATTGATAGTTACCGTATCAGCTATCTGGCTTACCAGGCACGTGAATATCCAAGAGCGGCCTCTATTTTGGAGTCGCTGGAAGCTTCGGATGCCTTTTATCAGGGTTCGATCATAACTTTGGGTCATATTGCACTGGAAACCGGCGATAAGCAACGCGCACGAAATGCATTTGTCAAAGCGATGAGACTAGATTTCGACCCCCAATTGAAAGCAGATGCGCAATTTAACTATGCCAAAATCTTGTATGCAATGGACTCCATCCAAGCCGCTCAGCAAGTTCTGGAAAAATATATTGCTCAAGAATATGGGGGTCGTGAACTAGGCGCTCAAGCACAGGAAAGTGCGGAAATATTATCGGCTCAAATCCTGTTGGGGACGAGTAACTTCCATACTGGAGTAAGTCTGTTGGAGTCGTTGAAAGATAGAGGGCGGGAAGTCGATGCTACTTATCAAAAAGCAACTTACTATCGCGGATTGGAGTTTTATAACGAGCGCGCTTTCGAAAATAGCATATCGACATTCATGAGATCTGAAAAATTCCCGATCGATGCAAAAATGGCCGCGCTGGCTACTTATTGGAAAGCGGAAGCGATGTATGAAGTGCGCAAATATGGGGAGGCGGTAGAAAACTTCTCCCGGTTCTTACGGTTGCCTGTTGCAAAAAATACCGACGTATATAATTATGCAAATTATGGGCTGGCTTATGCCGCGTTCAGAAATAACAGTTTTAGTATGTCGGCCGATTATTTTGAGCGCTTTTTGGCTGTCGAGGGAAGTTCGTTAGATGAAAATATACGTCATGACGTAATCGCACGTTTGGGCGATTCGTATTTGTCTATGCGCAATTACGACCGTGCCAACCAATATTATGATCAGCTTATCAACAGTAAAACTTCCAATCAGGACTATGCGTTGTTCCAACGAGGTGTTATCTTTGGATTGCAGGGAGACCATGAAACCAAGCTAAAGATCCTGCAGTCTGTTTTGAAACAATTTCCGGCTTCGAATTATGCAGATGACGCCGCCTTTGAGATCCCCTATACCTATTTCACTACGGGAGATTATGATCGCGCTATCGATGGTTTGCAACGGATGATCGAAAAGTACCCGCGCAGCAGCTATGTGCCCCGCGCATTGATGACCATAGGGCTCGTGCAGTATAATAAAGATGATTCCGAAGCGGCGAAAGCCACTTTCAAAAGTGTTGTGGAGAAATATTCCAAAACCAATGAGGCACAGCAAGCGATGCGTTTTATTGAAAACATCTACCTAGACCAAGGGGACGCTACGAGCTATATTCATTACGCAATCGGCACCAATGTCAGTAACCTGAGCCCTGCGGAGCAAGATAATATGGCTTTTCAAGCAGCCCAATCTCTGTTTGCCAAGCAGCAATACGCAGCTTCGGTGGAAGCCATCAATGCGTATTTTGATAAATTTCCGAAACCCAAACAAGAAAAATATGCCCGTTACATCCGCGGGGTGAGTTCGTACCGCACTGGGCATCCAAAGGAAGCACTGCACGATCTGAATATCATCCTAAACGACTGGACAAGCAAGTATACGGAAAACACCTTGCTGACAGTGGCTGCGCTATATCTTGATCTAAAAGAATACAACGAGGCAATTGTGCACCTCAAAAAATTGGAACTCAATTCAGAGTATAAAAAGAACTATGGTTACGCAATAAGTAACCTGATGATTTGTTATTTTGAACTCGGCGACATGGAGCAGATGGCCAAGTATGCGAAGTTGATAAAGGATTACGATGGCGCATCGCAGGAGGAAATTGCTAAAGCTCATTTATACAGTGGAAGGGTATTACTACAACAAAAGAACATCGTGTCTGCCATGAAGGAACTCAATCTGGCTGCTCTGAAGAGCCAAAAGGCGGTTGGCGCAGAAGCGCGATACCGTGTTGGGCAACTGCAGTATGATAACAAGGAATACGACAAAGCCATTGAAACTGCCTTTGAGGTGATTAATAGTGAGGAAGAAAATGCATACTGGGAAGCCAAGAGTTTCCTATTGCTTGCTGATAGCTATGCGCGTAAAGGCAATGCTTTGCAGGCTAAGAGTACGTTAGAAAGTGTAATTGAAAATTATGAAGAAAAAGATGATATCATCCCGTCAGCAAAAGAACGTTTACAGAAATTGAACAATAAGTAACCTTCGCTTGTGAAATAAAAAAAAATTCATTTCGTTTCTAAAGGTAGACGTAACAAGTATAGTTATGTTTCCCAAAGGACCAATAGCAGTAGGACTGAAAATAGTGTCCGGTGTGAATAGCATTCAGGTGCCGAGTTATTTTTATATCCTGACATAACAGAAGAGAGTCAAATTGAAAGTGCGATGAGGACTTATAAAGTGAATAGCAAGTGAATAGTAGGTTTACAAATGCCACTGTATAGCAACATCACTGTTTTTTTTAGCTTCATTTTGGCAAGAAAACAAAAATAGAAACAAAAATAAACAAGGTATTAAAGTTATCTTTTTCATATAGCTAAGTTAGCATATTGTTATAACATTGCTATCCAATTACGCTTACCTTCATTAAATGTGTGATCAGTTCATGATAAGGCTTAATTATGCTAAATCTTTCGATGGATTCAAAACCAGAATCTTGACCAAGATTATAGCTATAACATCATTTAATACATAGGCAAAAATATATTCATCAGAAATATCAATAATTTAAAAATCAGTATTATTTAAAATGCACAACGGGTTATTACTAAATTTCTATACCAAGTAAAAGTATTAAGTGTTTCGTTCAAATTATAAGACATCGCCACATCATATACCCGCTTAGGATAGCTGTATGCCTTATAACCAATATTGATAATGGGATTTAACATACTAATATGCGACCTAACAATTTTGAAGCGTGCTCTACTCAGTAGTTACTCAGGTGTAGGTGCTCATTTTTTAACGCGACGAAGAGAACGCAAATAATTTCCTGTTTTCTTTAAGACAAACACCACAGAACCTGCTTTCCAGGAAACAGTCCCCTTAACGCCATTTTTGATGATTGCCATAATTACCTGATTAGTTTATAGATAATCAAGATAAACATTAAAACGGGAACATCCTAATACCAAATTTTAGCTAATAGCAATTTTTAATCAATTTTTAGACAGTAATCAGTCAATATTGATACAGTCTACACTGAGTAATCACTGAGCAAGCACTGAACAAACACTGAAGAAGTAATGTTAAAAAGTATAATTTGGTAATCATCTGATCTTCGTTTGCTGCACCTAAAAATTAAAGAGAGGAACCTACTTTTGTGTAACAAAAATAAGTACAGAAGTTGATAGTGTTGGACCGGTTATATAGCAGCAATTGGTTCGACAAGTTACTATACCAAAGCGTCTGCTATTTTAAATACTTTTAGTATATCAAGAAATTGATTTTAAAAATAAAACTGGACTGTTATGATTAACGTGCAATATTTGATGTATGTCGTTACCTTGGGATTTATGGCTTGTCAAAATCCCGGAGGAGCAAACAAAGGTGACTCCCTGAAACAGGAAGTTTTAACAAGTAATAGTATGGAATCAAATGGTAGATCGCGCGAAAAAAAACTATTGGGATCTCCCAATGTATTTAAGCTAGATGACGCGAATAAAATGTTGAAATATATAGTAGATAATCCTCTAGATAGTGAACTTATTATTGATAGCTTCTATAGTTTCGAAAGACTTGCAGGAGATAAGTGGCAAGTAGTTCTCTTTGTTAAAAACCTGGTTTTTGAGGATATTACCTATGTTGCACCTTCACAAGGGTCAAAGACTGCTCAAGTAACTATTCGATAGATTATCCATCTTTTCTCCACATAAGCTTAAAGTAACAATATGGAATCCATCAAAAAGATTAATGTAGCCCTACAGAAATCTTATGTGGCTATTTGTGACATTAAAAGAACCATATTTAGTATGTCATCAATCTACCTGTTGTGAAATGAAAATGGGTGATTCTCTATAAAAACATGCTTCTACTTTCGTTGATTAGCCCTTTTTAACAAATTGCTTTTACTTTTTTATTAGCAGTCAGGATAGTGCAGGATGCTTAAGCTATATCGGATTTTTATATTTGAGGTAGCTAAAAAAAGCAACCCTTATACTTTTGATTATAAACAACTTATAGGTGCCTTTTATCCTGGGTCCTAATATCTTTAATAGAATATAGAATGAAAAACTTTAATAAAAAAGGAGGTTTAGGTATGGGAGAAGAATCGTACTAAGAACGAGCTTGAATAAAAAACCGATAGTGTTCTAGCACCATCGGTATGCATTTAAGGCCTTATTTTAAATTAATAGAGAGCGTCTAAACTCTTAATTTTAAAACCATCAAACCTTGCAAAGTTATGCAATATGATCAATTTAACAAAAAAATAACTAAGAATTTTACAGTCCAAAATTTATGTAGAACGCAGACTGAAAAATTTTCAAATCCGCTACTAGGACGTTCTAGTCTTTTGAAAGCATCATTATTATTGTCTGGAATATTTTATATTCAACTATCTCAGATTCAAGCTTCAGTGGTGGGGTATTCGGCTCCTGTCTTTGATTTGGAGGAAAATCATGGAATGCTTTTTAATAATAATTCAGCTAGAATTACCCGTAGCAATATCCAAGAGCAAATCACTGTTAGCGGTATCGTACGTGATGCAAAGGGACTTCCTATCCCGGGTGTTACTATACAGGTCAAAGGTACAGATGTTGCCACATCTACTGCTGAGGACGGGCGCTATGTCATAACTTTAAAGAAAGGCCAAAGTTTGTCTTTTCGGAATATAGGTTATTCTAGCCAAGAAATTGTGATTACAAAAGCAGGTGAGCAGCACATTACACTGATCAGTATGTCACAAGATATAGATGAAGTTGTGGTGGTGGGATATGGTAGTCAACAGAAAAAGGATGTTACTGGATCTATCGCATCGGTATCGATGAGTAATGTTCGGGGGCAAGCTATTGCTAGTCCTGATCAAGCCTTAACTGGCCAAATTTCAGGTGTGCAGGTAAGTACCTCCAATGGAACACCAGGAGGTGGTCCTAGGATTCGTATACGTGGAATTGGTGCTATCGGAGCAGGAGGATCGCCATTATATGTTATTGATGGATTTCCGGTTCCGTCTTCTTCAAGCGAACGCTCAAATCCTTTGACGGCAATAAACCCCAGTGATATCGAATCTATGACTGTATTAAAAGATGCATCTGCAACAGCAATTTATGGATCGAGAGGTTCTAATGGTGTTATCTTGATCAATACGAAAAAGGGTACAGTTGGAAAATTGAAGATCAATGTTGCGGCGAGTTCAGGTATTCAGGAAGTACCAAAAAAAGGTCGTCCCAATATGATGAATGCTATGGAATTTGCTCAGTTTCGTAAAGAGGCTATAGAAGATAAAATCCGATATGAGGAAGGTAGAGAACCTACATTAAATGATATTCCGGAAGAATATCGTAATCCTGAGACTTTAGGAGCTGGTGTAGATTGGTATGATGCAGTTACCCGAATTGCACCAATGTCTGATTTTAATGTGAGTTTTAGTGGTGGAAATGAACAGATACGCTCTTTTGTTTCGGCAGGTTACCTGAATCAATCGGGGGTGATGTTAAACACTGGTTTTGAAAGGTTTTCCGTCCGGGGTAATGTAGATGCCAATATCTCTAATAAATTAAAATTGGGGATGAATATTGCACCTACATTATCTTATCTCAAAGGAGGTGTTAGTGGGCAGGGTAGGGATGAATTTTTCGAAATTTCCACACCCGTTTCTACCATTTATAATGCAGATGGTACTTACAATCCATATATCGTTTCACCGGGTACTTTTGGGAATCCTAATCCAGTTATGTTCTTGAATGAACGTGTTGATAAAAGCAGCAAAATGAAAATGTTGATGAGTGCCTATGCGGAGTATAGCATTCTTCCTAAACTAAAATTTAAGACAACTTTTAACGTTGATTATCAGGATGAAAGTGGTGAATACTTTCGACCTTCAACTCTAGCAAATCAAAATGCTCCAGGACCGTCGATTCCCAGTGGAAATTATACACGTGGTCAATATATCAATTGGGCAAATGAGAATACATTAACCTATGATTACAGTTCGGATAATGGTCATGCAATAAGTGCGCTGGCGGGTTACTCCATTCAGTCCCAAAAAGATAAGTCAGCAGGGTTCAATGGGTCGCAATTCCCGGATGACGATATTCAAACCTTAAATGCAGCGGCTAGGATCACAGGTGGTACGGGCATTGAAGATTGGGCATTAATCTCTTACTTGGCCCGTGTAAATTACACTTTTAAAGATAGATACATCCTGACCGCATCTTTCCGTTCGGATGGTTCTTCGAGATTTGGTAAAGATAATCGATGGGGGTCGTTTCCGTCTGTTGCACTAGGCTGGCGGCTGTCAGAAGAAAAATTCTTAAAAGATGCGACTTGGGTTGATGAATTGAAACTTAGAGCATCATACGGTAGAAGTGGTAATTTCAATATTTCTAATTATGCGCCATTAAGTAGTATTGGAACGGGTAATTATGTCTTTGGTGGTAGTTTGGCACCAGGTCGTATTATGAACAGTTTAGGTAATAGTTTCTTAGGTTGGGAAAAGATGAAAGAGTTAAATATAGGTTTAGATTTTGCGACTTTAAATAACCGTCTGATAATTGCAGCAAACTATTACAAGCGTAATACCTTAGACTTATTGTTAAATACGCCGATTCCCCAGTCCTCTGGTTTTTCTTCTGTAACAGAAAACCGAGGGGATGTTGAAAATACCGGTTTTGAATTTTCCGTGAGTTCCATCAATATTACCAATGATAACTTTAAATGGAATACCGATTTCAACATTTCCTTCAATAGGAATAAAGTGATTGCTTTAGGAAGAAGCACTGACCCGATTTTCTCTGGGGCAAGTTCGGAAGGAAACTTTACTAATGTTACCCGAATCGGACAGCCTGTTGGTATGATCATCGGCTATGTGGTTGATGGAATTTATCAAAATCAAGCTGACCTAGAGAAATATGCTTCATTTCCAGGGGCTATTCCAGGCAATCTTCGGATGCGGGATGTGAATGGTGATGGAGAGATTACACCGAACGATGATTTTGACGTCATAGGCAATCCGTATCCTGATTTTACGTGGGGTATGACCAATACATTTTCTTATAAAAATTTCGACCTGCGTGTGCTGATGGTCGGATCAATGGGACAAGAGATGTTGCATGCCACGCGTTTTTACACGGATAATATTGATGGGGTTTTTAATGTACGTAAGGAGGTCGCAGATCGTTGGAGGTCTGAAGCAAATCCTGGTAGTGGATTAGTTCCGACGACAAATGGTACAGGCAGGGGTCGTGTTATGTATCGCGATACGCATTCCTTGTTTATAGAGAAAACGGATTATGTATGGATCCGTAATATCAATTTCGGTTATACATTTCCTAAAAGTATAAAGGGAGTGATCAAGGACATTCGAGTCTATGGAAATATTCAAAATCCTTTCTTGATTACGGGGTATGATGGTAATCCAGAAGGGACCAACATTAATAGAGGTGATATTAGTCCATTGGTGCAAGGACTTGACTACTCTGCTTATCCAGTTCCAAGAATCTATACACTCGGATTAAATTTCAATTTTTAAGTCTACTATTATGAACATAAAATATATTTTATTGAGTTTGGGACTACTTATCCTTTCCTCATGTAATCACCTATTAGATGTTAAACCATATACATTTTCCAGCGGTGATAATTATTATGAAAATGAAGGACAAGTCCTTCGCGCTGTGAACGGGGTCTATGGTCGCTTACAAGGTTTGTATACCAGTGATTTTTGGGCGATGACTGAAATGGTTGCTGATAATACCAACTATCAATATGATGAAACCGATAGAGGGGCGCAACAAAGGGAAGAGATAGATGAATTTTTGATAACCTCTTCAAATAATTATATCAATACTGTATGGGCAACATTATACAGTGTTATACAAGAGTCTAATGTTATCCTTAGCCGAATTGATCAGGTTTCTTTTGCCGACGAAGGTTTGAAAAAGCGATATGTAGGTGAAGTGAAGTTTTTACAGGCTTTCACCTACTTTCATTTGGTACGCTTATTCGGAGAAATTCCATTACACACGAAGGAAGTTGCGAATCCAACGGATGCTTTTATCAAAGGTAAGGCATCGGTCGAAGAAGTGTATGCGGTGATTGTGCAACATGCTAAGGATGCAATTACTAATCTACCAAATAGTTATGATAAGAATAATGCCGGACGTATTACTAAGGGCGCTGCTTTAACGCTATTGGGTGAGGTATACTTAACAAGAAAGCAATTTGCTGAAGCAGCTTCTACTTTTCAGGAGGTTACACAACTGGGCTATGCTTTATTGCCTGATTATGCGAATTGTTTCAGCCCAAATAATAAAAACAATGAGGAGTCAATATTCGAAGTGCAATATGATCAATCTGTTGAAGGTGAGAACAGTAATTTTATTTATATGTTCGGACCCCGAAATGGCAAGTTGAAGTTAGTGGGGTATTCTGGAAATCTTGGTGGATCTAATATTCCAACGCCAAGTATATATAACCTATATGAAGCGGGGGATTTGCGGAAGGATAAATCAATAGCCTTGTTCGATGATCCTTCAAATGCGTCCTATCAAGAGGCAATCGCTTTTGGTGGAAAAATGCCCTTCATCAAGAAATTTTATCATGCACCTTATATTGAAGATGGACGGTCCAATGAGAACTGGCCAGTATACCGATATGGGTATGTCTTATTGATGTTGGCAGAGGCGCAAAATGAGTCTGGAGTCGGAAATCCTTATCTAAACTTAAACTTGGTACGTAAACGAGCAGGATTGGAACCTTTATCAGGTTTGACCAAGGAAGGTTTACGGGATGCTATTGCAAAGGAACAGCGTGTCGAGGTTGCTTTTGAGAGCCATAGATGGTACCAGTTGTTACGTATGGGAAAGGCAGAGGAAGTCTTAAATGCTCACGGAGCGGCAGAGAAAAAACGTCTTTCGCGCTTAAGCTCGGCTTCCTATAATGTGCAGCCCTTTAAGTTATTGTTTCCTATTCCACAGCGTGAAGTGCTAACCAATGGAATTTCACAAAACACGGGGTATTAATCCATGATCTAAATCAAAACAATATATCAGCTTAACAAATAACAATGAGAAAAATTAATAACATGCAGCTCGTGTTGTTTGCCATTTTCCTGCTCATTTTGGCGGGGGCATGTCGTGAACAAATTAAAGATGAAGGTACTAAGGATGAGAATCCGAAGACTAAGAAAATTGTTTTACCTGAGGGGTTTGCTGTAGATCATATCTATAGCCCGTCGGATAATAAACAGGGATCATGGGTCGCGATGACCTTTGATGATAAGGGGAGGATGATTACCTCGGATCAGTATGGAGCATTGTTCCGTATCGAACTGCCACCGATAGGATCGGATACTACGATGAAGCCTAAGATTGAAAAGTTGGATTTTCCATTAGATAATCCCGCTGATACCAGTTCAACGAAAGTAGGAATTGGATTTGCTCAAGGTTTGTTGTGGGCGCACAATAGTCTTTATGTCGTCGTAAACCATAATCCTGATGAGCAGTTTTCGAAAGGTAGTGGCTTGTACCGATTACAGGATACAAATCAGGATGATAAATTGGATAAGATAACACAATTATTGGTCTTAAATGGTGAAGGTGAGCATGGGCCGCATAGTGTTGTACTTGGGCCAGATTCTGCTATATATTTAATTGCGGGTAATCATACTGATTTGCCCAAGATGGATGCCTATCGTTTACCTTTAAACTGGCATCACGATAATTTGTTACCTCATATCGTAGATCCACAGGGTCATGCCACCGATCGTAAAGAACCGGGTGGCTGGATTGCTAAAACCGATCCTGAGGGTAAACACTGGGAGATGATTAGTGGTGGGTATCGAAATCCATTTGATATTACTTTTAATGATGATGGCGAAATGTTCACCTACGATTCGGATATGGAATGGGATTTTGGGATGCCTTGGTATCGTCCAACACGGATCTGTCATGTAACAAGTGGTGCTGAGTACGGATGGAGGACTGGTAATGCCAAATGGGATCCCAGTTACCCAGATAACCTACCTGGTACGTTGAATATTGGACAGGGCTCGCCAACGAATCTACTCTATGCAAGCAAAGCGAAATTTCCTGATAAGTATAGAAATAGTCTTCTGGCATTTGACTGGAGTTTTGGTATTATCTATTCTGTTCAGTTAACACCAAAAGGAGCGACTTATGAGGCAAAAGCGGAAGAATTTATATCGGGATCTCCACTTGCATTGACATCTGGAGAGATTGGGCCTGATGGTGCTTTATACTTTTTGACAGGGGGGAGAAAGTTGGAGTCTGATCTTTATCGCGTGTATTATAAGGGACATGCTGATATTGAGGCTAAGAAAACAAAAAATGAAATTCCTAAGGGGATTGCCTTGCGTCGCGAGATTGAACAATTTCATAAACCTTCTGCACCAGGCACAGCTGAGAAAGTGTGGAAATACCTTGGTGATCCAGATCGTTTTATCCGTTATGCTGCACGTATTGCAGTGGAGCATCAACCCGTGGATACATGGAAGCATCTTGTTTTTCAGGAAAAAAATGTACTCCGTCTTACCGAAGCGATGTTGGCTCTGGCAAGAAATGGAGATAAATCATTACAAGCAGACATGTTTAATAAGCTGGCAACTATTGACATCAGGAAGCTTCCGCAACAGATGCTTTTAAATCTGTTGCGTGTTTATGAGGTCAGTATAGCTCGAATGGGGACACCTGTTGAATCGCAACGTATTCTACTTTCGGAGCGATTAGCGGGTTTATATCCTTCGAAGATAAACCTTGTCAATCGTGAACTGGGAAAAGTATTGGTAGCTATTGGCGATGCGAGTGTTGTACCTAAGACTGTACCATTACTATACTCAGCAAAGGATGATTCGACCAATACCAGTTTTATGAGTTCTTCTAATCTTATTTTGCGTAATCCACAGTATGGTCTGGATATCGCTGACATGTTGGCCAATATTCCTCCTGCGCAACAGATATTTTTAGCAACGATGTTGAGTTCTGCACATACGGGTTGGACCCCAGAATTGCATGATGAATATTTCAAGTGGTTCTATAAAGGTTTTGGTTACAAAGGAGGCAATAGCTACATCGGATTTATTGATAAAGCCCGAAAAATTGCACTGAGTCATGTAAATAAGGATAAATTGGCCTATTACAGTAAGATTTCTGGTGATTCATTGGTTAATCAATCGGGTAATAGACTAGCCGAAAAAGTTCAGAATGCCAAAGGGCCAGGAAGAGATTGGAAGATCGATACAGCGCTCAAATATATTAATGATAATACTGAGATACGTGATTTCAAACGAGGGGGTGAGCTTTTTGTTGCCTTGCGCTGTGCTTCTTGCCATACTATGAAAGGTTCGGGTGGTTCGGTTGGACCTGATCTTACTCAACTGGGAACACGTTTCTCTCCTAAAGATATGTTGGAAGCGATGATTGAACCCAGCAAAGTGATTTCTGATCAATATGAATCTAAAGTTTTTCATCTGAAAGATGGAACTAAGCAAATGGGACGACTGATGGGTGAAAGTGAAAAGAGTTATACCATTTCGCAAAATCCTTATGCACCGCAGTTAACGAAGGAAATTGCAAAAAAAGATGTTCAGGACATCAAAGTCTCCGAAGTTTCCATTATGCCTCCCGGAACATTAAATGTCTTGAATCCAGAGGAACTGCGTGATTTAATGGCATACCTCATGTCGGGAGGGAATGAGAATAATGACGTTTATAAAAAGAAAAATAAATAAAAGTGGATTTTTCAAAGAAAGATTGGTTGGAAAAAGTGTCGCACGTGGCACAGGTCGGTGGTATCGAGACTTCGGTTTTGGATAATGGAAGGGGACGTGGTACCCGTATTGCCTGGATAAATACAGGTACGGGATTGCGTTTTAAAGTTGTTATAGATCGAGCTATGGATATTGCGGATGCTTATTTCAACCAATTTAATTTGAGCTGGATCAGTAAGTTGGGGGTAACTGCACCGCAACCTTTTTCGGATAAGGGAGCAGATTGGTTACGCACTTTTGGTGGTGGATTGTTGGTTACTTGTGGACTTACTCATGTTGGTGGTCCTGAAGCGGATGTTTTTGGAAGTCGAGGACTACATGATCAGATTAGTAATATTCCCGCAGAAATTATTCATATAAAACAACCGGATTTGTTAAATGGAGATCTTGAAATATCGATCACTGGGAGGATACTACAGGGACATCCTCTTGGATATTATATTGAGTTGATTCGGACAATCCGATGTTACCTCGGGGATCCTACAATACATATTGAAGATGTGGTCCAAAATGTTGGTAATATGGATGTGCCACATATGCTGCTCTATCACTTTAACTTTGGTTGGCCCCTTGTGGATGCTGGTACTGAATTACTGTGGAATGGAAAATGGCAACCTCGGGAATCTGGTGAGTCTAATAAAATATTTAAAGCAGGTCTTGATTTTAAAACCTGTCAAGAACCTCGTGAAGATCATCGGGGGGCAGGAGAAGAAGCGGTGTTTATATCTCCTAAAAGCGATCAGAAAGGAAATAGCCATTGTGGGCTGTTTAATGAAAAGCTGGGTTTTGCGGTTGCGCTAACTTTTAAAAAGGAACAACTTCCTTGGTTGACCAATTGGCAACACTGGGGTCCGGGAGAATATGTGACAGGATTAGAGCCCGGTACAAATCCACCGTTGGGGCAAAAGTTGATGCGTGAAAGTAAAGAACTGATTTTTCTTAAACCTAAGGAAAAAAAAGTATACCAACTTTCTTTGAACATATTAGATACACGTGAAGAAATTCAGGATTTTAAGGATAACATGTAGATTATAAAACATAAATACGAAGGAATGGAAAATATAGAAAAAGCTTTTGAACAAGGTAAAGGGATTTTTAGATTGGCGCCAAACTGGGTGCCTAGGTCATTTTGTGTACCTGGAAGAAGGATAAAACTTCATCCAGACGATTATTATGTGCTGGGTGGTGAACGTGGCGGTATTGATGAGCGGTGGCTGTCTTCTACAACTCCTGCGAAAAATGGTCCTTTGACGGGTGAATTTGAAGGTCTTAGTTTCGTGGTGTATGAACATGAAGGTGAGATTAAACAACTTTTGTTGTCGGATTGCGTTTCTTATCTCAAAGAAAGATTGATTGGAAATCGTATCTGGTCTGATTACCAAAGCTGGCCTATGTATTCCAAATTCTTTGATAACATGGGGCCACTACCTCACCATATTCACCATAACGATGAGAAAGCGGCTTTGATTGGGCAAGCGGGCAAACCTGAAGCGTACTATTTTCCTCCACAGCTAAATAACCATGGAGGCGATTTTCCTTATACTTTTATGGGTATAGCGCCCGGAACCTCAAAAGCACAGATCAAAGAATGCCTGGAAAATTTCAGTAAAGGAGATAATAAGATCACAAATTACTCGCAAGCCTACCGTTTAGAACCGGGAACCGGCTGGGATGTCCCTCCTGGATTATTGCATGCTCCAGGTAGTATGTGTACCTATGAACCACAAAAAGCTTCTGATGTTTTTGCGATGTATCAATCCTTGGTTAATGAGGCGATCATTCCAGAGGAATTGTTATGGAAAGGAGTTCCTGATAATAAGCAGGGTGATTATGATGCTTTAATGGACATTATAGATTGGGATCTAAATGTCGATCCCAATATGATGGAGAACCGATTTATGTACCCTAAACCGGTCAAGGCAATTGCTGAAATGGAGCAATCTGGTTATAGTGAGAAATGGATATGCTATAAATCGACAGCATTTAGCGCAAAAGAATTGACCGTTTTTCCTGGTCAAACTGTTACGATCACTGATGGTGCGGCTTATGGATTGATTATGATGCAGGGTTACGGAAAGTTAAATGATTGGACTTTAGAAACACCGGCTCTGATCCGCTATGGGCAGTTGACCTACGACGAATATTTTGTTTCAGAATCGGCTGCGATGAAAGGTGTCATCATTAAAAATGATTCGAAAACAGATCCGATAGTCATGTTGAAACATTTTGGACCTGATAATCCGGATTTGATAATGGAGTCTTAATTACTAAAGATAAAAAACGTACAGATGAGCAAGAACAATTTTCCAAAATTGCACAATGCAACCTGGCCAGGTATTGTAGGCAAGGGCGATCATGAACCTATTATTTCTTTGGATGAGCTTTTAGAAAAAACAGCTCATGCTAATGTTGATGGTGTCAAATTTGACGGTATTGATTTAGGTCTTTTCAGTGCACATGTTAAACTAGATCCTACAGATGAAAATGTAAATTGGTTAGTAGATAAAGTGGGTCGTTATGATTTAGAAATCGGTACTTTAGTGGCACCCATCTGGTCGCCAGATGGTGGTTCTGCAATGGGTACTCAAGCAGATCGAGATCGCTTTGTAGCTGTTGTGCAAAAGGCAAGTGAGTTTGGTTATAAACTAAGAAAACAAGGTATTCGAACTAATAACGTGATCCGGATCGACTCGGCTACAAGCGTAGGTGAATGGGCTAAAAATCCTCTTGAAAATACCAAAATAATTGCGGAAACATTTAGACGTGCATGTGACGTAGCAGCTACGTATGGAGAACGACTTGCCGCGGAAGGGGAAATCTGCTGGGGTGGCATGCAAAGTTGGAGAACGATGCTGGAAACGCTGGAGATGGTGGATAGGGATAATATGGGGTTTCAGGCAGATATGTCTCATACTTTTTTATATCTACTGGGGTATAATGAACCTAAGGACCGGATTCTTAAAACTGATTTTCAATGGGAAGATAGAGCCGAGCTGGAACGTGGTCTTCAATTCTTGACAGATAAGCTTCGTCCATGGACGATAGATTTTCATGTTGCTCAGAATGATGGAACCGTATTTGGCTCGGGTTCGCATGATAAAACGGGAAGACATTGTTTGCCGACTGATCCGAATGGTAAGCTGGATATTGTAAAGGATGCTGGATATTGGTTGCGCGATGAGAATGGTAACCCAAACAAAGTTTTCGACCACATTTGTTGGGATGGCTGTATGTTTCCAAATGAAGTGATGCATAAACAAGAGACCTGGAATTCAATTCTGGAAACCATGATTAAAGTGCGAAATGCACATGGATGGTCGGTGTAAAAGGTTATAGACTAATTGTTATGAAGAAAAAAGAACTTAGAATAGGATTGATCGGTTGTGGATTTATGGGAAGAACTCATTCCAATGGGTACAAGCGGGTTGGTGATTTCTTTCCTGATTTAGCATACAAACCTATTTTGAAAGCGGTTTGTTCTAGAAGTGAGGATAAGGTTATCGCTTTTGCTGAGCAATGGGGTTATGAATCTTATGAAACGGATTGGAAAAAATTAATCAGTCGTGATGATATTGATGCTGTTGATATTTGTACTCCGAATAATATGCACATGGAAATAGCTGTAGCTGCGGCAGCGGCAGGAAAAATGGTTTTATGTGAAAAACCTTTGTCTAGAAATCTTGAGGAAGGGGCGCAGATGGTCAAGGCTGTGGAAACAAGTCAAGTTAAGAATACGGTATGGTACAATTACCGCAGGCTGCCAGCTGTTACTCTAGCTAAACAGCTAGTGGAAAGTGGAAAGTTGGGTAAGATTTTTCATTATCGGACGAACTTTTTGCAGGACTGGACTATAAATGAAAATTTACCACAGGGAGGCCGAGCTTTTTGGCGTATGGATGCCGAAGCTGCAGGTTCTGGTGTGACAGGAGATCTTTTAGCGCACTGTATTGATTTGGCCATGTGGCTTAATGGTGGTATTAAAGATGTTTCTGCAATGACAGAAATTTTTGTGAAGCAACGTCTACGTGAGGAGACTGGGAAAATGGAAGATGTCAAAATTGATGACGCTTGTATATTTCACTGTCATTTTGATAATGGTTCCTTGGGATTATTTGAATCTACCCGCTATGCTCGAGGACATAAGGCGCTCTTTACATTTGAAATTAATGGTGAAAAAGGCTCATTACGTTGGGATCTGCATGATCTTAATAAATTGGAATATTTTAATAATGCGGATGAGTCAATCGTTAAAGGTTGGCGCTCGATTCATGTGACCGATGGTGATCAACCTTATATGGATAAATGGTGGGTACCGGGATTATCCATCGGTTATGAACACTCATTTGTTCATCAAGTAGCAGATTTTCTAAAAAGTGTAGAAACTGGTGAAGAATGTCATCCTAATTTTCGAGATGCCTATGAGACCCAAAAGGTGTGTGAAGCCGTTTTATTGTCTGCTAAAAACAAATGTTGGGCGGACACTGATGTAGATTGGAACAATTAATGTTAAATTAACTTTTAGCTCATAACAATGAACAAGATGATAAAATATGGATATCTGACTGCTACAGCTTCGCTTTTCATGCTGGCCTGCAATGCCGGAAATACGAAACATGATCAGGGGCAGCATACCGTTCTTGATAGTTCAGTACAAGAAGGGTTTGTCGCAATGCTTGATTCTAATACATTGAAAGGATGGGAGGGAGACAGTAGCTATTGGCGTATGGAGAGTGGTATATTGATTGGTGAAATTAAATCTGATGCAGAACCTTTAAAGAATAATACTTTTTTAATCTGGAAAGGTGGTGAACCGGGGGATTTTGTACTGAAATCCCAATTCCGAATTTCTGCTGATGGCAATAGTGGTATCAATTATCGTAGTGAACGTCTTACGGAATTACCCTATGCACTGAAGGGGTATCAGGCTGATATTGATGGTCAACATCATTATACAGGTCAGAATTATGAGGAACGTAATCGTACTACGCTAGCTTATCGTGGACAGCAGACAGAGATACCGAATCCAACGGTAGATGAACCCGGCGCTTCCAAAGGAAATGCCTGGAGTACCCTGATCGTGCGAGATACTTTGGCGACTGCTAAAGAATTGGCGGATGCGGTTAAAGTGGGCGATTGGAATGAAATTGAAATTGTTGCAAAGGGCAATAAGTTATCCCATTATATCAATGGAAAATTGATTTCTGAAGTTGTGGATAATGATGAGCAACATCGGAAGCAGCGTGGATTGATCGGTGTGCAGGTCCATGTGGGACCACCGATGAAAATCGAATATAAGGATATGAAAATTAAAATGTTGGACTAAATTATCATAATCATTTTAAATAATTTTTTAAAAAATGATTATATGGTCATTATGATCTGTGTTATATGCCGCATATTTAAATAGATTTTATGCATAACAATCTTTTGGTTAATTTACCTTAATTGCCAATGGATTTGAAATTAGGTTTAAGAACAAAAAGCGCAACTTCACGTTGTGCTTTTTGTTTATTTGTGTTTCTCATTTTTTAGGTTCCTCTCATAGGCCATTGAAATAGGACTAGCTCTCTTTATCTCTTAATACGAAGTGTTTTTGTCGAATTTTAGTTCAGTTATAAAAAGTTGGAAAGACCTTATAAATTTTACTAGTTTTGTTTCGTAAATTCTGAATCTCGTTTACTTTCTCCATTCAAATGAAGAGATCATACCCGGAAAGTATTTCATTAGTTTAGTAGATGTTCTATTTGAATGAATTCGGATAATGAAGTTCTCTTGTAATGGGGGAGTATTTCATATCTATTTTAATAAAGCAGGAAAATACCTAAATAGAAAATTGTACTAGATTTAATATCCAAATTAACCATCAAAAATTAATGGCCAATACGTTATCTGTATATGTAAAGAATATCCTATATCGGCTTAGTAATGTAGGGGTTGACCCTGAAATGTCTTATGTTGAATCTCAGTATACTAAGCTGATCAATATCTTAAATTGGATAGGAATGTGCTGTATGCTTAGTTATGCTATTGTTAATTTCGGTAATGAACGTTATTTTCTTTCTTTTCTAAACTTATTGAATGTTTGCGATGCGACAACAGTGCTTATATTAAATAAGTATCGAAAGTATCTGAGTGCACGACTAGTAATGGTGATCTCAAGATTAATTATCTATACTGTGGCTGGATTGTATTTTCATAACGGTGGCGAATACTTTTTGGTGGCATTGCTGATCACGACCAGCTTGATGATTGATAACAAATGGATCAGGTTTTCTTTATGTTTTTTAATTTTTATAGCATGTGGGGCCGTGATTTTATTTCCTCAACCACCTTTACTGGGATCTCCCGTTCCTCCAGAACAGGCTTATGCTAATATGATTGTAGGGATTCTATTGATAGTCGGTGTGGTGAGTTTCTTTAAAAGTATCCAGAGTACCTATCAGCAAGAAATTGAAAAACAGCGTCAAGCCTTATTTTCTTTAAATAAGGATAAAGAAAAGATGTTTTCAATTTTGGCACATGATATTCGCAGTCCTATGGTAACACTTGAAAATTTACTGCAGATGTTTCATGAGGATTTGCTGACGCATAATGAAAGAATCGAAACTATCGGTCTTTTGAAAGATCAAGTCTCCCAATTGGGCTCGGTTATGGACAATTTATTACGATGGAGTGTGCGGGGGATGCAGGGAATTCAAACTATAAAAGTTACTTTTTTACTTCGGCCTTTAGTGCTGGAATTATTCCATTTTTTTGATTTCCTTGTACGACAAAAACAACTTACGGTTGATATAAATATACCTGAGTCCATGAGTCTTTTTGCTGATTATGATCAAACGGCTGTTATCTTAAGAAACTTATTGAGCAATGCGATCAAATTTAGTGAGGTTTGCGGACGTGTAAAGGTTTTTGCCGATGTTAAAGGCAACATGATTGATATTTTTATTAAAGATGAGGGAATGGGAATGGATGACCGCCGAATAAATATGTTGTTTACCTCCTCTCAGTTATCTACAAAAGGGACGATAGGAGAAAGGGGGTTTGGTCTCGGGTTAATTCTTTGTGCTGAATTTATCCGATTGAATGAAGGAAATATTCGGGTAGAAAGTAAGTTGAATAAAGGTTCAGTATTTGCCGTTTCATTACCTAAAAATAGTTAGTAGTCCTTTTTTAATGGGGTATCAATATATTAAATAGAGACTTATTGACATATAAAACCACTTCAAGCGATAATTTCATTTTCCATTTTTTGAATAACTGGGGTTTATTAACTTGCATTTTTTCTCTCTTGTGAGAATAAATGTATAAATTTATTATTTAAGGAATCTAGTTATATGAAAATCTTCAATATGGAAAAAAGGTTTTTAAGGTTAATTGAGTATTTATTCGTTTGAGATATGAAAATAAAATTTTTAGTATTTGAACTTTTTTTTAAAAAGTTTTTTTTAATCATTAAAACAAAATAACTAAATCTAATGTAAATAGTCAGTGTAGATCTACAAGTAATGATCTACCAATTTATATTTAACATTTAAAAACACACGAATTATGGAGAAAAGTATTGTTCAAAAGGTTTTAAAATTCTGGTATTTACCTTTGATTGCTGGCATATTGTATATTATAGTGGGTGTCTATGCAGCGGCTGCACCTTTTAGCTCTTTTCTGGCTTTGAGTATATTTTTAAGTGTCGGGATTTTGATCAGTGGCGTATTTGAATTGTTTTATGCCTTATCGAACCGTAAGAACAGTGATAATTGGGGTTGGCATTTGGTTGGTGGTATGCTAAATTTGTTTATTGGTGTATTGCTTATTGCCAATACGGGATTGACAGCATTGATGTTATCGGTATTTATTGGAGTTTGGTTATTATTTAGATCTATTGCTACGATAGCTAATGCATTTGAGATCAAACGTGCTGGAATTGGTAATTGGGGCTGGATCTTGTTTACCGGTATCTTGGGAGTTTTGTTTTCATTCTTGTTGCTTTGGAACCCCTTAATAGCAGGTATTACCATTGGTATCTGGATGGGGATAGGATTAATAACGGTAGGGGTCATGCATGTGGTATTAAGCCTTATTGGTCGAAGATTAAAGAAAATCAATGAAAATCTGGATAATAGAGACAATCGCTATAGCGAAATAAATTAGATTTTGGAATAAAAAGTGCAAATTATATTGCGCTTTTTGTTTTAAGCCAGTAGTTATTGTAAATAAGGGAGTTGGTTGTGTTAAGATGTTGATGTGAAATGTTTTTGCACATATTTTTATTTGTGGGCTTTTGAAATTATGGCTTTACTTCAATCGGATCAATATTCCTTTCCGTTTTATAATATTCTTGTAATCCCACTGTATTTTCATTGATTTCTCTAACCAGCGTTTTAAATCGTTTTTATCGATTTGAGAAATGGAATTATAGTAAATCGATGCGTCTTTAAATTTAGCTCCTATAATCTTTAATTTTTCTTCTTCAAAATCGGAACCACTCCAAAACATCAGTCTTATTCCAGCTTTTTGTCTGCTGTATCCTACAATCGGATTTTTTTCTATAAACCATACAGGATGTGCATGCCATATTTTATTTTCAGCATCTGGTAAATGTTGGGAAATTTCCTCAGCTAGCATATCACATATGGCTTGGTCTTCTTGATTCAGTTGACTATTGTAGATTCTAATATAGGGATCCATATTTTATGTGAATAATTTTATGTGTTTGATAATTCTTGGTCTTTCGGACTGAATTTACAATAATTTTCACTAGTTTCTACTTTGCAAATGACAAGAAAAATAGTATTTGGTTATTTATGATCCAATTGTTCTTAATGCTTTTTTGATGATATATTTTGTTTCTTTTGTACCACTTTCTTTTTCCCAGCGCTCACAAAGTGAGCGCACGAAATCTGCTTTTGTCTTACTGGCATCGTTGAGCCAGTTGCCAACACTGTCCTGTACATAACGATCTGGATCGGATCGAAGTGGTTCCAAAATTTCTAATGCTAGCTCAGGTTTGTTTTTGAGTAGATCAATATGCTGACACCATACACCGCGTGGTCTTGTAGCCTCGCTGCTAAATCTTCTTACATTTTTGTTTTCATGCGAAGTCCAGTTGGAAAGGATGCTGATGCTGGAAAATAAATTGTCTTTAATTTTATGTCTTACCGCCATCCAGCTGATCTCTCTTACTCCGAAATGTGTGTCTGCAGCAAATGGCTTAATCTGTTCTAGCGTCTGCTCAATGCTCAATTCATGATTTCTGCCAATTGTGTATGTTGCCCAACAGCGAGCCATATCGGCCTGATGTTGGGATAATATTTTTAGAAATTGCTGATCTCCATTTTTGAATGACTGCTCAAAGAGCGCTGTTCCGATAGCTTCATTGATCGTTTTGACTGTTTGTTTTTTTAGCTCATCAATAGCCACTAAAACGGGTTTTAGATATGCTATGCGTTTATGTTGCTTTAATATGTGTACCAGTAAAGATCGTTGATCAATTGCTAACCACTCAACCAGATTTGCTGTTTCGACTTCTCCACAATTTAATTGCTTTAAAATAGCTGGAGATAGATCTTTAGTTGATCTTGCTCCTTTTCTTTTTACTTCGATCATAATTGGTCGATAAGGTCTTGAATATTTACTCTGTTCATATAATTGCTATCAACAAATTGATAGGTTATGTTATAATTTGTATCAATGATGTATACTGCTGGTATTGGTAATTCGTTATGATCATTTTTATTATATTTTGATAGTTTAATCCCTAACTTTTCATAGGTGGTGACGGCGTAGTTTGGTAGCTCAAATGAAATGCCGAGTTGTTTGGCTAGTGTATTATCCTGATCCGTCAAAATATCATAATGGAGCATGTGGTTCACTTCTAATTCTTTGTTATAACTTTCCGATTGTGGAGCTATAGCAACTAACGAAATGTTTTTTTCTTTAAAAAATTCTATATGGTCCTGTAATGCCTTTAATTCTACATTGCAATAGGGACACCAGCTACCACGAAAAAAAGCTACAATTACTTTGCCTTTTTTTAGTAATTCATTTAAGTGGATGATTTGATTACTGGTATTCTTTAGGCTGAAATTGGGGAATTTATTACCGACCTGTGTGCTATTTTCTTCAATTTTACTGCTCTTTAATTCTTGAATAGATTGACTAAAAACTTCGATAATGTCAGCCGGCAACTGTGCGGCTAAGTTTTTATTAATTTCATCTATTTTCTTTGCTAAGTTTGTCATGCGATATGATTTGTTTTTGCAAATATTTAAAAGTAAATTCATAATGACAATACCGCATATTATTATCCCTATGGGATAAAAAAGTCAATTTTATGAAATCAAAGGTGCAAGCTATATCTGAAAAAATATGTCCATTGGAATTTGCGGTGAATACGATAAGTGGTAAATGGAAAATTCCGATTATCTGGCGGATCAATGAAGGTGAAAAGCGTCCTAGTGAAATGTTGAGGGGAATAGTTAAGGTGGATCGCCGCGTGTTAAATCAACAATTAAAGGAGCTTGAAGAAGATGGTATTTTAAGTAAAAAAAGCTTTAATGAGTTACCTCCTCGTGTTGAATATACGCTTACACCTCTCGGTGAAAAACTGGTGGAGGTACTATGGAAATTAAATGCTTGGGGAGAATTACTGTTGCAGGAAAAATCGGATTTTAAGTGATAGGTTCACTAATAATGAACTGATGAAGCGTCGCTTCACGATATAAAGGAACAATTTTAACCATGATTGAAGCCATTTCCCTGTAGGGAAATGGAAAGCTTACTTTGTCAATTCCTTTCGTGGCAGTGCAAAATCACTGTTCTGGTTTGCAATAACAGCTACTTCTCTTTCCGGAAATTGGATCTTCATCCAATTCTGGAGCTTGATAAATTCTTCTTCGCTTAGTTTTTTATCTGCTATATAAATTAAAGAAATGGTATTGATAGCGCTATCCGCAGTGATTATTTTATTCTGTACACCTATGCTGTAGCTCGTTATCTGCGGAAATAAGATTTTGATATTCTCTTGTAAATTTGGCGTATTGATCTGGTATTTGTTCAATTCGGCATTTAATTGTTTTATTCTAATATCTTTTTCAGAAAGATTCTGCTCTTTTTTGTTGATTTCGTTTAAAATATCTGCTTTAAGATCATTGTTGTCTTGACGGATGACTAGTTCTGTATTTTTAATTCCATAATCTTCCATTTCTCTTTTTATTCTGTCGACCTCTTCTTTGCTGAATTTTTTGATTAAGAATGCTAATTCTAATTTTTTAGGATTAGAATTATAGTTCGTTCTTTCAAAAACGACTGTATATCCTTTGTCTGTAAACGCTGTCTGAATAAATTTATTGACTTTTTGTGAATATTGTTTTTGTTCTAACAATGTATATGCGAAGTAGACACTGGGAATAATAAGTATGAGAATAATCAGTGAAATGACACGTGTTATTTTCTTTTCACGGTTTGCATCTACAAAGTTAACCTTTGGGTAGTTGAGGTATTTGACAATGATAAAAGTAGAAAGGCATATGAAAAAACAGTTGATCATATAGAGATACAATGCTCCCGCGAAATAAGAAAGATTGCCAATTGCTAGCCCATAGCCTGCAGTACATAAAGGAGGCATTAATGCTGTTGCTATAGCAACTCCAGGTATTGGATTTCCTTTTTCGACACGGGTGATGGCAATAACACCAACGAGACCACCGAAGAAGGCAATTAGTACATCGTATATATTAGGTGAGGTGCGTGCCAAGAGTTCGGATTGTGCATCTTTGAAAGGACTTAATGTGAAATATAAGAAAGAAACCAATAAACTTACAAAGGTTGCAATAAGAAGATTTTTTAATGATTTTTTTAACAGCGGAAAGTCGTAAACTCCTAATGCGAATCCGGCTCCTACTATTGGACTCATTAAAGGTGAAATAAGCATAGCTCCTATAATGACTGCTGTAGAATTTACGTTCAAACCTACGGAGGCAATGACTATGGCGCAGGCTAGTATCCAAAGATTAGCTCCTCGAAATGAAATATTATTTACGACATTTTCTAAGACATTTTCCTTTTTGTCTTCGCCAGTATGTAAATTGAAAAATCGTATGAATTTGGAGTTTGCCATAATTTCTCTATTATTACTCAATAACAGTATTTGTTAAAAATCGTTTGATAAATGTTAGGATATTCTTATTTATATCCTTGATGTGTTTTTTTTCTAAATATTATGATGCGGCCAACGAACAATTTTGTAAGTTCTTTTATTCAGCGATAAGCTTTCATAGGTTTGTCTAAAATATGTATTATGAAGTTATCAGAAAATATTGTCGGTTTTCATCATTATTCATTAAAGGCTCCTCAATTTGATGAAACAGTAAAGTTCTACGAACAATTGGGATTTGTAATTGTGCATTCTTGGTCATTACCTGATTTTAATCTCGAAAAATGTGTCATGATGTATCATGAACAGATTAATGTATATGTTGAAATATGCGATGGTGATGCTGATATGCCTGCTCAGGGAAGAAAGAGAAGGTTTGGGGAGGAAATGGTCGAAAATTCTATTCTTCATATCTGTTTTGTTGTGAAGGACGCGGCTAAAGCAAGGGTGGAAGCGTTAAAAGCTGGAGCTATAGACCTGAGCAACGGAGTGCTTGCTATTCAGTTGAAAAATAAATCTAAATCTGTCGGTGTTCATAATAGTTTGGTTTATAGTCCAAATGGTGAGGTTATAGAATTTTTAGAACAGGTGAGTTTCTAGTTTTCACCGATAGCACCTAAGGCGGTCAATACGGCTACAATTTTCCTTCCTTTTTCGGTTAGGATGTAAAGCGATTTGACTTTATCTTTTTTGTTATCTATAATTTGATCTTCGACCAATTCTTTCAGTTGCTTGGTGAGTATCCGATCGGAAATATCTGGAAGTATGGATTTAAAACTTGCGTAATATAAATCTTCTTCATGGAGAGCAAATAGTAAAGATAATTTCCATCTACCACTGATTTGAGCGAGTGCTTTATGGGCTTTGCAAAACTCTAATAGGGATTTTTCATTTATAGAATTTGTTGAATTTTCTTTACGCATAGTTGATATTGATCGATGAGAAGGACAAGTTATGGATAAATTATTCATTTCCCCTTAACGGAAATTCTTTTGATGCTTTTATACCTGTAGAAAATGATGCTTTTCCTTTATGCACATTTTAATAAGTAAATCTGAGTATTGATTTTTCTTTAAAAATTATTAGATTACGCGTTATATACGTTTAAAATTTTTGATATGGCTACGCTTAATTCAAGTCTTCTTACAGCAGGTTTAATCACTTTAAAAGATAATAAACTCTTGTTGGCCTATAGTAATAATAAAAAAGCATGGTATTTGCCTGGCGGTAAGGTTGATCGTGGAGAGAGTTCATTAACGTCTTTAAAGCGGGAGATTAGAGAGGAACTGATGATTGACCTGAACGATGATAGATTGGATTTTTATTGTCACATAACTGCTCCTGCATATGGCGAAAATCCTGTGGTTATTATGGAGCAGGATTGTTTTATATATGATCTTAGAGAAGAAATTAATCCTAGCAATGAAATCGGGGCGGTCCAGTATTTTTCGAGAGCATCATATATGAAAGAGCAGTTTCAAGTGATTGGTGTTTTAATGGTTTTTGATAAACTTGAAGCAGACAAGCTAATAGAGATCTGATACTTTACCTTTATTTTCCTGCTATTCACCGAGTTTTTTATATTGTTGATCTAAATGTAATAAAAAGAGCGTGTTCCTTGTCTTAATTTTGAGTCAGAAAGTTAAAAGAAATACTTTTTAAGAATGGGGTATTTAACTGACTAACTGATAACTCAAGAAAACTAAATTTATAAAATAAAGACATTATGAAAACGCTAGTAAAAACATTCACTGTAGCAGTATTGGTTGCAATCAGTACACTTACAATGGCTTCGGGAAATCCTGAAAAGACAATCAATTTGTCAACTGCAAATTTTGCAATCGATCATTATATAGATGTAATGACTGAAGGGCAGTCACTAGGTTTAGAGCAGTTATTTACTGCTGATTATAATCAGAAAGTCCAGGGTAAAATTGCAAGAACAA
This sequence comes from Sphingobacterium sp. JUb20, assembly GCF_004342035.1. Taxonomy (NCBI): domain Bacteria; kingdom Pseudomonadati; phylum Bacteroidota; class Sphingobacteriia; order Sphingobacteriales; family Sphingobacteriaceae; genus Sphingobacterium; species Sphingobacterium sp. JUb20. Next base: position 183,100 of record NZ_SLYV01000006.1, on the reverse strand, counting down.
ATAGCCGTTCGGACGTTATCAGTTTTTTGAAAAAACAAAAAGGAGAAAAGTTAAATTGTAAAACGACAACTTTGATCTTAGAACAGTCTGCACATTATATGGTAGCGAAAGTTACTATGCAATTTGAAAATTTTACTAAAACAGATTTGGTTACTTTAGTTAATGACGGCGGAGCCTGGAAAGTTTCAAAATCTATTAATTGTTATCAATAGAAAATGTTTAATTAAGTATCATATGTTTATGTTAGTCCTGTCGAAAGATAGGACTTTTTTGTTTTCCGATAATAGTTGATTCTTTTACTGATATTATGAAGGCATTTGTTTTCTTGTTATTAAGAATTCAGGTTAATTATTATTTAGATAATGTTAAGCTACCTTTTATGAGTTCTAGATTAAATTGACCAATTGTTGTATTTTTAAGCATGGCACTAAGGTGATTTCTTACCTTTTTGAAATCGTTGTGCAGTGGACATGGGTTTTTCTCAGAACAATAATCTAATCCCATGCCACATCCGATAAAGATCTGCTCGCCGTCTACAGCTAAAACGATGTCGGCAATTGGTTTTTTTAACCCTGCAGGATCAATGTAAAATCCGCCATTAGGTCCTTTCGAAGATTGTATTACACCTACTCTGCTGAGGTTCTGAAGGATCTTACCTAGAAAGGGTTCTGGTAGCTTTACTTTTTCAGCAATCTCTTTAATGCCTACTTTTCTACCCTCATGAGAACTTTGAGCGATGTAAAAGACTGCACGCATGGCATATTCACAGGTTTTAGAAAAAACACCCATTTTTAAATTATATTTTCTTTAATTGTAATCTTATGTGCAAAGATACTGTTCTAATTGATATTTATAACATTTTGCACGCGTTGGACATGATCCTGCTTGTGTATAGAAAGTCTTATGATACTGTTTTTATTTGCTGTAAGATTATGCATGATGGCACCTTCTAAGCCAATGAGATCTCCTTTTTCCATGTTATGTATAACTCCTGCTACATTTAAAATTATGGAACCCTCTTGGATATGTATGACAATGGGAAATGGGCTTTTGTGATCGGTCATAATTACTCCTTCTGCTAGACATATTCGAATCTCTTTGGTCGATGATGTTTCGAATAAGACTGTTACTGATGGTTTTTCTTCTTTATATGACACTTCTTTATAGAGTGATACCGGAGTGTTTTGTTTGTTCATTTCCATGTCAGTTTTTTTTGATTAGTACAAATATAGTTATAAAAGATGTTTAACTCTTTTAATTATGGCTATATTTGTTTGTCGATATAATTTTAAAAATAACCCTTTATCAATTTGTGTATTAGGAATATGGAAAAGAAAGATATAACTTCATTAGCAGATATTCAATTACTTGTTGATACGTTTTACGGCAGGGTACGTGAGGATGCTCTCATTGGCCCTATCTTCAATAATCTATTGGCTGGCCGCTGGGAAGATCATTTGAAAAAAATGTATAGTTTTTGGCAAACTATCTTGTTGGAAAAGCATACTTACTTTGGAAGTCCATTTCCACCACATGCTACTATGGCTCTTACTGATGCTCATTTTGACACTTGGCTAAAGCTTTGGTATAGTACGGTCCATGAATTTTTTGAAGGAGAGAAGGCTGATGAAGCTATTCATAGAGGAGATAAAATGGCAACTATGTTTTTATCTAAAATCACTTATTTTAATAATTTAAATACCAAACCATTAATCTGAACTTTATTACTATATACATGTGTTAGTACTGATCAATCGGATTTCGTTAAAATATTTGAACCTTAGTGTGGTATTGTTAAAATTAAGATCTTTGAGATGGAATTGATTTAAATAATTCAAATACTTTTTCTCTCTCGAGTAAACGCATACCCAGCTTTTCTGTGGAGATACCTGGGATTAATCGATAAGTGAAGGTAATATGTGATTCTTCATTAATTAATGTTTCTAAATGTTTTAGCTCAACATGATTTTTGTTTAATTTCGTACTTAGTTCAGTTATATGAGAGGATATCAGAAAAATAGAATTGTTTAATTCTTCACATCTTTCTACTAATGTTAAAGTAGCGTGATAAGCATCGTCATAATTTGTTCCTTTAAATAATTCATCCAGCAAAATAATCATTCTCTTCTTTGAAGCAAGTAGTTCAGCTGCTTTTTTTACTCTAAGTACCTCATTGTAGAAATGGCTGCGGCCAGAGCTAAGGTCATCACCAAGATTGATTGTCGTTAAAAGGCCATCAAAAAAAAGTGTATCCATTTTTTCTGCAGGAACAGGTAAGCCCAAGTGAGCTAAATAAATGCATGCTCCTAGGGTTTTTAACAAGGTCGATTTACCAGTCATGTTTGCTCCAGTTAAAAACCAGATGTTTTTCTCTTGTGATATTATGATATCGTTTTTTATAGGCTTTTTTAAAAATAGATTATAGGCTCCTTTTATCTCTAACATATGATCTACATCGGTTTTATTGTGAAATGTGGGAAAAATAAGATGATTTTGCATCATTGATTTTGCAATTCCTTGATAGATATCTAGTTCGTAGATAATAGTAAAAATCTTTTTAATATTGTGATTATTTAAATTTCTGAATTTATAATCATATTTGAGAATTAAAGCGGGCGATATTTTTTTACTTGCTATTACTTTTAATTCGGATAGATCAAAATCTGATGTTAATTTGTTTAAAGATTTAAGCATCTCCCTGAGTCGTCTTACTGGTTTTTCCTGTTCTACTGCTTTATTTAATAATTCTGTCAAGTATGTGATTAACATGGCGATTTCGGCAATAGAGCGTTTGATTAATACGCGTTCCATTTGATTTTCTGCGGACCAGAAATTGAAAGATAATTTTTCTGAGTAGTAACGAAATAGATTTGCTGAATCAGTTTCTACTCCAATACTTAAATATTTTTCTAAATCTTGGAACATATATTTATCGAATGGATGATTATCCATTACGTTTGATAAGTATTCGATTGCTTCGTTTCGGTCTTGGATTTCTTTTATATCTTTTAATGGATTAATGAAGTAGCTGTATAATAGGGACCGTCCGCCTAAAGTGCTGGTATTGTCAAAGAAATTACATAAACTAAAATCTCTATGATCAATAGCGTTTAAGTCACTGAGGGTTTGCTTATCAATTGTGAACATATCTTTAGAAATTGTTTATTAATGGTTTGTCGAATTGTTTCTTTTTTACTGCTGAATCTAAACTAAGATACAAAATGTGGTTAATAGAATCAGTTTGTGTGCTAAAATTTAATAAGTTACGCAGGATAAAATAAGTTTGAGTAGTACAATAGTTATTTTTTATAGAAGTGGGCCTGTATTCCCAAAATGATGAATTACATTATGCAGTCCGTTATCCTTGCCACTTAAAAATAGTTAGTAAAATGTAAAATTATGGTCAGTATTGTAGTTGTAGAAGTTGACTCTTTATTGTTCTTGATACCTCATTAATCTTATTTCGAGAGAAATTAAACTTATTTTGGAGTTAAATTTCATATATTTATGTGTATATTTTGGTATGATAATAGAAGTTTTTAATACTTATTTGTGCTGAAATCAATGATAAAAATACAAGATATTAAGTGCTGTTAAGGATTTCTAATTGTTATTTTAATGAGAACAAATAGAATATTCGCTTAAATTACAAGTGCATGAATAATGAAATAGAGAATAAACTGCGGGATAAAAATACAAAGCCAACAAGTATGCGGATATTAGTATACGATTTTTTAGCCTCTCAACATATTGCTTTATCCTTATCTGAAATGGAGGCCCACTTCTATCCAGCAGACCGTATAACCCTATACCGTACACTCAAAACTTTTGAAGAAAAAGGTATTGTTCATAGTATACAGGAAAATAATACGAGCAAATATATCCTCTGTCATGATGATTGTAATGAGGAAACACATAAAGACTGGCATCTTCATTTTTACTGTAAGATCTGTAAGCATACCACTTGCCGGACAGATATTAATTTTTCTGCGCCCAATAATAATTCGGTTCGAATTGATGAGGTCCGACTTTTTGCTAAAGGTATTTGCGAAAATTGTATGAATGAAACTATGCAATAGTATTGCATAGCATGAGCGCTTATCTTTGATATTATTAATTAAGTTAAAGAATCTTATACAATGACTGTACAACATAAACACAAGTACGACGAAGCTGGTACGCAGCTTTGCTGCACACAGACAACAAAAATATATAATCAGGCTGGTGCTCAGGAACTCACCGGTCATCAGGGTAAATGTGAAGGACATAATCATAATGGAGATGGTCAAGCTCAACATACTGATGATGATGGACACGATCACGCTCATGTAGAAGGTAGCCCTTTGAAGCTGTTTACTCCTGCGATTATATCTTTTGTTCTTTTGATGCTTGCTATTGCTTTCGATAACTGGGTAATACAGAGTTGGTTTCAAGGGTGGATAAGGTCTGTATGGTATGTAATAGCATACATTCCGGTAGGTTTTCCGGTCATTAAGGATGCAATAGTCAGTATACGGAAAGGTGATGTTTTTTCCGAATTCTTTTTAATGGCTATAGCTACTATCGGTGCGTTCGCTATCGGAGAATATCCTGAGGGCGTGGCGGTCATGTTATTTTATGCTGTTGGGGAAGTTTTTCAAACTTTAGCTGTATCAAGGGCTAAAGGGAATATCAAAGCACTTTTGGATCAACGTCCAGATGAGGTGACTGTTCTAATCAATAATCAACCCCAGATCATAAAAGCTGAAAATGTAGAAATCGGCTCAATCATTCAGCTAAAACCAGGTGAAAAACTGGGTTTGGACGGTGAATTGTTATCTGATGTCGCATCTTTCAATACGGCCGCTTTAACTGGGGAGAGTAAACCTGATAGTAAATCTAAAGGAGAGACGGTTCTTGCTGGAATGATTAATTTGAATACGGTTAGTTTGATTAAAGTAACAACTGCTTATACAGATAGTAAATTAAGTAAGATCCTAGAGCTGGTACAGAATGCAACTGCTCAAAAAGCACCAACTGAATTATTCATCCGTAAATTTGCTAAAGTATACACGCCAATAGTAGTTTTTCTGGCGATCGGTATTTGTTTATTGCCTGCGCTGTTTGTGCAAGATTATGTATTTAGCGATTGGCTGTATCGGGCATTGGTATTTTTAGTTATATCTTGTCCTTGTGCTCTGGTAATCTCTATTCCTTTGGGTTATTTTGGAGGAATTGGCGCTGCAAGCCGCAATGGAATTTTGTTTAAAGGAAGTAATTTCTTGGATACACTAGCGAATATTCAGCATGTGGTCATGGATAAAACTGGAACGATGACTGAAGGTGTGTTTCAGGTGCAAGAGGTTAATTTTGATACTAATTTTGATCAAGCTGAAATATTAAAGATGGTGAATGCTTTGGAGAGTAACAGTACTCATCCTGTAGCTACAGCTATTCATCAATATGTAGGTGAGGTTGATCATAATATTCGCTTAGATCAAGTGGAAGAAATAGGAGGGCATGGATTGCAGGCTACCGTGGACGGAAAGCAATTATTGGTCGGCAACTTTAAGTTAATGGATAAGTTTAATATCCGTTATGATGTTGATCCCGCTACGATTGTGTATACTTTGATCGCTGTTGCATATGGCGGTAAGTTTGTCGGATATATTACTATTGCAGATAGCATTAAGACTGATGCATTAGAAACCATTCAGCAATTACACAAACTAAATGTAAAAGCAACTATGCTAAGTGGTGATAAAAGTACAGTGGTTCGGTATGTGGCTGATCAATTGGGAATTGATCAGGCATATGGAGATTTATTGCCGGAAGATAAAGTCAATAAACTTAAAGAAATCAAAGCACAAAATCAACGCGTTGCCTTTGTTGGTGATGGTGTAAATGATGCTCCTGTTGTGGCTCTAAGTGATGTAGGTATTGCAATGGGAGGTCTAGGTAGCGATGCGACCATCGAAACTGCTGATGTGGTTATACAGGACGATAAACCGTCCAAGATACCAGTTGCAATTCGGATCGGAAAGCAAACTAAGCGCGTCGTATGGCAAAATATTACCTTAGCTTTTGTGGTCAAGGGAGTTGTATTGATTTTGGGTGCAGGGGGGATAGCAACAATGTGGGAAGCAGTTTTTGCTGACGTCGGTGTATCTTTGATAGCTATACTGAATGCTGTAAGAATTCAGAAAATGAAGTTTTAAATTTGTTGAAAGTGCTCGTGATTTGATGTAAAGCGAGCACTTTTTGTGTACTTTAGTTTTTAGACTGTTATCCTACAATTTATCCTTAATACTTTTTACAACGGCTTTGTAATACTTGATTTTGTTTTCATCATCAACGATCTTTACTTTAACGTCATTGGCGGCTAAAAGCTGTATTTTGTCTGCCGAATCTTTTACATATTTCTTAGGAATATAATAATAAATCTGATTTTTGATAAAGGTATTCTTCTTGTAAAACTTGTTTCTTGCTCGATAGGTTAAAAGCCACCATAGGTCGATCTCGACAAAATCCAAGGAGAGACCGAAAATATGTAGATCATTTGTGAAGAACAGATCAACCCATGATTGTAAAACCATTTGTCTGCCTGTTTGTAATCTTCTAATAAGGGATGTTTTATATACTTTTGTGCTCGGGGCATAATTTGGTCCATTGACAACATACTCACGCATTTTTTGTAATTGTCCGCAATAATGTTCATAGCCAAGGTTAATAGAAAACGGATTATTGCAATCTCCGTGAATATGCCAGTAGTTTTTGTTTAAAGATTGATATTGTCTAAATACACTATAGGTCGTTTCATTCACTAAACTTGTTTTTATTTTCGGATGTATGCCTTCTAGACTGAAATCATAATTGGTTGTCATGATATTTTGAATAGGTAATGTTCTGATCAATTCATGGATTTCATTTTGTTGTATGGCAGAAACGGCATCTGCAATGAAAGTTTTAAGTTCTTTTTCATCCACATGCTTTTGTTTTATGGCATTCAGGAATATCTCTTCGTAAAGCATAGGGAATGGTTTTTGACCATTTTCTAAGGATTGAACATGGTATTTTTTTTTAATGCTCATTAACAGATCATTCCAACTTGTTCCCTTGTTGATATTGTTGATGTCATTGCCAATAAGCAGTGCTATATGAGTCATAGTTTTTAAGGGTCTTGATAATCGCTTGGTTACTGCATTTTATTAAATCTAATATCGTTATTTTCTTCTAATCTATATTCAGCGACGCATATTTTATTGCACTGTAAGATTTTCATCCAAGATGGTATTTGCCTAAGCATTTAGCGTGTTCTAAATTTTTTAATTGAGCCATATGAGGAATGTACGATGGGTTGATTGTGGTATTTTTACTGTATTTAATGCATCAATAATTTAATGTAAAATTTTATATTTCCTATATATGTCCAATATGGTCAGTTTAATTTTAGATTTTTAATCGGTCATTTTTATATAACCATTATTGCGTTTTTAAAACTTATTGATGATCGAATTACAAGAAATTTTAATCTGTAAATACTATTTGCTATTAACAACTATTTCGTAAGGTAGCTGGTGTCATTTATTTAATTTATGATTTATAAATCAATAATATAGTTTTATGTATTAATATTAAGTTTGATTTATTAGTTGTTTAGTATTCTAATGTTTCATTTATTTCAGTTTTACTCATATCGAAAAGCTACTTAATAAAAGTATGAAGAACGATCTCTCGTTGTTTCTTTTAAAGGTCATTTTTGTCATTTAAAAGTCTCAATAAAACTATTTATGATTTTTTAAGTCAAAAGGTCAATTTATATTTTAATATTTGTATTACTTCGAAACGTAATAAATATTATGGCGACATACAAATGCCTTCAATATCTTATAATATTCGAAACTGCATAGTGATTCATCGTTTTCACAAATGGTGTTAATGTGCTTTTATTTCTTATTTAATCTTTCAATTATTTTTCAATGATTAGAGAAAAAGCAATCAGGTTGGCAATTCAGGTCACTTTTATATTATTCATTTCGGTTTTTTCCGGTTGTAGTGATTTTGAATATAGTCCAAATCAGATTTTTAGTAAAAATTCATATCGCGATCTCAACGCAATCAATTTAAATAAGTTGGGGGATGGTCAGCAAGATGATACTGTCCGGTTTATAATAACAGGAGATACGCAGCGGTCACATAATGAAACAGTAAATTTTTATAAGAAAGTAAATACGATGACAGGGATTGATTTTGTGATTGTGGCTGGCGATATAACTGAGTTTGGTAATCTTAAAGAAATGCAATGGGTTGCCGAAAACCTTACTAAGCTGAATAGACCATTTCTTGCGGTTATTGGCAACCATGATCTTACTTCACGTGGCAGAGATGCATTTCAGCATATGTATGGAAAGCTCAATTATTCTTTTGTATATGGGGGAGTTAAATTTATCTGTCATGATACGAACAGTAGGGAGTATAATTTTAATGGTCAGGTACCTAATATACCCTGGCTTAAAAAGGAGCTAGAGCCACAGCCTCATGTAGAGAGTTATGTGGCTATTTCTCATGTTCCACCTACTTCTCCAGATTTTGATCAAAATCTGGAATACGATTATGCTTCAACATTTAGCAACGCCGGAGGTTTTCTCACATCCTTTCATGCTCATAATCATGTTTTTGAGGAGTTTACTGTTGGAAACTTTGAAACACCTTTTGTGGTCACGAGTGCAATTGGAAAAAATGAATTTTTATTAGTCGAAATTGTAAATAATAAACTGAGCTTTGAACAAATATCTTTTTAAATTAAGCATACTAGTCCTTTTTTTAATTGGCACAGTCAATCCGAGTAATGCACAGAAAAAGAACTTTTTAATCCCAGATGTGGCAATTATTCAATATGCTGGAAGCATTGGTTATATAAGTGTTGGCGCAGGATATGATATTTTTAAAAATAAGAGAGGTAACATTGATTTTAATTATGGTTATGTACCTGTTTCTAAGGGAGGAGAGCTACATTCGATAACCGCAAAATTTGCTTACAAGCCTTTTGAAATTAAGTTAAATAATTGGGGGAAATTGTATCCGCTTAATCCAGGTGTATTTCTCAGTTATACTTTTCATGATGATTTATCATTTAAATTTAATTCATCGGAATATCCATCCGGTTATTATTATTGGTCTCCTGCTTTGAGACCTCACATCTCATTATCTAATGAAATTGAACTCAATATGAATAAAATATGGAAGGAAATCGGAATAGAAAAGATTGGAATTTATACTGAATTCAATTCAAATGACTATTATATTATTAATTATTTTCAGAATATAAAAGCACTTTCTCTTGCTGATGTTTTTCAGCTTGGGGTAGGTATACGATTTAAGTTTTAATCTTTTAAACTAAAAAAGGATTGTTTCTGAATATTTTAGTAGGTGTTTTCAGTCGTTTTTATGTTGGTGTCGCTATTAGATTATAAAATCTCAGATACTTTTTTTAAGTTTAATTCATGAAGAAAGTAATTTTGGTTTTGGGTGCGCCAAATGATGAAAGGGGAAATCTGAGTCAAATTGCAACTGACAGACTTAATTGTGTATTTGAACTCTGCAGGTATAATGATTCCTGCCAGATTTTATGTTCAGGCGGATTTGGAGGTTTTAATCCTACAGATCTTCCACATGCAACATACAGCAAAGCATATCTCGTTTCAAAAGGAATCCCAAATCATTTTTTTTTACCTTTTGCCCTTTCGGCGCATTCAGTTGATGATATTAGGAAGGCTTTACCAATATTGGAGGAAGAAAGACCAGACCTGGTGATGTTAGTCACCTCAGATTTTCACATGGAGCGTATAAAAATTTTATGGGATATTATAGCACCTAAGCGATTTCCGATTATTTTTATCCCTGCAGTTTCAAGCTTGGATACACAGCAATTAGTGATGCTTGAGGAACATGAAAGGAACGCTATTAAGGCTTTAGAGAAAAATAATTTTAAAATATATTAGTCTAAAATTAAGGGATTAAGCCATTTCTATTTTTATGGGAAATTTATAGTCCCAGTTCATTTAATATTTGTCGATAATTATTAATAAAAAGCTTGGTCAATTTAAACTGTTCTGTTTCTTCATAATGCGTTAATTCAAGTCCGCTATCTGTTACTTTATATATTTCTGAATCGGGATAGGATAATAAAATAGGGGAATGTGTTGCAATAATAAATTGAGAGTTTTGATCGACCAATTCTTTTATCCGAATCATCATATTGAGTTGACTGTCAAATGAAAGTGCTGATTCTGGTTCGTCAAAAATATAAAACCCTTTTCCTGATAATCTATTATGCATCAGTGCTAAGAAGCTTTCTCCATGTGAACATTGATGTAATGATTGACCATATGCTTCTTCTAATTTCGCTTGATCGCCTTCGTAAAGGTTATCTATTTCACTGGCAACATTAAAAAAACTCTCCGCTCTTAAGAAATAACCGTCTCTAAAGCGGTATGGACCTCTGATCAGTTTAATGTCCTCATAAAGGCTCGAATGTGATTCTTTCGTTGAAAAGTTAAAATTTAAGCTTCCACCTTCGGCATTAAATCCTGACTTAATCGCAATTGATTCGATAAAAGTAGATTTTCCTGATCCGTTGTCTCCTACGATAAAAGTGACTGGGCTACGGAAAGTAAGCTTATCTAAACTGTGGATGGATGGAATGTTGTATGGGTAAGATATACGATCCACATGTGGCTTAGTATTTTCAACACTTTTTAGGTATAACATATTGATCAATCATATAAAAACAAATATTAAGTTAGTGCTAATGCGAATTAATCTCTTTTCCCTTTGATATAAGCATACACTGCTTGTGCATGACCATGTCCTAGCTGATAATCTTCTTTTAACCAATTGATAATCTGATTAGCTTTTATTTCAGCTTTAATTTTATTGTTTTCTATAAATCCTTTTTGGGTTGCTAAGTCTATAAATGCTTCGGGACTTACTCCGGTTTTTTCTTCAATATTCTTTAGGTATGTGTGAAAAGACATGCTATTAAATTTAATTTTCGGTTTCTAATTACTGGTACATTTATCAACTAGCTTTTTTATATTTTGCTGTTGGATCTGTATTATATCGCAGCTAAAATTATACCACAATTTTGCCTTTTTTTAAAAAATAAGCATTGATTTTCTATCGGAGATTAACGATACTTTATTTTTTTATGCAGGAAGTATCGTTTGCACAGGTTTACTAATAGGGGATGAGAATCTAGGAGTAGTATCCTCTTTTATGAATCGAAATAGTATCATATATTTTCTAAAGCTTACATAAAATAAAGCAGGGTGAATTAATACGCTTGTAATATGTGGTATATACTTGTTTTGAGAAAATATTGAAAAAAAAGAAAATCTTCCAATCCACTCATAAAAAGTTGTCGTATATAAATTCATAAACTAAAAAATTATACACTAAAAACGAATATGTTATGGAAAAAATGTCATCTCAAAAAGAGTGTTTAGTAGAAGGAAACGAACATCTCGATAAAAAAGACCTTCGGAGAAGGGATTTCTTAAAATTTACCGGTGCAGGCGTGGCAAGTCTTGCCCTACTTGGGGTAACTGGTTGTAAAAAGGACCGCCATGATGAAGATATGGGGGCAGATGGTTTTTATTTTGGCAGTGGTGACATCGCTATTTTAAATTATGCCTACGCACTTGAGCAACTTGAAGCGGCTTTTTATATTCAGGTTGTAAATAGTCCATACTCTGGTATATCAGATTTGGAAAAGACTTACTTAACAGATATCAGAGATCATGAGGTTGCGCATCGCGAATTCTTTAAAAAAGCTTTAGGTGGGAAAGCTATTTCAAATTTAGAATTTAATCTTTCCGGTATTAACTTTTCAAGTAGAGAAAGTGTGCTTAGCACCGCCAAAACATTTGAAGATCTGGGTGTCTCTGCCTATAATGGTGCTGGATGGCTGATCAAAGATGTCAACTATCTTGCCTTAGCAGGTAAAATTGTATCTGTTGAAGCTAGGCATGCTGCATTGATCAGAGATTTGATCGATAACGGAAGTTTTGCGAATATGGAAGTTATTGATTCAAATGGTTTAGATGTTGCTAAAAGCCCCACAATGGTACTTCAGGCGGCTTCCCCATTTATCAAATCTAAAATTGATGTAAAGGATTTACCTACTTATTAACCTTCTAAATCTTATTGTTATGAATCTATTAAATGTTTTTGACGAAATAAATAATGTTGATCCAGAATTCACTGATCGCATTAGTCCACGCAGAGAAGTTATTCGAAATATGACTTCTTTTGGAAAAAAGGTTACTTTGGCCGCATTACCCTTCCTTATAAGTGATCTTTTTAAGAAAGCTTATGGCGCGACAGCTCCTACAGATGTTAATGGTGTGTTGAATTATGCGTTAACGTTGGAATATCTTGAAGCGGAATATTATACTAAAGGGGTTGCTGCCCCCAATCTAATTCCTTCAGGTAGACCTTTGGGAGCTATTACAACCATTCGTGATCATGAAAATGCGCATGTTAAATTTCTTAAGCAGGTATTAGGGGATAAGGCAGTTTCTAAACCTACTTTTGATTTTACAGCTGGAGGTACCTTTGGAAATGTTTTTAGTGATTATGATACATTCTTAGCTCTTGCTCAAGCTTTTGAAGATACTGGTGTCCGTGCATATAAGGGACAGGCAGGTATTTTGCTCGGAAATAAAGTTGTGCTAACCGCCGCTTTACAGATACATTCGGTAGAGGCTCGTCATGCTTCGCATATACGTCAGATGCGTAGAGCAAGAGGGGGTGCTGCTGCAAATCAAAAACCTTGGATAACAGGTGCAAATGATAGTGGAATTGGTGCTGTTGTAGATCCAGTTTATATGGGGGAAGATAATAAAGTTCAAGCAAATGTTGATATTACAACTTTGAAAGGTGTTACAGGTAATTTATCTTTGGCTGCGGCTACTCAATCTTTTGATGAGCCTTTAGGAGCTGAGGCTGTTCTTAATATTGCAAGTCTGTTTATTAAAAATTAGTGTATAATGCTTTGAAGTGAGGCTCCTTGTTTGTTATGAACAGGGAGCTTTTTTTGATACTATTTTCAGTGCTCTGAAGTGAGAAACTTAACAGATATGAGGTTTAATGTATTGGTTATGATTTTTTCTGGTGCCGCTTTTTTGCCTTGTATAAATTCATAAAAATTGTATTTTTCAATTTGATTCTTAAAACATTTTATTCTAATTATTTGTTTAACTATAAAAACATTACAAATCAGATTAAATGCTATCTTGTGCTGGATGTAACTTATTATGTAGCGATCGAATCAGTTAGGATATTTCACAAAAAATATCTGATAAAAACTTAGTTAAGCTAGAAGGATATGTCTTTAAATAGTTTATTTCATAGGTTCACTCAATAAGTATTTGTAAGAATTCTTTTAAAAGATGTGTTTTTGATTTGATTAAGCTTAATACATTTTGTTTTATTAAATGACTATGCAATTTTTACCTGTTAATCAGAACCTATTACTGCAATTGCAAATTAGAGGTTACAATATATTAGCCTCTGCGCAAGGTATTGATCATGAAAATCCAAGTTACTATCCAATCCAAGTTTCTGATGTATGGGATTATCTCGTTCGCTTGGACTATACTTCTGGAATTGGGGAACCAGCACTAATTGTTATCGAAGATGCCCTTAGGAATATTAAAGAGCAACATTTTGATGGAGCTGTTTTTGTTGATTTTGAAGTTGACTAGACTAAGAAAAAAGAAATCATTAATTTAAAATGGTATTAAATTAATGATTTCTAATACTGCATGTTTCAAAATGATATTTGAATACGCAGGTTTTAGTAGCTGAATTTTTTTATTCCTCTATAAGAACATGCCACCTGAAATTTCGATTCGCTGTGCATTGATCCATCTTGCGTCATCTGTGCACATGAAAGCAACTACACCTCCGATGTCGTCTGGAAGTCCTACTCTTCCCAGTGCTGTTTGTGAAGCAATTGCTTCGTTAATTTGTTCATTGTCTCGTACTAAACCATTTCCGAAATCAGTTTCAATTGCTCCTGGTGCAATTATATTGGATCTAATACCTCTTACTCCTAATTCTTTTGCCTGATATTTAGTTAAAGTTTCCATTGCTCCCTTCATTGCTGCATATGCCGCATAGCCGGGGGTAGCGAAACGAGCTAAGCCTGACGATACATTGATAATAGCACCGCCGTCACGTAGCAGTGGCAAAGCTTTTTGCGTTAGAAAGAAGGCTCCCTTAAAATGAATGTTTACCAAGTTGTCAAATTGTTCTTCAGTCGTTTCTGCAAAAGAAGCATGGATACCGATACCTGCGTTATTGATTAGAAAGTCAAACTTATCGGTATTAAATACCGATACAAGTGTCGATTGGATATCAGTGAAAAAGCTGTCAAAGGTTTTGCTGTCCGCAACGTTAAGTTGTAAAGCCACAGCATTTACACCTAAGTTTTTAAGTTCTAGTACGGTGTTTTCTGCCTCAATTTTTTGTGACTGATAGGTTAAGATGATATCAATTCCTTTTGATGCGATTTTGAGAGCGGTATTTTTTCCTAGTCCACGGCTACCACCGGTTACAAGTGCAATTTTATTTTTTGTTTCCATTTGTTCCTTTTTTTATTGAAAACAAAGTTAAATGACAAATGTTGATTAAAATGGTGACAGTTTAAGTATTATATCGCTATCTTATTAACTTCGGATGATAATGATTGGAAATAATCTACCCGATATTGCTTTGGAGTTTTTCCTGAAAAACGCTTAAAGAATTTGGTGAAGTTGGAGGGGTCATAGGTTAATGTGCGCGCAATTTCGGCAATTGACATATCGCTATTTTGTAAGAGTGATTTTGATATTTCTGTTAATCTATTTTCCATGAAATAGCAAGGTGAATACCCTGTTGCGGATTTGATTGTATTGCTGAGGTGAATAGGGTGAATGTAAAGCAAAGCTGCAAAATCTCTAATCTCAAACATTTGATCCTTTTTGCCCGATAATATATCTGTCAGATGGTTATCTACTTCTCTTAAAAAATCAGCAGTTATTTCATGTTGACGGCTTAAAAACTTTTTTGGAATTTTCATGTCTTCGAAAATGTAATTTTAATAAAAGTATCCCTTATTTTCTGTTTTAAAATAATAAAAGTACTGTTGAGCTCGAATGTAAATTTTGCTAATCTAAATGTAGCAATAAAAATTTTTTTTTATGTATGTTTGTAATTACTTAGATCTTTTTAAGATAGCGTCAAATTTATTGACTTTTCACGTTGTTGTTAATGGTCTTAAATGAGTTGTGAAAAGTAAAAATAATTAGAAAATTGTTATATTGATCTGCTTACTAAGGTGGATTATAGGATTACATATCAAACTTAAAATTTCCATCAGTAACTTGTTTCTCTCGAAAAATGAAAAATTAAACTAGTTAATGAAAAATGAATATTAATTTAAGTGATTATAAGCTAGAGCGGATAGCCCCATCTCAATGGCAAGATTATAAGTTAATCAGACTTGAGGCTTTAAAGACAAATCCTGAATTATTTGGTAGTTCATATGCAAAAGAAGTATTGTATAGTCAGGATGATTGGATTGCTTTACTGGAAAATGATGCACGGGCAATTTTTGCTTTATATCATTTTGATTTATTGATTGGTTTAAGTGGTGTAGTGCTGAATAGAGATAATCAATCTGAGGCCATTTTAATTTCTTCGTTCATCAAAGAGGCTTATCGTGGCAGAGGACTTTCTCAATTATTCTTTCAAGCACGAATTGAATGGGCTAGGCAAAAGGAGTGTGCTCAGGTTATTGTATCACATCGGGCGGGTAATGAAGCTTCAAAAGCGGCGAATCAGCGATGTGGTTTTGTGTATACTTATTCAAAAGAATCACGATGGCCGGATGGTTTATTGGCTGAGGAATTGATGTATTGCTTATGGCTATAAATGTAAATAATCGATAATAGTGATTTGTGATCTTTGGATTGGTTTATAATTTTTAGGTTTATATTTCATCTCCAAGTTTTGAAAATTTGTTTCTGTACTCTATTGGGGTTAAGCCTGTTATTTTTTTGAAAATATCTCTAAACGCTTTTGTATCGGTATAACCTACGTTAAACATAACTTCGGAGACATTCTTTCGTGAGGCTTCAAAATGATTTTTTGCAGCTTCTATGCGTACGCGTTGCATGTATTCGATAGGTGTATTGTTTGTAGCATCTTTAAATCTTCTTTCAAACGTTCTACGACCAATATTGATGAGTTTTGCTAAATCTTCTACAGTAATCTTTTCTTCGTAATTTTTTTCTATATAATCCTGTACTTTCTGGATATCAGTGTGGTTATGGTTTCTTTGACCTCTAAAAATTGCAAATTGAGACTGGTTATCTCTTCCGATATCCAATGCAAAATATTTTGATATCATGACAGCTGTTTCTCGATCTGAATATTTTTCGACCAGATACAGTATTAAATTCCATAAACTGTTTGCACCGCCACTACTATAGATATTCTCGTGTTCGGTGATCACAGCTCCATCTTCGATCTCGACTGCAGGGTATCTTTGTTTAAACTCGTTTATGTATGCCCAGTGGGTGGAACACTTTTTTCCATCTAATAATCCTGTTTCTGCTAGTAAAAAAGCTCCTACACATAAGCTTGCAAGGCTTGTTCCTTTTAAATGAAGTTTTCTGAAATAGGGTAAAGCCTCTTCATTTGCTTTTATCCCTTTATCCATATCTCCAAATGTTGGAGGGATAATGAGGAGGTCTGTTTTAGTAACTTCAGATAATAAGCGGTTTGTTTTTATGGTATACTCTCCGTTATTTGCGGTGATATATTCATTTAAGCCAACATATTCGACATTGAAAATGGGTCTCTTGCCAAAGAAGGTAAGAAATTCATTGGCGGTTTGAAAAGTACGAAATGCGGGTGTAATGCCTTCTATTGTACCATGTTGTGGGACGAAAATGGAAATTTGCATATCTCTTAATTTAGTTAGATAAATGTACAAATAGTTTTTGTCGTTATCCACCCCTATAGTTGTCGTTTTTACAACATGTGACATTTTGAAATGATCTCCATCTTTGTATAAGCATTATAAACATAAAGAAAAGAGGAATGATACAATCAACAAAAATTAACGTTACAGCAATAGTAAATGCTCCCATCGAGATCGTATGGGACGCTTGGAATACACCTAGTGATATCATGCAATGGAATAGTGCAGATCCAAATTGGCACTGTCCTGCAAGTGAAAATGATGTCCGGGTAAATGGAAAATTTAAAAATAGAATGGAAGCTAAAGATGGTAGTTTTGGCTTTGATTTTGAAGGTATTTATGATAAGGTCGAATTGTTTAAGGAGTTGGCTTACAGCATGAATGATGGAAGAAAGGTACGTACCGTATTTACGGAAAAGGATGGTAAAACAACTCTTTCGACAGTTTTTGATGCGGAGAGCGAAAATGAGGTTGAAGTTCAAAAACAAGGATGGCAAGCCATCTTGAATAGTTTTGTAAAATATGTAGAATCAAAAAATTATTAATTCCTAAAATTTAATGTCATGAAAAAGAATACAGTTTCCTTACATCGTATTATTCAGGCCAGTCCTGAAAAAGTGTTTCGTGCTTTTGCTGATCCAATAGCACATGCCACCTGGTTACCTCCTTATGGTTTTATATGTACAGTGCAACAAATGGACTTTAAAGTAGGTGGTAACTTTAAAATGACTTTTATAAATTTCAGCACTGGCAACGGGCACTCTTTTGGTGGAGAATATTTAGAGATTTTACCGAATGAATCAATTAAATATAGTGATCGTTTTGATGATCCTAATCTTCCGGGAGAAATGATAACGACAGTTTCACTGAATAAGGTGTCCTGTGGTACTGAACTTCAAATTGTGCAAGAAAATATTCCAGATGTAATACCTGTTGAAATGTGCTATTTAGGTTGGCAGGAATCATTAGATAAAATGAAGAGATTGGTTGAACCTGAAATACCTGATGCATAATTTATAGCAATATGTTATTTCAGAGAACCGATAAAATGATGAATGGTGTTTTTATTACATTTTCAGGAAATTGTAAGAAAGCACTTCAATTTTACCAAACTTGTTTTGGTGGTAGGTTGTATTTTGAAGCATTTAAAAATGAGATGAATAACTATCCGGAGTCACCTATAGTTATTGGCTCATTAATTTCTGATATGATTGTAATTCATGGTTCAGATTTGGTACATAATGAAGGTCGTCAGGTCGGAAATTATTTATCTATATTTCTGCATTGTAATGATGCGGGAGATCGCAAATTATTAATTCATAAATTGAAAGTTAATAGAAAGATTACTTATACTCCAGATGAAATTAAACAAAGCTTGATTGAAATAACGGATGCATTTGATGTGCGTTGGATATTGGCTATTTAGAAGATAGGTTCTAATTTATTCGTATTGCAAAAATGAAAAAAGGTTAACTTAAAATTTAAGATAGCCTTTTTTATTGAGTAGTGTTTTCAAGTATTTTGTAAAATAATTGAAATTATATGGTTTGTAGGCATGTTAATTTATCCATCCAAATTTTGATAGAAATGCATCTGTCATGAAAGAGTAAGAAATAATAATATCTGTCAATGTTATTGCAATTAAGTTGCAATAGTTATTACCTTTAATACATCATCCCACAAAAGTAATTGTTGGATGGTGTATTAAAGGTTTATTATGAAAGAAAATAGAATTTATGATGTCATCATTATTGGAGGTAGCTATGCAGGTCTTTCTGCAGCCATGGCACTAGGACGTTCTTTGCGAGATGTGTTGGTAATTGATAGTGGAATTCCGTGCAATCGACAGACGCCACATTCCCATAATTTCTTGACACAAGATGGTAAGACACCCTTGGAGATTGCTACCATAGCAAAGCAACAGGTTGAGCAATATGAAAGCATTATTTTTGAAAATGGTGTCGTGACAGATGGTAGGTTTGCGTCAGAAGGTTTTGAGATCTGTACTGAAGAAGGGAATATTTACATCGGTAGGAAACTTATTTTTGCAACTGGAGTTAAGGATATTTTTCCTGATATAAAGGGTTTTTCTGCGTGCTGGGGGATTTCAGTTATTCATTGCCCTTACTGTCACGGTTATGAATTTAAACATCAAAAAACCGGTATTATTGGAAAAGGGGATAAGGCAATCCATCTATCTTCATTAGTTCATAATCTCACTGATCAATTACAGGTTTTGACAAGAGGTGACGCAAATTTTGAAGAAGAACAAAAAGATAAATTAGCTAAAAATCAAATTGGTATAATTGAAACTGAAATAGTAGAAATTGTTCATAAAGACGGATATGTTAAGCAATTGGTGTTTGATGATGGTCGAACAGAAACTTTTGATGCTGTGTATGCTCCAGTTCCCTTCGTGCAGCATTTAGACCTGCCGGTGAGTTTGGGATGTGAGCTTACTGAGGCTGGGCATATCAAAGTTGATAGTTTTCAGAAAACCAATATTCCAGGTGTTTTTGCCTGTGGTGACTCCACCACAATGATGCGCTCCGTAGCAAGTGCTGTAAGTACTGGAAATACAGCTGGAGCGATGGTCAATATGGAATTAACACAGGAAGAGTTTTGATGATGAATCTTAAAGGACGATTTACTTTAACCAAATAATTGGGTGTAAACTATTTTATTCTCTTATTTGTTTATAATAATAAAACTATGTCTAGATTGTTCGTCATTACTTCTTTTATATTTCTCACTTTTGTTGCATGCCAACCAAATACCTCTCATCAGAGGCCAGCTGTGAAAGACAAGTCTCAGGATACCGAATTGCATCGGCAGTCCGGAATTACTTTTTTAGAGGGAGGTCTTACTCATAAAATGGAGAAAAAATCAGGTATTACAGACACTATTTTTATATCTGTCCATAAACCGGATTCCGCTCATATTATACTTGAAAGTCCAACCAATACGGCAAATATCCGTATTGGTCAGCTTTTTTCTCCAAACGGGAGTGCTGATGGTCCATTCGGAAAAGTCCTGGAATATCGATTTAAAGACACAGGCCAATATTATATTACGGTTAGTGAGAATCTTATGGTTGGTGATCATTATAACGGAGCTTATCAGGTGCGAATTATAAATGGGCTGTCAAAATAAGATCTTTACTTTAAATGGCGTGGCCAATAGTTGATTATTGTTAGTATTAGTCCAGCTTTTTATCTTACCATATGCTTTCGTTTTGTATTATAGCAATTAAGAAAGTTTCACTAATATTGTGTCAAAATCTATAATTTATTGACGGCTATAAAACAATTGGCAGGACAAACCCTGTGGTATGGTGTAAGTAACATTGGAGCAAAATTTCTAAACTATTTACTGACACCTATTCTTACTTACCTGATGATAGATTCTTCAGGTGTACGAGATTATGGTGGTTACAGTTTATTGTATTCTTGGATTGCTGTAGCCAACATTATATTTACCTATGGTTTTGAAACGGGGTATTTTCGTTTTTCAAATACACAAGGTGTAGACCGACACTCACTTTTTCAAACAGCGTTTGGTTCAATATTGCTCAGTACCGCATTACTCATTACGTTTATTTCTTTTTTTACTGTTCCAATTAACAATTTTATGAAGCTTGATGGACATCCAGAATACATTTTGTGGTGTCTTTATCTGGTTGGATTAGATGCAATAACTGCTATTCCATTTGCTAAACTACGACAGGAAAACCGTCCCAAAAGATACGCTTTTGTAAAATTATCTGGTATTATTATCAATATACTGTTTACTTTATTTTTCTTAATATGGTTGCCCAAATATGCGGTGCATCATCCGGATGATGCTATTGTACATTGGTTCATTAATAATAACCGGATAGGGTTTTTAATCTTAGCAAATGTGCTCCAAAATCTCTTTGTATTCTTATTATTATTTTCAGAATGGAAGAGTTTTAGGTTTAAGATAAATTTCAGTCTTTGGAAACAGCTTTTTAAATATTGCGCTCCTATGATTTTTATTGGGTTAGCGGGCATGATAAACGAAGTAATGGATCGGCAAATGCTGGCGAAATTGCTGCCACAGGATGTCGATGCGCAAAGTGTCGTTGGGATTTATTCAGCAAACTATAAATTAGCGATCTTTATTACGTTATTTATACAAGCATTTAAAATGGCTGCAGAACCATTTTTCTTCAATAAATCCAAAGACAAAAATGCACCAGCTCTGTATGCAAATGTGATGAAATGGTTTGTAATCACACTTTCTTTAGCTTTTCTTTTTTCTGCTTTATATCTTGACGTCTGGAAATATATGGTCGGGGCTTCCTATCGTTCCGGTTTGGGCATCGTACCGATACTTTTATGTGCTAACATATGCTTGGGAATATATTACAATCTTTCAGTATGGTATAAACTGACTGATCGGATGCGTATAGGTTTGTATATCACGATATTTGGTTCTGTTATTACGCTCGTTGGTAATTATTTTTTTATTCCCTATTGGGGCATGTATGCAGCCGCATGGACTACCTTGATCTGTTATGCGAGCATGATGTTAGTGACTTATTTCATTGGTCAAAATTATTACTATATACCCTATCCTGTAAAAAAAATAGGAATATATCTATTGGCAATGTTGCTATGTTTCTTTATGAAAAGGAGCATTGATGTATATTCCGATTCTTGGACTCAAGATATGCAACTTTTATTACGTATTCCTGTTGCTTTTATTCTGATGATACTTTATGTTTTTTTTATAGTAAAAATGGAGAGGAAGGAATTAAAAAATATACCATTAATAGGCAAGTATATTTAATCTGGTAATTATTAGCCAGACTCACTATTCACAAAAATTTATAATTTGTTAGTCCCAATAAAAAATCGAGACTAACATGTATCATTAAATGATATGAGCAGGTTTTGTTTAGAACGACCAGTTACAAGATTTTGCGGCAAAGAAGAATACCGCTAACCAAATTAAACCTTTAAAAAGGAAAAAGAGAAAAGCGCCTACGCCTAAGCGTTTTAACCATTTTGTTTTATCATTTTTTTGCTCCATTCGTAAATATAAACAATAATGCTGTGTTTTAGTTTACATTTACAATTGGGGAAAATACGTTTCCAAAATTGTAGAAAGTTTGATTTGCCTTCTCTGTCGCAAGCTCATAACTTGCAGGATCTTCGGCATGTTTATTTAAGACAGTCGTAAATCCTGCCCACATTTCACGACTGTTTTCACCATACCCTTCAAAAAACGAAGTGCCTTTAGTGATTCCATATTTATTCAGCATCTGCACAATGTATGGCCCCCCCATAATGGATCCCTCAAGAACATAAAGTGAGCTTAGGGCTTCTAACACATTGTTAACTAGAGGAGCATTAGCTTCTGGAAGATTTTCTACACTTCCGCCCAATGCTTCGATATCTTTTTTTATATAAGAAGAATTACGACGATCTGCTAGATCGGGCAAAATATCCGAAGTTACAAAAGGTGCAATACGATCTTCAACAGCACGGAAATAGGCATAAAAACCTTTTAGAACCTTTGCGTAATCTGCATCTGAACGAATACTTTTTAATTGACGTACGATTGTACCTTCTACGTTTTGGTGAGCAGCATGTGTTTGCTCTTTAATATGTTGACTAAGCATTTTTCTAGTATTTAGTTATAATTATTCTATACAAATATTCGTATTTATTTTAAAACCTTTATGCTGTATAATGATTTATCATCTATGAAAAACGATCTGAATTAAATTGTACATAATTTTTTTAGTTTTTTAATTGAAAATTTGTTTTAAACAGCAGATTCTCACCTATTGTTTCTGGCCAAAAGACGAAAGGAGGATTATCTTTAATATTATCAACACCTTTTTCCAGCTTAGAGTCTGTAATAGAAACAATGTCTTGCAGTGTAGATGCTAGCCAAGGCTCCTTCGGATTACCTATATGTAGGTCTGTTTTTGGGGTGGCTAGGGAAATATCGACAGACATTCCATCAAAATAGTCCGACCAACCATTAGCATTACGAATCAGGAATGATGCAAAATAAATGTCGAAAGCATCAATTTTAAGAGAGAAAAATCCTACTGGCTTTCCAAAAGTTTTCTGACCAATAAGTCTCACCGGAAAGTAAGGTTTAAAACTACTAATAAGAAGTTCACTAGCTGATGCGGTACGTCCGGATACAATAAATGATAAGTGTTGTAATGTGTTGAATACTCCTTTCTTGACGAAATAATGTGTATTGGCTTTTTCACTATAGTCTACATCGGCCAAAGTTGCGGAACGGCCTTTATATTGTACAGGATTTCCATTTGCATCTAAATAGGGTTGTTTACCTAAAAGAGTAGCCTTGCCATTTTGGACATTCGGATGAAATTGTTCACTGAACATGATTTTCCCATCCAGTTTTTGAGGTACAATCAAATTGGCCAAATATTCCGCTGTCTCAACATATCCGCCGCCATTGTGACGAAGATCTAAAATCAGATGAGTTACTTGTTTATTCGAAAGCTCTTTAAAAAGTCTATCGAGTTCTGTCTTAACGATAGCTAATTCGGGAAATGAAGCAATGTAAAGGTAGGCTATGTATTTTTTACCTGAAGTCCAATAGGACAGGTGTGTAGCATATTTATATTGGTGCTCCATGCTTGCAAGATGCCCGCTACTTTTTTTTGTGTTTCTACGGCGCTCAAGATACGAATATTTGGGTTTTCCTTCAATTGGAGACCATTCATATGGTTTGCCATTATGGGCCAATGAGTATTGACTTATTGCGAAAAGCTCACGTTCATAAGCAGTCTGTTCGGGACTAATGCTTCCAAACTTCTTACGAGGAGTAAAATCTGTATAGGAGGGAAGTGATTCCTGCCACCGGTATAATTGTTGAGCATACAAAAAAATTGAATCGAGAATCAGTTCTTTTTTTGTTCCAATGTCAGGACTTAGCCTCTCATCTTGTGTTATAGTTTTATTTCCATGGTCTCTACAGGCACTTAAGAGTAATAATAAACAAATACCAATAGGAGCGGCATGACCCAATAGTTTCATTTGTTTCCTAATAAATTTAGTTGATTTGCCCATATATTTACTTAAATGATTCTTTTACGCCAAATAGACTTTATACTACTGATGTTGAATCCGCTTGAGAATCAATTGATTTAATTTTGCTGTCCCACTGGCTATAAATGAGAAGTTAATCAATCTTTAGTTTTTTTTAACTTTATTTTTCCTTTTAAATTTCTATTTTTGTACCAATTTATTTAATATTGATGCTTCCACATCTTTGGATGCTCAAAGATCCCAAAGGCGACCTCCTTTGGGATTTTTTTGTTACGGCAATATTGGTCTTTCAGTTTTTATCGGTTCACTTGATAAGCTTGATAGAAAGATAATGATATTTTCCTGCTCTTTACTGCTGAGTCTTAAATTCTGTATATGTGGTGATAATATGCCATTAATCTGCTGATCAGTCTTTTGAGGCATTCCTTGGCTTAGTAAGTTGACTAATTCACTCAAAGTAGCAATACTACCATTGTGCATATATGGTGCAGTATTTGAAATGTTCCGTAATCCGGGTGTACGAAACTTACCTTTGTCAATTTCTAATTTAGAAGACTCAAAACGTCCGTTGTCCAATGCACCTTTGTTCGTTACGGCATATCCGAGATTGTGAAAATCTAAGTCTGTAAAATACGGGCCGTTGTGACAATTAATACACTTTCCTTTCGTACGAAATAGATGCAACCCTTCCAATTGTTGGTCATTTAAAGCTTTATATTCACCTTGGACAAACCGATCAAATGCGGTTTGTCCACTATTAATGGATCTAGAATAAGCAGCAATTGCATCAAGTAACCCCTCTATTGTCATATTCTTATTATTATAAGCCGATTCATATAGATCTACATAACCAGGTATGGACATTAGTTTGGAAGATAAAGAACTCGTATTTCCACCCATTTCAATTGGAGAATTGATAGCTTCTGCGATTTGTTCACGATAGGTTTTCGCACGCCCATCGTGAAAGAGATTCCCTTCCAAGTACCAGACATTTTCCATGGATGGTGTGTTACGGTGATGTAAAGCTATACCATCAGCTGTTGTTTTCTGATCGATCCAGTAGGTGTCCGGATTATGGCACGAAGCACAGGTCTTCAAGCCATTACCTGTACGGGGATCAAAAAAAAGCGCTTTTCCCAAAGCAATAAGCTCAACCTTATCATTTGAAGGATTTTTGGGCAATGCTGCTAGTTCTCGTATCTCAATATTTTTATACCATTCTGCGACTGGCCACTGTGCGCTACTTTTACTGTATTTTTCTCGTAGCGTTTCTTCTGGGGTAGGTGTAATTGTCGGCTCCTCCGGCGATGACTTACCCTTACTACAGCTGTATAAAAAAGTGGTTAGTAAAGTTGCAAGGATTACCTGTTTTGGCAAGTATAAGTTCATTAACAACATCAAAAAAGCTTTATTATAAGATGTTAATTTAATGTAATGGACTGTTCGTATTCAGTCATTACTTTGTCAGATTTATCTATTATTTTCAATCTTGTTAACTGGTTACCTTGTATAGTTGTTGGTATCGGTATTGTAACAGTCATTTTTGCTACGTCAAATATTGCATTGTTTAATTTGTAGGTGTTGTTGAGGTTATCAATAGCAATAAAATGATCAAAATCTGCTTTGAAGAATAATTCATAAATTGATTTATTTGCAATCGGCATCACCAGATTTTCTCCTTTTTTTACGGTGTAGTTGCCCAATTTGATTAAGTTGTAGAACTCGGGTAACAATACATCGAAGGGATCAGTTAATACAGTATAACGACCCGATACCAATTTCAGGCGATATGTGCCAGGCTTAAGATCATCTGGACGAGTAAAATTAACTGCGAAAGTGCTTGGGGGCTGGTTAAAAGAAAGTAAGGTTTCTTTACCATCATTATCTACGATATACCCTTTAGTTTGAGCTTCGTTTGGTATAATGTTTTCTCCAACTAAAACAAATGGGTTTGTTCCTGGTAAATAGAGACGATAAGGCGAAAGGAAGTTAATTTTCACCTGTAATAAGGGTTGGTTGACTTGAAAAGATAATGTATAGTTTTTGCTGGAACCATCCTGTGCTCTTACGGTATAGATAATGGGTTTGTCAGACTTTAATTGTATTGGCGTACCCGAAGCAGGAGTCACAGTGGCTAGGTCAGAAATCTTTACGGTCGGTGTGATGCTTTCTGGTTGGTCCACCAGCGGTGGCCAGTATAGGATAATACGGTCTTCCACAATACTTGCCGACAAGGTCTTGCCCGAGGCATCTTTGATGCTAAACGATTCGATTTCGTTATATGGTAGATTGGGGGTTTCTTTTTTGCAAGACCAAGATACCATAGTCAGCATGAAAATAGCCAACAATTGGAATGTACGTATTTGTTTTTTAGATATTGAAAGTAGCATGATTTTTTTTTATAAAAAGATATCGCAACCCATTCACCGGTTGCGACATCTTTTAAGAAATTATTGTTGTTTAAAGCGCTTTATATTCGATATTAGCATCGGCCTTTACCTGCAATTGACCAGCAACTGTTTGTTGACCTACATTGCTGAAGTTATTGAGTTTTACGGCATATAAGGCACCTGAAGAATTACCTACCAAAACAGTTAATGGTTGAATTGCCTCATTTGCATTGGTTGATAAATCGTAATCATACCAAGTACCACTTCCTAGTGATGTTACTGGTGTAGCGGTACTCCAATTGGATGCAGAAACAGCCGAGATGTCCGCAGCTACTGTTCTGATTTCATAACCAGCATTGGCTTTGATCGATCCGTTGACATGGCTAAAGAATGCAACCTGTCCACTGTTACCTAGACTTTGAGAACCTGTTGTAAAATCTACATAAACAGCAGGCCAGTTTGCTGCATTTCTTGGACTCCACCATTGACCATTGATCGTCAAGCTCGTATTCGCTTTT
This sequence comes from Sphingobacterium sp. JUb20, assembly GCF_004342035.1. Lineage (NCBI taxonomy): Bacteria > Pseudomonadati > Bacteroidota > Sphingobacteriia > Sphingobacteriales > Sphingobacteriaceae > Sphingobacterium > Sphingobacterium sp. JUb20. Next base: position 156,114 of record NZ_SLYV01000006.1, on the reverse strand, counting down.
GTCTGAGTAAGTGCCAAAGGCGCTGTTACTTGTTCTGTTGTTGGCGCTGCTGCCCATACCGCTGCCGATAGCACTGTTACGGCCATTGCCGATTGTAAGATTGTTTTAATGTTTAATTTCATGTTGACCTCCTGTTTTTTATTTATTTAATATTGATGCCACCTTGGCATACTGTGAATGCATGTTATTACTATTTAAACCATATGTTTGAAAAATACATTTTAATAATATAAAGTTTTTTATAAAACTTTATATTCAATGTTTAGATCAGTTTTCATTTGAATTTGGCCATTAACTATTTTTTGTTGTATATCATTGAAGCTATTTAGAGTTAATGCATACAACGCTCCAGAACTGTTGCCAACCATTACAGTAATTGGTTGAATTGGTAGGATGCTAATTGTTGATAAATCAAATTCATACCACTCGTTTTTTTCTAGTGATGTTACTACATTAGCAGCAGACCAATCAGATGCCGAAACAGCCGACATGTCTGCCATTACTGTTCTAATTTCGAAACCTGCATTGGCACGAATAGTTGCATTGACAAAACGGGATAATATGATTTGTCCACCATTACTTAAGCTTTGGTTACCTGTAGTAAGATCTAAATAAATAACAGGCCAGTTTGCAACATCTGAAGGAGTCCACCATTGACCTATTACGGTGAAGTTGGTATTTGCTTTTGTTTGAGTAAGAGGCAAAGCAGCTGTAGCCTGTTCTGTTTTTGGAGTTGTTGCCCACACTGTTGCCGAAAGCACTGTTACAGCCATTGCTGATTGTAAGATTGTTTTAATGTTTAATTTCACGTTGACCTCCTGTTTTTTATTTTTTTAATGTTGATGCCACCTTGGCATACTGTGAATGCATATTTATGATTCTGTTATCGTACTTGAATTTTGTTGTGTTTTCACGATATCAGTCCAGTCTTTGAACTGGAATTTGATCTGAACATTTTCGAAATTCCCTGTTGGAAGGTTTGCCGGTAACGAAACCTGCATTTCGCTACGGGTATGGGATTTGATTGTAAGCGGATAATCTTTGCCATTAAGTGTCATAATAACTGCTGTAGGATCAAGTATTACTTTGCTTAAATAGGCTTTGATTGTCCAATCCGTGTTTTTAGCTAGTTTTAAACCTGATAATGTTAAAGCCACATCTGGTTGTCGATAAGTAATCTTGAGCGGATTGGCTAATTTAATGGTATGATTAAGATTGGTCACTTCGACATCGTATATGCCCGCTAGGATATCCGAAGGAATACGATTTTCCCGTTCTGTGCCAGAATAAGATAGTTGATATCCTAAAGGAGAAACTTTTAAACTATTCGGCGTTGGCATCTGAACACGTTGCTTCGTCTCTTGGTTGATGAGTACTATACTGACTAGAGTAGAGTTTGTATGCATGAAAGTTCCGTTTATTGCAGGGAAAGCGGTTCCTGGTCCTTGTGTCAGCGCAATGGAAGATGTTGATGCAAAAGCCGCTTCAAAAGAAGGTGTACTTTGTAATTCAATCTTTAATTTGTAAGTACGTGCTGTTCCTGTTGCGGATTTTACAGTATATGTTTTATCCTTTTCATCCGTTTTAACGGGCAGAATCTCTTCCACGATTTTGGCTCCAGATGATACCTGGATTGTAGGATCAATTACTAATAATCCATAATAATAGGGTAAGTAAACCGTTATGGTATTTTCCCCATTATCTATAGCACCATAGATAACATCGTCATTCGGGAGGTTGGTCACCTTATATTCCAGTATTTTGTCGCTGGGAAGTAAAGGCAGATCCTCCGTTTTAGTACAGTTACTAAACAGTAACCCTAGGAATAGTATGCTTATAAAAGTGTATATTCTTTTCATTTTATCTAAATATTGAACTATCGTATTTTATGGATATTATTATTTAATTCTTGATTTCAAATTTGGTACTCCCGGATTTCACTAATACATATTGGAAAGTAAAGAATGGTGTGGGTGAAGTTTTATACCAATCTTTTGGATCTAATAAGTCTTTGTAGATGCTCTGAATTTTGATTTTTGCATAATTGCCATTAGCTGTGCGTACTACCAAGGTATGCCCTTCAATTGGATAACAAACATGCTTTTTGTTTTCGGCTCCACCACCTTTGATGTCTCCACCAAAATCATATAGATACCATCCCAGACCTTCTCCAAAAGTTCCAGAGTCATCTGTTCCATAGGCCTTTTCTCCTCTACGGAATTCAGCATCGGAGGGAATATCTATAACATCTTCAAATTTTTTCTTGACTAGGTAAATTCCACCTTTACCAGGTCCACCTACTCCGTATCCATTTGAACTATTATTGCAATTGACAAAACTCCTGTATATCTCTGCGAAAGAAATATCCCAACGTGTTGTCAGCCTATAATCTGGCGTAATAGCCTTATTCTGTTCTAAACTATAATATATAGGCGATTGCTTCGTTGTGGGTAAAGTTCCCGTTGGTAAGTCCTCTCCAAAGTTCTTTACTGAAATTAAGCGATTGAACATTCCTTCTGAAATTTCTGGATTAGGTTCTGGTTCTATTTTAGGATCGCTTTTGCTGCAGGCCCCTAGTAGTGTTAAAAAAACAAATATTGCGATGAATTTTAAGAGGTTATTGCTTGTTGTTATTTTCATTTTTAGTGTTATATATTGTAATACTATAATTTCAATTATTCCTGTGGTTATATGATCAGGTTATTTGATTGCTATCTTTATTTATATTAATTCTAAATAATAGTAAAGGTAATGAGTTTAGCTTATCCATTGTATATTAAAAATGATATTTAATCTATGCTTTTTGCTTTTTAGAGTTTAGCTTTTAAGCTTATTTGTTAGTTGTAATAATCAACAAATACTTCTTGTTAAATAGCTATTAATTAGAAGTTTAATATTTTTTTAAGGATAATCACTAGCCTGTGGATTATTAAGAGATTTGGAATCATTTACTCATTAATACACTATGGTATAATTGCGTTTTTATTTTTATGATATGATCAGCATCTATGAAAATTACTTTACCATAAATATTATTTGATAAAATTTATGGCAGAATATACTATTAACGGATAATTAATTTTCATTTTTTAGAGCGTGTTTGTGTTTAACGCCTTACTACCATCCTCTTGTACATAGTATTTGAATGTATAATAGGGAGCTGGCCAGTTCATATTTGTAACGGCAAATGGATTGCCTTTGTAGGCATTGATAAGTTGTAACTTAGCATATTTTCCATCAGGAAGTCGAATGACATATGTTCTGTTAGGTAGCGCTTGCATAATGTGATTGTTCAGGCTATAACGAAACCACCCATCTGAACCTTCTGATGATGCCCATCCGATTTTGTTAACTTCACTTTTATTAAATTCGTCATCCGAAGGTGCGACGGTGATACTTTGATAGGGCTGTTTAATTAAGATGACTGCGGTATTATTTGCTTCTCCTTGATATCCTGGATTATATTGGTATTGCGAATTGTTGACAAAAACTTCAGAATTATAGGGGCCAGTAAAAGCTAAGTCCCAATCTTTCGTTTTCAGCCATTGAGTCGAATCTGCTTTTGTCTTAATCCAAATTTGTTTCTGATCCTTGAAACGAAATAGAAAAGTATAAAAGTTGCGCTTTTCTTTACCTTCTGTACCATCCCCCATAGAAGCATCGGTATCCCCTGCAAGATCTTTAATGACGATACTCTTACCATCTTCAAGTACAATATTGTATTCCTTATCCTTGCCACATGAGGCAATAAGAAATACGATAACTGTAGAGAAAATACAACGACCTATTTTATGAAAAGAAATCAATATGCTGCATTCAGCTATTATTAGTTTTATCGTATTCATTTTGTAGCAATTTTAATTATAAAACATCTTGAAAGGAGAGCTAGCTAGCATTTAAAACTTAATTGCAGTTCTCCTATGTCTACATGTTATGTGGTTTTGGAAAATTTATTCTTTGATCCAACGATAACTCAGTCCACCCATGATGACACGACCTGGTTGTCCGAGTAAATAGCGGCTAGTAAAATTAAACAGATTATCTCCAATGAGACGAAAAGTGAGTTTTCCTTTCATCAGACTTTTTTCAACGGTCATATTTAAAAGCGTATGGTATGGAATGAAAATATCATTCTTGTCTATGAATTGATTTCCATTGTATTCTTGAAATGGCGTATTTCCTCTGAAATTAATTCTTGCATTGATATTCATATCCCAAGGTTTATATGCGTACTGGGTTTTAAAATTGATCATGTGTCTTGATCTATCTTCAATACCCCAATAGTCTGATTTTTTACTTTGTCGATATTCTCCTGTTTCAGGATTATTGATTTGATTGTAGGGAAAGTTTCCGCTTGCTATACTGTCTAAGACACTTAAATCTTTTGCTATTAAATATTGATAGCCTACAGAGAACTGTAAAACTTTGTTTGCTTGATAAGTAATTGAAGTTTCGAAACCTTTGTTCATCGCCTTCGGCAGATTGCGGTAACTGTAGATCTGAGCAACATTCGTCCCATTCCCGACACTGACCGTATTGATCTGATTATTGATGCGATGATAAAATACGGAAATATCAGCTTGAATTTTTTGACTAGCATTCCATGTTAAACCAATATTATTAGACAGACTAGTTTCCGCTTTTAGATTTCCTGCGACTAAATTCAACATATAACTGTTTTTATAGCTCAATTCACCAGCCACATCCATTGCTGAAATAACATCTGCCACGCGTTCAGTACCAACTACCATATAGTTTGCCGCTGGATTGTAGAATACCTGATAACGCATTTTGTAATCAGGAGCTTTAAATCCTGCCCCAAAACCTGCTTTGGCAACAAGAGTTGAATTAATATGGTATTGTAAACCAAGACTTGGGCTGAGACGACCATTATATACATTCGTTTGGTCATAGCGTAGTCCCAATGTGGTCAGTAGCCTGTCAACCGGTTTCCATTCGGTCTGTAGGTATACAAAACCGGTATTTAGCGATCTTTTAGCATCCAGTTTTTGATCATCCATTACCTCTAGACTTCCACCGATACCGGCAGTAAATTTTAGTTTTGTAATTGGACTATAAGCAAATTGTTGTTCTATGCGATGTACATCTTGACCAAATTCTTCAGCGCCGGCCAATACTCCTTGTTGTAGCCACTGTGCCGCAATTTCTGAGTGAAAACGAGAATAATAATAGCGAGACATACTCCGAATCCCTGATTCAAAGTTATGATCATAACTTGCTGCTATGTTGATGTCCTGATCTTTCTGGGTATCTTTCAATATGGTCTGTTCAGACCAGGCATTGATCATCTTTGATACTCGGCCAGCATACCTCGCCGTAATACCCATTGTTCCATTTTTACTGATACGATAACGTGTGCGTCCTTGAAAACTGTAATTGGTATATGGGGGATAAGTGGTACTATTTGACTGCAGATAGTTTTTGTCGGTATTAAATCCATCAGTCCGGTAGTAGTTCCCGGATAAAACAATACTTCCACGTTGATTGTCAAAAGGTGTTTCAGCTTCTAAAGTTGCATCTACCGTATTTAATGTGCCATATAGAAATGAACTGTGTAGCTGTGGCGTCACTGCACCATGTCGTGTAATGATATTAATAGCACCGCCTAAAGCATCGCTGCCATAGAGACAAGATGAAGCCCCTTTAATAATTTCTATTCGTTCTATATTTGTAACTGAAATTCTTGATAGATCAAAATTTCCACTGTTTCTCCCCAACATGGGCTGTCCATCGACCAATACCATCACATAGTTGCTACTAAAACCCTGTATCTGTACGCCGACAGCTCTTGATCCCCCAGCAATGTCATTGACTATGGCTATCCCTGTTTGTTCTTTCAGTACTTCATCCAGTCGGCGACTACCCATCAATTCGATTTCACGTTTGGTAATAATCTTAACAGGCATAGCTGCATTTTCCGCTTTAATAAGATTGTCTACCGCTTCCAGTTTACGGTTTACTTGTACCTCATCAATATGGCGGTTATCGGTCTCCAATACAATGTTCAGATGTTGTTTTTTATTTTCTAGATCAATGGTTCGTTGGAACTTCTTATAGCCAAGAGCTTGAACTTCTAAATCATAGCTACCTGCATAAAGCTGCTTAAAATAGAAATGGCCCGAAGTGTCTGTCCTTATAGCCTTTTTATCAGGATATAAATAAACCGTTACGTTTGGTATCGCTTTGTTAGATTCGTTTTTTACAGTGCCACTAATCTGTAATTTATCTTGGGCATGAGCTACTATTAAGTTGCATGCACAAAATATCAGGAGAGAACTTATTCGTAGTAAGGATCTTGTTGTAAACACTAGGTTATTTTTAATCAATCTAAATAATATTACAAAAAAAGGCAATTGAATTGAACTTTTCTCTATGAAAACTGGCATTAATTCTATTTAATTCGATTTGATTATATCCTATAATAATTTTTTAATTGATGTATTTGACTGATTTATAGTGGTGTTTGACTTGTTTTTATCTAAAGTACAAGCAAAAGGTAAATTTAAATTAATTTGTATTTAGACTGATTATTGATTTGTTTTGTGTTGAAAAGCGTTAGATAAGTTTTCCTGTCATGATGCGTTTAACTTGAATTAAAGAAAAAAGAATGAGTAGATTTTGCTTTATTATAATAATCCATTGTTTCACATGTTTGCCTTTTAGCGTACATGCACAGCAACGGATTATTACATTGAACAGTTCCATTACTGAGACGATATTTGGATTAGGTGTGGGAAATCGTGTTGTTGCTACCGACGTGACCAGTGTCTCACCTATGGCTGCCGCAGCTTTGCCACGTGTAAGTAAAAATCGTTCAGTTTCAGCAGAAGGATTACTTTCGTTTGAACCGAATATCATCTTAGCAAATGAAGGTGAAGTTCCTGCAGCAATCATTCGACAAGTACGCGCAGCTGGTGTAAAATATATAGCCTTAAAACCCAACTATACAATTCCAGGCGCTTTAAATTATATCCAACAAGTGGCTGATGCCATTAGTCAACCTGAGCTCGGAAAAGGAGTGGTATCCCAAACAAAGTTAAGTCTGAACCGTATTACTGAAGTGGTTAAAAGTGAAAATAAGGGTAAAATTCCTCCAAAAGTTCTTTTTATTTATGCACGCGGTACGGGCACTATGAGTGTCGCCGGTAAGGGGAGTAGTTTAGATGCAATCATCCATTTAGCTGGAGGAAAGAATGCTATTCAAGAGTTTTCTGATTTTAAACCTTATACGACGGAAGCTCTGGTACAAGCTAATCCTGATATTATATTGCTGTTTGATTTTGGAGCAAGTAGCTTAGGAGGTGAAGAAGCGATTTTGAAGTTACCCGGTATGAGAATTACCAATGCAGGAAAAAATAAACGTATTCTTACAATGAATGCTTCTTTATTAGTCAATTTTAGTAATCGGCTACCTGACGCAATTTTGGAATTGCACCGAGGTTTTGTAAGAATAATGGATTCAAAGTAATCGATGTGTATAAAAGACAGAAGCTAATTTTACTGGCACTTGTATCAATTTTAATTGTCGTGTGTATAATTTCCTTGGGATTAGGGGCTTATTTTATTCCCCCCAAAGATATTTTTTCCTTGTTGATGCAAAAAACGCATTTAGCATCAGCAACACCCATCAACAGTATGCATGAGGATGTCATTTTTGAAATTCGATTACCACGCTTATTGCTGGGAATACTTGTAGGTGCAGCATTAGGTATCTCTGGTGCAGCTATCCAGGGAATATTTCGTAATCCATTAGCAGAACCCGGACTCATCGGTATATCATCTGGCGCATCGTTATTTGCGGTCATGATCATTGCTTTTGAAGCACTGGTTTTCACCTCAATTTCAGCTTGGATCGGTTACTATGTGTTAGCTTTTGGAGCGTTTGCAGGTGCAGGTTTAACAGCATTTTTGGTTTATCGTATAGCTAGTAAAAATGGTAAGCCATCCGTAACAACCATGTTATTGGCTGGAATTGCAATTAATGCTTTTGCAGGAGCACTTACGGGCTTGATGACCTATGTCTCGACCGAGCAGCAATTACGTACCATTACATTTTGGTTGCTTGGTAGTCTGGGAGGAGCTACTTGGGAAAATTTGTTGGCAGTTGCTCCGTTTATAATTATTCCCTTAATCTGTTTACCTTTTTTTGGAAAGTCATTAAATGCGTTCGCTCTCGGTGAAATGCAGGCCGATTTATTAGGTGTACAAACCGACCGTATCAAAAGATGGGTTGTAGTCCTTTCAACTTTAGCTGTAGGGGCTTCTGTAGCAGTTTCAGGCATTATCGGTTTTGTAGGCTTGATTGTTCCTCATATTATTCGTCTTATGGGTGGGGCAGATCATCGATTTGTTTTACCTGGATCGTTGCTGTTTGGCGCTTTGGTGTTGACGCTAGCAGATGTTATAGCGCGGGTTTCGGTTGCTCCAATAGAGCTTCCAATTGGCGTGATCACCGCCCTATTGGGAACTCCTTTGTTTTTATATATTTTGATAAAGGAAAAATAATTAGTTCAAATATAGGGTCTGTTATGTTACGTGTAGAGAAACTTAATTACGAAATCAAGGGAAGAAAACTCCTGAAAGATGTTACTTTTCAAGTACGGAAGGGAGAGGTATTGGCTGTGTTAGGTGCCAATGGCGCAGGAAAATCTACTTTGATGGGATTACTCTGCGGAGAAAAGAAACCCTGCTCAGGGAGCATTCACTTAAATGGAAAGCTACTGTCGGATTATACTCCATATATTTTGTCACAATGTAGAGCTTTATTGAGTCAGCAACAGCAAATGACTTTAAGTTTTAAAGTCGATGAAATTGTATTAATGGGTCGTTATCCGCATTATAAAAATGTACCTCAAGCGCATGATCTCGAAGTTGTAGCCGAAACAATGAAACTTTGTGGTGTAGCATCATTTGCAGACCGTGATTTTCTAAGTTTATCAGGAGGTGAACAGCAACGTGTCCATTTAGCTCGGGTCTTAGCACAGATATGGGATAATCCAGATGCACTCTTGCTCTTAGATGAGCCTATTTCAGCATTGGATTTACATTATCAGCAGAAAGTTTTAGGTATTGCCAAAGCATTGGCGCGCAAAGGACTCATGGTTATTTTGATCGTACATGATGTTAATTTTGCAGCTACATATGCCAATCGCATTATGATGCTCAAAAATGGCAGAAAGCTATTTGATGGTACGCCAGTGGAGGTTTTGAATAAGAAAGAAATCTATACTATTTTTTCAGTCGAATCAAATGTGACGATGAATCCAAGAACTTTGAAACCTTATGTTCAACTTGAAGAAATGCATGTTGAATTTGATAGTTATTTAGAAAGATTATAAATAATTTTAATATTCCAGCTTATTTCATTAATTTTAACTGCGCAAAGCTTATTTTAAACTGTAATCATGTTAGTGAAAAGTAAAATAGTAGAGTTGGAAGATTGGCTTTTTGAGGAAGAAATCCCGGACGGTTATGTGCCAGAGAAACCACTGGTTGAAAACAAAACCATTATTGAAATGGGGCCTGTACATATGGAGAATTTTCAACTTTCAACTTCTGGTCTTTTTATATTACATTCTAAAATGAACTTTGATAGACCTGTACAGATCCTCACTGAAATAGAAGGTGAAACGATTACAAGTCAATTTATATTTTTTAAACCAAAAGATGCAAAAATGCCCTATGGCATGAGTAGACATAATATTCGTTACATTCCTTCTGTGCGAACGACCCATCAAGTAGAACCTGGTATTGAATATATTTATTTTATAGCAGTTATATCTAAAGAATATTACCTCAATTTAATTAAGAGAGATTCATTGCTCCATCAACAGTTTGTGCATGAGATCGAAAAAGGGCAATATGCTTCATTTTCTGAAGAAGATCTTGTTGCTACTTACGAAATGCAACATACCATTTCTGAATTAATTGAATCGAAGAAAAAAGGAGAAATAAGAAGATTACATACCGAATCTCGGATTGTTGAATTGCTGATGTACCAATTTGAACAGTACAACGAACAGAAAGGAAATACCGATTCCTTGTTTCATGAGGAAGATATTCAACGGCTTGAAATGGCACGACACATCCTGGAGCAACGTATCGCAAATCCACCGACCCAAAAAGAACTGGCTGCAGAAGTGTTAACCAGTGAAAGTAAACTGCGTAAAGATTTTAAAGAATATTTCTCAGTAACTATTCATGATTATCTAACACGTGTACGTATGGAAAAAGCTAAAAATTATTTGTTAGCGGATAAAAAGACAGTATATGAAGTAGCATTGTTGACGGGGTATGGACATCAAAATAACTTCAGTAGCGCATTTAAAAAATATTACGGTATTTCTCCCGGAGAATTAAAAATGTAAGCACTTTTCAGCTAGACTTTCTTGTACACATGTGATGAGCTGATCTATATCTTATATAGATTTTATTGAGTCATAATAGAGGGTTTCTAGAGGGCTCGTAGAGGTAAAGCTCTATATATCCTCTATTTTATCTCTATGTAATATCTGTATAATTACTTCACTAGTCTTAGTTAAATAGGAGTATATCTTAATGCGTGTCTAACAATATTAAAATCAGACCAGAAGAATGATTTTGGTATTCAAGAAGGAGTACTTTTGATAAGAGACTAAATTTTTAGGTGTATACTTGATGAAGAGATGAAGAATAATACTATAAAGCCTCTTGATTTTTTCAAGAGGCTTTATATTTTACTAGAATTTCCTGTTTTGGAAACCTTTTTTAGAAAAGAAAGTTATAAGAAACTTCTTTTTATTGATTTAAAAACTCGGCAACAAAAGCATCAAATGCTTGTGGGTTTTCTGCCTGCACCCAATGTCCTGCATTAGGGATTGTTTTTATTATGGCTTTTGGAAACTGCTTTTCGATAGTTGCTTTGTCTTCGGGCAGGATGTATTGTGACTTTTCACCAGCCAAAAATAAAGTAGGTCCTTTAAATATACCTGATTTGACACCTACTGTGATAAACGAAGTGTATTTACCTTTCAGAACGTCTAGATTGAAGCGCCACCCTAGACTTCGGTCTTCTTTGATATACACGTTCTTTAATAAAAACTGGACAACTCCTGGTTCTTTAATATAGTGCTCAAGTGCTATCTGTACATCTTTACGATTTTCGACAGTTTCAATATTAACGGCACTTAGTGCATTGAATATATCTTCATGATGCGGAGGGTAGGATTTAGGGGCAATATCAGCTACAATCAATTTAGCTACTTTTTCAGGATGATCTATAGCAAATTGCATGGCAACTTTACCACCTAATGAATGTCCAATAAGATCAATTTGATCCGCTCCAATGGATGCGATATAGGCAGATAGATCATCAACCATAACTTCGATAGACATCTCTTCACTATGAAAACTGCGCCCATGATTACGAAGGTCCAAAAGATGCACTTGTCTTTTTTCTCCAAAATTGCGGCCAAATGTTCCCCAATTATCGGACATGCCAAATAAGCCGTGTATAACTACTAACGGGATACCCGCGTTTTCTGCTCCATATATCTTGCTGTACTGTAGTTCTTCCAATGTATATTCTGTTTTAATGAGTCTTTTGTTATTGATTCAAAATTACAAAAAATAAATTTTATAGGCTTAAATGTGATAGGAATACCTATAAGGAATGAATATATCTATCTGCAAAAGATTAAATGTAGCTTTGTAAGAATAGTTTTATTAGAACTTATAGACATTAGATATAGAGCATAAATGATAACAGCATTTTTTCGTGATTTTGGAATTTTTTCGGAAGAGGATATAGCACAAGTTATTCAACTTTTTACGATCAGAAAGTTGAGTAAAGGAGATTATTTTGCACGTGAACACGAAAAAAGTAATGAAGTTGCATTTATTCAATCGGGAATCTTTCGTTCCTTTTATACGACTCCAAATGGTGACGATATTACCTATTGTTTTCGATTTCCGAATGATTTGATGGCTGCCTATTCTTCTTTTATAACTGGTGGTCCAAGTGTAGAGGCCATACAGGCTATTGTGCCGACAGAATTATATGTGATTCAGAAAAATAAACTTGATCAATTGGTTCTTGAGAAGCCGATATGGACTATGTTTCTTAAGATTATAGCAGAACAGCAATATCTAGAATTGGAAAAACGAGTTTTTCAATTGCAGAAGGAAACTGCCGCCCAACGTTATGCATCGTTGCTCAAAAATCAACCAGAATTTATCTTGCAAATCCCATTACATTATCTCGCTTCCTACCTTGGTATTACGCAAAGACATCTGAGTCGTATACGAAAAGAGATTACTTTTTAGTCACCAATGTGATGTTGATTTATCAATGTGACCTTAGTGAATAAAAAGTAATCACTAAGGTTTAGATAGGTATATTAATAATTTTTAGAAACTTATTATAGCTATTCCTTGTCTTGTATCTTTGAATATAGATTACCTCTTATCTTATGTTAAAGGGCCAGATTTATAGTGATAATATCTGGCTCGTTTTGTTTTTATTATAAATTTATCTTTAAGCCTGCAGATGCATAGGCAGATGCTCTGTAATAATATTCTTTATCTTGAAACATACTTTTCAATGTTCTATCTGTGATCTGAGCTGGTCGCCAAACATTCATTCCAACGGTTAGCGGTATTGATATGTTTTTTCCTATTTTTATTTCTGGGCGAAAACCCGTAATCATATATAAATGTGAAAACATTTTATCTTTTCCTTCTTGCTGTAGTAGTGCTGTCTGTCCATTCATTTCTGCGATAAGATTTAATCGGAAATTTTTCGTCAAATCATATCCTACCGACATCTCTAATCCTTGCATAAGAGCTATCTTTAAAGCATATTTCCCCTCAGTTTTCCAGTTGAGATAAAGGGCGGGGAAGACCATTGGGAAACCAAAAGAATTGTTGACCATAATACCACCACCTAAATCCAAATTTGGTTTTAAGTGACGAATGAAAACAGTTCCGACATTGCCAAGTACATTTTTGAATCCTGCTTGTGAAAAATCAGTATTAGACATAAAAATACCTCCACCGATAGTCGCTAGTATAGACCACCGGTCGTTCAAAGGTCTCAAATGAGTTAGATTCATCCCAATATTTAATATTTCATCTACGACTAAGGGCGCTGTAAAGTTTTTATTGTCCAGCTTTGCATAAGCACCATTCGCACTTATAGCCCAGAGTGTGGGACGTTTATTTTCGTTCAATTTTAAAGATAGAGGAATCGTAATGTTAGCCTGGTGAACCATAGCAGCACCTTGGCTATCACCTACTTTTTCGCTTTTTTCGTTCTCTGATTTTCGGTAGTCCGATTTTCCAATATATTCGGTTTTCATTTCTATTTGTACTTGTGCATCCACAAATTGGCAGGAAATAACCATTATAAATGCGAAAAGCACTGTTTTTTTAATTTCAAAATTTCTGATCATATGAAGTATTTAATTTTTATTAAGACAATTGGTAGGTACTTTACCCTTTATTTTTATTTCCAACGGCGATGTGTCCACAACCACCAACTAGGGTCTTTTTGTATGCTTTTTTCCAGCATGGACGCAAATTGCTTAGTTATCAATCCTTCTGAAGTTGCTGCTGCATGATCACATATCGGTATAATATCAAGTTCCCACTCTAGTTTATTTAAAGGTTGTAAGGAAACATATCCTACAGATGTATTTAGTTGCCTTGCTAGCTTTTCTGCACCAGAAAACATGAAGGTAGTTTGCTGTAAAAACTCAACAGCAATTCCATTGTCATGTCCAGGAAATTGATCTGCAATAAAAAATGTAATGGAAGGAGTTTGTTTTTCCCGTAAAAGTATCCTTAAAGCATGTTGAGCAGGCAACAGGCGCATACCATGCTTGGTCCTTTTTTTATAACTTAAATAATTTAAAAATCTGTTTTTTAAAGGTTTATATAGAGCTTGTGTAGGCATGTTGGTAAATTGTGGTATTTTCGTTATCAGTTCCCAATTTCCGTAATGACCTAATAATAGTATAGCTTGACTTCGTTGTTTTTGGAGCCTATTGATCGTTTCAAGGGCTGATTCTGATAAATGTAATTTTACCGGACGAGGATGAAAATTTTCCCATATAATACGGGCAAGATTTTGGTAGAAATTATGACGATGTATGTTAATTTCCTGATAGGACAAGTGAGGGAAGGCGCGAGCGAGATTTTGTACGCATACGCTTAGCCGATATTTACAAATCTTTCCAATGAAATAACCTAACATATTGATTGTTTTTAATGTTCCGAGAAATTTTAATACTATGCCGTAATTTGTGGAAGAACTAAATCCTGTTATTTCAGTACTTCAACAAGTATCCCTTTTTATATCTGACAACCGGATGCTCCCTTACCCTTATTAATTTTTGAAAAAAGAAGAGGTCGGAGATTAATATAATACTAACCAGAAAATTAATCTTTATAGTCAGAACATGTTCTTATGTCACAATTACCTTTTAGACATATGTCCTGTAGAGGTTAAGTTTTCAGTGATATTTTTGTATAAAAAAAATATGCAAAAAAATATCTTAATTATTGGAGGTAAAGGATTAGTAGGGAAGACTATTTATCGGATACTTAAATCCAGAAATCCTGATGCTGATCTCTTCGTGGGAAGTCGGAAAGTTGCTATGGAAAATAATGAACTAACTATTGATGTCAACCAACCAGATACTTTTCAGTCTATTTTAGATAAAAAAATAGATATTATTGTGTTGAGTGTAAATGATAACGAAGACAATGTTTTACATTTTGCGGTAAAACACCATTTGGATTATATTGATATTACAAAACCCACTCCAGCATTGATGAAAGCCTACCACTCGCTCTTAGGTCATGATATCAATAGCCGAATTGTATTTTCATCGGGTTGGATGGGAGGAATAATTGCTGGTTTGATCAAGACGAATGTAAACAGCATGACTGATATTGAAAAAGTTGATGTAGCCGTTTACTACTCTGTTAAAGATCTTGCAGGAGAAAGTTCAGCTCATTTTATGGCAGAAAATGTTGCCAAACCTTTTGTCCGATACCAGAACAATCAGCCCGTACAGATTAAACATTTTTTGGATACCGATTATTTTAATTTTGGGTTCGGAATCGGCCGTCGGCAAGTTTATAATTTCGACGTACCAGATTTGTATATCCTCAATAAAGTTGAAAAAATCTCAGATGTCTCTGTCAAGATGACCTATAATTCTAAATTTATAACCTGGTTATTAGGGACGATGCAACAATTTGGAATTTTTAATAGCCTGTCTCTTAATACTAGGAAGAAAGTTTTCGGATCGAGTGGAAATGGAGATTTAGCAGTCTTCGAAATTACTTTATCAACTAATGATGGAAAATTTAAGAAAATTAGTGTGCTCAGTGAGAAAGGGCAGGCTGAATTGACTGCCTTATCAACAGTTATACATATTGAATCTCTTTGCAAAAATGTTTTTAATAATCGTATCTATTTTGCGCATGAATTGCATACAAAACAGGACTTGCAGCAACAATTAGTGGAATATAAAACCATCAGTGTAAAAATATATTAATGGATGTGGCTAAAATGTAGTGTTTACAAATTTAATGACGCTAATGAAAAATATAGTAATTATCAATGGACATCCTAATAAAGATGCGCTAAACTTTGCTCTTGTAAAAGCCTATATTGAAGGAGCCGAACAATCAGGAGCCGAAATAAAAGAGATTACAATAGCAGATATGGAATTTAATCCTAATCTCCAATATGGTTATCACAAACGTATGGACCTAGAACCAGATTTAATCAAAGCTTGGGAAATTATTTTGTGGGCAGATCATCTTGTATGGGTACATCCGGTATGGTGGGGCGGATTGCCTGCCTTAATGAAGGGATTTATAGACCGTTTGTTTCTACCGGGTATGGCTTTTAAGTATCGACCTGACTCGATATTTTGGGATCGACTGCTGAAAGGTAAGACTGGGCATATCATTACGACATTGGATCAGCCGGGCTGGTATTACCGTCTTATCTATGGAAGGCCAAGTGTCAATCAGTTGAAAAAATCAACACTACAGTTTTGCGGTGTTACTCCAGTAAAGGTAAGCTACATCGGTATCGTAAAAACTGCAAATGAAAATTTGCGGCGAAAGTGGATCGAAAAAGTTAAGGGTATGGGGAGAAGAGAGAACTGAGGATTTGTCTGGATGGTTTTTTGAATGCTCTAAAGATAAATTTGATGGATAGCTAAGCATAATAAAAACAAAAAAGCCATATATAAAACATAAGGCTTTTTTGTTGATCGATTTCGGATGAAATTATTGTTTGAGGAGGTATAGGGCTTTTTCTAAAACTTCATCTTTTCCTGCTTTTACTCCTTTAATAGTCGGTGCGGATTCGATATCGATCTTGATCCCGACACGCTGCGTTTCAGTTTTATTAGGATAATAGACACCAACACCGCTAAAAGCAGTGTTAATACCACCTGGCAAGAAAAAAGATGATGTATTGCCATCTGCACCAGCTGTTGTCGAGCCAACAACTTGTGCATTTGGGTGTATGGAATAGGCCATAGCATAGAATTCGGAAGCACTTTGCGTGGTCTCGTTAACCAAAATCATAATCTTGCCTTTATAATAATCATCGTTTTTAATACCGACATATATATCATTAATAAAAGTAAATTCTCCTGGTGTTGTAAGACTACCGGCTGTAAATTTGGTAAATGATGTAGCTTTTGGTAATAAATATTTAGCAAACTCATAGATCATAGGTATATCGCTGGGGTAGTTACGACAATCGATAATCATACCTTTAGTATTTTTTAGCTGTTCTATTACTTGTGGTAGAGATGTACGATTTAGTTTTCCATTATTGATATAAGCGATTTCCGGGGAGATCATGCGAATGCTAACATCTTTTAATTGATATTTCTTGTAGATATTAATTTCGTCCGTGCTGTAAGTTTTAATAGTTTGATTTGCAATTTTATGATCTTGGAGATATCCTATTTGCACCAGTGTGTCATTAGTACGTAAAAGGTCATTTGCAATATCGCGTAATTGTGTTGAGTAGTTAGAGGCCGGATAATATTTTAATTTTGCTCTGATGATTTGATCGACTGCAATTCCATTGATTGTGGTCAGTACGTCACCAATTTTAAGTCCTGTTTGTACTCCTTTTTGTTGATCATGAAATCCTGTTATCACTGCTTTATTTTCAATAAATGTAATTTCTAGGGGTGCATATCTAGTGCCTTTGAAATTGTTCAATACGCTATTACCCGAAATGTTTGCATGGGTATCATGAATGTTTCCAATGAGTTGCAACGTGGTTAACGTATACGCTTGTACATCATCTGCTGCAATCATTTTGGGAATATAATCGTGCAGTACTTCTTTCCAATCTTGATCAATAAGGTTTTTATATGGAAAATAATACTGTATTAGGTTCCAGTATCTATATAGACTCAAGATACGATAACCGACATCAGTCATCGAAATATTCCTGTATGGATTTTCATTTTTGATTACAGGGTTTCCCACTGTGGGGTTTTGGCTGATGTAAAAATGGTCACCTTTACGCTTGGCTTTTTTTACACGAAGAAGTTCTTTTTGCAGATTTTGAGAAAATCCAGAGGTCTGTATCCAATCAAGGTCGGGTACTATTTTGATATCTTCTGTACCTGCTGATGTCAGCAAGCTGTCTATTTCAAAATCGCCTAAGGATTTAATCCATGTAGTCAATATTTGATCTCTGATTTGTTGACTGGGAGATGCAATGACTTGTGGTAGAATGCGGAATAATGCATAGTCCCAATTGTGATTCCCTGCAGCTATCTGTGGATGATAATACTTTAAAAATCCCCATATAAGTCCTAGATCTTGCAGGTCTTTGGTCTTGTTTTTATCTAATGCGAATGGGATGATCTTTGATGTCGAGTCAAATTCGTGATCGGATTCGGCTGGATATGTTTTTTTTAAGATTGGCGTTAATGTGCTAATATTTTTACCATCGATCTGTACAGTCAGATTGTCCATCCATACTTTTCCCTTTCCAACTAATATTCCCCCAATAGTAGTTGCTGTCGTTTTTTCCGGATCAAGGTCTAGCGTAATCTCGTATTTAGTCCAATCTGTTGTGCCTTTGATAGATTTTTTATTCATATTGTCGAATGCTACTTGTGGATCTAACCGCAGCATAAGTCCAGCAAATCCATCTTCAACATTTTCGGTTTTCATGTACCCGGAAAGAGTTATTTTTTTTCCAGGATAGCTTAAAGGAATGGTTAATGAAAAAAGACCAAATCCACCACTTCCTTCTTTGTGTTTGATAGAAATTGAATATTTGCCTTGTTTCACATTGATTGAGTCTATTTTGCTTTCATATTTATTGTTTAAAGAGAGACTCCAGTTGAGAGGAATACCTTTATTTACCTGTTCAAAGTCCAAGTTTAAATCTAAGGGCGTATGTGTCTTTTGTGCTAATGCATTCAACGTGAGTAGACAATAGCAGAGCGTTTGAAGTAGGTAATACTTCAAAAAATGCGTTACTGGTTTCATAATTTTAATGGTTTATTTTTGGATTGGAACTTAATCTTTGATTTGTATTTTATTTATTTTTCCGATTGTATTTATACTTGCATCTTTGTTTATACTATTGATAATGCTGTGTCCTTTGATTTCTGCGTCAATTTGATTGATATTGACAAATCCGTAATCTAGTTGGCTATTGTCAACTTTTACTTGAAGATTATTTAAGGAAAAGTGATATAAGATCACATAAGAACGATCTGAAATATGAACTTCTAGATTTGTATTTGGAGTGATTATACTGTCTTTGGAACTCAAAAATTGCACATGAGAATTTTGACTAGCGAGAATTGGTTTTTGAGTTGCATAACTGGAATTTTTGTCGTTTTTCCCCATCTTAACAGTTGCATCGCATGATTCAAATAGTAACTGTACATCGGGTTTGATCCAAAAGTAGGACTCTTGCTTATAGTAATTGGGATGGAGTTCAACTAAAAGGGTATCCTGATTTAGGATAAGATCAAAGTTCTCAGGATAGGGATTCATAACTTTGAGACTATCGGATGCTATAAATACCAAATGATTGAATTCTGAACCGTTTGAAAATTTGATGAACTTGATATCTTGTGGAGTATCTTGCATTAATCTGATGGTCGAATTGAATTGTCCCCAAAATTGGGATAGGAGATCTGCGGGTTTATTGTCATATGTTTTCCATCGTATTTGACCGAATAGTTGTGGAAACCACAAGCGTACGGATAACAGAGCTAACGCTAGTAATAGTAGTTTTGTTGATTTTTTCATCTTTTTTACGATTGGTTATGTTGTTTGATAAATTCTTCAATACTGATATCAAGTTGTTTCATCTTTTTAATAAAATTTGGCATTTCCAACTCAATCATATAGCGTTGCTGACTCTTTAAAATGATCGCTTTTGCGTGCTCAGCGACAAAGAGACCACGTCCTCTGAGGTTGAATAAAATCTGTTCTTCTTGCAGTTGCTCATAAGCACGCATTACTGTTCCGGGATTGACTTCCAGATTGCCTGCCAGTTCGCGGACAGAAGGTACCCGTTCACCTTCGGGCCATTTGTTTTCTAGTATATCGATCTGAATCAGTTCTACTAACTGCTGGTAGATGGGTTTGTCGGATGTGAATAACATATTTAAACTTGATTTTCCTGAAAGAGATTTTTAATGATCCATAAACCTAAAGTAAAATATAGAAATTGGTAAAAGTACTGGAATAGGAACGACCCATTGGGTAATATGCTTATGCCCTGATTGTAAGTACGGCTCGAAGAATACCAGGTGAATATCATGATGAATCCGACCAATAAAATAATTATAAACAGTTTAAGGAAACTTTGATTTTTAAAATATAGGAGACCTATAGTAAATATTAAAAACAGATTAAATATGGAGGTACCTGTGGTTTTGTAGAAATTATATGGAATCTGTTCAAAATAGGAGAAAGTGGTAATGTAGGGGTAAAGCTGACCTTTTTGTTGTAGGATAGCTAATGTCTCCTTATAAAATAAGGATCGGTAAAGTTGAGTTGTCGCAGCGTCTAGCAGGTAGATTTCTATAAATATAAGTAGCGTGATGCCAATACTACCAATAGTTAGCGCCAGACAGTTTTCCCAAGGGGATAATGGTAATAGATTTCTGGAAACACGGGATGTCTGATTTGAAATAAAATTATAGATGATCAGTAATAAAAATAATATAGGTAAAAAGGTAATTTGACGTGTGAATGCATAGTTGCCAAAAACAAGTTTTTCTGCCAACTGTGGCATCACACTTTTTGGATCCTCAGCTAAAAAATATTGATAAAGTACACTTGTAGGGTAGATGTTGGTCACGATAAACCAGGCTAATACGATGAGTAGTATGGTTTTTATATCTTTCCGGTATTCAAAAAAGAATGCTTTTAAGCCTATAGAGAGACGAGCGATACTAATATTCATTTTCATAGATGGTTGTGTTTTTTAAAATTTGTGAATCAGTGGAAATGGCTGTAAATAGTAGTTCAATGTCTAGTTGACACTCACGGTGGTGTGGATTGTTATATAAACCATAATTCCCTGGAGATCCTGCATCTTTGTAAAGGAGCTGTTCTCCTGTCAAAGGCTGGTTAGTGCAGATAAAATGTTGATTGAGTTTTGCTGTGGATAAATTTAGGACAAGCTGTTTATTGTCAAGTACCATGATATGGTCAATAATCTGGTCAATCTCCCGAAATTGATGGGTAGATAATATGAGAGTCTGGTCTTCGGAGATGTAAAGATTAATTAATTTTCGGAATTGCTTTTTAGATGGAATATCGAGACCATTTGTCGCTTCATCCATAAATAGATATGGGGCTTGCGTCGCTAGGGCGAAGGAAATTTCCAACTTCTTTTGTTGTCCCATGGACATGTTTTTTCGGGTGATATCTGGCTTTACTTCAAATGAAGATAATATTTCAAAGAATAATGTCATATCAAAATTTGGATAAAGCTTACCATAAGTAGCTGCCAGTTGTTTTGCTGTCCAATTTGGAGATTCGATACTTTCGGAAAGATAATATACCTGTTGTAGACTTGCTACACTCCGATCTTCTGTAGATGTACCTTGGATATAGACAGATCCTTGTGTAGGAAATAATGAACCAGACATCAATTTCATCAATGTGGATTTTCCAGCTGCATTTTTGCCAAATAATCCGTAAACACCAGGGGTGTTGAGATCAAAGTTTAAATCATGTAAAACCAGATCATTTTTTTTATAGCTAAAGCTAACTTGGTTTATTGTAATCATATTTAAGTTTTGGTGTATCGTAACAGTAGTACACTCAAAGATAGAAATTTATTCTTTAATAACAATTCATTATTAAAGAATTACATCAATTTTTTTTAAGATGACTTTTCGTGAAATAAACAAAGCCTGAGACCACTAGTGGTCTCAGGCTTTGTTTGAATATATACTAAGCTCCTTTATTACTAACGTATATTTTTATTGAATCTTTGGCTGTCGTTAGCTTAGTTTATACTTGTATGTATTATTATTGATTCCAACCACCGCCCAGTGATCGGTATAAATCTACAACAGCTGCAAGTTCGGCTTTCTTGACTTGTGCAAGTTCCAGTTCACTTTGTAGCATATTGCTTTGTGCTGTGATAACTTCTAAGTAAGTAGCCATGCCAGTTTCGAAAAGCAGATCGGCATGTTTGATAGCTTTCTTCAATCGATTGGTTCTTTCTAAAGTGATGCGTTGCTTTTCTTTTAATTTCTGTATTGAAATTAAAGCATCAGAAACTTCACCAACTGCTGTGATCACTGTTTGTCTAAATCGGATAACATTTTTTTCTTGATCAATTTGTGCGATTTCATATTGTGTTTTGAGTTCACGACGTTGAAATATAGGCTGTGTGATACTACCAGCGATAGCGCCAAATAGGGAAGCTGGTATATTGAACCAATTGCTGCTTTTGAAAGCATTGATTCCAGCTTCGGCGCTGATCACTAAGGATGGATACATCCTAGCTTTAGCATATTGCTGATAGGCTTTAGAACTTGTAACAGCAAGTTCTGCTTGCTTAACATCAGGTCTACGGCTCAATAAATCGGCAGGAACTCCAGCAGACCAACTGTCTGGAAGTTGGATATTTGCCAATTTTTCTTTTATTTTTATCTCCTGTGGTAATCGACCACTAAGAATTTGAATGGCATTTTCTTGTAAATGTATCTGCTGTTCGAAATCTGGAATGAGACTGGCCGCCGCCAGACGTTGTGCATCCACCTGCTCTACAGCTAACATACTGATGTCACCAACCTCGTATTGTTGTTGGACAATGCGTAAGGTGCTGTCACTAAGTAGTAGATTTTGCTGTGCAATCTCATGTAGCTGATAAAGCATCAGCAATTGGTAATATCCCTGTGCTACTTGAGAAATTAATTGGGTCTGCACTGCTTTTTTTGCTTCTTCGGTCTGTAAATAAGAAGCCAATGCTACTGTATTTTGACTTTTGATCTTTCCCCATAGGTCGGCTTCCCATGATAGTCCTAATGATGCGGAATAATCTTCAACATGATTTTGACCTAGGAACTGTCCTAGACTCAGCCCATTCATACTGTTGTTGGATGGATTGGTACTATTGGCTTTGATCTGTAATTGCAGATTGGGCAAATAGTTAGCTTTTGCCTGTTTTAACATCAATTGTGATGACTCGATGTTTTTGATAGCTAGCTGCATATCCACATTCTTATGAATAGCGCTATCGATGAGGCTTTGTAAAATGGGATCTTTGAAAAAGTCTTGCCATGGAATGGAACCGATGCTCGTTTCTTTTGCTCCTTCTTCCTGATCACGAAATTGTGTAGGAAGGGCAGGAGCAAGATCCTTGTTGCTGATCAGTTTTTCGGTTTTACAAGACCATACAACAAGGGGCAAGATGAAAGCCATCAGTATGTTTACTTTTATATTCATGTATTTCAATTTTGTCATTGTTTCACTAAACGTTAGTATGTGCTGTTACTCTAACAACTTCCGGTTGGTCAAATTCTTGTTTTCCAGTAGGTTTTTGACTTACTTTTTCTTGTATGTATTGGAAGAAAATGAAGAGGACCGGAATGATAAAAAGACCAAGTACGACTCCGCTGAGCATACCGCCTGCTGCGGCAATACTGATGGAGTGATTTCCTTGTGCTGAGGGACCAACTGCTGTCATCATCGGGATCATGCCTACAATAAAGGCGAGTGAGGTCATAATGATCGGCCTCAAACGTAATTTTGCAGCTTTTAGAGCAGCACTTGCAATCGAAAGCCCACGTTTACGTCCCTGAATGGCAAACTCAACGATAAGAATGGCATTTTTGGCTAATAAGCCTATAAGCATAACCAAGGCAACCTGAACATAGATATTATTGGATATGTCTGTTAGACTAATTGCTGCAAATACGCCAAAGATTCCTGTAGGAATAGATAGAATAACCGCTAACGGAATGATATAACTTTCATATTGCGCAGCTAACAGGAAGTAAACAAATATTAAACATAAGATGAAAATAAGAGTAGACTGTCCCCCTGAAACAATTTCCTCTTTGGTCATACCTGAGAATTCGTAAGTATATCCTGTAGGGAGATGCTGTTTTGCCACCTCTTCTACCGCACGAATAGCGTCTCCTGAACTGTATCCAGGTTTTGGAATCGCATTAATACCAATAGAGTTGAATAGGTTATAACGTGATGCTGTTTCCGGACCATATACACGTGTCATGGTAACCAGCGTATTGATAGGTACCATATCTCCCTGACGATTCTTAACGAAAATTCCATCCATAGAGGAGGGTTCAGTACGGTCTTTTACATCTGCCTGAACCATAACGCGGTAATATTTCCCGAATCGGTTAAAGTCTGAAGCTTGTGAGCTTCCGAAGTACGCTTGCATAGTCTGCAGAATGCTTTTGGTACTTACACCGAGCTGTTCAGCCTTGATGTCATCTACCTGCAGTTCGTACTGAGGATAGTCGGCCTTGAATGTGGTAAAGGCCATCATGATTTCAGGACGTTGCATCAGTTCTCCAATAAACTGTTGTCCTACAGTACTGAATTTACCAAGTTGACCGCCGGTTCTATCTTGTAAAACCATATCGAGTCCATCAACATTACTAAATCCAGGTACAGTAGGGAAGGTGAAGACGAAAAAGTTTGCACCTTTAATTTTGGATAATTTCTGGTTAACATCTGCCATAATAGCATTGATATCTTTTATAGCACCTCGTTCTTTATGTGACTTGAGAAGGATAAAAGCGACCCCAGCAGATGGACTTGTTGACTGTGTCAAAATATTAAAACCAGCTAAAACATTCAATGTTTTTGTAAAATCAGCATGTTGTAACTGTTGTTCTGCTTCGGCTAATGCACTTGATGTACGGTCTAAAGATGCCCCCGCTGGCATTGAAAGAGATATTGCAATAAAACCTTGATCTTCCGAAGGAATAAAACCAGTTGGAGTCTTGCGAATCATGATAACAGTAAGGAGTAAAATAACGCCCAAGGCACTAAATGCAATCCATTTGTAACGAATTAAGAAACGCAGGCTACCGATGTAGTTTTTAGTTAATCGATCAAAACCGACATTGAATCCTGTAAAAAAGCGTTCTTTAAAGTTCAGTTGCTTTTTATCAGATTGATTATGATGCGTAGGCTTTAAAAAGAGTGCACAGAGTGCCGGGCTCAAAGTCAAAGCATTGATCGCTGAAATAACAATGGCAATGGCCAAAGTAAAAGCAAACTGCCGATAAAATACACCTGTTGATCCCTCCATAAATCCAATGGGAAGGAATACCGCCGACATAACTAATGTAATGGAAATAATGGCTCCTGTGATTTCACTCATGGCTGATGTGGTTGCCAGCTTTGGAGACAGATGTTCATTCTCCATCTTAGCATGTACGGCTTCGACGACGACAATAGCATCATCGACCACAATACCGATAGCGAGGACAAGTGCAAATAGTGTCAGCAAGTTGATCGAGAAACCAAATAACTGCATGAAGAAGAAGGTTCCAACAATCGCTACAGGAACTGCAATGGCAGGAATCAACGTTGATCTAAAGTCTTGCAAGAATAGAAATACAACTAAAAATACCAGTATAAAAGCTTCTATCAAAGTATGTTTAACTTGATCGATGGATTGATCTAAAGCATCTTTGGTATTGTAAAGCACCAAGTACTTGACACCTTTTGGAAAACTTAAAGATGCTTTTTCCATAAATTCCTGAATGGCAATCTGAATCTCATTGGCATTGGATCCCGCCAATTGCATTACACCGATATTAAGTCCAGGTTTACCATTGATGCGTGTGTGACTGGCATAGGTGTAAGAACCCAATTCAACGCGGGCAACATCCTTAAGTCTTAATACAGATCCATCTGTATTAGAGCGGATAATGATGTTTTCGTAATCGCTTGGCTGGTTAAGTTTTCCTTTATATTTGATAACAAATTCGAAAGCCTCTTTACTGCTTTCACCGAATTTACCCGGAGCAGCTTCGACGTTTTTATCCTGAATGGCAGCCATTACTTCCTCTGGTGTCAGTTTGTAAGTCGCCATCTGATTAGGCTTGAGCCATACACGCATCGAATAATCTTTACTTCCTCCAAAAGGCAAAGCTTGTCCTACTCCGGGGATACGTTTAAGTTCTGGAATAATATTGATTTGCGCATAATTGGTGATAAAGGTTTGATCGTATTTACCCTCATCTTCTGTATACAGATCTAGTACCATGATCAAACTGTTTTGCTGTTTTGCAGTCGTGATCCCTGCCTGTACGACTTCGCTTGGAAGTTGGCTGGTGGCTTGGGATACACGGTTTTGAACATTGACTGCTGCTTGATCGGGATCGGTTCCTAACTTGAAATAAACGGTAATCATGAGAGATCCATCATTACTGGCTGTGGAGCTCATGTAACTCATATTTTCAACTCCATTGATAGATTCTTCTAAAGAAGGGGCTACTGCACGAAGTACTGTCTCGGCATTTGCTCCGGGATAAAGTGCCGTCACTTGTACTGCGGGTGGAGCAATATCAGGAAACTGTTGTAAAGGAAGTTTTAGGATCCCGATGATCCCCAATATGACGAGCAGAATGGAGATAACTGTAGCAAGTACGGGTCTTTCTATAAATTTTTTAAACATTTTGTTTGTCGTATTATGTTTTAGTTGATGCTGTCTTTCGGTAGTGCTTGTGGGGTGATCAATTGGCCATCTTGAAGCAGATCGATTCCCTTGTAGACGATGCGGTCTCCTTCTTTGAGGCCATTACTCACTAAGTAATTGGCTCCGCTTTTGCCGATGACCGTGATAGGCTGTTGCACCACTTTGTTTTCTTTGCTAACCGTATAAACAAAAATTTTGTCCTGCATCTCAAGGGTTGCCATTTGAGGAACAAGGAGCATATTGTCATATTTTTTCTGTAATCTGACACGTCCAGTATTTCCATTTCTTAATATGCCTTCTGGATTTTTGAATGTTGCACGTAGCGTAATGGCTCCGGTGTTTTTGTCAAATTGACCATCTACCATATCGATCTTGCCGGTTTGATCATAAATACTTTGATCGGATAGGACTAAGTTGATCGGAGGAAGATTATTCAATTTTTGTTGCAAATTACTGCCAGCAGTGTTGTTTTTGAATGCGATAAAATCGTTCTCACCAAGAGAGAAGTAAACATGCAGATCTTGTACATTGGACAAAGCGGTCAATGGTTGTGCATCAGATGGGCTAACTAAACTTCCTTGCTTTTTCTGTAATCTTCCGATATAACCGTCTGTTGTAGCGCGAATTAAGGTATATCCTACATTGATTTTAGCCGATTCAATTGCTGAAATAGCAAGTTGCACGTTTGCCTGTGCTGCATTTCGGGCGCTAATTGCTGTTTTGAGTTGGAAATCGGTCAATACTTTGTTGTTGACGAGACGTGTTTTTTTCTCTACTTCTAAAGCGGCATTTTCTAGCGCAGCTCGCGCAGAAAGCAAATTGGCCTGGGCTTGGTTCAGTTGTTCTTGGTACGGGCGGTCGTTGATTTTAAATAACGCCTGACCTTTCTTGACTTTTGCTCCCTCATCAACAAAAATGCGGTCTAAAATACCTTCTACTTGAGGTCTGATTTCAATGTTGGCCGATGCTTCGATGCTAGCAGGATATTCCTGATAGACTGTTTCCTCACCGTTTGATATGGTCATTACCGGTAAGTTAGCAGGGAGAGGAGGTGCTGGTTTGCTAGTTCCTGTGGTACAGCTGTACAGGAAAATTGCAGGTAAAAAATAAAGCGCCTTTACTACATTAAGTTGTTTAACACTGTTAAGTGATAAGACGTAAATTCTCTTAAAATCTAGTAATAGATGTGTTTTCATGTTATATTAAAAATTGAGGTATGGTATATTTAACGCTGTTAAATCCTTTAACGTTGTATTATTTAAGGTAAAAAAAACTAATCAGTAAGCGAACGTGTAATTCCGTAAATCGCGTCTTTTAAAACTTGTTGGTTGGTAACATCTCCATTACCTTGATTCACCAGATTTATCGATATTAATCCATGTATAATAGACCAGTATGTAAAGTACTTTCTACAGATCAGTTCTTCCGAAGGATTTTTTTCTTTCATAATTTCTCGGATAACGTCACTGATCATCTTCCCGTGTGATTCAGCACATTTATAAGTTTTTTCAAATCCACAGCAGGCGGTTCCAACACCAAACATTAATTGATAAAGTTCGCGTTCTTCAAAGGCAAAATCCCAATAGCTAAACCACATGGTTTCTAATTGTTTTTCAAGATCAGTTTCTTTCGATTTCGCTTCTTTTACCTTCTTTGCAAGTAATCTATAGCCTTGGTTAGCAAGTTCTGTTAAGATAGCATCTTTGTTTGCAAAATATTCATAAATCATGGGGGCCGTATATTCTATGATATCGGCGATCTTACGCATGCTCAATGCTTGCCATCCCTCTTCTTTTACAATCTGAAGAGAGGCGTCAAGAATATTGCTTCTATTTTCGTCCTTAAGACGTTGTATGCGATCTTTACTAGCCATGCTTTATTAGCATAAATGATTTAACAGTGTTAGGACAAAATTCTGATTTTTACTTTTCATTTGTGACATCTAAAAGTCATTAAATAAAAAATAGTAGTAAATCATCGTTGATTTAAGGTAAACCTGTTTTTGTCAGCATTTATTGATGTTATGAGAAAGGTTGTATAAAATTAGTGAAAAACCTATTTCTGAAAATGCCAAGATTTCATAGAGAAATAATTAGAAAACTTGTTAAAAAACACAAAGCCAACCTTAAAAGGATGGCTTTGTCTTAAGAAAATTATGAATTGCTTATTTGTTCCACCATAATTTATTCGTGATTACATCATCGCCTTGTTGTGCTAGCGAAGCCTGATAGTTAGCTTTGTTGGTACTCTGCTCTTTAATTGGGTAAACCAAACGACTAGGGATAGCATTCCCTATTTCAGGATTGAAAGTATAAGTTACTGTTTTTCCATCCACAGTTCCACTCCAGACCACATCTCCTTTTTTGATCAGGAATAACGGATATCCTGTACGTCTCACTTCAGACCAAGATTCAATGCTTTGATTGAATAAAGCTAGGTATTTTTGTGATAGTACGTGCTCTTTATTAGCTGCAGGTAGCTTTTCTAAATATGCTGTAACGTCTGTGGCAACTACTCCCCATTTTTCTAAAGATGCACGGGTACCATTGATATATTGAGTTTGATCCCAATTGTTGTTTTCGGATAGCAAAAAGGCTACTTCTGCGTACTCCAATAATACCTCAGCATAATCGGCCGCATTGATTATATCTCCTGGTAAAGAAATTTTTTCTAGTGGAAATAAATTGCCGGCAGCTAAAGGTAATCCATATGGCTGTCCAAAATAGCTGCCATTTTCAGTTGTTGGTTTTGCATATTTAGGTAGTCTAGGATCTACGATTGTAAATGGCCCCCTTTTCCCTTGTAATGCTTCTACTATGACATTGGAAAGCGCAAAATCTTTTCGATTTGCCGTAACAGTGGCACGGTATAATGGTGCTTCATTAGGTGAAGTTTTGGAATACTTAAAAGTCGCATTGTCACTATTGGAGGTGAAAATGCCTTTTTTGATCGCATCAGTAATATGAGTGTTCGCTAAGTTGGCATCTTTAGTTTTGATGCGTGTTGCTAAACGTAAACGTAAAGAGTTGGCAAATTTAGCCCATTTTCCATTATCACCTTTATAAATAACATCAGCAGTACCAAATGTTTTATCTCCTTGGTATTTGATCAAGGTATCTGCAGCTTGTTGCAATTCAGTTAAGATATCTTTGTAAATCTTTTCTTGACTAGCATATTTCGGAGTCAAGTTATCCGGGTTCTGTTGCAAAGCCTCAAAATCTGGATCAGCGTTACCAAAGGATTGATATGGAATATTACCAAACACATCAGTTAATGAATGGAAAGCATAAGATTTTAAAATACGGGCAACGGCAATTTGATTGACGTTGCTACCTGCCGTTCCTGCCGATGCCGTTGCTTTTGTTTTTTCATCTGAATTGAGTTTAATAATTTCATTCAGGTTATTGAGTGATTTATATGTTGCTGTCCAATAATTATCAGAATAGCTGGTTGGTATTTGATAACGTGACTGATCGGTGTAAATATTTTGTGCAAAGTATTGCGAAAATAATTGTGCTCCTCTTAAGCTGATATCTTCACTCCGCAAGGCATTTACTAATTGTTTTTCAGCGGTAACCAATAATGTCGGTGTTGTTACAAAAGTGGGACGATTGGGATCGGTATTGATCTCTGCAAATTTAGACTTTGAGCATGAAGATGCAACAAGTGAAATACCGATTACTGAAGTATATAATATATTAATTATTTTCATTTTTTTAGAATTTAAGATTCAAATTGAAACCATAGGTTATAGGCAAAGGAATATTTCCTCCTTCGATGCCTTGGACATTACCGCCACTGGAAGTAAACTCGGGATCAATGTATTTACTTTTGGTATAAATATTCCAAAGGTTACGTCCATAGACATTGACGCCAATATTTTTAATAACCTTGGGGTTAGTCAATTTGAAGTTATAACCTAATGTTACTTCTCTTAATTTAACAAAAGTAGCATCAAAGATGGAAAATGTGGTTGGACCATTGTATTCATTACGTGCCCATTGTTGAGCGGTGATATTGGTGGTGTTTTGTTGGATATTCGTTACATCATACGTTCCATCACTATTGAATGCAACATCTCCTTTTACACCATCAAGTACAACACCTGTCTCGCGGATATTGTTAGCCGCTGTTTTGTCCAAGATACCGGAATACATACCGACCTTATAGGTTTGTGAGAAGAATTTACCACCGACACGACCAGATACTAAAAATCCTAAATTGAAGTTTTTATAACGGAAACTATTTTGAATGCCAAAGGTGAAGTCTGGAAGAATAGATCCTAATGGGACTAATTGTGAGGTCTTCATGTAAGTACCATCATTTTGAATGACACGTTGGCCATCTGGCGCATAAACGAAATCATTTCCTAAAAATTGACCGTAAGATTCTCCTTCTCTTGCTACCAATTGAACTAAGCCGCTACTTAAGTTTAAAGTATTGACTTGGTCGTCTAGTTTAACAACTTTGTTTTTATTTTTTGCCCAGTTTACCGATGCATCCCAACTGAAGTTTTCTGATTTGATCGGAGTACCATTAAGAACAATTTCAATACCTTTATTATTCATCTTACCTGCATTAAGATATTTGGATTCATATCCAAAAGACGAAGATACTGGAACTGGGAAAATTTGATTTCTTGTTGTGTTGTTATAATACGTAACGTCCAAACCTAGACGGTTTTTGAATAACTGAAAGTTGATACCTGTTTCCCATGATCCTGTCCGTTCCGGAACCAGTTGATCGTTTGGTTTTATTGCTGGTGCTGTATAAGAAGGGGAGCCTTCAAAAGATTGTTCAGCCTCGTACAGTTTTGCAAGTTGATATGGTTCTGTATCATTACCAACATCAGACCAACCCAAACGAACTTTACCAAAACTTAACCATGGTAGATTTTTAAATGGTTCTAAATTGCTAAAAACAAAACTTCCCGCTAATGAAGGATAAATATAGGACCAATTAGAAGAAGGAAGTGTTGAAGACCAGTCATTGCGGATTGTAGCATCTAAATAGAGTAAATCATTATACCCAAACGAAGCACTTCCAAAAACTGAAGCGATGCGTTTGTGATACTTGAAATTATCTATTTTAACAGAATTTGCGTTTTTTAAATTATAGTAATTAGGTAGAATTAATCCTCCTTGGGTTATAGCATAGTTATTTTGCCAGCTTTTGTCTCGGATATTTCCACCAGCAAATGCCACAAGTGAAAATTTATCCCAGTTCTTTTTAGCAGTCGCTATAAACTCATAATTATACTCATTGAGTTTATTGTTTGTTTCTTCATATTGCGATGTGCTTCGCGAGTATACGGCAATACGGTCCTGTGCTTGCAATGAATAGATATCACCATGTACTTTTGCACCCACGGTTAACCAGCTATTCACATTGTATTCGGCTCCGATATTTCCATAGAAACGATCTCTACTGTCTTCCATGTAAGATTCATATGCTGACCAGTACGGATTGTCGATAAAACGAGTTGCTTCAGCAGCAGGTGTATTTTGCCAGCCTGTACGGTTCCAAGCTAATGGTGTTCCATCTGCACGTTTGTAGTTTTCAAGTATTTTATAGTCGACTTGTACCGCACCCCACTGGAAAGCTTCAAGAATAATATTTCTATTGGAAGCACCAGTCCATGGGCGGCCTACAGAAGAGTTGCGGATGTAATTGAAATTGGAGGTTATTTTGACTTTCCCCAATTGTGTGCCACCAGAAAAATTAAATGCATTTCTTGTCAAACTTGAATTTGGGGTGGTACCTTCTACATTTTTATTGGTGTATGAAAAACGGTAATTGGTGCTCCCACTGTTACCTGCAATGGCAAAATTGTTGGTATTAGCTATTCCAGTTCTGAAAAAATAACTAACATCATTTTTTGGATAAAGCCAAGGTGTTGGATTCAGATAATTCGCTTCATCTTCAGGGTTGAGGTTATACCATTGTAACACCGGTGTTCCATCTAGTTTTGGCCCCCAGCTTTCATCGGAAGCATAATCGACAATCTTGTAATCTTTTCCATTAATGTTCTGAGTTTGAAAATTGGTCGAATAACCCTGGCCGTAAAGATGTTGTCTTTTGGGCAATCGGGTAATATTCTCAAAGTCAATACCAGTATTAAGAGATATTTCAACCTTTTCACCCTTTGATGCACGTTTTGTAGTAATCATAATAACACCGTTTGCTGCTCTCGATCCATATAGTGCCGCTGCTGTCGCCCCTTTTAATACAGAGATATTTTCAATATCATCTGGATTAAGATCCTGAATCATGTTACCTATATCTTTCCCCGCGCTACCATTGATCGTAGAACTTGAATTAAAGTCTGTGTTGTCAATAGGCGTACCATCAACTACGTAGAGAGGCTGGTTATTGTTTGAGATTGAATTGATGCCGCGCAGCAAGACGGAGGATGAGCCGCCCATATTTCCACCTGAAGTTGTAACTTGAAGACCAGCAACCTTTCCTGATAATGCACTTAACGCATTGGTAGGACGAGTTTGTAACTCAGTTCCTTTTACTTCTTGTACAGCATATCCCAAAGATCTTTTCTCTCTTGATATACCTAATGCAGTTACAACAACTTCGTTAAGCTGTGAACTTGTAGGAATTAACTGTATCGTATTTAAGCCTGAAATATTTGCTTGAATCGTTTTAGTTTCAAATCCAATGTATTGTATTTGTAGTGTAACCGTATTTTCGTTTGACGGAAATTCAAATAAACCATTTACATCTGTTTGAACCTGCTTTTTACTTGAAATATCAGTAATCGTAGCACCTTGAATGGCAGTATTGTGCTCATCAACTACTTTTCCTTTTATGGTAGATTGTGCGTACAGTGTGCTTGAGCTAAGGCAAAGCGCTGCTGCGACGACAAAATTTGTTGTATGTTTTGTCATGTTGATAAAATGTAATATATGAAGTTAGGGAGTCTTTTGTTATAGGAGATAATTGTATATCATTAAGCTAAAGTACCTCCTAGAAGCATTCGTTTTATGTACATACAGGTAGTGTGTTTTTTCATTATTTTTTGTTAATGATGCAAATATATAAAATCCACCTGATAAGTAGTCTTTGTTTTTGTATTTTTTGTTAAAAAAATGTTAAAATGTGCTCTTGTTGCATTTAAATGCAACTTTGATAAAATTGGTTGGATTTAATTATGTAATCTTTTTCACCATTATTTATGATTTATAAAAAAAGTCGATATCTCAAGATATCGACTTTTTCAAATGTTTTTTTATACTCAGTTTATCTATTTTATCTTGCACCTGGAGGACAATGCTGTTTTAAATAATTTGTAAACAGAGTTTTCAGATGTTGAGAAGTTCCTTCTCCTTCGTTGATGGAATGACTTCGATTTGGATAAGACATGAACTGAAATTGCACATTATTTTTAACGAGTTCATTGATGAGAACTTCTGCATTTTGGTAATGTACATTATCATCTCCAGTACCATGAATGTACAAAAGATTACCTTTGATATTTTTGGCATATTTTAGTGGTGAACCGTTCTGGAAATCTTCTAAATTTTCCTGTGGTAAACCCATATATCTTTCTTGATAAACATTATCATACAATAATTGATCGGCAACAGCAGCAATAGCTATACCTGTCTTATAGATTTCGGGATATTGTCCCAATAGATTTAAAGTACTGGAACCTCCACCGCTCCAGCCCCATACTGCGATCCGCGAACTATCTACAAAAGACCACTTAAGTATTTCTTTTGCTCCCAATGCCTGATCTCTGATATTGAGCTGTCCGATTTTGCGGTAGATACTTTTACGCCATTCTGTACCTTTGGGCGCAGGTGCACCTCTATTTTCCAGTGAAATGTAGATGTAACCGTCTTTAGACATATTGCCACTATATAAGCTGTTCATACCAGCTCTAAAATTGTCCAATACAGTTTGTGAAGCAGGTTCGCCGTACACCATGAAAACTACGGGATACTTCTTGTTGGGATTGAAATCCGAAGGTTTGACCATCCAGCCATCTAAACTAACACCATCTGCTGTTGTTACTTTGAAAAATTCAGTTACCCCATCTTCAGGCTTTTTACTTATTGTACCTCTAAAATCGATTAAAGTTTTGTGGGTTGGTAATTCAATTAAAGCATTGCTCTTGGCTGTTTTGTTGTTACTAAAATTGAAGATCGCGATTTGTCCATTTTTGGCAATATCATATTCACAAGTTCCTGAAAATGCTTCTGGTGTAAGTCTTTTTGGAGCTCCACCTTTGGTTGATACCGAATAAAGATATTTTTGTGTTGCATTATTTGGTGAAGCACTGAAATAAATCATTTCTCTTTTTGCATCGAACAATTCAATATCGATGACATCATAGTCTGCATGCGTGATTAATTTCTCATTGCCTTGAAGATCGATTTGATAGATCTTACGCCAACCGTCTTTTTCTGAAACCCAAATGAAAGCTTTGCCATTTTGAATCCAGTCCCATCCGGTTGGATCGTTATTGTTCCAACGTGATTTAATATCTATCCATGAATCATTTTTTTCACTATGGATATTTTTAGCGTTATTAGTAGCAACATCTATTAAATAAATTTTACTTTCGTTTTGCTTTCTATTAAGTTGCTGTAAGATGACTTGTTTGCTGTCTAGACTCCACTCCATCCTTGGAATGTAGTGCTGAATAGCATCTCCAGGAACTTGTATCTGTGTCGTCGCATCTGTAGCTAATTGGTAAGTCCAAATGGTGCATGCGCTAGGTGCTTGACCCACTTTTGGATATTCAATAGGTATTGTATAAGAATAGATACTATCGGTATTATTGATCATTAAGAAATTACGAATAGCGCGTGCGTCGAGTTTCCAGTATGCAATAGCATTTCCATCTGGAGACCACCTAAAACCATCTTTGCATCCAAATTCTTCTTCATAGACCCAATCAAATGTTCCATTTATAATACGATCAGTACCATCTGTCGTAATTTGTTTTATTGCCCCTGTTGCAAGATCTTCAACATAAATATTATGATTGGATTTAACCACATATGCTACTTTGGTACCTTGTGGATTAAATTTAGCAAACATCAGTTGAGACACAGGGAAAGATGCGCCCAGTTGAGTCAACTGGTTTGTTTTCTTGTCAAAGACCCAATAGTCGCCTCTCGTTTCCTCACGCCAGACTCTTTTGCTATTGGTGTACAATAAAATACGTTCTTTATTATTCGAAATGGAAAAATGACTTATCTCTAATGCATTAGTTTTACCTGTAGGTACAAGCAATTTATTTGCTAGAAATAGCGTGCGTTGAGCACTTTTGGGATTGATGAGTTCAATACCCTTTTCAGAGAATTCATAATATTGTCCATCATCTTCTGCCCAAAATCGCTGTGCCAATAGCAGATTTGGAAAGTAGCATACTATTAGTAATAGTATTATAATACGTATATTTTTCATGTATATTTTTACTTAGGTGCTTCTAATCTGTTCCTTGATCTTTGAGATCATAGATCTCATTGAGTTCACGTTCTAGATATTTTCCTAAACGATGATATCCAGAATCTTTAATAACATAGTCATCTTCGATTCGTATACCTCCAAAGTCCAGGTGCTTATTGAGCAGATCATAATTAATAAATTCGTGATGCAAATTTTGCTGTGCCCACATTTGAGTGAGTTCAGGTATGATATAGATACCGGGTTCTACTGTCACGACGTTACCTGCCTCTAATTTTTTTCCTAATCGTAAGGATTTTATACCGAAGGTTTCGGTGTCTTTTGGCTCGTCTGCGGTGTATCCCACATATTGTTCGCCAAGATCTTCCATATCGTGTACATCTAGTCCTAGCATATGACCCAAACCACATTGGAAGAATAAAGCATGTGCATGTGCCGCAACAGCATCTTGCGCATTTCCTTTCATGAAACCAATTTGGATTAATCCTTCAGCAAGTGCTTCGCAGGCTTTTAAATGGATGTTTTTAAAAGCAACTCCTGGCTTTAATGCTGCTTCAGCAGTTTTAAATGCATTTAAAACAACAGCGTATAATTCTTCTTGTAGCGGGTTAAATCTTTTTCCTACAGGAAATGAACGTGTTAAATCTGATGCATATCCTAGCGCAGTTTCAACACCAGAGTCATTTAGCAATATATCACCAGCTTTTATTTTATGATATTGGATATGATTGTGTAATATCTCCCCATGTTTGGTCACAATGGGAGGGTATGAAAATGACATTTTTCTATTTTGTGCAAGATGTTGAATAGCATTACTGATTTCATACTCATGCATACCCGGCCTTGTCATTTTGATTGCTAGGCGATGCATATCCACAGCTACGTCCACCGCTTTTTCTAATTCTGCGATCTCTTCTGTTGCTTTTATATTGCGCTGTGTTACGACGGCTTGGATCATTTCGACAGATGGTTTGATCTGGTCAATGGATAAGCCTAATAAATGTTGAAGTAATAACTTGTTGTGCGCTTGATAAGGTGGTAGGTAGTGTACCTGATTACTATTTTTAAGCACTTTTTCCAAATACGGCTGGAGTTCATGAAAAGGTCGAACTGCTGCGATTCCTACCCATTGCGCTTTTTCTCTTAAAGTCTGTTGTTGACCCATCCATACAATATCATCAATGGTCATTTCATCACCAAATAAAAGAGTTTCTCCGGCATCGATATCGACAACAGCCGCTAATTTCGGACTCTTGATCCCGAAATAATACAAAAAACTACTGTCTTGACGGAAAGGATAGGTATTGTGTTCAAAATTGATAGGATTTTCAATGTTTCCTAAAAAAAGGAGAACACCTGATGAAAATTTAGAGCTTAGTTCTCTTCTTCTGTGGACGTATATTTCTTTTTCAAACATGATGGAATGCTTTTTAATAAAGTATAAATTTATGAAAATAGACTTGAACAAAAACATGTAAGACACCTATTTTTCTGATTGTGCTATTTTACGGTTGTTAAATGTTAAAAATCGGTTGGTATGTTAACCTATCGTTGCTTTAATTTTATCCTTTTAAACTTAATACTGCTTTCATTTTTCTTTAATATGTAGATCATTACTTTGCGCCAAATCGCTTAGCATGATGAAACCATACTCATTAAAATTATTTAAGAAAAGTACCCAAATGACACTCTGTGTAGCACTTCTATATGCTGTGCAGACAGAAGTGGTTTGGGCAAACAAAATTGCTTCTGTTTCACCTGTTGGAATAGTAATGGATCAAGAACTCATTAAAGGAGTAATTCGTGATCAGCAAGGTAATC
The DNA here is from genome assembly GCF_004342035.1 of Sphingobacterium sp. JUb20. Classification (NCBI taxonomy): domain Bacteria; kingdom Pseudomonadati; phylum Bacteroidota; class Sphingobacteriia; order Sphingobacteriales; family Sphingobacteriaceae; genus Sphingobacterium; species Sphingobacterium sp. JUb20. The sequence goes on along the minus strand of NZ_SLYV01000006.1, from coordinate 118,634 downwards.
CTGTAGACGGGGGAACCATCATAAACGAAGCCAATAAACAAAGTACAAGGACAGAATTTAATGGGAATTTTTCTATTAAGGGAAAAGTTGGAGATCGACTTCGAATTTCTTCGTTGGGGTATAAGACTCAATTTGTAGAGATCAGAAACGCTACTCTAGAGATAACCTTGGAAAAAGATGCATCAAAATTAGATGAAGTAGTTGTAACAGCTATTGGTATCAAGCAACAGAAAAAACAAATTGGATATGCAACACAAGAGGTGAAGGTCGATGTCTTAAAAGAGTCGAAAACCATGAACATCGGTACAGCGCTAACAGGGCAGGTATCAGGTTTGATTGTAAATAATCCTACGGGGATCTTCCAAGCACCCTCTTTTCAATTGCGTGGAAAACCCCCATTGATCGTGGTTGATGGTATTCCTGTGGAAACAGATTTTTTTGATATACCAAGTCAAAATATTGAGAACATCAATGTGTTGAAAGGTACAGCTGCTTCATCACTTTACGGTTTACGAGGTAAGGATGGGGCCATATTAATTACTACAAAAAGTGCTAAAAATGAAGGCTTAGAGTTTTCTTTTGGTACCACCAACATGTTTTCTGCAGGATTTACCGTTTTTCCTGAATCACAAAAGGAATTTGGAAGTGGATCAAATGGAAAATACGAATTTTGGGATGGAGCAGACGGGGGTATTTCTGATGGTGATATGGCTTGGGGTCCAAAGCTAAATGCAGGACTTAAAGTACCGCAATGGAATAGTCCGATCCGAGATAAGGTTACAGGTGAAGTGACACCATGGTGGGGCGACGTAAAAGGTACAAAATACGACGATAAATCACGCTATGAAAGAATACCAACAGATTGGGTGTCACACGATAACTTGGAAGACTTCTTAGGAACAGGATTGATTACAGAAAATAATGCTACGGTATCTTACCGCTCTGAAAAAGTAAGCATATTTGGTTCTGGAAAATATGCCTTTCAAAAAGGGCAGGTGCCGAATACAAAATTGACGACCGGAGGTCTGAATTTAAACACATCTTTTCGTTTTAGACCAGAAGTGCAGTTGGATTTGAATCTTTCTTATAATAAAGTTAAATCACCTAATTATCCTCGGTATAACTATGGTCCCAAAAATCATATGTATACCATTTTATTGTGGATGGGTAATGATGTCAATGGCAAAGAGCTTAACGAACATCATTATATTCCTGATCAAGAAGGATATCGTCAAGCAAATTATAATTATGCATGGTATAATAATCCTTATTTCGCAGCGTACGAACTTAATCAAATATATGACCAGGACGTGTTGCAAGGTCAGACAGCATTAACTTGGAAAGTAGCACCCGATTTTACAATAAAAGGTCGTGCTTCTGCCAGACAAAAAAATGTTTTTCAGGATATGCAAAGCCCTAAGTCTTATATGAACTATGGTGATTCAAGAAATGGAGATTATAAAAACTGGGATAGTAATCAGTTAAATTTTGATGCTGATGTTTTGGCAACTTACAATAAGGAGTTCTCAGATCAATTTGGGCTTACCGTCAATGCGGGTGCTTCAACTTTCAAAAAAACATACCGTCAGTTATATCAAACGACCGATGGATTAGTAGTACCTTTTATATACAGCTTAGGGAATACGCAAGGACCTGTTAAAGCAGAAAGTGCATTTAGTGAAAAAATAGTCAGAAGTGCGTATGCCACTGTAAATTTTAATTTATTTAAATCAACATATCTTAATTTATCAGGACGTAATGACTGGTCATCTACCTTCTCAAAAGAAAACCAATCCTTTTTCTATCCTTCTGTATCACTAAGTTCCGTAGTGTCGGACTACTTTAAACTACCTGAGCAAATTGATTTTATTAAACTATATAGTTCTTGGGCATCAGTTTCATCCGATTTAGATCCGTATAGCATTTTAGCGACTTATAAAAAAGATGTAACTTATGGTTCTACACCTTCAGTGACTTATCCTGCAGGAATTGTGAATCCTAATATCTTACCACAGCAATCTAATTCTTTAGAAATAGGTGCCGCATTTGCATTATTTAAAAATAGATTATCAGCAGATGTAACATATTATGAGGTTATTGATAAAAACCAAATTATTGATTTAAGTATTTCTGCAGCTTCAGCTTTCACATCCCGTAAAGTTAATGCAAACAAGTTTCGCACTAAAGGTTTAGAGATCTCTTTAACCGGTAATATTATAAAACAACAAGAGTTCTCATGGACTTCAACAGTTAATTGGTCGAGAGCAGTAAAGAGACTGGAAGAGATTTATAAAGACCAGGTTAAAATGGGTAACTTAAAAATTGGTGATCGTGCCGATAGCTACTATGCAACAGTCTGGGAGAAATCAGCTGATGGACAATTGGTCCTTAATGCCAATACAGGTATGCCAATTCGTAATCCGTTTCCCCAGTATCTAGGATACTTTCAACCCGATTGGCAATTTGGTTTTGCGAACAGATTTAAGGTTAAAGATTTTACGGTCAATATAGATATCGACGGATCAATTGGAGGGGTTATGAATTCGACTACTATTGAAAAGATGTGGTGGGGAGGAAAACACCCTTCTTCAGTATTGTACAGACAAGAAGAATATGATGCTGGAAAACCTATTTATGTACCTGAAGGTGTTGTTGTAACCGGCGGTGAGCTGACTAGAGATGTTAATGGTAATATTACCTCTGATACACGTACCTATGCTCAAAATAGCAGAGCAGTAGATTGGCAGGCATGGAGTCAAAATTACCCTTATCAAGCTCGTGTCTCAGAAGCCGAAAATAAACTATTTGCCAATGTATTTGATCGTTCATTTGTCAAACTACGTCGAGTATCGATTAGCTATGATGTTAATAAACTATTTAAATTAAAGCATCTGAAAACATTAGACGCGTCTGTATTTGGTTACAACTTAGCCATGTGGAAAAAAGTACCATACCTAGATCCAGATTTTGGAGTGGGGAATGACGGTAATCTGCAAGATCCATCTACACGATATATTGGTTTATCTCTTGATTTTAAATTTTAAACAATTCTATAAGATGAAACTTGTTTTCAAACATATAATACTAGGGTTTGGTCTGCTTACTGTAATAGGATTGCAGTCATGTAAAAAATTGACAGATGTCAATATTAATCCAAATGAAGCATCTACAACACATCCGCAGGCGCTATTGACAAAAGTTGAATGGGATGCCTTTAGGACTTGGCATGGAACTTCGCCTTTATATGCATTAAAAATGATTGTGCAAACAGATGGTGAAAATGCCAACCAAATTTATAACTGGCAACGTGGTAGTTTTGAGCAGTATAGTTTTTTGCGTAATATCACTAAAATGACTGAGGAGGCAGAAAAGATCAGTGATAATAATTATCAAGCTTTAGCCAAATTTTTTAGGGCATATTATTTTTATAACTTAACCTTGACTTTTGGCGATATTCCATACGCTGAAGCTGCAAAAGGAGAAAGTTCTGAAATGTTTCTGCCGAAGTATGACACACAAAAAGAAGTTTTTGTTGGAATCTTAAAGGAGTTAGAAGAAGCAAATACTTTATTGAAATCAAATACCAATCCGATTAATGGAGATATTATTTATGGGGGAAATTCTGATAAGTGGCGAAAGCTGATCAATTCATTTCGATTAAAAGTATTACTTACTTTATCCCGTAAAAGTGCAGACTTTCCTATAGATATTAAATCAGAGTTTGCAAAGATTTATAAAGGAGAGACTTTGATCGCTGATGTCACAGGATCAGAGGACGGACAATTAATCTTTTTAAATCAAGAAGGTAATCGCTATCCCGAGTTTAATTCAAGTGGTTATGGATCGGGTATGTATATGGACTCCACTTTTATTCAACGATTGCAGGATCATAAAGATCCACGTTTATTTGTTTTGGCCACACAAACACGTTTAGGAAAAGAGGCGGGTAAGGCACTTGATGATTTTAGTTCATATGAAGGCGGTAATCCTATTGTACCTTATGCAGAAGTCAATGAAAAAGCTGTAAAAGGGAAACTATCGAAGGTGCACGAACGCTTTTACAAAGATCCAACTGCCGAACCATTGGTTCTGATAGGCTATTCAGAACTACAATTTATAATAGCGGAGGCAATAGTAAGAGGATGGATTACAGGAAATGAGAAAGATTGTTATGTGAATGGTATTAAGGCATCTTTTAAATTTTATGAGAATTATGCTAAAAATTTAAATACCTACGTTGATGCATCACGTTTAGAAAGTTATTTGTCACAAAAAATGGTTAATTTGGATAACGCAAAAACTTCGGAAGAAAAACTGGAACGTATCCTTATGCAAAAATATTTACGCTCTTTTCATCAAGGAGGCTATACAGCATATTTTGATCATTTAAGAACGGGTTATCCAAGTTTGCTTAAAGCCGATAACGTAAAAATTGCTTACCGTTGGATGTATCCTCAAGACGAATACAATAATAATACGGTACAAGTCTCCGAAGCGATTAAACGTCAATTTGCAGGCAATGATAATATAAACTTACAGACCTGGTGGTTGAAATAATGGAATCTAGAAGACAATTTATAAAAAAAGCGTCAGCATTAGCTGGCGCTACAGCAGTCGTTAATTGGTTACCTGAATCAATTCAACGCGCATTAGCTATTGAAGCACCGTTGGGATCGACCTATATGGACGCAGAGCATATTGTCTTTTTAATGCAAGAGAACCGCTCATTTGATCATTGCTTTGGTACACTCAAAGGGGTGCGCGGTTTTAATGACCCTCGAGCACTAAAACTACCTAACGGTCTTCCTGTTTGGATACAAGGAAATAAAAAAGGAGAATATTTTGCACCTTTTCATTTAGATATTGTTAATAGTAAATCCACTTGGATGGGTTCTTTGCCACATGGTTGGCGAGATATGGTAGCCGCGCGTAATGATGGCCGGATGGACAATTGGCTGGAAGCAAAAAGTTCAGGTATTAAAGATTATAAAGCTATGCCGCTTACGATGGGCTATTATAATCGGGCAGATTTACCTTTCTATTATGCATTTGCCGATGCTTTTACTGTCTGTGATCAACATTTTTGCTCTTCTCTGACAGGTACAAGCGCTAATCGCTCCTATTTTTGGACAGGAACAGTGCGCGAAAATCCACGTGACCCTGAATCAACCGCCCATGTGGATAATGGCCAAATCAATTACAAAGATGTAAGTTGGAAATCTTATCCTGAACGGTTAGAAGAATCTGGAGTATCTTGGAAGGTATATCAAAACGAACTGAGTATCCCTGTCGGATTTGAAGGTGAGGAAGAAGACTGGTTGGCCAACTTTACAGATAATAATCTGGAATTTCACAAACAATATGGTGTCCGCTATCACCCTGCGCACCGTACCTGGATGGAATACAAATTGAAACAGCTAGAAAAAGATGTAATCGGTTTAAAAGACTCAGTCGAAGAATCTAAGTTAAAAAAGCAAATTGAAGATCTAAAACAAGATTTACAGCGCTTTTCAAAACAGAATTTCGAAAAGTTATCCGATCTACATCAGGCCATTCATAAAAAAGCTTTTGTAACTAATATTGGTGATCCTGATTATCATCGGGTAGAAAAATTGGTTTACGAAGATAGCCAGGGTAAGCAGGAAGTTGATGTACCTGCTGGAGATGTGTTTTATCAATTTCGTAAAGATGTTAAAGAGAAGAACTTACCTACAGTGTCGTGGTTGGTAGCCCCATGTCGTTTTTCTGACCACCCTGGGTCGCCTTGGTATGGAGCTTGGTATGTTTCGGAAGCATTAGATATTTTGACAAAGGATCCTGAGGTCTGGAAAAAAACAATCTTTATATTGACGTATGATGAAAATGATGGATATTTCGATCATATTTCTCCATTTGTCCCACCTTTGGAAGGTAATAAAGATTCCGGAAAGACTGCTGTAGGTATCCATACGGCAGATGAATATGTTACTAAAGAACAGGAGCGGAGAAGAACAGGGAAAACCGATTCGGAACTGGAAAGCCCGATAGGATTAGGGTTTCGAGTTCCATTAGTGATTGCTTCACCTTGGTCTAAAGGCGGATGGGTAAATTCGGAAGTTTTCGATCATACCTCTTGTTTACAGTTCTTGGAACAATTTCTACTCCAGAAAACAGGAAAAGATATCAAAGAAACAAATATTTCCTCATGGAGAAGATTGGTATGTGGAGATTTAAATTCTGTATTTCGTAAAGTAACAGATACTTCCCTTGATTCTTTAGTTCCTGTTAATCGGGATCAGTATGTGGAGCGTATTTATAGTGCACGTGCAAAGAAATTACCAACAGAATTTGTACAGATCGCACCTTCAGAATTGGATCAAATTCGTAAAAAAGGTTTACCAACTTCAATAAAAGCTATACAGGAGAAAGGTATCAAACAAGCATGTGCATTGCCATATGCATTGGAAGTCAATGCAGAGTTGAAACATAATAGTTTTGAAATTACTTTTGAAACTAAAGTTCCTGTTAAATCGAAGAAAAAAATTGGAGTTCCTTTTCAGGTTAGATCCCAAATGGCTTATGGAAAAGTAGGTGCAGGTCAGGTTTGGAATTTTGCGGTTAAAGAAAATGAACCTTTGAGGTATGCTTGGCATATGGATCAATTAAAGGGCGATAGTATCGAAATGGAGCTACATGGTCCTAACGGCTTTTTCAGAATGTTCAAATTGCATAAAGAAAAGCCACATGCCATCATCGTTAAACAATATCACAAAAAAAACACGATAGCATTGGAACTGAAAAAGATTAATAAAGGACACAGTTATTTGATTAAAGATGGGAATTATGATTGCTTTGAGCCTTTTTCGCTAGATCAATCTTTTTCAGGTACCAAAATACTTGACTTCAGCAAAAGCCATGGATGGTATGATCTTGAGATAACTTGTAAAGAAGATCCAGAATTTTGTTTTGTATTTGCTGGGCATATTGAAAATGGGATGCCAAGTAAGACTGATCCCTTAATGGGAGATGTAGTTAATCATTCTTAGGTCGACCAATATATAATGTAGATCGTTGGTTTTTTTAAGGTTCATAAAAAAAGCGCACTTCATAGGTGCGCTTTTTTATATGGCGATAAGATGACGAAATTCAAACAGCTTATGGATTAAATACCAGCATCATGTACACAGCAAATAGAGCCAAATGAATAATACCTAAAATAGGAGTAGTTCTTTTCCCTAAAAAGCTGATCAAGCTTAGTAAGAGTGTCATTGTAAATAAAACAGTTTCTGTACCAGTTAATCCAAATAGAACTAATTTTCCTTTTAGTAATCCTACTAGCAGTACAGCGGGAACCGTTAAACCTACAGTCGAAACAAAAGCACCATGACATAAGTTGATACTTCTTTGAAATTCGTTATTACGAGCTGCTTTAACCGCTGTAATAGATTCCGGGGTAAATACAATGATAGCAATAAGAATACCACCCAATGCTATTGGAAGTTTTGCGGTAACAATACCATAATCAACCACCACTGCCATTTGATGTGATAGCAATACTATTGGTAGAATCATTAAAATAAGAAGGGCTGAACGAATCCATATTTCCTTTTTATCCTGAGATTTTGGGGCATCTTTATTAACAGAATTTTGTATCTGGCTAGGATATTGGATTTCAAGATTTCCTTTTGCCGGTTGTATGTATAAGTGACTATATCCTTTTAATTGATAGTAAAGAAATGCGATGTATACAAGTATAATTAAAGTTGAAATGAATATCGCTTGTAAAGTCGTAAATGCGCCATTGCCTGCTCCTTGAATAAAATTAGGAAGTAATAATGAAGTTGCTCCAAGTATTACAATCATTGAAAAATAAGACAGTGTTCCCTGAGCATTATATTCTTGTTCTTTATATTTGGCACTTCCAAGTAAAATGCAAAGTCCTACCACAAGATTCATGATAATCATCATGACAGAAAAGATTGAATCCTTTCCGATTGTTGGAGATTCTGCTGGACCAAGCATAACAGCAGCAATCAAAACCACTTCGATCGTAACGATTGAAAGTGTAAGAATAAGTGTACCAAAAGGTTCTCCTAACTTATGTGCAAGCTCGTCCGCTTCTTTTACAACACCAAAAGAAGCGGTTAAAATTGTAGCCAAAAGAATGATAAATATGGTGATTGCCGATACAGGAGAAAATGTTGTTTTAAAAATCTGTTGATCAAATAGCATTAAACCGATGACAATAATCCAGATGGTGATTAATCGGATTATTGTTTTTGTACTCAGTATTGTTTTCATATTGTTTCCATATATAAATTACTGATACAAATATCTTTACTAAAAGTGGTATTAATTTTAACATTTGATAAAAACTATATGTAACGTAATTTTTTTGTTTTAGCGATAGATGCGCGATTTCTAGTTTAGGAAGAGTATTTCTTATTATATCCAAGCCTGTATTCGTAATTTTTTTGTGTTGATTCGGAGTTACTAGATTCAATAATTGATATTTTTAGTATATTCGTTTTGATAACTATAATAAAAAATCTAAATCTTTGTTACAATTCTTTAAAAAATGTTAAGAAATCATTTAAAATATAGTGTTCTCTTTTGTTTATTGGGAGCAAGTGTAAGTTCATGTCAAACGACAGATCAAAAAAAAGAAACAGAAGTAGAACATAATCCTGCAAAACAAGTCGTACCTGAAAGAGCTAAAGATTTGATCGGTCGTTGGGATTTGAATGTGGATAAAGATGGAAAAGTAGTACCATCTTGGATTGAAGTAAAACTATCTGGATTTAACACATTGGTAGGAAGTTATGTTGGTGACAGTGGCAGTGCTCGCCCTGTTTCTCATGTTAAACTTGAGGATGGAAAATTTTCATTTGCTATTCCGCCACAATGGGAAGGTGGAGAAGGTGATTTTGTGATTGCAGGTGAATTGACGGCTACGGGTATTAAAGGGACCGTGACGACTAATAAAGGTGTTAGCTATAACTTTACAGGTGAAAAAGCACCTTATTTAAATCGTACAGGAACTGTTCAATGGGGAGAGGCTATTGAGCTTTTTAATGGTAAAGATTTGACAGGTTGGAAAACGATTGGTGGCGAGAATAACTGGTCGGTAAAAGAGGGGATCTTGACGAATGCAAAGGCGGGTGCTAATTTGGTAACAGATCAAAAATTTGAAGATTTTAAATTAGAAGCAGAATTTCGATATACAACCGGTGGTAATTCTGGTATTTATTTAAGAGGAAGATACGAATTGCAAATTGAAGACAGTCCAAAGGATCAACATCCAGGAAGTCTCTATTTTGGCGGTATCTATGGCTTTCTAGCTCCAAATGAAATGGCTACATTAGGACCAGATCAATGGCAGAAGTATGAGGTTACATTGGTTGGAAGATTGGTGACTATTGTCGCAAATGGTAAGACGATTATTAATAATCAAGAAATACCAGGAATAACAGGTGGTGCGTTAGATAGTAAAGAAGGTGAACCAGGACCTATATATTTACAAGGAGATCATGCTCCGGTTGAATTTAGAAAAATAAAGATCACACCAGCTAAGAAATAATAACAATACAAATAAAAAAGCCTCTTTCTACTGAAGGAGGCTTTTAATTTTATAAGATGATTTTTACAAATTGACCACTTGGATCGAACAATAAATCGATATCATTTGTCAGTTCGACTTCAAATCCAGCAGTAACTTTATCGATGGCGCTGATTTGTGCAGTTTTATAATTTGTATCCACGTAGCTGACTATAGTAGTTGAGATAAAACCCGTTGGAATAGCGGTATCATTGTCAGATTCTACTTCTTTCCAATTACCTTCTTGATCAAAATCAACTTCGATTCCATTGGCTAACTCCACACTGTAAGCTGTTTTATTTGTTGCAGTAGGAGTTTGTTTCTCAACTTTTCGAATAGTTACATCTTTGAAGAAGGTGTTAAGAAATGTGGATGCTGATGCTGGTAAAGATGTAGCAGGGACTTCATGATCATCATCTTTGTCACATGATACCACGATGAATGCAAGAGCAAGTAAGGCTGTAAATGTTAAAATTAGTTTTTTCATATTTTAATTCTATTAATCATCTATTTTAGTAAACTGCCCTTTTTTATTAAACTCCAATTCAAGACCATTTGAAATTTCAACTTCAAATTTACGGCTTGACTTTTTGATTTTTACAATGTGGGTATTAGGAAAACTTTTTGTAACATAATTTTGAATTGATTTTGGTACAAATTTTAAAGGAATAGCGTTATTGTGACCATCTACTTCTTCCCAATTTCCTGATTTATCAAATTCTATTTTTGTACCATTATTTAAAATCACTTGGTATTCTTTTGAAAGTAGATTTTCTTTTTCTTCAATTGTACTTGTGATCTGATTGCTGGCAAAATTGTTTTTAATAAATGTTTGTGCATTTGCAGGTAATTGATTGCTGTTAATCACCTTTTTTTGTGCATAACTAACTGTCGATAATGCTACTAAAGCAACGATCGCCATTGTTTTAATTTTGTTCATAATATATCCTCCTATTTATTTATATAACAAAGTTCCCATACAATTTGGTAAAGAATTAGGAATTAGAGCTTTTGTATCTTAAAAATATGAAAATTATTTAAGTATGAGTAATTTATGCTGATGGTCTTATTTGTCTCTATGATTGTTTTAACTATAGAAAGACCTAATCCATTTGAATTGATTGCAGTATTTTCTTTGTGAAATCGATCAAAAATATTTTCTGCTTGTAGTGCAGTGTTTTTGCCTGAATTTGCAATTGTAAAGAAATCCTTATGAATATCGATTTTTATAAATCCATTTTTTGATTTATTATAGTTGATAGCATTACGGAGTAAATTGGAAATTAATATCTTTACCAGATCCACATTGAAATCAGTGGAGAACTTTCCATGTTCAAGAACTTCTAAAGTGATTCCCCTAAATTCAATCAAGTCTGCTAACTCTTCACACGCTTCGTGAATTACGCTATTAAAATCCACTGTTTGCGTAGCATCAAATTGATTGTTTTCAATGCGAGATAGCATAAGTAATGCCTTATTTAATTTAATCATACGTTCTAAAGCTTCTTTAGTTTCACTGATCGTGATTAAATGATGCTCTGCCAGTTGTTCATCTTCTAGCAGTAATTCTAGTTTATTACTACTGATCGCTAAAGGCGTCTGTAACTCATGGGAAGCATTTTCAATAAACAGTTTTTGTTGCTGGAATATTTTTTCATTGCGATCAAGCATTTTATCGATTTCGGTATCCAATAGAATAAATTCGCTAACATTACTGGTGATCGGTACAACTGTTTTTATTTTCCCAAACTGGTAGCGCTCTAACTTGTCAAGAATTTGATAAAAAGGCTTAAAAGCACGGTGAAATACAAGGGTGTTGAGTAAAAATATACTCACAATAATCAAGATGTATAGTATTATCAAAGCAGTTGCCAGATCATATTTTAGTTCATCTTCTTCTACGGTTGAAGTTCGAATTTCCAATTGATACAGCTGTTTGTCCTTACCATAGAAGTAAGTATTTAAAATTCGATAAGGCTCCATATCCTCATCATATGGCATATATATGAGATCGTTTTTGAAAATATTTTTTTCATCCTTGTTTACTTGCACATCAGATTTGGTGATTTTAAACTGATTAATACCAAATGTATCCGTTTTTAGAATAGATTCATCTTGGTATGCAGCACGAATAATTTCAATTTTTTGATTCTTTAAGCCGTCGTCTACATTATCATACACTTCTTCTGTGATGTATGCATAAAATAATGTTGCCCACACCGCAATTACAATCAAAATCATGATTGTAATGTATCTTATAGTGTAATTCTTGAGCGACTTTTTCATTAAAATATCTGGTTTTAAATAATGGTAATAGTAGTTAGTGGCAATATAAAGATCACTTCACCAGTTTTTGAAGCTCTTCAAACAATCGTGAATATCTTTTTAGATCTTGGCCATTATTGCCTTGTGGGTCATTAGATCAATTTGTATCCTATACCATAAACAGCCTGGATATCGATATCAGCATGATTATCTTTTAATTTTTTTCTTAAATTTTTTATTTGTGAATAAATAAAGTCTAAACTGTCAACCTGATCAATATGATCACCCCAAATTGACTCTGCTAAGCTATTTTTTTGAATAAGCTTAGTTGGCCTGATAATAAAATAATAGAGTAAATCAAACTCTTTCCGGTTGAGAATCACCGGTTTGTTGTTAATCTGTATGCTTCTGTCTGTTGTGTTTACTGCAATATTTTTATACGTAATGATATCATCACCATGTTGATTCTTTCTGCGAATAATCGATTTGATCCGTGCATGTAATTCTGCCAAATGAAAAGGTTTGGCTAAATAGTCATCAGCACCTAGCTCTAAACCTTTTACTTTATCGTCTACAGAATCTTTGGCCGACAGGATGATGATCGATTCTTCTTTTCCAATTTCTTTAATCTTTTCTAAGAGTTGCAATCCAGAACCTCCGGGTAACATGATATCGAGTAAAATACAATCATATGAATAAATTGATATTTTCTCTAATGCGCTATTGTAATCAAAAGCTTGTTCAACAAGGTATTTTTCAGCTTCTAAAGATTGCATGATAACCTGGCTCAAGGCAACTTCATCTTCGATTAGTAATATTTTCATATCTTTTAATTAGCTAACAAAGTTAATTCCGAAATTAGGAAAGACTTAGGAATTAAAGTCCAATAACAACTACGACAATATCATCATTATGATAAGCAGGATGAAAATGGGAAATTGCTCTTTGATTTTTATAAATCATCAGCTCATCATAGACCATTTTTTTCAGAATTCCTTTACCTTTTCCATGTACAAATTTTATTTCAGGCATATCCCAATATATTGCAGCATCCAACATATCGCGCATGTAGATGAGAGACTCATTGGCTAATTCATCTGGTGTATAATCCTGCCAGTCGTATAGAAAGGCTTCAGCATGTAAATCTATTTGTACAGGGGGTTTTTTCATGTAAATCTTTTTGCAAAGGTACAAAAGTAAGATTAACAGGCTACAAATAAAGTTCAAGGAGCTTTACTTAACGTCGACAGCTGAATGGAGTCGGTCATACCATTTTTTGATAGTCGCAGCTTCCTCATAAGACTCTTTTTCAGCATGAGTAAGCATAATATCCTGTATTTGTATTATTAGATCATTATGGTCCTGAAAAATACCATTGCTGTCACGATAGTCATTAATTATTTCGAGCAAATGATTAAGCGATTTCATCTTGTGATATAAAATATGATGCTTTTCACCAATTTGATCTGCAATTTCTTCATATGCTACGCTAGAGTCATTCGTTTGGTTACGTGCCTTATTATAGAGCTGGCCGTAACCAGCAAGACGATGATTAAGATCATAAATCGTGCTTTCAAGATCTTCAATGAGTACAATGAGATTTTCTTGAATTTCAAAATCTTTTGATACGATTGACATAATACCCCTTTTTGTATGAATATAATTAAAATTTTGATCATTTTAAATTACAATAGTGTAAAACAAAAAAAACGAAATAAAGTTTTTTTGTTTTGCATCGAGCTTTTTATATCACCCATACAGCTAGTTTAAAGAAGTTTTAGTGTATATTATTAGTTTATTGTACCTTTGTTAGGTAAATAAGATTAGAGGCTGTTACAGGACTCTACATCTACCTAATGGTTGAGTATAATTGGGATTTTGTACTTAATATAGAAGGGAGGAAGTTCAAATTGATCTTTCTCCCTTTTTATTCGAAAACTTCAGAAAAGATTATTGTATATTAAATTAATGGGAAAAGAAATCACTATAAACGGGTATCAATTGGAAATTTGTTCCAATTCACCTCAATCTGCATTGTTTGCTGCGCAAGGTGGGGCTACGCGAATCGAATTTTGTCAAAATTTGGAAAATGGCGGCATCACACCTTCTTACGGTCAGATCGTTCAAGCAAGAAAGTTGATCGATATTGGAATACATGTCCTCATACGTCCAAGAGGAGGTGATTTTGTTTATTCCGATTTAGAGTTTGATGAGATGATGGCTGATGTACAGTTTTGTAAAGAGGCTGGCTGTGATGGTGTGGTGATAGGAGTAATGAAGAGCGATGCAACAGTTGATATTGAACGAACGAAAGCCCTTGTCGATGCTGCAAGACCTATGCATGTAACCTTTCATCGCGCATTTGATAAGTGCGCCGATCCACTGTCTTCGTTAGCTATTTTAATCGAATTGGGAATTGATCGTTTATTGACCTCAGGATTGCAGAATAAAGCCGTGGATGGAGTTGAATTACTTAAAGAATTGGTCAAATATGCGGAAGGAAAAATTGTTATTATGCCTGGTGCAGGAGTGGATAGTAATAATATTGAAATGATCTTAAAGACAACTGGAACGACTGCTATACATAGTTCCGCGAAAGAAACAGTTTTTTCACAAATGTCTTATGATAGAAGTGAAGTGGAAGGTATGAATGAACCGATCTATCGTACATCAAAAGAAAAAGTCCACCAATTGGTAGACATCCTTAAAAAACAATAGCGTTGTAATTTACAACGCTATTGTTCTTAATATTTTTTAACCTATTTAGCTTCTAAAACTAATTGGTTTAAGATAGCATCGTTTTTAACGATTTGATTTGATTTCTTCATTTTAGATCTTGAACCAAGTTCAACATTACTACCTAAACTTAAGAACTGAACTTCAACACGTGAAGTAGTTTTATTTCTTCTATCTTTTCTTTTTAAACGTGTAACTCCCATTTTGATAAATTTTTTTATTGTTCAATAAAACGAGGTCGGAAGCGGATTCGAACCGCTGTAGGAGGTTTTGCAGACCTCAGCCTAGCCACTCGGCCATCCGACCCTATTTGTTCCCCTAGGGGAATGCAAAAGTAAAATTAATATTTGGATTAAAAAAGACTATTGTGCAATTATTTTTTAAAATAATCATTATCAAGCTGTTTTGTTTTTTGTATTTTTTTTTGATACTCCGTGTTTCAGAAAGACTGTAGCAAGAAACAGGTCCTTGTCTATTTTATTGTACAGTAATCTTGACTTTTGTTTTTTTGATATGTGTCTGAATATTAGTGGTTTATCCATTTGGCGTGTAACTTGCATTGTTTGTGAAAACACTAATAACATAATAGAGCGATGAAAAAATTATTATTATCAACTACTGCAGCAGTATTACTTTCTGTTGGTGCATATGCACAAGGAGGATTAGGATACGGAGTTAAAGCAGGTGTCAATCTTCCTTCTTACAGTTACGGAGGAAGTGACCTTTCTGATTCAAAATCCACTGTTAACTTTCATGTTACTGGTTATTTAGATGCACCTGTTACGAGCAACTTTTATATTCAACCAGGAGTTTCTTTACAAGGAAAAGGAGCTAAGTTTGCAGATTATAAAATTGGTGAAAATACTTATGAAGTGAAACAAAATACAATGTGGTTAGAAGTACCAGTGAATTTTGTATTGAAATTCCCAACTGCTGGAGAAGGTAAATTCTTTGTTGGAGCTGGTCCATATGTATCATTTGGTTTAAGCGGAAAAAATAAATATGAAGCTAAATCAGGAAGTGGAAGTACATCTGTTAGCGATGATTTCAAATTTGGTAAAGATGAAACTCTTAAAGGTACAGACTTTGGTGTGAATTTTTTAGCAGGATATCAATTGGGTAGTGGAATATCTATTAATGCAGGTTATGGCTTAGGTTTAACTAACATTGCTGGATCTAAATTTATTGGAAAAGGAGATGTTAAAAACCGTGTTTGGTCAATAGGCCTCGGATTCGGAATTTAATTAAAAGGATTAAGATTCTAATTAAATCTTTTAAAATTAAACCCTTGCTTTTTGAGCAGGGGTTTTTTATTGTCAACTAAAACTTTACATTAGTAGTATTGTTTGACAATTACAATTAGATGATACTATGACAAAATTCCTGGGCTTACCATTTTACGTCAAATTAGCTTGTACGCTAATTTCCATTGTTATTTTAGGTTATCTCGCAAAGATAGGGGATACAATATTAGTCCCCTTTATACTAGGGCTGCTTTTAGCATTGTTGCTCGTTCCCGTAAGTAATTTTTTTGAGAGAAAATTGAAATTTCCTCGCACTCTTGCTGGAATTATTACCGTTCTACTTTTTTTTGGCCTTTTAGGATTTGGATTTTACATGCTTGCTTCACAATTATCGATGATTAAGGAAGATTGGCCAGCTTTTAAGGAACAAATATTAGTGGGATTTCATAATGTGCAGATCTGGGTTACGGATCGCTTTGGCGTTATGCATAACGAACAAATGGATATCCTTAATAAGACGGCAACTAAGTCACTTGATAGCGGTACGCTCTTACTGGGAACAGCTTTGTTATCTTTATCTTCTCTCTTGATACTGTTTGTGTTTACTTTCCTTTATACTTTCTTTCTACTTATCTATCGTAGTCACATCGTGCGATTTCTGTTATTGTTAAATCATCAAGAACATCACAATATCGTTATGGATGTCGTTGGCCAAGTGCAGTATGTAGTAAAAAAATATTTGATTGGTTTATTGCTACAGATGCTGATCGTGTCTACATTGGTATTTGCAGCTTTGAGTATCATTGGAGTGAAATATAGTTTACTGTTAGCTATTATCACGGGCGTGTTTAATGTGCTTCCCTATATTGGTATTTTCACGTCTATGTTAGTAATTGCATTACTTACTTTTGCGACGACCTCCTTTACACATGTACTGATTGTGACTGGAGCACTTATTATTATACATCTTATTGATAGTAATTTTATTGTTCCAAAGGTAGTTGGCTCAAAAGTAAAAGTAAATTCTTTATTTGCGATGATGGCGATAATCGTAGGAGAGTTGATATGGGGGATTTCAGGTATGTTCTTAGCAATTCCTATATTAGCTATCTGCAAAATTGTGATGGACCGTGTAAAAGAATTGAAGCCATGGGGCTACTTGCTTGGAGAAGAAGATCATAAAGGAGATACTTATTCCACTATACGTAATACAATAAGTTCTAAGAAGTAACAATAAATTAGTTTTTTGGAGTATTTCAGCGTAAAGCCATGATTAGGAATTGACTTAAAAGTCATTGTGATTTAAATACTGTATTTGAGCTTAAAGCTTGTTTTTTTTTAAGTCACACCTATGTTAGGAATTATATAAATTATTCATTACAAGGCGCCATAAGTAGTAAAAAGCAGCATATAAAAAAGGCTTCTAATTTAACATTAGAAGCCTTTCTTGTTTTCAATCAGTGCAATTCTATCACACTTTGATTTCTACTTCAACACCTGAAGGTAATTCAAGTTTCATCAATGCATCAACAGTTTTAGAGTTAGATGAATAAATATCTAACAATCTCTTGTATGAACATAATTGGAATTGCTCACGCGCTTTTTTGTTAACGTGTGGAGAACGTAAAACTGTATAGATTTTTTTCTCAGTAGGTAATGGAATAGGACCACTAACAACTGCACCTGTAGGTTTTACTGTTTTTACGATTTTCTCAGCTGATTTGTCAACTAAATTGTAATCGTATGATTTCAATTTGATTCTGATTCTTTGGCTCATTTTTGTTTTTGTTTAAAATGATCTCCCGTTAGAGCTATTATCAACAGGAGATCGGTTTACTTTATATTAGAAAGGATTATTCTCCTTTTAATTTACCTTTTGCTTTTGCAACAACTTCTTCAGTTACGTTACGTGGAGCTTCTTCGAAGTGATCAAATTCCATAGTAGAAGTTGCACGACCTGAAGTGATAGTACGCAATTGTGTTACGTAACCAAACATTTCCGAAAGTGGAACTAATGCTTTAATTACTTGAGCACCATTACGGCTATCTAAACCTTGCATTAAACCACGACGACGGTTTAAGTCACCCATTACATCACCCATGTTTTCTTCTGGTGTTAAAACCTCTATTTTCATAATTGGTTCCATTAAGACAGGAGAACATTTTGGCAATGCTTCACGGTATGCTGAACGAGCAGCTAATTCAAACGATAATGAATCTGAATCGACAGCGTGGAATGAACCATCAATCAAACGAACTTTCATTCCTGATAATGGGAATCCTGCTAATACACCATTTTTCATTGAAGTTTCAAATCCTTTTTGAACTGAAGGGATAAATTCTTTTGGAATTTTACCACCAACAATTTCATTTACGAATTGAAGAGGAGATTTAGTTAAATCGTAGTCAGCATCAGCTGGAGAAATAACAACTTTAATGTCCGCAAATTTACCACGACCACCTGATTGTTTTTTGAATACCTCACGGTGTTCTGTAGTTCCATTGATAGACTCTTTGTACGATACTTGAGGAGCACCTTGGTTAACCTCAACTTTGAACTCACGTTTCAAACGATCGATCAAGATCTCTAAGTGAAGCTCACCCATACCAGAGATAACTGTTTGACCAGTTTCTTCGTCAGTTTTTACTACGAATGTAGGATCTTCTTCAGCTAATTTACCAAGACCAATACCTAATCTATCGATGTCAGCTTGAGTTTTAGGCTCAATCGCTAATCCGATAACTGGCTCTGGGAAGTTCATTGACTCTAACACGATAGGGTGTTTTTCATCACATAAAGTATCACCAGTTTTGATGTCTTTGAAACCAACAACAGCACCAATATCACCAGCCTCGATGAAAGGGATAGGGTTTTGTTTGTTAGCGTGCATTTGGAAGATACGAGAGATACGCTCTTTGTTACCTGAACGAGTGTTCAATACATAAGAACCTGCATCTAACTTACCTGAATAAGCACGGATGAAACACAAACGACCTACGAAAGGGTCAGTTGCAATTTTGAAACCTAATGCTGCGAAAGGCTCGTTAACATCTGGTTTACGTAATAATTCTTCACCTGTATCTGGATGAGTACCTTTAACACCTTCTGAATCCATTGGAGAAGGCAATAATTCCATTACTAAATCCAACATAGTTTGAACACCTTTGTTTTTGAAAGATGAACCACAAACCATAGGAACGATAGAGTTATCCAATACTGCTGCACGTAAAGCATTTAAGATTTCACGCTCAGTTAATGAATTAGGATCTTCGAAGAATTTTTCCATCAAAGATTCATCATAACCCGCAACAGCTTCTAATAAACGCTCACGGTATTCAGCAACCTCTTCCAACATATCTTCTGGAATAGGAACTTCTGTAAACGTCATACCTTTATCATGCTCGTTCCAAACAATACCACGGTTGTTAATTAAATCAACAACACCAGTAAAAGTGTCTTCAGCGCCGATAGGTAATTGCAAAGCAACTGCTTCAGAACCTAACATTGATTTTACTTGACCAACAACTTTTAAGAAATCAGCACCAGAACGGTCCATTTTGTTAACGAAACCGATACGTGGAACGGCATAGTTATCAGCTAATCTCCAGTTAGTTTCTGATTGAGGCTCAACACCATCAACTGCAGAAAATAAGAATACTAATCCGTCTAATACACGTAATGAACGGTTTACTTCAACCGTAAAATCTACGTGACCTGGAGTATCGATAACGTTTACTTGGTATTTGTTACCACGGTACTGCCAGAAAACTGTAGTAGCTGCAGAAGTAATCGTGATACCACGCTCAGCCTCTTGCTCCATCCAGTCCATTGTTGAAGCACCTTCGTGCACTTCACCAAGTTTATGATTAACTCCTGAGTAGTAAAGAATACGCTCAGTTGTAGTTGTTTTACCAGCATCGATGTGAGCAGCGATACCAATATTTCTAGTGAATTTTAAATCTCTTGCCATAATATTTTTAAGCATTAGCCCAGATGGAGCTAAATATTTTTCTGTCTAAATAAGTACACCGATCCTGATAAAAGAATGAACGTTTACCAAAGATCGGTGTAATCATATTTTTGTGTGTAAGTTCAAAACTAGAATCTGAAGTGTGAGAACGCTTTGTTAGCTTCAGCCATTTTGTGCGTATCTTCTTTCTTCTTAACAGCAGCACCTTCACCTTTAGAAGCTGAAATGATTTCTCCTGCTAATTTTTCAAACATTGTTTTCTCACCACGTCTGCGTGAATATGAAATTAACCATTTCATACCCAAAGCAATTTTACGCTCAGGACGAACTTCCATAGGAACTTGGAAGTTAGCACCACCAACACGACGAGATTTAACCTCTACAGCTGGCATAACGTTGTTTAAAGCTTTTTTCCAAGCTTCTAAACCGCTTTCGCTAGTTTTTTGCTCTACTAATTCAATTGCATTGTAAAAAATTTCGTATGCTGTAGATTTTTTACCATCGTACATCATATTGTTTACAAAGCGTGTTACCTGAGTGTCGTTAAACTTTGGATCAGGTAAAATGATTCTCTTTTTTGGTTTTGATTTTCTCATTTTTCTTTCCTCCGTTTAATTATTTCTTTTTACCTTTTGCTGGCGCAGCCGCTGCTTGTCCTGGTTTAGGACGTTTAGTTCCGTATTTAGAACGACGTTGGTTACGACCTGCTACACCTGAAGTATCTAATGCACCACGGATAATGTGGTAACGTACACCTGGTAAATCTTTAACACGACCACCACGAATCAAAACGATTGAGTGCTCTTGTAAATTGTGACCTTCTCCTGGGATGTAAGCGTTAACCTCTTTACCGTTTGTTAAACGTACACGAGCTACTTTACGCATTGCTGAGTTTGGTTTTTTAGGGGTAGTAGTATATACACGTGTACATACACCTCTTCGCTGTGGACATGAGTCCAACGCTGGTGACTTACTCTTGTCAACCAGAGCTACTCTACCTTTTCTAACTAATTGTTGAATAGTAGGCATTTACCTGATTTTGTTATTTAATTTTATTCTTAAATTATTATAAGTTCGCAAAGATAACCATTTTATTGTTAAATCGAAATGTCCAGTCAATTAGTTTTCCACATTTTGCTTGAAAATCTTAGAGTTAGCTGTTAGATTAGTTTTTTTTGTAATAAGTAACGAACAACTTGATCAGCTCCATATTTCGATAAATGATCGTCATCATGCATGTAGGGATCTTGACCATTGTATTTAATTATTTCAGGTAAATTGTAAATATCAATGTAAATATCTTCTGGAATAAAGGTTTTTAGATAAGTGTTGATATGTGCAGATCGGGATTCAACGTAGTTTTCTTCTTTTACACTTTTATTTTTTATCTGTAGAGCCAAAATATTTGGAAAGATGATAGAATAACTAGGGGTCTGTCCGATCATTTTAAGCGGAATACCATTTTCTTTGAAATATTGAATTACTTGCTGAAGTTTTATTTTTAAGGTTTCATCTGGATATTGTTGCGAGCCCCAAAAACCAACAAGTATCACTTCATCAATTTTTTTCGTATTTTCTGGTATAAATTTTTGATACATATAATCGATCAGTTCGCAAGATGCCTTTGGCCCTTTGGTGTCCAAAAGTGGATAAGTGGTGGATACGGTTGCTTGTAAAAGATTGATATTTTGTTTTTCTAATTGCTCTTTTAAACTCTGTCCGAAAACACCCGCATGACTATCCCCTAGTAAAAGAATATTCTTTTTGTTTGGAATGATGGTGGCACAGCTTTCAAAATTATATTGCTTAAATGTATTGTCTATATCCAGATGGCATGTACCTTTTCTGAATTGTGAAGCAAGTCTGTTTTTTCTGTAATTGGTGTTATAGTTCGTCAGGTAATCAATTTCTTTGTTTATTTGTAATCTATTATAAGGAAATAACATCATAATTCCTGTTAGCAACCCAACAGCGGCGGTAGCAGCTATTGTAAATGGTAGTTGATCAAATTTCTTATTGGCCTCGATGAAATAATAGGAAATACTTGCACAGAGTAAAGATAGTGTGAGGATGGGAATGATAATAAGAGGTTGATTCAATCCAAGATAAATGGCGAATACATAAATTGGCCAATGCCATAGATATAAAGAATAGGATAGTTTCGCTACCCATTGTATTGGTTTAATGGATAAAAAATTGAAATCGCACTGTGCTATAATGATACCAAAGGTCGCAATGACAGGAATAAGTGTATAATAGGAAGGCCAGCTTATATTTTGTTCGTTAAATAAATAGATACTAACAATTAAAATAGCATATCCCGTAATTGCAACTACTTTTCTGAAGAGCTTGGGTATCGACTTTTGAGTATAAGACTCTCCTAAAAATGCAAGTCCCCCAATTAACATTTCCCATGCCCGCGTCGGGAACATATAAAAACTGAAGGATTGATCTGTATTATTGAAATATAAGTTCAGACCTAATGACAGGATAATCAAAAAGATGAAAAAGATAACAAACCTTATTTTATTGTTCGAGTAAAGACTTTTAAAAGGGAATAAGAGGGCAGGGTATAAAAGGTAAAATTGCCATTCGACCGATAATGACCATGTGTGCAAAATGATGTTATTTTGAGAGGCAACATCAAAATATCCACTATTTAAATAATATTCAATATTGGAACTAAAGATTATGCTGAAAAATGCATTATTTCCAAGTTGCTGTAAGTCTTTTGGAAGTAATATAAAACTCCCAATAATAGACACACCTACAAGAAGAAACAAAAGTGCAGGAATAATGCGTGTTATACGTTTAGTGTAGAATTGCTTAAAAGAAAAGTTGCTATTCTCAAAGCCCTTTAAAATAATTCGGGTTATTAAGTAGCCAGAGATGACGAAAAAAATATCCACACCACTAAAGCCACCATCAAAATAGGGTACTTTGAAATGAAAAAAAATTACTGCCAGTACCGCTAAAGCACGTAATGCCCCTATATCATTTCTAAATTTCATTTTTAAAGTAACTTGTAAACTGCAAATCTGAACAAAATAATTTATTTCACCTATTAAATTTTGTTCCATTTTATTTTTTAGACAATATCATAAAACATGAAATTGCGTTCATGTTTTTATGATATTTTTGTATCGTTTATCAAAATCGAAAGTATCAATATGAAAAAAATCATCCTGCTTACGCTGACTCTGTTGTGTTCTAAAGTATATAGTCAGACATTTGAAGTAGTGCCTTTGGGAGTTTATGGAGGAGATCATGAAGATAATCTATCTTCATACTTGATTGGTAAGTATAAGGCAAATGCGTATTTAGCGCTAGATGCCGGTACTATAAATGCTGGAATTCGAAAAGCAATAACCTTAAAAACATTTGAGGTTCCAGCCGGCAGGGTATTGCGAGATTATATCAAAGGGTACTTCATCTCGCACGGACATCTTGATCATCTGGCAGGGATGATAATCAATTCTCCCTCAGATGCTGCAAAAAATATTTACGCAACAGCAGCAATGATAGATGTATTGAAAGCGCATTATTTCATAAACGATACATGGGCTAATTTTGCTAATGAAGGTGATTTACCCATACGGAAATATCAATATAAACGTTTAAAAATTGGCGAGATCGATACGGTAACAAATACCGGAATGACTATTCAGGCTTTTGATTTAAGCCATGTGAACCCGATGAAGAGTTCAGCAGTTTTAGTAACTATAGGCGACAGTTCTATCGTATACCTAGGAGATACAGGAGCAGACCGTGTGGAAAAGGTTACAAATCTTGAAAATTTATGGCAGTCTATAGCACCCATAATTAAATCACGACGATTGAAAGCTTTAATGATTGAAGTTTCATTTCCCAATGCACAACCAGAAAAATTACTTTTTGGACATTTAACACCTCTACTTTTAAATGAAGAATTGGGAAAGCTAGCAACTTTTACCGGAAGAGATGTGCTACAAGGTTTAAATGTTATTGTTACCCATATGAAGCCTGTTTCCGATAATGTTGACACGATTAAACGGCAATTGCTGGAAAATAATTCTTATAAAGTTAATTTTATTTTTCCGGAGCAAGGAAAACGAATGGTCTTTTAATATATACTATTAATGATGGCTATTTTTTCAATTGAATGTCAATTTTTGGGTTTTACCTAAAAAAAAGTGAATTTTTCTACTTAGATTTAAGAATAATTGGAAGGTGTATGAGAGATTGTTTTATTTTGTAAATCAGATTGTTATGAATTATTTAGAGGATGTTCAAAAGTTGTTTTTGTATTATAAGCATTTAGTTGATAGTACTTTGAATCAGTTAAGTGATAGCCAGTTATTTTGGCGTTACAATGATGAAAGTAATAGTGTAGCTGTACTTATTCAGCATATATCCGGTAATATGAAGTCTCGTTTTACAGATTTTCTTACTTCTGATGGTGAAAAAGAATGGAGAAATCGTGATGCAGAGTTTGAATTGGTGGATCAGGACAAGAATAGGTTGTTTCGGGAATGGAATGAAGCATGGGACAATTTATTTAACACCTTGAAGTGTTTGGAATTTGAAGATCTAGGAAAGCTAATTTATATACGTAATCAGGGCCATACAGTGGTAGAAGCAATTAATCGACAATTGGCTCATTATCCCTATCATGTAGGACAAATTGTTATGTTGGGAAAAATGATGAAAGGGAATAATTGGAAGTCACTATCCATCCCGAAGGGCGAATCAGAAGTTTTTAATGCTGTTAAATTTACGCAGACCAGGCATATTGAGCATTTTACAGATGAGATGTTGAGACATTTGGATGGTTAGTTTCTCTTTGAAATGAAAAGCCCCCAAAAAAGTGTTTTACTTGATTGGAGGCGTCCATTGTATTTTAATATGACTTAACTGATTAAAGTAAAATCGATTTGACGTTTGTCAAGATCAACCTTTTTAACTTTGATCTGTACTTCGTCACCTAATTGATATTTCTTTTTCTTGCGTTGACCTATGATTGCAAAGTTCTTTTCGTCTAATACATAAAAGTCGTCGTTAATGTCTCGTAATCTAACCATACCTTCGCATTTGTTGGTTTCAATTTCTACGTACATACCCCATTCAGTTACACCAGAGATAATTCCTGTATATTCAGTCCCGATTTGTTCCTGTAAAAATTCAGCTTGTTTATATTTAATTGAAGCACGTTCGGCTTCTGCTGCCTTCTTCTCCATTTGTGAAGTGTGTTCACACATTTTTTCATAATGATCGGCATTGATTTTATCACCTCCACTTAAATAGTATGCTAATAATCTATGTACCATTACATCAGGATATCGGCGAATAGGTGAAGTGAAGTGCGTATAATAATCAAATGAAAGACCATAGTGACTTGTTCCTTTTGTCGTATAGATCGCTTTTGCCATCGAACGAATCGCCAAGGATGTTAACATATTTTGCTCTTTACTGCCTTCAATTTTAGTCATTAAAGCATTGAGAGATTTTGCAGTTTCTTTGTCAGATTTGATCGTTAACTTATGCCCGAACCGAGCAGCAAATTGAGAAAATGTAGTTAATGTCTCTGGATTCGGGACATCGTGAAAACGATAAACAAATGGTAATTTATTTTTTCCTTTTCCCTGTTTCCCAATATATTCAGCAACTTTTCTATTGGCTAAAAGCATGAAATCTTCAATGAGTTTATGCGCATCTTTTCTTACTTTGGTATAGACCCCCGTTGGTTTACCGTTCTCATCCAACGTGAATTTTACTTCTTCACTTTCAAATGCAATTGCACCATTTTTAAATTTGCGCTCACGAAGAATATAAGCAAGTTCATTTAGTTTTAGTATCTCTGAAGAAAAATCTCCTGTTTTTGTTTCAATAACTTCTTGAGCTTCTTCGTAAGAAAAGCGTCGATCAGAATGAATGATAGTTCTTCCAAACCATTGCTCTACAACATTTGCCTTTTCATCAAGCTCAAAGACCGCTGAGAAACAAAGTTTATCCTCATGTGGTCGTAATGAACATACACCATTGGAAAGTCGCTCTGGAAGCATGGGGATTACCCTATCGACAAGATATACTGAAGTACCTCTTTCGTATGCTTCTTTGTCCAGTTCAGTCTCTGGAATAACATAGTGCGAAACATCGGCAATATGGACTCCGATTTCATAATTCCCATTTTCTAATTGCTGAAAAGAAATTGCATCATCGAAATCTTTTGCATCAGCAGGATCAATTGTAAATGTGGTGATTGCCCTAAAATCCCTGCGTTTTGCAATTTCTTCCTTAGAGCAGGTCTCTGGTAAAGCATTTGCCTCTTCTTCAACTTTTTTAGGAAACTTTAATGGAAATCCGTAGTCTGCCAATATAGCATTCATTTCCGTGTTGTTTTCTCCTTTTTTACCTAAAATAGTCTTGACTTTGCCAATCGGATTTTTTGCACCTTGTGGCCAGTCAATAATAGAGACTACCACCTTTTCTCCATCCTTAGCACCCTCAAGATTATCAAGCGGTATAAAAATATCATGCAACATCTTTCTATCGTCTGCAATAAAGAATGCGAAGTTTTGAGAAAGATTGATAATACCTGTGAAATCTGTTTTTGCACGCTGTATAATTTCAACAACTTCTCCTTCTTTTTTACGGCCTCTGCTCTTCTCAAAAGTATGTACTTTAACAATATCTCCATGCAGTGCTTGACGTAATTTCCTAGGCGCCACAAAGATATCATTCTCAAATTCGTCTTGAGGTATAATATAAGCCGATCCTTCAGCAGTCATATCGACTTTTCCAGTCACGTAAACTTTAAGTTGACGAAGTTTGAATTTACCCTTTTCAACCTCTAAAAAAGGGCTGTTTCTTGGATGGTCAGTCAGAATGTTGGCGATTGCTATTTTTGAATCTGAATCGTGAACGTTCAGCTTTGATGCGACTTGTTTATAGTTGAGTGGCTTGTTGTTTGACTTCTCGAAGATGTCGATGATGAGCTGTGTTAAAACCTCTTGGTACGGGTTTTCTTTTTTTGTCGTCATACGTTTTTATTTACTTTTATCGTGTTGTAAGTGGGGGAGAAGGCTACTGTAGTTTGCAATATAATACCATTGCTATTTAGGCTATTCCCGATGTCTTATCACATACAATATACAAATATTAATCCGAAATTGTGGATATATAAATGTTCTTTGTTTTGGTTATAGAATTAAGTGTATATTTAATTCTATTTAGCTTATTTAATATTTTGATAAACAGTGTATTAAATATTAAATAGCTTAATGAGTCATTATTTGTAATGTTGATAAACAATATACTTTCAGGTTCTGCTCGATTTTTAATATTTTGCTAAATGTGTTTTTATCAAATTCTTATTTATTAAAATTTAATAAAATAATCTGTGTCAATTAGTTAGGTTTTTTTTCGCTAAATTTTAGTTGACGATAAGAAAGGACTTTAGCATCAGGATTGATGAGAAGCACGTGCAAAGTAAAGGTTTTCAGAAATGTTGGTACCTTCCTTCTTATTCAGTGAAATTTTGTTTTTGATTATTTTTCCTGACATTGATCACAAAGACCCAGTGCATTTATCGCTACAGCTTCAAGTTTGTAACCTTCCGGAATGTTGAAATTTGGAAGTGTGATTTCATCCATGCAAAATACGGAGTTACAGTTTCTACAGATAAAGTGCACATGTTGGTCATGATGATTGTGCTCGGAGCAGTTGGTCGAACAGAGGGCGTAAGTAGCTGTACCATTTAAATCAAAAATTTTATGCAATATTCCCTTCTCCTCAAATGAAGCTAACACGCGATAGAGGGTGACACGATCAATTTCTTTACCGATTAATTTTTCGAGCTCTGGTTGTGAAATGGCTGATTTCTTAGTCGATATAACTTCTAAAGTTCGCAGTCTAGGCTGTGTAACCTTAAGCTGATATTGTTTTAGTAAAGTTGTAAAATCGACACGCTCATGTACTGTTTTTTCCTGTTGTTGCTCTTTACTCATAATACAAAAATACATCATTATTCTAATATAAAAAAACGGTCAGAAACAAGTTATTCATACTCGTTTCTGACCGTTTCTTTAAAGTCGTTTTATATCGATTTTATTTTCCTGCCGCCTTCGCGTGGTCAGCCAAGAAAGTAGCAAGGCCACTATCTGTTAATGGGTGTTTTAATAAGGCTGTGATTGCAGATAAAGGACCCGTCATCACATCAGCTCCAATCTTAGCACAACCTAAAATGTGCGCACTGTTACGTACCGAAGCCGCTAAGATCTGTGTTGGGAAACTGTAGTTATCATAGATTAAACGGATCTCTTCGATAAGTCCTAAACCATCTGTAGAAATATCATCTAAACGACCAATGAAAGGTGAAACATAAGTAGCTCCAGCTTTTGCAGCTAGGAGTGCCTGACCTGCAGAGAAAACCAAAGTACAGTTTGTTTTGATTCCTTTTTTGCTGAAATATTTAATTGCCTTGATACCATCTTTGATCATAGGAACTTTAACAACAATCTTGTCATCTAACTTTGCAAGTGCTTCTCCTTCTTTGATCATTTCTTCGTAGTTCGTAGAAATTACCTCCGCACTTACATCGCCATCTACGATAGCACAGATCGCTTTGTAATGATTGATTACATTCTCGTCACCACTGATTCCTTCTTTAGCCATTAAACTTGGGTTTGTTGTTACCCCGTCTAATACACCTAAATCTTGTGCTTCTTTGATTTGTTCTAAGTTTGCTGTGTCAATAAAAAATTTCATCTTGTATTGAATTGATTGTTAATTGTTTGGTTTATTTACCATTAAGTGGCAAAGTTATCGATTAAAATTCACTAATCTTGTGCAGAAATGAAATTACTGCACAAATATTGCTTAGTCATTACTGTTCATTTTAGATCATTCCTTTCATTTACTTCTATTATTCATTGATATGCAGATATTTCGTTCGCTTCAGTATCCAAATTTTAGATTACATATAATTGGCCAGGCAATCTCATTGATGGGCACATGGATGCAACGTGTTGCTATAAGTTGGTTAGTATATAAGTTAACAGATTCTGTTTTCTGGTTAGGTTTTGTATCTTTCATCTCCCTGCTTCCTTCTTTGGTATTATCTCCCTTTATTGGAAGCTTTGTAGATAAACATAAAAAGTATAAGCTTGTTTTTATTACACAAATAGGTCTAATGATTCAAGCAGGAATCTTAACACTTTTAGTGTACCTGAAGATGGAAACAGTATTGTGGTTGTCTATTTTGGGATTTGCACAAGGAGTGATCAACGCTTTCGATGTGTTGGGAAGACAATCGTTGATGGTACATCTAGTAGATAATAGAAAAGATCTGCCTAATGCAATAGCACTAAATTCTTCTATATTTAATGCCGCGCGTATGGTTGGTCCGGCTATTGGTGGTATATTATTGAGTACATACGGTGAAATGATGTGTTTCAGCAGTAATTTTCTGAGTTTTATCCCTGTTTTGATTACTTTATGGATGATGAATGTCACAGAAAGTACAGCAAGCTTAAGCAAAGGAAGTAATTGGCAGGGCTTGGTCGAAGGGTTTTACTATTTGAAACGATCGCCCCATATTTTTTCGCTTATTATAGTGATGACTTTTTCTAGCTTATTAGTAATTCCATATACTTCTTTATTACCTGCGGTAGCAAAAGAAATGTTTAATGGCGATGCAGGTACATTTTCATGGTTTGAAAGTGCAGCTGGTCTTGGGGCAATGATAGGAGCGATTAATATGGCACGGCTAAAATCAGGAACTAATATGCGCTATCAAGTAATGGGCGCAGCACTGTTAATGGGAGCTGCCTTGTTTTTACTCGGGCATTCATCTGTTTTAGTTCTTGCTCTTTTATATACGGCGATCGTTTCTTTCGCTATGATGATGCAGAACTCCAGTATTAATACGTATATACAGACGCATGCGATGCCGATCTATAGAGCACGAGCAATTTCTTATTATGTAATGGCATTTCAAGGTATTTTCCCTATAGGTAGTTTGCTTATAGGGGCTCTAGCAAGCTATTTCGGATTACGTAGTGTCTTATATTTTATGGGTGGAGCAGGTGTTTTGATTGCTTTATCTTATTATCTATATTTACGTTTGCATATTCATAAAAGGCTCTTTAAGTTTTAACTTTCTCTTGAGTAATTTAAGCGTTTTCTTTTTGTAATCAATCACTGCGCCATAAGGAGCTAAAATATCTCCTCCGATCACTCCAATCACAGGACGTAGATTCATCTGTTCGTAAGCATAGTTAATAGAACTGAGGTCAAGAACTGCAGCCCTATAATTTTTTATTTTCCAATCATGGATTTTAAAAAGAGGAATATGAATCAAAAAACTTTCCATGTTATTCGTGCCCAAACCTGTTGAAAGCGTATCGGTACTTTCTAATTGGAATTGGTCTGTGTGAATTTTTTCTAATTGGTTTTTATCAAAAACAGTCTTTGAAGCTCCAGTATCTAAAACCATTAAATGGGTAGTTTCGTATAAAGTGACCTCTATTAAAATATGAGTGCCTTGCTCCTGTAATTGTAAAATCTGTAAGGGGATGATTGCCATATTCCAAACATAGAAAAAATATGTGCTTCATGAAAGTTAAAGTATCTTTATTTAGATATATTAATGCACTTGATCTAAAGTTTGCCGTAAAGCGGTAGGATTATTTAAATTTTTAAACTGCGTTGGTGTTAAACCTGTGTTTTTTTTGAATTGATTGCTGAGATATGCGGTGCTTGAATAATTAAGTTTTTCAGCGATTTCAGCTAATGAAAGTTCATCGTAAATTAATAACTCCTTAATATATTCTATTTTTTGGAAGATTGCATATTTTTCAATACTGATACTTGCTACAGAAGAGAAGAGGGCACTTAAAGAGCTGTATTCAACATGTAAATGATCACTTAATATATCTGATAAATTTTTATTCAGATAGTTATAAGGATAGCGTGTATAATCGATGATCAGCAATTTTATTTTTTCAATAAGACGCGTGTTTTTATCATCGATTAATTCAAAACCAATAGCATGCAGATTTTCCTTCACTTTCTTTCGTTGTTCAGGCTGTAGTGAATGGTCCAACGTAACAACACCTAGTTGTAGATCATGATAAGGGATATGCAACTCTTTAAATATATTTTCTACAGCCATCTTACATCTATTGCAGACCATATTTTTAATAAAGAGTTGCATATTATTTTTATAAAACGTTAATATCTTTTAGTACATTATTCATGTTTCGAACAGCATCAGCACTTTTGTGTAGTTTTTGCTTTTCCTCTTCCGAAAGCTTCAAAGGTACAATTTTATCCCATCCATTTTTATTGATGATGACTGGAACACCTAAATTGATATCCGATAATCCAAATTCTCCATCCAAAAATACACTTGCTGTGAAAAGCTTATTTTGATTTCTAACGATACTTTCAACGACAGCTGCAGTAGCTGCCCCAGGAGCATACCATGCAGAGGTTCCGATTAAGGATGTCAAAGTTGCACCGCCTACCATTGTTTTCTGAATAATTTCTTCTTGCTCCTCCTCTGTTAAAAAATCAGTTACAGGAATACTATTCCATGTGGCATGTTTGATCAGAGGAATCATGGTCGTATCGCCGTGACCGCCGACAACAATTGCATTAAGGTCACTTGCAGAAGCGTTTAATTTTTGACTTAGCTGATATTTAAATCGTGCAGAATCCAATGTTCCCCCCATACCTATGATTCTATTTTTTGGAAGACCAGAGCTTTTTAATGCCAAATATGTCATGGTATCCATTGGATTTGAAACAATAATAATAATGACCTCAGGAGAATGTTTTATCAAATTATCAACTACTGTTTTAACAATATTTGCATTAGTGCCGATTAGTTCTTCTCTGGTCATGCCCGGTTTTCTAGGAATTCCTGAAGTGATAACTGCAACAGTGGAGCCTGCGGTTGCACTATAATCATTCGTTACACCTATTATTTTTGAGTCGAATCCCAATAAAGCAGCAGTCTGTGACATATCTTGTGCCTTACCTTCAGCAAACCCTTCCTTGATATCTAAAAGGATGATTTCTTCAGCAACCTCTCTTCTGATTAAATTATCTGCAGTTGTCGCTCCAACTGCTCCTGCACCAACTATTGTAACTTTCATAAGCCTTTTAATTTTGGTCCTTAGACATTAATTTTTCTTTGAATTTACTCAATAAATAGTAGGAAAGCAATTAAGTTGTATAAAAAATGACAGGAAATAAAAAGGAGAACTTTCGTTCTCCTTTTTATTAAAATGGATAGCCAATAGCTAGATTAAACATTAAATTGTCCTTGCGCCATCTGCTACTTCCTAAATCAATATCTTTCAAGACCCAACGCTCTCCTTTATCCAAATATGGAATACGGAATGGAATAGCAAAATCTGTTCTTAATATAAGAAAAGTAAAGTCAAATCTTAAACCTAAACCGCCACCGACAGCTAATTCAGTCAAGAAATCTTTGCTAAATTTTGCTCCGGGCTTTTCATCATCTGTGTTTTGTAGCCACACATTACCAGCATCAATAAATGCCGCCCAATGGACAAAACCAGCCAATTTAGCACGATATTCTGTACTCATTTCCAATTTTATATCTCCAGTTTGATCAGCATAGAATTTATTGGTCCCAATGTTTTGAGGTTTTAAAGTTCCTGGACCAATTGCTCGAGCAGCAAAAGCGCGAATACTGTTTGGACCACCCACATAATACTGTTTTAGATAGGGTAAAGCACGGGAGTTACCATAAGAGTAACTTAGACCTAAACTGACTCGCGATGCTAATTGTGAATTTTCACTTAGTTTTAAATAATGTCTACCATCACCACTTGCCTTAATATATTGAGAAAAATAAGCGTTGAATAATTTAAATGTTTTACCCTCATTGTAGTTGGCACCTTTTATCAATCCCAATACATTACCAGATAAATCTAAATTTCCTTTAAAATAAAAGGTGTTTTTTAGATTTTTGTTCATCATATTGGATAAAGTAAAATTATAATTTGGACCAATAGTAAATTGTGGTTCTATAGCATGTTTTAGCGTTGGTACCGTATCCATCTGGGCTTTATACTCATCTGAAATACGGCTGGGCTGTACATATGTAATCTCTAATAATCCCAAATCATGTTGTTTCTCTTCAGATTCCTGCCAGATATAACCATAGTCTAGTTTTAGAGATCGTAATGTATATGCTCGAGTTCTATTTAAGAATTCAAATCCCGTTTTGATGTAGGTTTTTGGTATAAATCTACGACTGGGATTTATTTTGAAAGGCGAAAGAATACGGGGAAACGTTAAAGTAAGATCTGCACCATAGCGATAATAGCTTGAGTTTAGACTTACACTTCCACCGGTCTGTGTTTCGTATCCACCAAACACATTTAGACTTAACAGTTCGGCACCTCTAAAGGCATTGCGTAATTGCCAGTTCACATTAAGTTCGGATCCATTATATACCGAAGCCATTTTTCCTAACAATTCGAGACGAATAGATTTCTTAGGAAGAGGAGTAAGATAGTAATATACATCTAGTCCGTTTTTGACATCTTTACTATCAACGAAGTTGTTTTTAACAAATTTGAAGCTATTTAGATTTACAAGATGACTGATTGTTTTATTATGGGCACCGCGATTATAACGATCTCCTTTTTTAAAGAAGATATGGTTAGCTATAACGGGTTTTCTAAAGGTATTTTTTGGATCTATAAAGTAATATGAACTATCGAATAATTGCGCATTACGTGGAGCACGTTGATATCCTGTACCTTCGTCCGTATAATTTGGATAGATGTATATATTATTTATCTTGGATGGTGATTTAGCTATAACAGGTGTTTCAGGTTTAATAGTGACATATAAATTGACTTTATTATCTCCAATTGTACTATCTGCTTCCACCAATATATAGTCGGGACTGAAATAATAGTACCCAATATTTTTAAGTTCATTATCAATCCGATCTCGTTCATTCAGGATATCATCTAAACTATAATGCTTACCAACCTTTAAAAGAGACTTATCACGAGATAGGAGTATATCTCGGCCAAGCTGTATCGTACTGTCTACATTAAACGTAACAGATTTTATTTTATAAATCAGATTAGTCGTCGCAATATAGTGTATGGTCGCTTCTTTATCCTTAATTGTAGTGTCAGACTTTACCTCTGCATTAAAGAAACCAATATTTTCAAGTCGATTTCTTAACAGGTTTTCATTATATTCCCTATTTACATCACTCAATAAAACGGGTTCTTCACCCATTTTTTTTAGTTGTCTGCGAATGAAATTTTTTCCAACTGAATCACCAGCCATATTGTTGAAAGCTAGTTTGTAACGCCATCCAAAAAGTGTCTTATTGGGTTTGGGCATTAATACCTGTTCCAGATGAGTAGCTAAGGCCTTTTTATGTTCTTTGGAAATCGTATCCGATTCAATATCGACATGGCCATCCACATATAAGGACTGACCCTCTTTTAAATTTTTTGTGGTCGAACAAGAAGCAATGAAAAGCCCTATAAATACAACAAAAGCTATAAATTGATTGCTATTTTTCATTATTCTCCCTTTCTTCATTTCTAATCACTTTTTCTCCTATTGTATCTGTTTTCTGATTCGTTGAATCAGTCTTATTGCTTGGTTTGGTTTGCTGGATTTGTTTTCTATCCAAGTAACGTTCTTTATATTTCTTAGGATCGTTACGCATCATGCTATCTCGAATTGCAAAGCGGACGCTATCTCTGTAAACGGAGTCGGTTTCCATACGTTCTACGTCAAAACGTTTACGGAAATTTTTGCTTCGGGTATTATATTCATTTAATTTTTTAGAATTCATCCAAATTTCTCTGAATTTATTGTAGCTCATATTGATGATAAATCCAATACCTGTTTCAACATATTGGCCCTGAAGTGTTACTTGATATTGGTTTTTCCGATATACGCGAGCGAAATAGCGACCATCTTGAGACAGTTGATAATCTAGACTAATATCTCCGGCAATATTCGCAGCTTGCTCTCCAGGTCTTGAATTCCCTTCAACTTCAAAATTCGAACCTATAGTGATTTTCAAACGGTCGTTAAATAGCATTTTTGAAACACCAATATTTAAATCGGTACGTGTTTCCCCAACTCCAGTTGTAAAATCCTGCTCGGATTGTAAGTCAAAATCTAATTCCACTCCTTTAATTAAATCCGAAGCTAGTCGGTTTAACTGTGACGTTAGTAATGAACTCACACTATTACGAGCCATAGATTCGACACCGCCACCACCAGATAAACTTTCAAAAGGATTAGAAGCCAAAAAGCGTCCTAACACGATCAATGAGAAAACCTGCTTATTCATTTCAGAAGGGTCTGTTCGTATTTGTGAAAGGGCATTATTGACTTTACTCACCACATCTTGAGACGCAATGGCGTTATTTTCATCCAGATCAATATCAAAGCCTAGTTTAGGCTCGAATAACTTTTCTGTGATTAATAAATTGACATTAAATGGTACTCGCTGTTTGTATAGATTAGAGTTATCTGCACCAAGTTGAGTTTGTACCAATTCAAGGGTAGGGGCCTTGACTTTGTATACTGCAGTGATATCCATTCGCGCATCTAGAGGGTCTCCTGCCCATGTAATTGTACTTCCTTCTTTAAATAAGAACTCACGTTTCACAGGCCCAAAAGAAAACGAATAACTTCCTTTGTCCACCGTATAAGTTCCCGACATGGTGATTTTGTTACTCGCATCGATACCTGCATTTAATTCAGCTTCACCTTGGATGTTTAAGGCGTCCTGAGATCCTTCGTCAAGAATAACTTTGAATTTAGCATTCTTGTCAG
Source organism: Sphingobacterium sp. JUb20 (assembly GCF_004342035.1). Classification (NCBI taxonomy): domain Bacteria; kingdom Pseudomonadati; phylum Bacteroidota; class Sphingobacteriia; order Sphingobacteriales; family Sphingobacteriaceae; genus Sphingobacterium; species Sphingobacterium sp. JUb20. The sequence continues at coordinate 82,998 of NZ_SLYV01000006.1, read as the reverse complement.
TTTGAAGATTCAGCGTCACATCGATTCCTGTTAATTTTGTTGTTGTTAGTGAATCCAATTTTGCAAAAACATTTGCTCTTGTTGTATCACTTTTATCAACAAATTCTACGACACCTTTTCGCTCCACCATGCCAGGGTCATCATTTGGCATAATGAATACAAAATCAGTTTTATCTTGAACTTTGATATTTCCATCGACAACAGGTTTATCCAACGTGCCTCTTATACGTAGATCAGAAGAAACGTACATTTTACCAAAGAACAGATCATTATCCTCCCGAGTCGAATTCACAACTTCAAAGTTATCAGTCTTAAGATTCAAATTAAAGTCATAATCTGTATAGTTTTTAGTTAAAATGGTACCATTCAAATCACCAGTATTGCCTTTTTTATCTTTGATGTTGAAATTGGATAAAGAGATTCCCCTATTATCAAAACTAATTTTTTCGTTATCAATTAAGAACGCCGCATTAAGCATAGCAACATTAAATTCAGCACCATTAAAATTCAGATCACCGTTGATAACAGGTCTATCAGTCGTCCCGGATATTTTAAGCTCTCCTTGGACATCCCCTTTAGATTCTTTTAAGTACCCAAAGCTGAAAGCTTGAATAGTCTTCATTTTTAGAGGAGCAATGTTGAGCGTAGCATCAAAAGTAGCTTCTCCGGTTGGAGGACTTATAAACTCTCCGATTAAACTGACGTTATTACCATTTTCAGTAATACTGACATTGGCTGCATACGTGTTTTCTTTTTCATTATTAACTTTAATATTGACATTTCCAATTGTATCCGTCCCTAAGTAAAATTTATCAATTCCAATATCTGATACAAAGACAGGGTTACTTTCAAGGCGTGAAATCGTTGCTTGTCCATTAATACCACCACCAATATTCATGTCATCAGCAGCAATCATTTTACTGAGGGTCTCAATTCTGAAATTTTTAAAAAGTAGATCTATAGGTGAATTCAGAACACTATCCTGTGATTTAATTTCCAATAACTGCCCCTTGTTTTCCAGAATGAAATTATGAGCTTGAATACCCGCTTTACCAAAGGATAAAACATTCGTACTATCGACATTCCATTTGTCATAATTTAGCATTAATCCATCTTCTAGTAAGCTAAAAAGAAAGTTGCCACGATCTACTTTCATATGGGCACCTAAATGGTATTGTTCTTTATCTTTTTTGTCTTTAATCCAAACGCCAAAATCTAAGTTATTTTTAATGACTTTACCACTGAGTACCGTATTGATCAATTCGATGTTGCTAACTTTTATTTTGTTAATCAAAGCAGAATAATACATGGTGCTGTCAACTGTTGTCAGATCAAAAGTCACACTATTAATATCTGTGCCTGCATAAACAATTTTTGGTGCATCGAGCTTTGCCTGGATTAACTTGTTCTTACTATTAAACATACCATCAAGTGTGATGTCTTTCATTTCAGTCAGATCAGGTAAGAAGTCCTTTATAAATTTTGTTCTGGTCAACTGAGCAGAAAATTCAAATTGTTGATCTTCGTATTTTGGAATAGTTGCCGGAGCTCCAGGTTGATAATAAACGTGTGCAATGTCTTGTATTGCTGTACCAAGCTCCATTAATTTATATTTACCAACTAAATGGGCATTTAGAAAGGCAGATTTTAACATTAAAAGATTTGAGCTGCTATCCGAACGAGCGATAATTGAAATACTATCAAGAGTGTAGCGGTCATTATTGTATGCAATAGAAGAATTGATGATATGTGCTTCTCCATTCAGGAAATTAGGGTCTGCTGTTTCAAAATTTCCGACCATTTTGCCATGATAACGGAAGTCATCATCCATTAACTTTAAATTCTGTAAATTAATGCTATCGACCATCAGTTCAAAATCGACTTTCGGATATTTTGCATGCATATTAGCGTTAGCATTTAAATTGAATTTGACATTTGGATCAATACTATTAATTGAAGCTTCGATATCGCCTGCATTAGCATTCATATTCATATCGATATTCTGGTATTGATATCCTAAAGCATCCAGACGAATTAGTTTTCCGTCTACATTCGCTATCGCTTTTTTAGGGTCTAATCCATGGCCTTTTACATTGGCTTCAAATGATAAGATACCTAAAACAGAATCTTGTTTCAAAATTTTTCCGATGTCAAAGTCTTTAATAGATACGTAAGCATCGTATGTCGTATCACGCTTTGCCATATCAAATTTACCATTTACTTTAGCTGTTCCTTTTTCTGTCACTAAGGATAGGTTGGTATTGAATGATTGCATTCCACCTTTAAATGTTCCAGTAAGCCCTATTGCATTTGGAAGTTCAAGATTTTTAGGGAATAATGATTTTGCAACAAGTTGTTCAATATCAGATCGGCCAGTTGTGAATTTTTTGAGCGTAAGGTCAATAGACATCTTATCAACATCAGGAAGACCCTTGAGTCTAGCACTGGCAATTACTTTTGTATTCGATAATGTGCTGAAATCTAAGTGTGGGATATTGAGATCGTTCAGTTTTCCCATTACTTTTCCGTCAATATTGAATTTTTTATTCATGAGTGGATGCATGATCTCCATCGTATCCAAGAACGGAGCAAAGTAATAAATATCGCGCATATCAACATGACTCTTTTTAATGTTGGCATTGACAGTAAGCAATTCAGGTTTTTCCGATATAGCCTCTAAAGAAGGATAAGATATTTTAATATAATCTTGTAATAATGTTTTAGAAGTTGCAGCATACAGATTTTTGATCTCAGCACCTGTATTGGTATAGATAAAATCACCTTTTAGATTTTTAATTTCGAAACCGGAGTGATCTTTTGCTGTTAATGATTTTAGCGATCCGCTAATTGAATCTGCGCTATAATACAAATCAGTCATCGCAGTATTGATCGCAGGGATTTTAATATTGAAATAATCAAATCCTTTCATCCGTGCTTGATTGTCATCTTTATACCATACATTGGTATTATTGATGTTGATGTCCGAAACAGAAACAATCCAATTAACCTTGGATGGTGCTGATGCTGTTGTATTTTTATCTGCGGCTGGTTTAGTTATTTTTGCTATTTTATCAAAAAACACCTGTGAATCAGATCCTTCTAAATTAATCTTTTTTATTGAAACAATTTCCTTATTAAGATCAATACTATTGATATCCGCGTATAGCTTTTGAATGGCAAACCTTGTTCTCAGTTTTCCCGCTTTATCTTCATATCGAACATTAATATTTCGCAGGTCTGCCGTATTAATACCAATATCAGGTAATAAAGAAGTGGCAATTGCAGTGGAATCAGTAATTCCAAAATCTTCAACACTAGGGCCATCGCCTTCTTGGGTAGGATTCCATTGTGTGACTAATGCACTTAAGCCATCAATAGTAACTTTTGGCATATCAAATGCCATATTTTTTGTCAAGTCAAATTTCTTGATCCTGGTGTCAAAATGTTTCAAATAGACGTCAGCGCTCGTGCCAATTACGTCATCGGCATATACCACATGAAAACGATCAAAGATAACTTTGTCCATATTGAATACCATAGCAGAAGAAGTATCAGTTTTTGCTTTGGTACTTTCAGGACTCGCAAATGCTTTTATGATATAGTCAAAATTGAAACTGCTGTCAGGCATAGACCGGCGTATTTTTGCGGTAATGCCAGTAGCTTCCAGTTGCTGGATTTCTACTGTACTTTTTAGTAGTTTCATCATATTGATGTCCACTTTGATGGCCTCACCTGCTACTAATGTATCTCTAGATTGATCTTCCAGATAGATGTTCTCTAAAACAAGTTTTTTGGGAAATTCAATATTGATGCGACCAATATGAAAGGGCGTGCCAATTTTGCCCTCAACATAAGTGGCTACTTTTCCGGCAATAAAATTTTGCACGGAAGGAAGTCGAATCAAAAAAATAATGAGAAGTAAGAGTCCAATGACAGATCCAATAATCCATAAAAGGGTCTTTAATGCGATACGGCTAAATTTATTCAAAATATTTTTTAGTCTTTATATAAACCTTAATTTATTATTATAACGTAAAACAAGTGATTATGTTTATATCTTATTTACTATTTTACATTTAATTTTATTACAAAGAAGGATGGATATTCCAGTTTTTCTCCAAGAACTAAATATAGGGAGAAGTATTTGTAATGTTGTCGAAATTAATCAAAAATAGTGCCTTATTTCTAGTATACAACCTCTATTTTTAAGTTTGGCTTTTAGATTGGTTTTTTGCTTTTTTTCTACGTATATTCGAGATAATCAACATAAAACAAATGGAAAGAAAGAAATTTTTAAGCTCATTAGCGCTAGCGAGCGTTGGTGGAACAGTACTGACTTCATGTCTAAATACACAAAGTAATAATGAAACAACAATAACACAAGCCGGATTCAATGCCGGATTTATATTTCATAGCGTCTATTTCTGGTTAAAAGAAGGAATCACGGCAGAGGAAGATAAGGATTTTTTAAAGTTTTTTGACATTTTGAAAAAAGTGCCAGGAGTACAATCTTGCCATATCGGTAAACCCGCTAAAACTAATCCAAGACCAGTGGTCGATAATTCTTTTTCATATCATATCATGTTGACCTTTGAAAATCTGGAAGCAATTACAAAATATGAAGAACATCCAGATCATCTAGCTGGGATTGATCAATATAGTAAGTATTGGGTAAAAGTAGAAGTAAAAGATACGGTTATTAGCTAGTTCTTAATAAAAAGCATAATGTGAAAGAGAGGATCATAAGTGCTCTCTTTCATATGTCTATCATTTTACTTCAATACTCTGAGATGTATTTTGATTGTCTTGGTCATTATCATCTTTTTCTTGTCGTTCGACAGTTATTTTGCATTCTGTCAATAAAGCCGCCATAGCACCAACTGCTGCAAATATAGGGGCAAAGATGAGGCCTATAGCACCTACAGTAACAGGGAAACTCATGATTTCTTTTCCTGATTTATCGGATATGCTGATTTTCGTCACATTTCCATCCGCAATGAGTTCTTTAATCTTCTTTAGTAGATTTTCACCTGTAATCGAGAAAGTTTCTTTAATGCTCATAATGATTTGATTTTTAAAATGATGTCCAATAAATATAATCATTATTGTCCAAATAATTGGATAGAAATGTTAAAAGCGTTGCTCACGCTTAAACTGATTAAATCTGGATTTATTTTTACCATCAACTCGTGAAGCTACTGCCCATATTGCCGCGGGCAACCAACCGATAAGTGTGCATTGCAAAATCAAACATAAAATTCCAGAAAATATTTTCCCTCTTAAAAAAAAGGAAAGCCAAGGTAATAATACTGCTATTAAGATCATATCTTTTGTTTCTTTGTTTAGCCAAAGATAAATCCTACAATAATTTATTCACGTCTTTTTTAGGTAAACCTAGAAGAAGCATCGGCGAACATAGGTTATAAAAAGGTGAATAAATTCCTTCTTTCAATTGCTTACCTCATTTCGATGAGCTCACTTAACGTTTTTCCATCCCAGGTGTATTTCTTTTGACTTTTTGTTTCCTTGTAATTCGGCTCATCTAAATTGTCATCAATATTTTCGCCCTCAACTATTTTTTTATAGATCATAGTGGGATCACCTTTATGTTCGGAGGGGAATAGGATTGTTTCATCGTAATAGAATACCCCCGCATCAGAAACAGTCATTTTGCTTGGGAAATGAATCAATTCTTGACCAGTCCATGCAAAATAGTAATATTGGGTAGCGATTCCACATGCCTCACCTAAAAAAGCAGAACGATGAATATTTTTAATGTTTTTTAATCCCATTCCTCCTAAGATCTTAGTCTCGGTACCAGTTTGATCATTTACCTCAGCTTGATATGAAGCGCGCGCAATAACTTTTTTTTCTCGATCAAAAACTTTGAGTTCGGCGTCATAATAAGATGGTGAATTTTCAGTAAAGGATCTGAATTTTTTAAAACCATAAATGAACTGTTCGCCCTCCTGGTTAAGTATGCTGTTGAGAGCTAGTAAACCTAACCATATAAAACCCTCTTTTTTGACATTGTCTTTTATAAAACTAATTTTATACCATGGCGCATAAAATCCTCTTATCGTACTTCCATTGTACCCCTCACTGTTAATAACAACCATTGCGCCCTCTTGTAGAGAATCGACCAACTTCGATTTAGTATCCGCATTTTCACGGACATATGCCACGTCAGCGAATACATAAGCTGTATCACCTTTCTGAAAATTCCATAAAGTGTATTCATCACTGACAGCATACGCTGCAGGTTGTTCCTGTGCACGAACCAATAAAAAGGTAATTGAAAATAGAAAGAGAAGTGCTTTTTTTTTCATGTTTTTAACAATCTAGTTTTTTTGTGTAAAATACTTATTTTGGAATGATCATAATCAATTAGATGACAAATTTGATTCCAATTAGGGATATGAATGCAATTATTTTTACACATCATTATAAATGAAAATATTGTTCAGTTCTATGCGTTTGAATTTTAATTGTTTATATCGTCTTTAAACGCACATATTTTTAATATAGGGTAGCATTGGCTATGGGGATGAAACGCTAAAATTTAAGAGGGCCAATTTTAATGAAAATTGGCCCTCTTAAATTTTTAATTCTGAAATGATTTAAGCAAGACTAGCTAAGCTATCTTCTAATATTTTAATTTTAGATTCAGCATCAGCTTTCTTGTTTTGTTCATTTTGAATAATTTCTGGCTTCGCATTTTGAACAAAACGCTCATTCGATAATTTTTTGTCTACAGAAACGAGAAATCCTTTTAAATAATCGATTTCTTTTGTGATTCTTTCACGTTCAGCGTCTACATCTATGTTTTCTTCAAGCGCAACATAACATTCTTCTTTGCCAGCTAAGAAACTAACTGCTCCAGCTACTTTTTCTTGAACAAAGGTTAGTTTTTCAATGTTAGCCAACTTGATAATACTTTCTTGATAGTTTGTAAAATCAATTTCTGTTGCATTGATAGCTAACGGTAAAGCAATTTTAGGTGAAATTTGCTTAGTATTACGGATATTTCGAACTTCAGAAATAATCTGCTGAACAAAAGTAAATTCCTTAATGATTTTTTGATCGATAGCGCCAACCGTTGGATACTCTGCAACAATGATACAATCTTTTGCATCGCGTTCTCCAAATAGTTCATCATGCCAAAGTTCCTCAGACAAGAAAGGCATAAAAGGATGAACCAATGTAAGTATACGTTTGAAAAATCCCTTTACCACTTCAAAAGTTTCCGTTTCAAGAGGAGTTTGATACGCAGGTTTTACAAGCTCTAAATACCAAGCACAGAAATCATCCCATACTAATTTGTAAGTAGACATCAGGGCATCGGATAGGCGATAATGATTAAAGTGATCTTCGATCTCAATTAAAGTAGCATTAAATTTGCTTTCAAACCATTTTGCCGCAGTTTTCTGAGCTTCAGTTGCAGGAGCATCTATAGTCTCTAAACCTTTAACTAAACGGAATGCATTCCATATTTTATTCGCAAAATTACGACCTTGCTCACAGTAAGAGACATCAAACATTAAGTCATTTCCAGCAGGCGAAGAAAGTAGCATACCTACGCGTACACCATCGGTGCCGTATTGAGCCATCAGTTCGATCGGATCAGGAGAATTTCCTAATGATTTGGACATTTTCCGGCCCAATTTATCACGAACGATACCTGTTAGATATACATTTTTGAAAGGAGCTTTACCCGTATATGCATGTCCCATGATCATCATACGCGCTACCCAGAAAAATAAAATTTCGGGAGCTGTTACTAAATCATTTGTAGGGTAGTAATAGTTGAATTCTTCATTTTCAGGGTTGCGAACCCCGTCGAATACCGACATAGGCCATAAACCAGACGAGAACCATGTATCGAGTACATCTTCCTCCTGACGGATCGCACCAGCAACTTTACCTTGAGATTTAAACTCTTGAATTGCCTCAGATTCAGTTTTTGCAACTACCCATTCGTTTTTTTCATTGTACCATGCCGGAATACGTTGACCCCACCATAGCTGACGAGAAATACACCAATCTTTTACATTTTCCATCCAATGCTTGTAGCTGGATGTAAACTTGTCTGGAATTAAATTTACTTCTCCGCTTACAACATAATCTAATGCAGGTTGAGCTAATTTATCCATTTTGCACCACCATTGCATGGAAAGTTTTGGTTCAATAGCAGCATCAGTACGCTCTGAAAAGCCTACTTGAGATTTATAATCTTCAATTTTTTCGATCTGATTGACTTCCTCTAAAAGTTTCGCAATTTTTTTACGAGCAATGAAGCGGTCTTCACCAACTAAAATTTGAGCATTGGCATTTAATGTTCCATCATCGTTTAATAAATCAATGATTTCTAAGTTATGTTTTTGACCTAAAGCATAATCATTCAAATCGTGAGCAGGAGTTACTTTAAGGCAACCTGTACCAAATTCTATATCCACGTATTCATCTTCGATGATTGGAATCTCACGATTTATTAATGGGATAATAACTGATTTACCTTTTAGGTGTGTATAGCGCTCATCATTAGGGTTAATACAGATAGCTGCATCGGCCATGATCGTCTCTGGACGAGTCGTAGCAATGATGATTTGTTCATTTGAATCCTTAATTTGATAACGGATGTAGTATAGTTTTTGGTTGACCTCTCTACGGATTACCTCTTCATCAGATAAAGCTGTTTTTCCCTGTGGATCCCAGTTTACCATACGGACACCACGGTAAATGTAACCTTCTTTATAGAACTTGATGAAGGTGTCAATCACTGATTCTGATAAATCAGCGTCCATTGTAAATTTTGTGCGTTCCCAATCACATGAGGCACCTAATTTCTCAAGTTGTTTTAAGATGATGCCACCATATTTCTCTTTCCATTCCCAAGCATGTTTTAAGAAATCTTCACGCGATAATGATTTTTTATCAATTCCCTGCTCTTTCAACATAGCGACAACCTTTGCTTCAGTTGCAATAGAGGCATGATCGGTTCCAGGGACCCAACAAGCATTTTTACCCTGCATACGTGCTCGACGAATCAATACATCTTGAATGGTATTGTTCAGCATATGTCCCATGTGCAATACACCGGTGACGTTCGGAGGAGGCATTACTATTGTGTACGGTTCACGCTCATCAGGTGTAGAACGGAAAAATCCGTTCTCCATCCAGTAGCTGTACCATTTGTCTTCAGCTTCTTTAGGATTGTAAGTTTTTGCTATACTCATGATAATTTTTTTTCAAAATCGTTTGCAAATTTAGCGAATTTAGTTGTTTTATAGAAGTTTAATATTGCTATTTCAAAAATTGGTTTACGACTCATTTATGCTTTTCATTGCGTATAAAACCACATTAGTAAGTATAAATATATAATTAAGAGTATATCTTAAATTTTATCAAGCTTTAATGTATTGATTATGATATTGTTGTAGTGTTGGTTTTGCAACCATTTCTACTGTAAAATTGAAATTGACCTTATGGTAATATTTTTATAACATAATCATAACATTTTAGACTATTATTACTGAAATAGCGTACATTTGCGTGTTTTACATAAATACTAAAAATGAATAGAATTGCCAATGAGTTAAAGGCCCTAACTCAGTACTTTTTATTTTGGCTCATCATATGTTTTATTGATCGATTGCTGTTTATAACAGCTTTTTTTGATAAAATTGGATCGAAAAATTTCTCAGAGATTTTCAAAATCTATTATCACGGCCTTAGTTTAGATTTTTCAGCAGTATCCTATATCTGTGCAGTTCCATTTCTTATCTACTGTATCTTATCTTTTTTACCGACTGTACATTATAAAAGAAAAATATTGGATGTGTACACCATCACTTTGCTCGTTATTTATTTTGTTGTTTCTTTTATTAATATCAATATTTATCGGGAATGGGGCGATAAAATTTCAAAGAGAGCAATTGATGCTTTTTTAGCATCACCATCTGGAGCCGTTGCTTCTGCCGAATCAACACCTGTATTCTTTCCAGTTTTTGGAATGATTGTCGGAATCGTTGTGGGCTATTTTTTATATCGTTGGATGTTCAAAAAAGTGCATTTTTATAATATTAAGTTGCCTTGGCAGAATGCTATTAAATTATTGATTGGAGCTATTTTGCTATTTACTTTTATAAGAGGAGGATATGGAAGAGCAACTTTAAATCCGAGCAAAGCTTATTTTTCTGAGCAAAGCTTTTATAATCATGCTGCGGTAAATACACAATGGGCACTGTTGCGGGATTATTTTGCGAAAAGTACCCGGTTAAAAAGTCCTTATCAGTTTTATAATGATGAAGCCCAGCTCCATTCGACTTTAAAACCTGCATTTAATGCAAATCCAGATTCATCCGTTTCTATATTGACTACGAAACGTCCCAACGTTGTTGTCATCATGTTAGAAAGTTTTGTTGGCGGTCTTATTGAATCAATGGGAGGAGAAAAAGGAATTACACCAAATTTTGAGAAATTAATTAATCAAGGCGTATTTTTTGATCACATTTATGCGGCCGCAGATCGATCTGATAAAGGAATGGTGGGAATATTCAGTGCCTTTCCGGCACAAGGCCCCGAAAGCATTATCAAGTATATCGATAAACATGAGAATTTGCCGGCCGTAGGTCAAGAATTAAGCAGTGCAGGTTACCATGGTTCATTTTATCATGGGGGTCAAAGTGAGTTTTACAATTTTAAATCGTACATGTTGATGCACGGTGTTTCGAAAGTTGTCGATAATGCAAACTTTGGTGTAGATGTTTCACGGGCTTCATGGGGTGTCTATGACCATATTGTATTAAAACGAATGCTACATGATTTTGATACCGAGAAAACCCCCTTCTTTTCAACAATTTTTACACTAATCAATCACGAACCCTTTAACTTGCCAGGGCGTTATAAATTTGGGACTAAATCAAATGCAGATAAATTTAGAAGCACAGCCTTCTATACAGATTCGATTGTTTATGATTTTATTAATCAAGCCAAAACCAAAAGCTGGTATAAAAATACCCTATTTGTTGTTGTAGCAGATCATGGACACCGGTTGCCTGCAGAGAAATGGGAGTTGTCTAACCCGCATCGTTTTCATATCCCACTATTATTTTTTGGCGATGTAATCAAACCCGAATTCAGAGGTAAAAAAATCGACCGTATCGGTAATCAGACCGATATGGTAGCTACATTGCTTCATCAATTAAATCTTCCGGCTACTCGATACCATTGGAGTCGCGACTTATTGAATCCAACCACACCTCAAATTGCGTTTTACAATTCTAAAGATGCTTTTGGTGTAATTACACCAGATCAAGTCGTGAGTTTTGATAATGTAGGGAAGATTATTAATTATAAACAGAATAGTGACTATTCTCCTGTAAAAACAGATAGTTTACTCAATATAGGAAAAGCTTATTACCAAGAAGTGTATAAAGAGTTTTTAAAATATTAGATAGAAAATATGATAAAGTTGAAAGGTTCATTTGCACCATATCTCGGTTTGCTGATTAGATTTCTCATACTGTTGTTAATTTATGCTTTTTTAAGACTGGGTTTTTATGGGATTAATTATGCTCTTTTTCCCCATGTAAATAGTGCTCAATTATTGTATATGTTATGGGGTGGGGTTAAATTTGATATCGTAGCGCTACTATATTTAAATATACTATATTTATTGATGCAGATTATTCCTGCACCATTCAAGTATAATACCTTATATCAAAAAATAGCAAAGTGGATTTTTATTATTACCAATTCAATCGGAATCGCTTTAAATTTAGTTGATTTTGCTTATTATCCATTTACCTTGAAACGAACTACAGGGACGGTATTTGATCAGTTTGCAAATGAAAAAAATTTAGGTTCCTTGGCTTTGGATTTTTGCCTTGACTACTGGTATCTTTTTATACTATTTGCGATATTGATTTATGCTTTAATTAAGCTATATGATCTCGTACAAGTGCAGCGTCCACTACTGTTTAGATGGCCTACATATAGCATTCAATCGGCTTGTTTTTTAATTGCTATTTTTCTGTTTATTGGAGGTGTTCGTGGAGGATGGGCGCATAGTACAAGGCCTATTACATTAAGTAATGCAGGAGATTATGTAACGAATCCAGAAGAGATGAATATTGTATTAAATACTCCTTTTAGTTTAATGAAGACGTTAAAAGCGGTTAATTTAAAACCTATTCATACGTATACCGAACAAGAGCTGACTACAATTTATAATCCTGTTCATTATCCTCAAAGTAAGGAGCCTTTTAAAAAAATGAATGTTGTCTTTCTAATTTTGGAAAGCTTTGCAAAAGAACATTTTGGAGAGTTAAATAAAGATATTCAAGGCGGACAGTATAAAGGATATACACCATTTTTGGATTCTTTAATCCGGGAAGGATATACTTTTGAACATACCTATGCTAACGGACGTAAATCAATTGATGCACTGCCTTCTGTTATAACAGGAATACCATCTGTAGGTGAACCATTTGTATTGTCGGTATATTCAGGTAATAAAACGACCAGTATTGCTAATTTGTTAGCAAATAAAGGTTATGAAACAGCATTTTTTCACGGTGCTCCAAATGGAAGTATGGGATTTTCTGCATATATGAAGTTAGCCGGTATTCAACATTATTATGGTAAAAATGAATACAATAACGATGCAGACTTTGACGGTATCTGGGGCATATGGGACGAACCGTTTATGCAATATATGGCTAATGAAATTAACTCCTTTAAACAGCCATTTTTTGCAAGCTTCTTTTCGCTTTCTTCTCACCACCCTTTTAAAGTACCCTCAAAATATGAAGGAGTTTTTCCAAAGGGACCTTTACCTGTTCAAGAACCTATAGGTTATACTGATAATGCACTGCGTCAATTTTTTAAAACTGCATCTTCTATGTCTTGGTATAAAAACACCTTGTTTGTTATCTGTGCAGATCATGCAACGGTAAGCGCATTGCCAGAATACCAGACTGCGGCCAATAGTTATGCGATTCCTATTATCCTTTACCATCCAGGAGGAGATTTAAAAGGTAGAAGTGATAAATTGGCGCAACAGATAGATATCATGCCTACAGTTTTAAATTATTTGAATTATGATAAACCATATTTTGCATTTGGTTTCGATGCATTAAATCCAACAAAGGAAAATTTTGTAGTCAACAATAATTCAGGAATATTTAATTTTTATTACAAAGATTATTTGCTGATCAACGATGGAATAAAAAATATTTCCCTCCACAATCTAAAAGAAGATCGGTTGATGAAACATGATTTATTGAAACAACCACCCCTAGTGCTAGATACCATGGAAACAAAATTTAAAGCTTTTGAACAGCAATATAATAACCGAATGATCGAAAATAAATTAATTTACGACGGTAAATAACTGGAATTATTAGGATTTATATTAAGCATTGCCCCACAAAGGTGATGCTTTTTGTATTTTTAAGATTAACAATACGATCACCCTAGCACGACATAAGAACGAGCCTGCAGGATGATAACAATGGCTATACCATCAGCCTAGCGCGACATAGGAATGAGCCTGCAAGTAGATAACATTGACTATACCATCAGCCTAGATCGACACAATGAATAGGTTATCTATGCACCTGCTATGCACAATATACACACAACAAATAGCCGAATGAGCTTATAGGATGACTATAGGTTGAAACTCATTTTGAAAAGTTTTAATACAAACTTTAGAAATAGGATAAATGATCGATGGAGATTACACGTTTGTGAAAGATTAAAATAACTAAAAAATATTTATTCGCTATTCGTTTTTTTATACGTCAATTTGTAATTTATTTGCCCATGAACTAAAGTAGTAATCCTTATCTTTGTATCATGTCTGAACACGCTATTTTGGAACAAGAAACAATTGTGGCATTAGCCACAGCAAGTGGTAATGGTGCTATCGCTGTAATACGTCTTTCTGGTAAAGATGCTATTGAAATAACCAACCAGGTATTTCGGGGTAAGAATTTGCTCAAGCAAGCTTCACATACTCTTCATTTCGGTACAGTACGAGATGGAGAAGAAATCATTGATGAGGTATTGGTCTCACTATTTGTAGGTCCGAATTCTTATACTAAAGAAAATGTAGTTGAGATCTCCACCCACAATTCTAAGTATATAATTGAACGTGTGATGAGTTTGCTTATTAAAAAAGGAGCACGAGCAGCTAAAGCAGGGGAATTCACATTACGTGCTTTTTTAAATGGGGGAATGGACCTTTCTCAAGCAGAAGCTGTTGCTGATTTGATTGCTTCAAATTCTGCTGCTTCCCATCAAATTGCGATGCAACAGATGAGAGGCGGATTTTCCAATCAGTTGAAAAAATTGAGAGATGATTTGATCCACTTTGCATCACTAATAGAATTGGAACTTGACTTTTCAGAAGAAGATGTAGAATTTGCGAACCGCGATCAATTGAAAAGTTTAATTAAACAAATTAATCAAGTGGTGAGTAAGTTGATTTCTTCATTTGAACAAGGTAATGTCTTGAAAAATGGTGTTCCAGTTGTAATTGCAGGTAAACCTAATGTCGGAAAATCTACTTTGTTGAATGCTTTATTGAATGAGGAGCGTGCCATTGTATCGGACATTGCGGGTACCACAAGAGATACGATTGAAGATGAAATAAATATCAAAGGAATTACTTTCCGATTTATTGATACTGCCGGTATTCGTGAAACTATCGATGTTATCGAGGCTAAAGGAGTAGAGCGTACACGAGAAAAAATGAAGCAGGCACGTTTAATCATTTATTTATTTGATCCTACACAAGACGAGGTGGTAGATATTGAGGCGCAGATTGCAGAAGTTGCAGTATTGAACATACCTTTTGTTACAATTATTAATAAAGCTGACTTGCTTACAGTAGAGCAGAAAAAGCAGTATGAGGTTTTAAAACCGCTATACATATCTGCAAAAGAACAAATAGGAGTAGAGGAGCTAAAAGATGAACTATTAAATCAAGTAAATCTATCTAACTTAAATACTGACGATGTCTTAGTAACCAATATCCGTCACGTAGAAGCTCTTCAGCATACACGAACATCCTTGGAACGCGTACTCAACGGAATTGACAACCCGGTTACATCTGATTTCTTAGCCATGGATATACGACAATCACTATATCATTTAGGCGAAATTACAGGTTCTGTTTCAACCGATGATTTGTTGGATAACATATTTTCGAAATTCTGTATCGGAAAATAATAATTGGAATGATTAACAATAAAAAAGCACTAACAGTCAGATTGTTAGTGTTTTTTTGTGATTAATGATTTGCTGAATAAAACTTCGTGTTTGCTATAGTGGGTAGTAGAACTCAAAAATTAGAATTGCCTCTGTTTTCTATTATTGACGTTTATTTTGTTCCGATCGAGCTGATTGATGCTAGTGTGGGCTCATTAAATGTGATGTCTATTTTATATTCAATTGACTATTACTTAAAGTGCTGTAATATGGGGTGATGAAATACAATATTCGTTTTATCATTTTAAAAGCATATGGTGATTTTAAATATTCGTATTTCCCACTGAAATTCCTTAAATTTAAATACTCCAATATTTAGCGGGTTTAGTTAATCAATATCTTATTAGCCTTAAGCTTTTTGTCAAGCTTGTATTGTTAATGTTCATAAAAACATAGAAATGAAGATCACATCCATTTTATATTTATTGCTATTGGGCCCCAAATTGGCAACGCCCAGGAAAATCTCGATTTTAGTGGCAATAAAACCATTGTTTCTCCCGAGATTAACGGAAAACAGATAACCTTCAGACTTTTGGCTCCAGAAGCGAAGACTGTAAAGTTACAGGGCAATTGGATGAAAACTGATGACTTGAATTCTGGAATTAAAGATTCAAGGGGAGTATGGTCGTTTACAAATCAAGATCTGAAACCCGATATTTATACCTATTCTTTTATTGTGGATGGAGTTAAAGCTACTGATCCCAATAACGCTTATCAGGTTCGGGATGTGAGTTCTGTCATGAGCATGTTTATCGTAAATGGACCAGAATCATCCAATTATACTGTTCAAAATGTCCCTCATGGTACTGTTGCTAAAAGATGGTATACTTCAAGAGGGCTAAAAGAAGATCGTAGATTAACCGTTTATACACCTCCCGGTTATGAGGCTTCAAAAGAAAAATATCCTGTCCTTTATCTTTTACATGGGATGGGGGGGGACGAAGAAGCTTGGATGACCTTAGGGAGAGCTTCACAAATTTTAGATAATCTAATAGCGCAAGGAAAAGCAAAGCCGATGATTGTCATTATGCCGAATGGTCACACGAGTAATGCGGCTGCACCAGGGGAGTCTTCTAAGGGTTTTTATAAAATTGATATGGTAACTCCGGATATTTTTAAAGGAGATATGGAAGCTAATTTTAATGAAATCATAGCTTTTACAGAACAGAATTATCGGGTGAAAGCTGATGCGAAAAATCGAGCTATTGCTGGACTTTCAATGGGAGGTTTTCATTCCTTGTATATTTCAGCTAACCAGCCTAAAACTTTTGATTATATTGGATTATTTTCTCCTGCAATTCTTCCTCCAGAAAATAAGAAAAGTCCAATTTACGAAAATCTTGATGCCAAGCTTCAGATTCAAAAAAACAACGCTTACCGCTTGTACTGGATTGCCATTGGAAAAACGGATTTTTTATACAAGCATGTTGCCGGCTTTAGGGATAAACTCAATAAGATGAATTTTAGCTATCAGTATGTGGAATCAGAAGGCGGTCATACTTGGAGCAACTGGAGAAAATATCTCAATGATTTTGTTCCTCAATTGTTTAAATAAAAAAAAGTTTTATGATGCGAAAAGTTAAAAGTATCGTTGTTTTTTGTGCTTCTAGTTTAGGTAAAGAAAGCATCTATGAGGAGCAGGCTTCACATGTTGGGCACGTATTTGCGAAAAAAGGTATTCGTCTAGTATATGGTGGTGGGCGAGTTGGATTGATGGGAGCAGTTGCCAATGGTGCATTAGAAAAAGGAGGCGAAGTGATAGGTGTCATTCCTGAGTTTCTCAATTCCAAGGAAAGAGAGCATACCGGTGTTACGAAGTTAATTACAGTAGATACCATGCATGACCGTAAGCGGATTATGCATGATTATTCAGATGGAGTTATCGCATTGCCTGGTGGCTTTGGAACGCTCGAAGAATTATTCGAAATGGTAACCTGGGGACAACTGGGTTTGCATAAAAAACCAGTAGGAATTCTAAATACAAATGGTTATTACGATCATTTGATATTGTTTATTGATCATATGACAGTAGAAGGTTTATTGAAAAGCGAAAATAAATCCATGCTTCTGTTTGGAAATACCATTGAAGAGTTATTAGAAAAAATGGAACGGTACGAAGCACCCAAGGTTACTAAATGGATAGAAAAAGATGAAATTTAAACCTATTTATTAGTTGTTTAAGCATCTCTCTTATTGTGATTTTACTTTCGTCTTAATTTTTTTACAATTTGACTGATTAAAACAGATTTATAATCTGTTTATTTGTGTATCAGTAATGATGAAATTTCATCGAATAAACCTAACCGTATGGCGTTAATTATTTTAAATATTATTTTTTGTATTGCCTTTATTGGATTTGCCTATGTAAATCTCAATGATAAAGATTCATGGCTATGGATCCCAATTTATATGCTGGCCTCTATTTGTTGCGGACTAGCCGTGTTTAATTTCTACTATCCATTTATATACCTTGGTGCTATTGTATTTTATCTAGTTTATGCAATTATACTTTTTTTTGCAAAAGATGGCGTTCGCGATTGGTTGATGAAATATCGTAGACCAAGTATTGTGGAAAGTATGCAAGCAACGAAGCCATATATTGAGAAGACAAGAGAGTTTTTTGGTCTTCTGATTGTTAGTGGCGCATTAGCTATAAATTATTTTGTTGCTGTTAATTTATAAAATTTATACTTGTGATTGATTTAAAAAGGAAAAAACAGCTAAGTGATATATTTCAAAAAATTATCCAACAAAACCTAGAATTAGATGCATGGTCTTGGTTGGACAATAAAGTGGAATTGATTAAAAATGAAGAAAAAACACTTCAATTAAATTTGAGTTTTTCCCAGCTCCCAAGAAAGCTTGGAAAAGAAAATATTGTTGTCCAATCCGAAGATGTTGCTGATCTAAAACAATTATTACCTGGCTTTTCTTTGGAAACATGGACCATTGATCGATTATGTAGAGTATGGTTGTTGATGCAGTTACCTGATCAGAACAAGGAACAATATCTGAAAAAAATCAATACTTTATTTATTGCTTCAGAAATGAATGAACTGATTGCATTATACTCCGCTTTACCTTTCTTGAGCCATACCGAAGAATGGGTCGGTAAATGTGAAGAAGGAATCCGTAGTAATATAGGTACTGTATTGGAAGCAATTATGTATCATAATCCTTATCCATCAGTTATGCTTTCAGAAGGAGCATGGAATCAAATGATTTTGAAAGCATTTTTTACAGAGAAAGATGTTAAAAAAATTACTGGATTAAAAGAGCGCGTTAATCAGGCTTTAGCGAATACCTTGAACGATTATGTACAGGAACGCTTGGCGGCCCATAGAACTGTTCATCCAGAAATCTACCAATTAATAGAATTAGGAAAATAAAAAAATATTGAATTATGTGCTGTAATGAAAATTTCCAAGAAAGAAATTTAGGCGAAAGAAACCAAAGTACTCTTGATTTA
The DNA here is from genome assembly GCF_004342035.1 of Sphingobacterium sp. JUb20. NCBI lineage: Bacteria > Pseudomonadati > Bacteroidota > Sphingobacteriia > Sphingobacteriales > Sphingobacteriaceae > Sphingobacterium > Sphingobacterium sp. JUb20. Next base: position 64,250 of record NZ_SLYV01000006.1, on the reverse strand, counting down.
AATGATATTAGTGGAATGAAGTTTTTTGACCCTCATATTCACATGACTTCACGAACTACCGATGATTACCAAGCAATGGTTGATGCCGGGATTGTGGCAATTATTGAACCTGCTTTTTGGTTAGGACAACCTCGAACAGGGATCGATAGTTTTACGGATTACTACAGTAGCTTAATTGGATGGGAAAGATTTAGATCTTCTCAGTTTGGTATTAAGCATTATTGTACTATAGGATTAAATTCACGTGAGGCGAACAATGAGCAATTAGCCGAACAGGTGATGGAATTACTGCCTCAGTTTATTTTCAAGGAAGGTGTGGTCGGTATTGGTGAAATTGGTTTTGATGATCAGACTGCTGCCGAAGAAAAATATTTCCGGTTACAGCTGGAGCTTGCTAAAGAAGCTGGACTTCCAGTGCAGATTCACACACCACATAGAGACAAGAAAAAAGGCACGCAACGAAGCATGGATATTGCTATTGAACATGGACTTTCTCCGTATTCAGTGATTATAGATCATAATAATGAAGAAACGGTTAAAGAAGTCTTAGATCGAGGGTTTTGGGCAGCTTTTACGATTTATCCTTTTACGAAAATGGGAAATGAACGTATGGTTGAGGTTGTTAAACAATATGGTTCTGAAAGAATTATGATTAATTCAGCTGCAGATTGGGGAATTTCTGATCCGCTCGCTGTTCCTAAAACGGCAGCTCTGATGAAACAATCAGGTATTAGTTTAGATGATATTGAATTGGTGAGTTACCGGAATGCAATTACGGCTTTTGGTCAAAGTGGACAGATAGACGAACGTGATTTTGTAACTATAAAAAATATTGATCAGTCTCAAAAATTTGAAAGTAATTCTATTTTGCGTGGTGGTCAACAACCAAGGATAGATAAGAATTCGATCATTATTACTTAATCGTACACATATTGAAAAAATTAAAAGGATATATACGATTAATGAGACCAGCAAATGTCGTTACTGCAGTAGCCGACGCACTCGCTGGTATAGCAATATCCGGATATTTATTAACAGAAGGATGGAATTCTCCAGCACCTATTATTTTACTTTGCATTTCAACAATAGGGCTGTATAGTGGTGGAATTATTTTTAACGATGTTTTTGATGCAGATCTGGATAGAATAGAACGACCTGAGCGAACCATACCTAGTGGATTGATCAGCGAAAAAGAGGCCACAGTATTTGGATCTTTATTCTTCTTAGTTGGACTAATAGCAGCCTATTTCGTAGGAAATATCACAGTAATATTAGCTATAGCGATTATTTTAGCTTGTCTTGTCTACAACAGATGGGCAAAACATCATTCATTTTTAGGTCCGCTTAATATGGGACTTTGCCGTGGCCTAAACCTCTTGTTGGGAGTTAGTATTATAAGTACAGAGGTAAGTCAATGGTGGTTCTTGGCTATTGTACCTATTATCTACATCGCTTCTATTACAATGATAAGTCGGGGAGAAGTACATGGAGGAAGTAAAAAAATGCTTTATTTTGCCGCTGTACTTTATGCAATTGTTATCACTAGCATTTTATTTTTTGCACAAACGAAGGGGGATATTATTATTACTCTTTTGTTTATCATTCCGTTCGCTTGGATGATTTTTAAACCCCTATTAAGAGCTATAAATAATCCGATAGGCCCCAATATAGGTAAAGCCGTTAAAGCAGGAGTGATTGCATTGATCCTCATGAATGCTGCATGGGCAAGTGTATTTGCTGATTGGAAAATTGCACTTGTCATTATTTTTTTATTACCATTATCTATTATACTGAGTAAAGCATTCGCAGTTACTTAATTAATGATTTTTAATTATGAGTTTTTTAGAACAGTCATTTAGTGTGAAATTTGAATATAAAATACATTTTACTAAATCGTTATTTCACACCGATAACCCTACTTTTACAGATTTTTTTAAAAGCAATCCGACAGATGTATTGCGTAAGATTTTTTTCGTCCTAGATCAGGGAGTTGCTGATGCACACCCAGATCTGGTTTCAGCGATCAGAACCTATTTCGATCATCAGCAAGAAGTACAGCTGATTCCTGAAATTTTGATTATACAAGGAGGAGAAGCCTCAAAAAATGATACAGGTCTATTCGATCGTTTGGTTGAAGCAGTAGATCAATACGGAATAGATCGACATTCTTACATTGCTGCGATCGGTGGTGGTGCCGTGCTTGATCTTGTCGGTTACGCAGCCGCAGTGTCACATCGTGGAATTAAACATATTCGTATACCAACGACTGTACTCTCGCAAAATGACTCTGGGATTGGTGTTAAGAACGGTATAAATTATAAGGGTAAGAAAAATTTTTTAGGCACTTTTGCTCCCCCCGCTGCTGTGTTTAATGATGATCAGTTTTTGTTAACATTAACGGATAGAGATTGGCGGTCAGGAATATCTGAAGCAGTTAAAGTTGCTTTAATCAAAGATCCTACATTCTTTTATTGGATCGAAGATAATGCAGCGAAACTGGTGAGTCGTGATTTAGAGACCATGGATTACTTAATTGTACGTTGTGCCGAATTGCATTTAAACCATATCGCATCAGCCGATCCATTTGAGATGGGATCTGCGAGACCATTAGATTTCGGTCATTGGAGTGCACATAAACTAGAACAATTGAGTAATTTCAGTGTGCTGCATGGGGAGGCTGTAGCCATGGGAATAGCTTTGGATAGCACGTATTCTTTCTTAAGTGGATTGTTAACAGAAGATAAGCTTTTGCGCATATTGAATGTGCTGCTTCATTTATCATTTGATATTTCTAATCCATTTATTCAGATCAATGATGAAGAATCACCAATACTTCGCGGTTTAACTGAATTCCAGGAACATCTTGGCGGTAAATTGACCATTACATTATTGACGGATCTCGGAACAGGTAAGGAAGTTCACCACATGGATCACCAGTTATTGATAGCGGCAAGTAACTATGTCTTAAATTTTACCAGCACAACAGCTGGTTTGGATCATTAAATTAGTTAAAATGAAAGTTAATACAGGACATTTAACCTATTGCACCAATATTCATCCAGGGAAAAATTGGAATGATGATTTTACAGCTCTAAAAGATAATTTTTCTTTTATCAAAGAATCAGTTTCGCCTGGCCAGCCATTGGGAATAGGATTAAGATTATCAAATGTATCGAGTTTAGAACTTAGCGAGCAGGGTAATATAGCGGAATTTAAACATTGGTTAAAAGAAAATAATGCTTATGTTTTTACAATGAATGGATTTCCTTATGGAGAATTTCACCGTACTGTTGTCAAAGAAGATGTACATACCCCTGACTGGACTACAGAAGCACGTAAAGATTATACAATCAGACTTTTCACTATTCTTCAATCCTTATTACCAGAAGGAATGGTCGGTGGAATTTCGACATCGCCGCTTAGTTATAGACACTGGTTCAAGACGACTACCGATTTTACGGAAGCCAAAAATGCTGCTACGATAAATATAGTTGCTGTAATACAAGAATTAGTTACAATAGCAAATGCGACAGGTACGGTTATGCACCTTGACTTGGAACCAGAACCTGATGGAATCATTGAAACTGGACGAGAATTTATAGATTGGTATACAGACGATCTGCTTCCAACTGCTATTTCAGATCTTGTAGATTCATTTGGCATTACCGCTATCGAAGCTGAAGCTCTTACCAAGAGACATCTTTGCCTTTGTTATGACGTATGCCATTTTGCAATTGGCTATGAAGATCACGCCGATGTATTAAAAGAACTTAAGGAGAAAGGTATTGCAGTAGGGAAGATACAGATATCTGCTGCTTTGAAAGCAAATATGGATCAGTCCCCTGATCAGCGTATAGCTATTAAAGAAAGTTTTCAAAAATTCAACGAACCGACATATTTACATCAGGTCGTGGCCTTAAAAAGAGATGGCAAGCTTATTCGTTATACAGATCTAACACCAGCCATAGCAGATTTTGAGCACCAGGATGTGATGCAATGGCGCGCACATTTTCATGTTCCTATATCTGTTCGGGATATTGGAGTCTTGCAGTCAACGCAACAAGATATTATAGAAGTGTTGAATCTCCAAAAAGTTGCGCCTTTTACCGAACATTTGGAAGTGGAAACCTATACTTGGGAAGTATTGCCCGAACAGTTAAAGATACCAATAGCTGCCTCTATCAGTAATGAACTGGAGTGGGTAATTAAAACAAATGTATAAGATGAAGAAAACAGTTGTAATTGACGTAGTTGGGCTATCTGCAAATTTAATAGGAAAGTATACCCCATTTTTGGAACAATACATAAATAGAAAAAATTTAGCAACTATAGCTCCAATGTTACCGGCTGTTACTACCAGCGTCCAGTCTACATATCTTACAGGTAAAAAACCTACCGAGCATGGTGTGGTTGGAAACGGTTGGTATGATCATGTAGATTCGGAAATTAAGTTTTGGAAGCAGTCTAACAAACTTGTATTAGCGGAAAAGATCTGGGATAGAGCAAAAAAAGAAGACCCGAACTTCACGTGCGCAAATCTATTTTGGTGGTATAATATGTACTCAAATGCAGATTATAGCGTTACACCACGACCTAATTATCTGGCCGACGGTCGAAAGCTTCCGGACTGTTATGCAGAACCGGCAACATTGAGAGATCTTTTGCAGGATAAACTTGGTCAGTTTCCTCTTTTTAATTTTTGGGGGCCAGGTGCTAATATTAAATCAAGCCGATGGATTGCTGATGCATCTATGATCACAGATGAACTGTATGATCCTACACTGTCTTTAATCTACTTGCCACATTTGGATTATTGCTTGCAAAAATTTGGAAATGATTGGTCTAATATCAGTAAGGAATTAGGTGAGATTGATATTCTGATTAAAGAATTAGTTGATTTCTATGAAAAAAGAGGAGCGAACATCATTATTCTTTCGGAATATGGTATTGTACCTGTAAATAATCCCATTCATATTAATCGAATACTAAGGGAAGCCGGATTATTACAGATCCGTGTAGAACGAGGTTTGGAATTATTGGATGCTGGAGCCTCTAAAGCATTTGCAGTGGCAGATCATCAGGTTGCACATGTCTATATCAATGATTTATCGATAGTCGATCAGGTGAAGGATATTTTAGATAAATTACCAGGAATTGCGATAGTGCTTGACAAAGAAGGTAAAAAGGAATATGGGATAGACCATGACCGTGCAGGAGATTTTGTTTTGGTTGCAAATCCAGAAAGTTGGTTTACTTATTATTTCTGGCAGGATGATGCTAAAGCACCCGATTATGCAAGATGCGTCGATATCCATAAAAAACCAGGATATGATCCTGTTGAAATGTTTATGTCTTCTAAATTTCGTGCATTATATAAACTGTTGAGAAAAAAAGCAGGTTTTCGTTACGTTATGGATGTAATACCTTTAAATGCTAATTTGGTAAAAGGTTCACATGGTAGCGTGAATACACCTGAGGAATTTCACCCTGTTTTAATTACAGATCCTGATCTAAGTATAGGCAATGTACAGGCAACTGAGGTTTACGATTTAATTTGGAAATCTTTGCATAGCGAGAAGTAATTTTACTACTACTTGTATAATACATCTATAAGTAACAAGCCGAACATAGTTTATTCTAAAATAAAGAAAGCCATTCTTTTTACAGAATGGCTTTGTTTGTTTTAAGACATTGATACCATCAAAGTATTATTTCAATGAATTGATATAAGCCGCGATTTTCAAGCCATCGGCTCTAGAAACTTGTGGCATTGGAGGCATCTCAGTCGCGTATCCCGGCCAGTTTTCTGGTTTAGGATTGTAGATGAGCTGCAAAATTTTCTCATTTGAATATTTGCGTTTTGCAATATCAGTGAATGACGGTCCAATCTGTTTTTTCGTAGGATTGTGACAGGCTAAGCAAGTATTACTAGTCAAAATTCCCTTCACCTCAGCATAAGTAGGAGCTTTAGTTACTGTTTTCACTTCATGTACTTTAGCCTTTGCTTCAACAGGTTTCGCTTCTGTGTTTTTTGTTTTAACAGTCGCAGTTTTTTTACCGGCAACAGTTTTATTATTTGCTGTTACTGTCTTTTCTGCCGGTTTAGCTGTAACTTCAACTACAGGGTCGTGAGTAGAATTCCTTGTGCTAAGTGAACTTATTGCTAGTTTTTCTCCAGATGGAATTGCATTTAAAGTATAGTAAGCTTCAGGATGGACAATTGAATAAAAGTTTTGTTTCTCACGAATACCATCTACACTTATGGTGTGGATATAATGTTCACGTAAACCATCGACAACAATTCTTGCTTTTAGTCCATCAGAAGAAACCTTAACTCCTTTTATGTTTAAAGTCTCTTTATTTACTGGAGGAGAACCATATACAGGATGGTATTTATATATGAAGCTTTCAACGCTGTATGAAGCTAGATCTTCAGCAGATTTTAAATCAACAGGTTGTGTAAATTCGATCTCAAAACCGTCTGGCATAGCTCTTACTGCTTTCATTTCAAAAGGCGTCTTATTGTTGTATACTAAGCGCTCAAGTCCCTCATTTGCTTCACCTGCAGAACCCCACCCACGGTTGGTTTCACCGACAAATAAAGATCCATCCTGTCCCCACGCCATTCTCAAAACACCAGAACGGAAACCACTCTTAAACAAAAATGCGGCGCCTTGTTCTTCACCATTTACCGTCTCTAAGAAAACACGTGAAATGATGCTCATACCTTGGTCACCAACGAGTAATTGTCCTTCAAATGGACCAAATGTGCCTTTCGGAATTTTGACCGGTTCAGAGTTTGAAATACCAAGAATACCATGTGGCAACCATACCGACGGTAAACGAATCTCTGGAATTTCTTTTTTCATCTCAAATACCGTTTTGAAATTCTCGTTGACTCTATTTTCCGGTTTGATGTAGCGACCTTCAGCATTTTTGATACGACGTTCATCTACTTTAGAATAGAAAGATTCAGATGATAACTTTAACGGTGAATCAGGTCTTTTTGTCCATACTAAACTGGCTGGATGTCCCATAAAATCTCCTTTACTGACCTTCCATAATCCTCCGGAACCAACCCAGTCACCTTGGTTTTCTGTATAGTATAGTTGACCGTCAATCACATTTATTCCTGCTGGAGAACGCACACCTGCAGCCCATGGTTGCATTTTTCCATCTGCGCTAATGTTCATAATCCATCCACGCATAGGAACACGACTTTCTGCGCGCCACCATTCTTCATCACCAAAAGCTACATTTCCAGATACGAAAAAAGAACCGTCAGATGCGATTTTAGGACCAAAACTATATTCATGATAATGTCCGCTTAAAGGCCAAGCATACACAGTTTCATAAACATCAGCTTTGCCGTCCATATTTTTGTCAATTAACTTCGTTAGCTCACCTCTTTGTGCAACATATAACGCACCATCTTTGTAAGCAAGACCTAAAATCTCGTGAAGACCCGTTGCAAATTTTCGAAAGTACGGTCTGTTGCTGGTGGGGTTTTCAACGATAAATACATCACCTCTACGGGTGGATATACCTAGATCTCCATTAGGTAAAGTAACCAGACCACCAACCTCTAAAACAGGTCCTTCGGGCATTCTTACTTTCATGATCTTAAAAAAATCTTCTTCTTTTGGTGTTTCTTGAGCTTGGGAAACAGTATAGCCAAAACTCAAAGCTAGCATTGCTAGCATTCTAAAAGTGTGTTTCATATAATATTTGTACTCTCTCAATTAGAATGAAATAGAATAATTTAATTGTTTGTCTAGGAGAATGATTAATTCTTTTCCTCCGTTAGCATCTCGAATAATAGGTTTAGGAGCACCTTTGTCAAGTTCTAGGTAATAAGACTGACCATCAACGAGGTAATAGCCTTTCGCTAGTTCTTCAATTGAACTTGCATTTGCCAGTAAAACATACAAGTTAGGGACAGTTTTGTCTATGTTTATGGATCTGTTCAGTCCTTTACCATCATTTGAAACTGTGATGATATCGGTGACTTCAGCGCCATATATATTATATTTAAATTGTGGTCTATCCTCATTGTCGATAATATAACCTTTAGTTTTAAAACCACTACCAGTACTGTCAGCAGGCCATGTGGTTTGAACCGTTGCGAGCTGTGCTAAAGCAGGAGTAGCTTTCTTTACAAAAGAAGTTACTGCTCCACGGGCTCTAGAAGTACCGTTTCCTCTACCGTCCCACATAGGAGTGGCATCAATAAATTCGCCATGCCATCCCTGCAACAATAGGCCATTGTCCAAATCATAGCTGTAATGTGTCTTTAATGGACTGCCGACAGATATTGCGTGAACAGCAAGTAACTTAGGTGCATAATTCACAAAACTTCTAATCATGGTATTAGAAGGTGCATCTATATAAATAGGGTCAGCATCACCACCGCCTCTATTGTTTACATTAATCTGTTCTTCGGGAAGTTTTGATATTTTAATATTTCGAAAAGCAACTGAACCATGATCGCCTTGAAGACGCAGTGGACCTAACGGCTTTTCTTTATCGGCCGCTCCGCCCGTTGGACCAAACAATTCAACATTATCCTGAACTAAAACACCATTCAGTTCCACAGCTAAAACTCTCGCATTTGCAGTCTTTTTTCCTGTAGCATCAAATTTAGGCGCTTGAAATGCAATTTTTAAATGTTGCCATAGACCTGGTGCTTTGCTTGCATTTTGACGAGGAGCATAACCTTCAAAACCTTTGGATCCTTCCGGTCTAGCATCATCCCAACGTTCGTATATACCGCCATTGTCAGACGACATGGGTTGCAGCACTCCCCAAGAATCTTTAAGTTGGACTTCATAATTCCCCTGTAGGTAGATTCCTGAATTTGAGTTCTTTGCCATTAAGTAATCCAGTTCAAGAATTATATTACCATGAACTGCATTTGTTAACAAGTCAGACCCCTTCATTTTATTAGAAGTGATGTTAACAAGGATACCGGATCCTTTTGTAGCTTTCAATTCATTCTCATTTCTTGGGTCAGAGATTACTTTTTCAGCAATAGTCCAAGATTTTCCTACAGCATTGAAAGCAGCAAGATCATTAAGTTTAATTTCCGATTGATCGGTTAGCTGTTGGGCTAGTAATAATGTCGTTCCAAATAACCAGCATAAGCCGGTTGTTCCGAACTTCAAATAGTTTAATTTCATATGGAGTACTAGGTTTAAAAATTTAAATATAGTAATTTTTGTGCTTGCTAAAAGGATTTTGTGTAACAAAGTGAATATACTGACTGTTGCGGTTAATATTAACCTATGATTTCTAAATATTCATATTACTGGTAAAATAGCCTCTAAAAAAGGATCAGCAAAATAATATATATATTGGCTAAAATAAAGCTAGTATGAGTGGGGTTATAGTTGCATCTTTATGTCAAGAATACAAATTTAAGTAAGTACAACCGATAATATTAAAATTTATTATGATTAAAACACTTTTGTCAAAGATTTCTTTACTATTGATTTTTATATCAGTTTTAAGTTCTTGCCACCAAAAGAGGTCCGGAAAACCAAGAGTATTGGTTTTCAGTAAAACTGCAGGTTTCCACCATAATTCTATTGAAAAAGGAAATATTGCCCTCCAGAAGTTAGGACTCGAAAATAACTTTGATGTTGATACAACAACAAATGCAGATTGGTTCAATGAAGATTCGTTAAAAAATTATTCAGCTGTGGTATTCCTAAATACGACTGGTGATCTTTTGAATAATTATCAGGAAGCCGATTTTGAGCGTTACATACAAGCTGGGGGAGGCTTTGTCGGTATTCATGGAGCTGCCGATGCCGAGTATGATTGGGGCTGGTATGGAAGGTTGGTAGGTGGATACTTTGCTACTCATCCTGAAGTCAAAGAAGGAAAATTAACGGTGGTTGATAAAAAACATCCGGCAACAAAAACGCTTCCCGATACTTGGGTACATACAGATGAGTGGTATGTCTTTAAAAAACGTTATGAAGCTACCCATGTGTTAATGAATATCAATAAGGAGGTATATGCAAATCCAGAACAAATGGCCGAGACGCCAATGGCCTGGTATCATGATTTTGATGGTGGCCGTTCTTTTTATACAGGTTTAGGTCATCAAGATGAAGATTATTCAGACCCACTATTCTTAAAGCATATCTTAGGTGCTATCGAATATGCAATCGGAGATAATTATGAATTAGATTATGGTAAGGCTAAAACAAAGCGGGTTCCAGAAGAGGAACGATTTACGAAAGTTCCTTTGGCCGTAGGTGAATTTTTTGAACCAACTGAAATGGCCATACTTCCTAATTTAGATATTCTAGTAGCACAACGTCGGGGAGAATTGCTTCATTACAATCAAGAAACAAAAAAAGTAACTCAAGTGGGATTGTTAGATGTTTATCACAAAACTGAAACACCCAATGTTAATGCAGAAGAAGGATTTATGGGGTTAACAATAGATCCAGATTTCGCAGAAAATCATTATATATATGCTTTTTATAGTCCAAAGGATACATCTGTTAATCGTTTGTCACGTTTTGAGTTCAAAAATAATAAGTTAGACCTCGGAACCGAAAAGATTGTGCTTCAGTTTTATTCACAACGAGATATCTGCTGTCATACTGGTGGTTCTTTGGCATTTGATAAAGACCGAAATCTTTATTTATCAACAGGGGACAACTCAACACCATTTGACGAAAAGGATCAAAAATTTGTCAGCAATGGTTATTCACCGCGGGATGATAGGGCTGGCCATGAGCAGTATGATGCCGCACGTAGCTCTGGAAATAGCAATGATCTCCGTGGTAAAATTTTGAGAATAAAAATAGCAGAAGACGGTTCATATCAGATTCCAAAAGGGAATTTATTTCCAGAGGGACAGGCAAATACAAAACCTGAAATTTATGTGATGGGAAACAGAAACCCATACAGAATTTCTATTGATCAGAAAACAGGTTTTCTGTATTGGGGAGAAGTTGGACCAGATGCTAATGCGGATAGTTTGGGGAGAGGGCCACGGGGGTATGATGAAGTGAATCAAGCCCGTCAGGCAGGCTTCTTCGGCTGGCCATTTTTCGTCGGTAATAATTATGCATATAATCCTTATAATTACGAAACAGGAATTAGTGGACAGGCATTTGATCCGCAAAAACCAATTAATAGTTCACGAAATAACACCGGTATAAAAGAATTACCGGCCGCACAACCGGCCTTTATATGGTATCCTTATGCAGAATCAACAGATTTTCCACAGGTGGGTTCAGGAGGGCGTAATGCGATGGCCGGGCCGGTATACTATTCGGATCTTTATCCAAAAGAAACGAGGTATCCAGATTACTATGATGGCAAGCTATTTATTTACGATTGGGTTAGAGGATGGATCAAAGCAGTCACTATGTTACCAAATGGAGACTTTGATAAAATGGAACCATTTATGCCACATACAAAATTAGCTTCTGCGATTGATATGGAAGTTGGTCCTGATGGAAGAATATATCTTTTAGAATATGGTAACGGTTGGTTCAGTAAAAATGCAGATGCAGCAATATCAAGAATCGATTATAATGCGGGTGAATTAGCTTCACAACGTGTTAATAAAACTGTTTCGGCAAAAAAATCACCAAGTGATACGACTTATAAAGATTTAGATAAAGCAAACGGAGCATTGGGGCATAAAGAAGGATCAGATACACCAAAAGGAAAAGCTTTAGTTTTAGCCTCTGATTGTCAGGCATGTCATGGTGTCGATAAGAAATCAGTTGGTCCTGCATATACAGTAGTTGCTAAACACTATAAAGATAATAAGGACGCATTATCGTTGTTATCTAAGAAAATCATCAATGGTGGAGGCGGTGTCTGGGGTGAGGTAGCCATGCCTGCTCATCCATCATTAAAGCAAGAGGATGCGAATGAAATTGTTAAATGGATACTTTCATTATAAGGGGTTCCATAGATCTTTATTAAACGTTACAAAAGAGGTTGTATCATCAGATACAACCTCTTTTGTTTTCTCTGATTTGATGATTATTGACAGGCAATTACTGAGATTGAAACAAGTAATGGATTTTCACGAAATGATATTTAGGACTTCTTAAAAGTTCTTTTGATAAATATAATTATGGTTACCAATCCCCTAAACCAGTTATACTCCAGATATAAATTCATTTAATAGAAATTATAAAATGGACTTGGATATTTTGTCAATGTTTGTATATTTGTCCATTATCTTTAATTAATCTAAATAACAATGTACTACGTTAAGCAACTATTAATTGCGATGATTGTACTTTTTGGCGGTAACCAAATAGTTCAAGCTCACGCGATTTGGATTGAAAGTAATCCTGTAGGTATTAAAAATCAATCTCATACCATCCGAGTTTACTATGGAGAATATGCAACTGGAGAAATTGAAAAGACAAAAGATTGGTATTCTGACTTGAATCAGTTAAAACTTAATCTTGTTGATTCTGAGAATAAGGTTGAGCTAAAACTTACTGATAAAGGAGATTATTTAGAAGCTAGTTTTGTACCTGCTAAAGATGGCATTTATCAGATCTTTGTTTCTCACCCTGCCAAAGAACTTGGAGGCACCACACGATATGAATTTTTAGCGCAAAGCCAGATTCAAGTAGGTCAAGACGTTGGATACGCAGCAATACCTTTAGCCGCTCACTTTATCTTCCAAAACAAAATCTTTAAAACAAATGATCTGGTAGAAATTCAGTTATTGCGCGGGAATAGTCCAGTTGCTGATAAAGAAGTTTTGGTGATGTCTCCAAACGGTTGGAGCAAAAACTATAAGACTGATAGTCAAGGTAAAATTAAGGCAGAGGCTATCTGGGCTGGTACTTACGTAATCGAAAACAGTCATATGGCCGATCAATCAGGAACTTGGAATGATAAAACCTACAATAAGAATTGGCAGGGACTTACCGCAAGTTTTCAGGTAAAATAAAAAGCGTCATCTAGAGCGGTAATTCTAGTATGACGCCAAAGGTAGTCTAACGGTAATTAGGCTGCCTTTACTACTACGTTAAGCATGTAGTATATCCCTAAAAGTGTTACAATTAAAAGACAATGCAAAATAGCAAAATAATATTGACTATTGATGTAGAAACATTGGATTTGAAAATTGAGGAGGGATCAATAACTGCCGTCGCGCGTATTCAATAAATATTTAGTATAAAAAATTGTTTCATATCAATAACAGGTAGAGCATAAGGGAATCTCAAAGAGATTCCCAAGTTCTATCTTTTAATTTGCTTTTCTCATTATGATAAGTACAGTATGTTTAATATTGTTTATTGCATTTATGTTATGGATGAATACTTCCAAACGTATTGCGTGGAAGAATAAATCCAAACTTTGGGCCTATCTTGCCGATCGAAAAAAACAATCACGTACAATAGCAATAGTTCTGTTCCTAATAGCTACTGCCTGCTTGATTTATGCTGTAGGTATAGCCAGTGGAATATTTACTTTTTTTGTTATCCTCATGTGTATGGGCTGTCTAGTAGTCTTTTTCTTTCCTTTTTCCTACTTTGGTTATCGTGTAGTATTAGGAGTTTATTTATGTTCATTTCTGATTGAAGTACTTATTCATTAATCTATGCCTGCTAATAAAAAATATTTAACAAAATCTCCCTGGATAAGACTTTGTCGTATTTTGTTGGGAACCCTAGGTGGTTATACGGTCATGATCAGTTTTCATGTATTATTAACAGCATTATTTCCACCAGAAAATGTAATTGCTACGGCCTTCTTTACCGGATATTTACTTTGGGCATTTTTATTATTCTGGGCATTTTTAGAACCTAAATTGTGGCGGTTGGCACTAACTTATATTGGTCTTACTTTATTGTTTTCGCTACCTTATATTATCAATCATTAAGTTTATACCATGGATCAAAGAAAATATAATATTTACTTTCATACCCACACGATCAGTGGTATTGTTATCGCAGCACTGCTTTATGTGATTTTTTTTGCAGGCTCTTTCTCTTTTTTTAAAGATGATATCGCCGCATGGCAAAAAGGTAAATCACTTAGCACTGTAGAAGCTCCCGCTGACTTCAATTATATATTGGATTCTATGGGAACAAAATATAATCTCCAAGGTAGAAATTTCGATTTCTATTTATTGAGACAAGGCCATGGAACTTATGTCAATATGAGTACCTCTCAAGATACAACGATTAGTAAGCCAAAACCAAAAACAGAGAAATCAAAAGGTCGAAAGAGAAGAGGTGCAAAAAATGAAGATTCTGCCTATTTCTTACACTCATTTGTTGATAAGAAACAAAGTTCTTATGATGAAGGCTATGATATGGGCGAGTTTTTGTACCGCTTACATTTCTTAGCTCCACTCAATCAGATTCCAATCCAACTCGGAACACCTTTCGGCTACCTTCTAGCGGGTATTGTTTCATTCTTATTTCTTTTTGCTTTGATAACAGGTTTATTTCTTCACTGGGATAAGATTAAAAATAACTTCTTTTTATTTAGACCCTGGAGTAAATGGAAAACAGTCTGGACCGACATGCATACTGTTTTGGGAGTTATTGGATTTCCATTTCAATTGATATTTGCCATTACAGGAGTTGTTCTTATCGTCAATTATGTATTGATTTCACCATTTAGTAAATTAATTTACAATGGTGATCAGAATAAATTATACCAGGAGCTTCAGTATAACAGAGCGATGGAACCAACTTACAGTTATCAGCCCTTATCCAAAGAATTAGATGTCAACGCATTCGTAAACCACTGGATGAATGAATGGCCAGAATCGGATATTTCGAGACTATATATCCGAAATTTTGGAGATAAAAGTATGGAAATTGCTTTAGAAACTAAACCTAAACCCAGCGCTAGTTTTGCGGGATCTGGTTACGTTCTTATGAAAGCCGCTGAAGGAAAACCTTCATCAGTGAAATCACCTACAACAGATGCAACATATGTTGATTGGGTTAAGAGTTTGGTTTATCACCTTCATTTTGGAGATTTTGGAGGCAGAACCTTGCGTATCGTTTATTTCGTTTTGGGTTTACTGGGCTGTGTCGTCATTATTTCAGGCATTATGATTTGGCTGGTTGCACGGGAAAAACCTAATATTCCTGCATATAAAAGGAAGTTTAATTTTTGGGCAGCCAATCTTTTCATATCCATGTCATTGAGTATGCTTCCTATTACTGCATTTACCTTTATTGTCATAAAATTTTCAGCTGTCGTAAATCAGAGTTTTATCTACAGTCTTTATTTTTATAGTTGGTTAGTGATGATCATCTATTTATTAATACTGCGTGATCTAACGAAAGTAAACAAGCATACCCTATTTTTATCAACCATTTTGTGTTTGGCAGTACCGATTGTAAATGGTATCACCACAAACCTTTGGATCTGGAATACATTTCAAACAAAATCATATGATATCTTATTTATTGATTTGCTTTTTACCACAATGTCGATTTTATGTGCATTTGCTTTGTTTAAAGTAATGAAACAAGCAAAATCTTTTAAAATATTGAAATAAGTATGTCCTGCTGTTGGTCAGGAAACATAAGTATCCAGTTCAATAGATAACAAAAGCGCCAATCTAATAAAGATCTGGCGCTTTTGTTATTCAATACGTTATTCGATTATCATCTCATGAGAATAGAACTTAAAAAAATGATCGTTCCAATCTCGATGCTGAGCTTTAAACTATTTCCAAATGTTTATTTCTTATTGCTATATCGTTAAATTTAAAAAATGAATTTATTTTAGAGCACTTACAATATACTATCTTTACAATAGCTAAAAGTGAAAAGATGATAACCGTTGCCATAATAGAAGACGAGCCTGCAGTTCGTAAAGAGATCGCTTACCTGATACAGCAAGAAACCAATACCGAACTTGTGGGTTGGGCAGACAGCGTACATAAAGCCATTAAGTTGCTTGAAGAAAAGCAACCAGATGTAATATTTATGGATATTCAGCTCAAAGATGGAACAGCATTCGATTTGTTGAAAAAATTAACGCCCATTCCACAAAATATAATATTCATTACTGCATATAATCATTTTGCTATAAAGGCCATCAAGTACGGAGCACTCGATTATCTGCTCAAGCCTATTGATGAGGTAGAGCTCCAGGAGGCATTAGAGCGATATCGTCGTCGAAGGGAAAATAATCCGCAATGGATGCAACAATTGTCTTTAGCACAGACCTCAATCCAGATAGGTGAATTACCAGAAAGTATTGTTTTGAATTCCATCAATAACACACGCATTGTTTCTGTTAGTGATATTGTCTATTGTAAAGGTGATGGTCCATATACTCTTTTCATTTTAAGTAATGGTGATAAGGAGCTTATCTCAAGACCTCTTAAGTATTACGAGGAACTTTTGCCAGCTCCACATTTCTTACGCACGCATCAGTCTTATTTGGTCAATCAGCAATATATCTCAGGCATTAACCGATCCGAATATATTGTTCTGAAAAATAAAGAAGAGATTCCAATCTCTACACGACGGAAGAATACGATATTAACCCAACTTTTTTTGAAAAAATGATACGTATACAGCTACTTATTTTTTATTTATGGATGGTTATAGGTTTTTCATCTTGTAAAGACAATAACAAGAAAGATTTGTTGGCAAAATCTGATGATGCCATTTCGGTTCAGATAAAGGATTTGGAAAAAGTAGGAGCTAATCTCACCAATAGAGATTCATTGATTACTGTTTGGCGAAAACTCGATCGAAACCCCATTGTGAAAAATGATACCATACAATCATCAACCGTTAAATATCAATTGGCAAGGCTTTACAGTATGAAGGGCAATGATTCTGCTCGTGTCCTTATTGAAGATGCACTTGAACTTATAGATCCTATAGATGGTGGTTTTAAGAATAAGGCACTTATATACAATGGGATGGGGAATGTTTTGAGCATGGGAGCCCGGATGAAAGAAGCCAGTTATTATTATAACAAAGCAGCCGCAATTGTTTTAGCAGACTCAACGGTAGATCTGTCATTTATAGCAAAAACATCTATGTTACTATCTGCAGCACAAAGTAACCTCCTAAGCTTTCAATATGACTTAGCTGAAAAAATGAACCGTGCTGCTTTGCCTATGGCAGATTCATTGCCACAAGGACATATTAATCGACAACGTGTGCTGGTACAAATGATACAGACTCTGAATAAGCGCCAGAAACCAGCAGATAGTATGTCTTTTTATCTTCAAAAACTGGAAGTGTTACATGCGCAGAACCCTGATAAATATAATATTAGTTTTCTATACGATTCTAAAATTCAATATTTTGAAAAACATAAGCAACTTGATTCGTTACTTCATTATCAGCTGCTTAAAATTAAATCAGATGGATATCTGTACAATGAAGAGGCAACTTCCAGTGAAATTAATAATCTTTTTATCGATTACTGCAATATTGCAGCTATTTATACGGCTCAAAAACATGCAACATTAGCCTCACAATTTCTTGAAAAAGCAAAACTTCTAAAGGAAAAACATACAGGACTAATTTTCGCAGACAGTGATCTCGTTTATCAGCAAAGCTTGGCATCATTGTACAATTTACAGGGAAAGAAAAATGAAGCCATAGCGGTATTGACTCAAACAGCAGAATTACAAAAAGGAATCTATCAGACAGAAAATACACAAGCTGTTGCAGAAATGAATGCTCTTCATCAGTTGCAGACTAAAGATCGCTCTATTCATAAATTAAATGAAGGTATAAAAATTAATAAACTGCAATTGCAACAAAATCGTTTATGGCTTGCCGTATCTGTTTTAGGTATTATCCTCCTTGGTGTCACCATATTGTTTTTGTTTTATAGTTTTCGTCAACGTCGTTTTCTTCAAGAAAAAGAAAAAATACTATTGCAGCAACAATTGTTACGCACACAGATGGAACCCCATTTTATCTTTAATACATTAGCAGCTGTACAGAGTTTTGTGCGGTTGGATAAAAAAGAAATTGCCATCAAATACCTTAACCGTTTTAGTCGATTATTGCGTAGCAGTTTAGAGCTCAGCCGCGAAAATCGTGTACCTCTAGATGAGGAGATTGAAACGTTAGAGAACTACTTAAGCCTGCAGCAAATGCGTTATGAAGATGCATTTAGGTATACTATATTACAATCAATCGAACATGATCTGGGAGCAATTATGGTTCCGCCCATGCTTATACAGCCTTATGTAGAAAATGCGATACTTCACGGGATCGATCTGGAAGACGGTCTAGGAGATATTAGTATTCATTTTGAGATAGAACAAGATATCTTACAAGTAAAGATTGCAGATAGTGGTAAAACTGAAACAAGTAATTTTGATTCTGGACACCGGTCATTATCAGGTACGATCAGTCACGAGCGAATACAATTATTGGGTAAAAAGGCAAGCGTCTCTATTACAGAAATTCCAGAAGGTGGCGGTACATTAGTAATTTTACGCATTCCTGTCGAATAGGAATAAATGTTCTGTAACTCATTTTATGTTTTGGCACGGCATTCGCCTTACTATATACAATATGGCACAGAGACTTATTTTAATTTTATTACTATTCCTCATAGGAGATATTTATTTTTATCAGGCAATAATTACACTTTTTTCAAATCCGCTGATCCATGTCATTTATTGGCTTATTGATATTGTTGTACTGGGTGCTATTATAGTCACTATATTTCTGCGGAAACGTATTAGCGATATTCAGCGTTATGCATCGAGTTTGATCACAGCGATGTTGCTTATCTTTATTCCAAAATTATTTTCTGTTCCGATTCTATTATTGGAAGACATTGGTCGACTATTCCGCAATTTTCCGCCCAGGAATTTTTACGTCAGTGAACTTGTCGCAGTACTTGCTGGCATAGTCTTTTTGGCGATTATTTTCGGGCTGACTAGAGGTCGTCATTTTTATAGGGTTAGAAAAGAGATCTTGCATTTTTCAGATTTACCCGAAGCTTTCGATGGTTTTACCATTACACAATTGTCCGACATCCATTCTGGTAGTTTAAGTAACATAAAAGGTGTACAGAAAGGTATTGATCTTGCGAATGCCCAAAACAGTGATCTGCTCTTATTTACAGGAGATCTCGTCAACAACATGGCTTCCGAGATGGATCCATGGATTGATCTTTTTACCACCTTAAAAGCCCCTTATGGGAAGTATTCTGTTTTAGGTAATCATGACTATGGTGATTATACCAAATGGTCCAGTACATCACTTAAAGAGGCAAATCTGATGCGTGTGAAGGAAATACACAGTGAGATGGGTTTCAAATTATTACTTAATGAAGCTGTCTTACTGCATAAGCATGGACAACGTATTGCATTAGTCGGGGTGGAGAATTGGGGCAAAGGCGGTTTCCATCAGTTTGGCAATCTCAATCAAGCAACAGCTGCCATACCTTCCGATTCCTTTAAGATCCTAATGTCTCATGATCCATCACACTGGGATGCAGTTACTGTAGATCACGCTAAACATGTTCATCTCACCTTGGCCGGTCATACGCATGGTATGCAATTTGGAATTGAGCTTTTTGGTTTTAAATGGAGTCCTATCCAGTACTTTTATAAACAATGGGCAGGACTGTACCAACGAGACGGAAAATTTTTATATGTCAATAGAGGCTTCGGTTATCATGGTCTAAAAGGCAGGGTGGGCGTGTGGCCCGAAATCACAGTTCTTACCTTAAAACGTTCTACCGACCAAGTAGAATAAATGAGCCATTTGCAGTTTAATCTTTTCTTAAAATACCCTTTTCCACGCTTTCCTTGATGAGTTCTTCAGCATACTTCCATATCGTAGTAGATCCCTCATTAATGATTTTCTTTTTTTCGAATACCTTACTGTAATCAACATCAAACTCTTTCCAGGTTCCCCCATTATTTGAAGTATTTTGCAAGAGAGGCTCCAGTCGATCCATTGTTCTCGCAAACTTAGCTTCAGGAGTTAGACCTGCCTCAAATTCTTCCCATACTGCAATAAATTCTTTCGACTGTTCTTGAGGTAACAGGCCAAAAATCCGATTAGCAGCCAGTCTTTCTTGGTCTGTATTAACATGATTTTTTTGCGTATCGTAGATGAAGGTATCTCCAGCGTCAATTTCAACAATATCATGGATCAGAACCATTTTTACCACTTTCAATACATCAATTGGTTCGTTTGCATGTTCAGCCAAAATCAATGCCATCATCGCCAGATGCCAGCTATGTTCCGCATCATTTTCATTACGGTTACTATTGAACAATTTAGTTTTCCGTTGTATGTATTTGACCTTATCGATTTCTTTTATAAAATCAATTTGTTTCAATAAGATTTCAAAATCCATCTTGATAGTGTTAAGAGATTGTCTTACAAAGATAGTTTAAATTATAAAAGTAATCCTAGGTGGCTCTTTGATAAATTATTAAACATCATTTACTAAGTCATTTAGCCCTTTTCTAAAAGAAGTTAATAATGCATGCATTTCATGTTAATATTGAATGCATACTTTATGACTTTACTCTATAGCTTTATAGGAAGAAAAACAATTTAATAATAACCAATTGCAGCTATTAGCATCTATTTATTTTAAAAGTTGATTAGGCAATCTATTAATTTATCAATTCGTATTGACACATTGATTTGATCAATCTCCTATAATTTATGAAAGTTGTGCTATCTGCAGTTTGTATTCAAAATATTTTAAAAAAATGAGTAAACTCCGACTAACCATCTTGTTTATAGTGCAAATGCTGATATTCGAAGCATTTCCGCAGCAAGAGAAGAATAACTATAAAATCGTTTTTAATACGCCATCTATCAACGAAACTGGTAATGTTCCAATTGGTAATGGCAGTCTAGGCAGTAACGTCTGGGTAGAAGAGAATGGCGATCTTTTACTATATCTGTCACGTAATGACTCACATTCTGAATTACAACGGCTGTTAAAGTTAGGAAGGATCAGGATTTCCTTTTCAGAGAGTCCTTTTTTTAAAGGGAAGCCCTTCCGTCAGGAATTGAATCTGAAAGAGGGAACATTAAAAATTCTAGCGGGGAAAAAAGGAGAGAAGTTAAATTTAAAGATCTTTATTGATGCAAACTCTCCTGTAATGTATATTTCTGGATACAGTGAAAAACCAGTTCAGGTGAAGGTGACTTTGGAAAACTGGAGAAAAAATAAACATGAGCTCAATATGGAAGAACTTGCTTCTACCTGGCTCTATAGAACCGGAGTTCCGGACGGGGCAGAAGCCTGGGAATCTGCAGATGTGTTTCTTAAAAAACCACAAGCCCTTGTATGGTATCATCGGAATGCTTACAGCAGTGTGCCTGTGCACATTAAGAAACAAGGAATGGAAGACTATGCGAATCAGATTATTGATCCCTTGAAGGATAATACTTTTGGAGGTTATATCAAAGCTTCAGGTTTAGTAAGTCTTTCTGATAGCGTTTTACACACCAAGAGACCATTAAAAAACATTGATATTCGGATAGCCGGCTATACCCGGCAAACGCCTGATCCGGCAACTTGGGAAAAGGAAATTGCTGGATGGATTGCTCAGTCTCCTAGTCCTAAAAAAGCCTATGAACAAACCGCTAGGTGGTGGACAAATTTTTGGAATAGAGGATGGATTGATATCAATAATGGTTCTGATAGTCTATCAACGTACACCCAGACTTATATTCTGTCTAAATATCAGATGGCCTGTCAGATGCGAAATGAATTTCCTGCTCGATTTCAGGGAGGAATTTTTAATGTAGATCCAAAGTATGCCTATTATGGACCTGATGTACGTCAAAAGAATTACTCGGCAGATTATCGATTTTATGGCGTGAATTACTGGTGGCAGAACGTGCGCTTTTTATACCTGCCACAGTTTGCACAGGGTAATTTTGACATGATGAAACCGTTTTTTGATTTTTATATCAAGCAAGCGAAGACTTTTGAAGCCAGATCAAAAAAATATTATGGTGCATCAGGAATCTATATGCAGGAATGTATCAGTACATTCGGCTTACCGGGAATGGGCGATTTTGGATTGGAATCCGATGTATATTCTGAAGAATATACAAAAGATATATGGCAGCAATGTTTAGAAATGTCGGTGATGATGCTCGATTACTATCATTATACCGGTGACGAAGCATTTTTAAAAACAAAAGCGTTGCCTTGGGCACGAAAAGCACTTCAGTTTTACAATACACGTTTTAAGAAAGATGAGCAGGGCAAGTTACATATTTTTCCAAGCCACGGATTAGAAACATATTGGACTGATGTTGTCAATGATATGCCTTCTATTGCAGGACTTCATTATGTATTAGAAGAACTGTTAAAACTACCTCAAAGTACATTAACTCCTGAAGATAAACAGAATTGGACTACTATGCTGTCCACTATTCCCGATCTGCCGAAGAAAAAGGATAGTCTTGGGAATGTTGTGGTGGACAATGCCGCTTTTTATAATCCTCAAAGAACAAATTATGAAGCACCAGATTTATATTGTTTATTTCCATTTCGGATTTATGGGATCCATAAACCCAATATTAAAGAAGTTGAGCGAGCCTATTTCAATATGCCCAATCCAGGTCGGGTATGCTGGTATCAAACAGGAATTTTTGCTGCTCGTTTGGGTCTTGCCACAGAAGCTGGCAAAGATATTAAAGCACGCAGCAGTGCATATCTAAAAGGTTTTCGATTTAAAGGATACATGGATAGCCCGCACGATTGGAAACCAGATTATGACGGTGTTGGCAATATGATGAATACCTTACAGGAAATGTTGGTTCAATGTGACGGAGATAAGATTTATATGTTGCCGGCTTGGCCAAAAGACTGGGATGTGAATTTTAAAGTACATGCTTTTAAAAACACGGTTATTGAAGGTACTTATAAAAATGGGAAAATGGAATTATTGAAAGTGATGCCTGAAAGTAGAAGAAAAGATATCATCTTTTAATGAGATGCCTCTTATAGAAATATTGAAAAAATCGAATCATAGTGCATGAATAGAGATAGTTTTAAAGTACTAATTATTTATACACTTATGAAAAGCCACATCGCGTTGACTGTGAATAAAAAGAGTCTAACTCTTAGTGATACAACGTAGCGATGTGGCTTTTATGATTGTAATTATTTCAACTTATTGATATGATAAACCTGTGTAACGCCAGGATCTATTTCAGCACCTTTTTTTACACTGTTATTTTTAATATTGTACTCATAAATGAACCACTTTGATGCAGGCGTTTTTACGGCTGTGTAAAGATTGCCATTTTCGATCAGGTTAATTGTAGTTGTTGGATCTCCGCCAGTCATTTCAGCTAAATTTGCGATGATCTTTTTGTTGGCAACATCTATCACATAAGGTCTGATATAAGCCTTGCCGTCACCTAACCAAGCTAAATCGCCTCCCTTTACAGCATAGTCTTTAAGATCGTAAAGATAGCTCTTGTCAAATTCGGTCTGGCCATTGTTTACACGCAAAATCGCATAAGTACCATCTGTCTTGCCTCTGGTTAAAAGATATAGGTTATTATCGTCATCAAGGAAAGAATAGTTTTCTCTTTGCCAGTGACCTGCAACATAACTCGCTCTATCGTCGCTCATGATATGGCCATTTGCCATGCTCGGGTAATCGCAGATATAAGCGTAAGCTTTTGTGTTGACAGGCTTATAATCGACGTTGTAATAAAAGAACCCGAAATATGCTTTGCCACCACTAATGCGCATACTGGTTACGTTCAATATGGTTGGATCAACACTGCCATCTGGTTTGTAAACCGTATAATCTAAGGTTGGAATCTGGGCTTTTAATGTCTTATTGAGCGTCATATCCTTAGTATTCATAAAGTAAATGTCTTTTTCAAATACTTTTTTCTCCAGATTTGCATCACTGGCGCCTGTAGATGTAAAGACGATTTCATCAGTGGTACTGAATTGGCTTGCTACTTTTCCAAGATAAAAATCGCTCGGAAAAGCGTAGTTATCAACCTCTTTAAACTCTCCGCCATCTGTCAATTGATGCTTACTAAAACGTGTACCATCATTGGATAGGTAATAAGAACCGTTAAAAACATAAGCATAACCTGCGTATCGGGCCTGAGGCAAGTTACCAGTGATATCAACCCCTTTATTATTTGCAGGTGATAATAAAGTGTCTTTCATGATTTCATCTGTTGTCAGGAGATATGATCCATTTGCTGTCGCAACCCATACCGAATACTTGGATGGTATTGTTTCTGTAACTTCAGGAATACTAGGGCTGTCTTTACATGAGGATATCAGCACTGCAGCTAGTGTACAATAGCCAAATAGTCTATTTTTTTTCATGATTATTAATGATGTTTGATTAATTATAATATTGAAACTCTAAATTTTACAAAAAATGCTCTTCCGGGCTTTTGGAGACGAAAGTTGTCATACGCACGTTCATCAAATATATTGCGGGCCTCACCGGAAATATTATAACGGTTGCGGTTCCACGAATAGCTGACCAACAAAGAGTGGACGAGCTGCGTTGGAATATAGTTTTTGGATGCCAGTGAACCAAGATGGCTATCGCTTAAATAAAACCATTTGGTATACTGCGTCGTCCAGTTGATCTGTGTGCGGCTGCCTTTACTGAACCAGTCGTTTTGCGCAAAACCCAGATCAAGGTTACCATAGACCCAAGGACGATTAGGAATTTGGTAGCCATAGGTCAAGTTAACTTGCTGGTTTGTCTCATCGGTGTATTTCTGATTGTCGATGGCTCTGTCATAACTTCCATTTAATGCGGCTGTGATGATATCTTTATAGCCGTAGCGAAATTCAAAACTTCCACCGTAGATCTTTACCCCCGGAATATTATAGTACTGAAATTTGTCCTGTCCATTATCTGCTACAACACGTACATTTTGATAGTCTTTTGCCAGGCGATAAAAACCGGAAAGATCAACATTGATAAAATGGTTTTCGTTAAAGAATGTATTGTAGTAAAAACCAGTGTTGAGATTATCGCTATTCTCAGGCTTTAAATCCCAATTGGCAAGAATATTGAAATTATCGCCATATATTTCAGTCATTTCGGGCAACTTGTAGGCACGTTCGGCAGAGAACTTCACGCCACCATCTTTGAATATTCGATATCGGGCAGCTGCACTATAGCCCGTATACCCCAAATATCTTGTTTGCGTAACAATGTCACCACTCACGTATTGATTGTTAGCATCATATTTCCGTTCATCAATCTTTTGGTAGGTATCGATGCCATAGTATTTAAAAGCAAGGTTGGCAACCAATCTTTTGTCAAACCATTGACTTTGCCATGCTAATCCGGCAATATGTTTAACCATATTCTTTGGTAATCCGGAACTATTGTGATTTAAAATTTTATCATAGGTTTGACGGTCATTGGTGCTGACATTATAATTGAGGTTTAAACTTTGGTTGCGACTCTCATCAAAATCGTAGTTCAAGTTTATTCTTCCAAGTACGCTATTGGTATTATCTTTTATGTATTTCTCTGGGTTAGCTTGACTACCTGTTCCATTGGTGATCGGACTGCCAGTCCACTCATAGTTATATTTCGCCGTATCTCGGTTGCGGGTAATGTCAAAGCCATAATTGGCATAGATATCGGCATATAGGCGATTTACAAGAAAGTTTTGCTTTTTGTAGCTAATGGTCGGCATAATATAAGCCGATTCGGTCCAATTACCCCCATAAGGCTTATTAATCGTTGCACCAAGTTGATTTTGTTTATTGTTGCCCGAATAAGTCAGACCAACAAAAAACTGATCAGCCCAGCTTTTATCTCGTAGGCCCACTTCTACTTGACCCATGCTCGAATAATAGCGGTCTCTGAAACGTCTCGCTTCAGCAATAGGTACGAATTTATTATTGACTACTTTTTCCAAAATTACACCGTATTTTTCTTCTGTATACATCTTGTAGTCATTGTCCGAATAGTTGTAGAAGGCATTGGTACGTACCGATAATTTATTTTTGGGGTTGGTATACATGCCCACTAGTGAAGCCTGATGGGTATTGAAAGAACCATAGCTATAGCTTAAATCAAGAAAGTGTCTATTCCGTTGTTTAGTAATAATGTTGACTGCGCCGCCTAATGCATCCGAACCTAAAAATGCTGGAACAACACCTTTATATATTTCAATGCGATCAACTAAGTTGACAGGAATATTATTTAACGACATGGCGGGACCAAAATCATCCATAGGTACGCCGTCGATATAAATTTTAGCTGCCAGGCCATTGATCCGAAAAACAAAATTTGAACCTAATCCCCCATCTTCCCGAAAGGTAACACCCGGTGCTGTACGAAGAATCTGGCTCACATTGGCGGTTTGATTGGCATATCGATTCATGTCAATAACATTGACGTTAAATCCTGACCGTTGTATTTCGTTGACCCGTCGTTGATTTTCGGTTTGTCCCTTCACATTGACAGCTTCAAGCATGCGTTCGTCATTTTTTAGCTGAAAGTCTTTGTATGTTTCATTACTTTTCAACAGGATACTTTGTGTAATATACCCCACAGAAGTCACTTCAATTTTAAGGTTCTGTTGGGAAGCTATCTTCAATTTATAAAAACCGTCTACATCTGTGGAGGTTCGGGTATCGGTTCCGATGACAGATACCGTAGCACTTTCTATTCCTTTTCCAAAGGTATCTTTAACATATCCTGAAAGGGATGATTGAGCCTGTGCTAGCGAGCTGAGGTATAATAACGATATAAAAAAAATGTAGGTTGACTTTAACATGTTATCAGCGTTATGAATTTGTTTTTAGAGTGATATAGGATTACAATATTTCATTAAATATGCTTCTGCCAAGCAGCTGTAATAGGAGAATAAGTTTTTCATTTCGGGACAAATATAAGTTTATTTAGATTAAATACAAATAATGATTTAACATTTTATAACATTCTTTTTGAAACGATTCTAGCTGGAGAGCGTTCAATTACAAAACAACTACAGGGAAAATAAAATGATCGAATTGACTAGGAAAGGCCGTTGGAATGAGATCAAGGGCAAAGTAAAATAGCAATATGCAGATCTTATGGATGATGGTGTCCTATATGCGGCAGGCAAGGAGGATAAATTATCCAGGTCGGGTATGCTGGTATCAAATAGGAATTTTTGCTGCTCGTTTGGGTCTTGCCACAGAAGCTGGCAAAGATATTAAAGCCCGCAGCAGTGCATATCTAAAAGGTTTGCGATTTAAAGGATACATGGATAGCCCGCACGATTGGAAACCAGATTATGACGGTGTTGGCAATATGATGAATACCTTACAGGAAATGTGGTTCAATGTGACGGAGATAAGATTTATATGTTGCCGGCTTGGCCAAAAGACTGGGATGTGAATTTTAAAGTACATGCTTTTAAAAACACTGTTATTGAAGGTACTTATAAAAATGGGAAAATGGAACTCTTAAAAGTGATGCCTGAAAGCAGAAGAAAAGATATCATCTTTTAATGAGATGCCTCTTAAAGAAATATTGAAAAAATTGAATTATAGTGTATGAATAGAGATAGTTTTAAAGGACTAATTATTTATACACTTATGAAAAGCCACATCGCGTTGACTGTGAATAAAAAGAGTCTAACTCTTCGTGATACAACGTAGCGATGTGGCTTTTATGGTTTTAATTATTGTAACGATAGTGACGATGATGTCAAAATGTCCATCAGTTGCTTTGGTTCATCAATAATAAATGTTGCACCATGCCGCTTTAATTCTTCGACTTCGCGAAAGCCCCATGAGACGCCGATTGCTTGCACACCAGCATTGTTGGCAGTATCCATATCGACAGATGAATCACCGACATAAAAACAATCATCAGGTTGTACATTCAGTATATTGAGCGTATCGAATACAATATCAGGATCCGGTTTAGCCGGGTGTCCATTTCGATGACCCAATATCAGATCAAATGAAAACTCCGAAAAATATTTTGCCACCAATGGCAGGACAGCCTCATGGTATTTATTCGATGCAATCGAAATTAAATAACCTGACGACTGCAGATCTTGTAATAATTGAATAATACCGGCATATGGTTTAGTATGGCTCCCGGCTTTTTCTTCGTAATATTTCTTAAATGCTGACAGTAGGTGGGTTATAATATCGTCTGTGCTGGCATCTTGAGGCAGTGCTCTTTCGATAAGCATTCGGACACCATTTCCCACAAATTTTTTGTAAGATTCAAGAGGATGAGTTGGATAGCCATATTGCTCAAGGATCGCATTGCAACTATCACCAAGATCTTGTAACGTATCTAACAATGTTCCGTCTAAATCAAATATTATAAGCTTCATGCCTTAAATCTAATAAAAATGATTTAAAAACAGTTTTGTGTATATACGAATTGATTGCAATAGTGCTACTTTAAAAAATATAAACGAATTTATACAAAGTAGCGACGATGGGATTGGTCATTTATTCTTTCAGAAGTATGTCGAGCGCACTCAATAGAAAGCAGAAATTAAAATAAAATCTTAATAATTGGATACAGATCTTTTTAAGTGAAG
This sequence comes from Sphingobacterium sp. JUb20, assembly GCF_004342035.1. Classification (NCBI taxonomy): domain Bacteria; kingdom Pseudomonadati; phylum Bacteroidota; class Sphingobacteriia; order Sphingobacteriales; family Sphingobacteriaceae; genus Sphingobacterium; species Sphingobacterium sp. JUb20. The sequence continues at coordinate 35,724 of NZ_SLYV01000006.1, read as the reverse complement.
ATTTCATATCTACTTAAAGAAGTAAAGACTAACTTTAAAAAGATATTTTACAAGCATGAACATTCAATTTTTACTCATACAAACTGGTTATTTAGATCCTGTCGATTTTATTACTCGAATTGCGATCGCATTTGCCTTAGGACTTTCAATAGGAGCAGAACGTCAGTGGCGGGACAAGAGCGCAGGACTACGTACAAATGCGCTGGTATCCATTGGAGCCGCAGCATACATGTTGTTGTCTGTATACCTATATGGTGCCGATGGTGGCGATCCAGGACGTATTGCAGCACAGATTGTGACCGGTATAGGATTTCTCGGTGCAGGTGTTATCATGAAAGATGGCTTGACGATACGTGGACTCAATACCGCCGCAACGATTTGGTGTTCTGCCGCGGTCGGCACGTTATGTGGTATGGCCTTATATATCGAAGCTACTATTGTGACCGGTGCGATCCTGTTTACTCATATTGCGATGGGGCCGTTTAGTGATTGGTTAGGAGCATTAAAATCGTATAAAAGCAGAAAAGTACAGGAAGCCTTTTATTTAATCAAAGTCGCCTGTAAAGTTGAAGATGAAACCGATATCCGGAGTCATATTGTTGGTCAGATTGAGAATAGACATACATATTTGCTACGATCTGTCTTACGCAATGTGTCTGTCGAGAATGCAAACACGGTCATATTAAATGTAAAACTTTCAACAGTTGGTAAAAGTGACGATAAAATTGAAGAACTGATTTTTGAATTGACCAAAGTAAAGCACGTTCAGGAAGCAAGCTGGTTTTATTTAGGTAACTCTATGGAGAATTAAATAATTAGTTTGCTTTTTTATCGCCATATGTTCTTTTTATAAAACGCAAGAGAGATGGATAGTCAGACAGGATTATCCATCTCTTTTACACTTTTCGAATAATCAAAAACCATCTTTTTTTATCCTGAATTAGGTAAGTTCCAAAGATTGAAACTCCACTTTCTTTATCAGTTCACCATTATCATAATAGTCTTAGCTTTATTTAGGCTAAAAGCAATTCCCTCTCTGTAATATCACTGAACCTTATTTATATTGCTATTACTTGTTGTATTGGTCATACCTGCGATCTCTTATATTTATGGTAATAAAATCTCTACGTGATATGATTGGATTTTGTTTCTCCGTTCTCTCGCATACTGATAGCGGAAAGTTCGTTGATTGAGCTTTATTTTGCAATTATTCCTTGAAGGTTGACCTGTTTCGATTTAGACCTATTTTTTAAATGATTTTTTGTACTGATGTAAACTTTCAGAATTGTTTTTATATCTACGGTGATATTCGTAAGTTTATCAAATCATTCAAACCAATTCTGATTCAAATTTCAAAGAATTGAATCTGTACCGACTTATGAAGCGTTATGATGAATATTCAGATAGTGAATTGCTTGATCTTATGAAAAAAGATCATGAGCAGGCACTTTCTGCGCTTTATCACCGTTATTGGAATAAATTGCTTGTTGTTGCGGCTCATCGGCTTGATGATATTACGATAGCAGAGGAATGTGTACAAGATCTATTCTGTAGTTTATGGAGCCGTAGGCATACATTGGTTCTTCGATTCTCATTAGCGACATATCTTTCTGTAGCGGTAAAATATCAGGTAATTAAACAGCTGGATCTCCAATACCGTAAGGCTGAACGAAAAGAAAAGTATATTTCCGATTATGCCTCATCGATTCATCTTCCATCGGCAGATGAATCCATTTTAGAAAAAGAAATGATTGAACGTATTTCTGCTGCTATCAATAGATTGCCAGATAAATGTCGCATTGTTTTCAAATTGAGCCGTGAAGAAGGAATGCCTAATAAACAGATCGCCGTTGAATTAGGTATTGCAGAAAAAACAGTTGAAGCACATATCTCCAAAGCTTTAAAAGATTTGCGTACTGATCTGGTCACGATTTCTCCGCTTGTGTTATTCTATTTATTCGAAAAATAATTTTTTTTCATCTTGACTAAGGGTTGATCTGATTTTTCAGTACTATATCTTCAAATTACCCCAAATTATGATTCAAGAATACGACAAAGAACTTTTGTTGAAGATAGCCTATAAGCTAAAACTAGGTCAAGCTAGTCCTGAGGAACAGGATTATTTTGACCGTTGGTATCGTGAACACAAGGATGATATCTTAGAACTACCTGAGGGTTATGTACCACATGTGGAAATGATCCGCGATCGTATGCATGAAAAAATTATGCATAGAATAACTGCAGAACAATTTCCAAAGAATAAAAAATATCCAAAGAAATGGTGGAGTATTGCGGCCGCAGCTCTCCTTATTATGGGTTTGTTTTTTTATTTCCAAAACAATGGAAATGTAAATGGAAGTGATCTTAAACAAGCGGCTGTAGATACTGTCATATTACCAGGTAAGCAATCTGCAACGCTTACATTATCAGACGGCAAGGAAATAAAATTATCCGATATCAAGACTGGTCAAACGGTAAAGGCAGATGGTGCTCTGATTACTAAAGCCGCAGATGGCAATTTGATTTACGAGGTTGACCATACATTTACTGGAAGAATGAAATTAAATACAGTTGCAACTATGAACGGAGAAACCTATACCATCAACCTTCCTGATGGTACGCTGGTATGGTTAAATGCTGGATCATCCTTAAAATATCCTGTTGTTTTTGATAAAAAGGAGCGAAAGGTAACCTTGACAGGTGAAGCTTATTTTGAAGTAGCGTCGAATAAAAAAGTCCCTTTTAGCGTTGTCAGCGGAAAACAGACTGTAGAAGTATTGGGGACTCATTTTAATATCAATGCTTACGATAATGAAAAGTATATAAAAACAACTTTACTGGAAGGACGTGTAAAGGTTAAAAATGACGATGCAGTTTCAATTTTAAATGTAGGGCAGCAGTCTCGCATTAACAAAGAGAAAGATGGAATTGATGTCTTGGAAGTTGATCTGGAGGAAGCAGTGGCTTGGAAAGAGGGATATTTTAGATTCAATAATGAAAGTATTGAAAGTGTCATGAGAAAAGTTGCGCGATGGTACAATATCGATGTTTCATTTCAAGGAGTGATATCTAAAGAAAAATTTAATGGTACGGTATCTCGAAATAAGGATATAGATCAGGTATTGGAAATATTGGAATTGACGAATACGGTGCATTTCAAGATCAAGGGAAGGAGGGTTACTGTGATGGAATAGCTATACCACTATAGTAATCAAAGAAAACCAGGATTGACGCTAATCAAAATCCTGGTCTTGTTTGGACGATTTAATTTATTGCTAATGTATTATAAACCACGAATATCAGCCATCTGGACAATGTATTGATATTCGTATAACCAAACTTAACAAATGTATGAAAATTTAAGACCAAATCTACGGCCTTCTACTATGGGCGTAGCTAAAATCCTATTGGTTATGAAACTGATTGTTGTATTAATGATTGCCATGGTACTCAGGGTGAATGGAAGCTCATTTGCTCAAAATGTAACATTGTCGGAGCGAAATGCTCCGCTGGCAAATATCTTGGAAAAGGTTAGAAAACAGACGGGTTATGATTTTCTGGTGACTGAGAGTATGTTGATTAATGCTAAACCGGTTACCATTAATGCTAAAAATGAAAAGGTATCAACAGTTTTGACTAAGATCTTTGAGCATCAGAATTTAAATTTTAAAATTAAAAATAGCTCGATCATTGTTAGTAGTAAGTCGGTAACCTCAGAAGTTGAAGAAATTGAGAAACCGGTGCAGGATAACCTATCGGGTAAAGTTGTGGATAGCAAAGGAATGCCGATTACGGGTGCTACGATTAAAATTAAGGGTGGTACGCAAACGGCGGTGAGTGGTGAGGGCGGTCGGTTTCAACTACGTACTGCTGATAAGAGTGCGACACTTATTGTTTCATTTGTGGGGTATGAAACTCAGGAAGTTCGTGCAACAGCTGCAAATTTAACCATTACAATGACCCAAACTATGAGTGGTTTAGATGAGGTGGTTGTGGTTGGTTACGGTACGCAGAAAAAAATTAACCTAACTGGAGCTGTCAGTTCTGTTGGTTCTGAAGTACTTGAAAATCGTATGATTACGAGCCTAGGTGCTGGTTTACAAGGTGCTGTTCCTAACCTTAATATCGGAATTTCCAATGGTCGCCCAGGTTCTGGTGCTAGTTTTAATATAAGAGGCTATACTTCGTTGAATGGTGGCGGACCGCTTATTCTTGTTGATGGTGTTCAGATGGATCCCAATCAGCTCAATCCGCAAGATGTGCAGAACGTAACGGTTCTAAAAGATGCAGCAGCATCTGCTATTTATGGAGCACGTGCAGCATATGGAGTTGTTTTGATCACGACCAAAAATGGAAACTATAATGCGGGGACACGTGTCAATTATTCTTTCAATCAAGGTTTTTCCAGACCGACCACTATTCCAAAGACGGTCAATTCTTTAGAATATGTCGATATGTATAAATATGCGGACCTGACGGGTAACCTTTCTGGTGGTGGTCGTGGATCGGAAGTTTGGACAGATACTGATATTGAAAAAATGAAGGAATACATGGCCAATCCAATTCCTGAAAATGCGGTCTATATTGATCCAAGTAATCCTACACGCTACCGTTATGTTGGTAATACCGATTGGTGGGAAGAAATGTTTCCGGGATGGGCGCCTATGAGCGAACACAATTTGGGTCTGACTGGAGGTAGTGAGAAAATAAAATACCACACTTCACTGGGTTACTTAAATCAAGGTGGTTTGTTTAAATCGGCGAACCAAAAATACAAGCGTTATAATGTCAATATGGGATTGGAGACAAAGGTAACCTCTTGGTTGGATCTGAATGCTAAGGTTCGTTTAAATCGTAAGGAGGATGACAAGCCCGCGCGATCTGCCGCTATTGAGGGTATTTTTGGAGATCGTATTGCTACAGATCTAAGACCTAATATTCCGATTAGACATCCAGATGGTCATTACTCGGGCCAGGGTAGTACGACCAATCCATTTGCTATGAACGAGTATAATGGACGTGATACTTACCAGTCCGATGATATCTGGTTGACGGGGGGATTCAATATTCATCCGCTTAAAAACTTTAAAGTGGTAGGAGATTTGACCTGGAATAGCTATAATTATAACAATAAGATCAACACAAAATCATATGATGAATATGGAGCGGTTCCTGCTGGTCAAGATCCTACAAATCCGGCCAATGCTTATCTGATAGGACCTTACCCACATAACCGTGTGCCTTGGGTTTCGGAGAGTAACTCAAAGGATCGTTATACAGCGATCAATATTTATGCGGAGTATGAAAATACCTTCGCTGAAAAGCATTATCTAAAAGCTATGGCAGGATATAATAGGGAAGAGAAGATTTATAGTAATTTTAGTGCACGTGCTAAAAACCTGTTGAATCAAGATTTTCCATATCTCAATTTAAATAATGACGATAAGCCTATCGTAGGCTCTCTACCGTTGGATTGGGCGCTTTTGGGACAGTTTTTTCGCGTTAATTATATATATGATAATCGTTATCTAATAGAAATCAACGGTAGACATGATGGTTCTTCACGTTTTGCTGCAGATAAACGCTATGTCTTTAGCCCTTCGGCAAGTATTGCATGGCGCCTTTCGAATGAAGAATATTTAAGTTTCTTAAAACCAACTTTTAACGATTTAAAAATCAGGGCTTCTTATGGTACACTACCTAATCAAAGCATTGATTTGAATAGCAATCCGACTAATGGTTCACTATACCCATACATTGCGACGATGCCTTATGGTACGACCAATTATATCTTTGGAGATGCTAATCAATCCTATATTACAGCTCCTGGACTTGTAAGTACGTTGTTTACCTGGGAAAAAGTGACTTCTAAGAATATCGGTTTAGATTTTGCCCTGTTGGACAATAAATTGAGTGGTTCATTTGATTTATACCGCAGAGATACCCGTGATATGTTGGTGGGTGGACAGCCATTGCCAGCGATTCTGGGTGTTGGTGCTCCTAATAGAAATGCGGCGGATCTGAAAACAACAGGCTGGGAGTTTGAAGTTAAATACAACAATAAGATCGATGACTTCAACTATTTTGTCAGCTTTAATATGAGTGATAATAAGGCTAAGATCACCAAATATGACCTTAACCCAACGGGTGAGTTAACATCACATTATGTCGGTAAGCAAATCGATGAAATATGGGGCTATACTTCCAATGGATTATATCAGAGTGATGCCGAAGCGAATGATGGCTTGAATAAAGAACGACTTTTTTCGGGAACGTGGCTTGGTGGTGACGTTCGTTTTGAAGATTTGAATGGGGATAAAAAAATTGATAACGGTAGCAATACGTTAAGTAATTCGGGTGATATGCGTATTATCGGTAATCAAACTGCTCGATACTCTTATGGTATGCGTTTCGGTGCTGATTATAAAAACTTTGATTTATCGGTATTCTTGCAAGGTGTAGGACGTCGTGATGCGGTAGTAGGTGGTACTTATTTTTATGCATTTGGTGGTGGTGAATGGGATGTGCCAACTAAAAATCAAATGGACTTCTGGACGCCAGAAAATCAAGATGCGTATTTTCCACGTCTCCGTTTTGGAGGGAATGGTAATACGGTGACTTCGACCCGTTATCTGCAGGATGCTTCTTATATGCGCATCAAAAATATCACGATCGGTTATTCTGTGCCAAGTTTGATTTTGAAACGAGCGAAAATTGAAAAGATCCGCTTATTCTTCTCTGGAGAAAACTTGTTCACCTTTACCAAGATGTTTGACAATTTTGATCCAGAGCAATTAGACAGAACTGCGTATCCATTAAGTAAAAATATCTCCTTTGGAGCTCAAATCACATTCTAGCCATGAAATACAACCATAAATATTTGAATATATTGCTCGCTTCAGGTCTTTTCTTTAGTCTGAATAGCTGTAAGGATGATGGATTTTTAGATCGTTATCCTAAAAATGAATTTAGTGAGGTGACATATTTTAAAAGTGAAAACGATTTAAAATTGTTTGCCAATCTATTTTATAATAATTTACCATTTGTGAACAATTATTCGGCTGATAATAATTCGGATAATATGCTTCCAGCGACTTCAGATGCTTTGTTGGGCGGTACAGTTTCAGTCCCTTCTGCTGGCGGAGGTTGGGCTACTGATGACTGGCTTCCGATTCGTAGATGTAATTACTTCCTTAAGCGTTATGAACAAGTACAATCGACCAATAAGGAGCGTTATGCTGCCGAAGTGCGTTTTTTTCGGGCACTCTTCTATTGGCAAAAAGTAACGGCTTTTGGTGATGTTCCATTGGTACTATCGGATCTGGATGAGACCTCTCCAGAATTGTATGGACCTCGTGTCAAGCGTAATGAAGTGATGGATCAGGTTTTGTTGGATTTAACATATGCCGCGAGTAATCTACCTGAAAAAGGTTCTGAAGAAACGGGGCGCCTAAATAAGGATATTGCAAATGCTTTGTTGTCACGAATCGCTTTATGGGAAGGAACTTTTCGTAAGTATCACGGCTCGGGCGACCCCCTGCCTGTACTGCAGGCATCTTTAACGGCTTCTGAGGCTTTGATAAATGGTGGAAAGTACCGTTTGTATACTACAGGAAATGTGGATAAAGATTATCAAGATTTATTTACGCAGACTGATCTGAAATCAAACCCTGAGTCGATTATGCATTGGGCTTATATTATTGGAACCTTGACGCAAGGTTATACGCGTACTGCAAATGAGAATAATACAGGTGTCAGTAAGGATCTGATGGAGGCTTACTTGTACAAAGATGGAAAACCTAGCGGTTTGACTTCTTTTCCAACGGATGATAGCGAACCTGCTAAAGAGGCGGAAAATAGAGATCCTCGATATAAGCAAACGGTTGCCAGTCCGGGTTTTATCTATCGGATAGGTACAAGTACGGTTGCACCACTTGCTTATGGGCTTCCTTTGATCGGAACGTCTCAGACTTCTAGTGGATATTGGTTAATCAAAGGGCGGTCAAGTGATCCTGTTCAAGAGATCGCGAATCAATCGGATATTGATGCTTTTATTTTTAGATATGCAGAGGTATTGCTGAATTATGCAGAGGCAAAGTATGAAATTAATAAAACGCTAAGTCAAACTGATCTGGATAAAAGTATTAATTTACTTCGTGACCGTGTAGGTATGCCACATTTAACAGCAATGGTTTCAGCAGACCCACGTGCGGTTGATTATGGATATGTGGTGACTCCTTTACTGTACGAAATACGTCGAGAGCGCCGCATCGAACTCATGGGAGAGGGATTTCGATTGAATGATATAAAAAGATGGAAAGCCGGAAAACTTATCGAAGGTATAAAAACGGTGAGGGGAATGAAGCTGGATGCTGATTTGAGGAAAAAGTATAGTTATGATGTGAGTAAGATTGCGACTGATAATAATGCTTTGATCATTGTAAATACGAACTACAGTAATGGTCGCAAATGGAACGATAAATACTATTTTAATCCAATACCATTGAATCAAATAAGCCTTACTGCAGGCAAGCCAGGTGCTTATGTGCAGAATCCGGGATGGGAATAATTGGATAAACTGATAGATTAATAAGGAATGAATTATATCAAAAAAAGTCTAGCGCTAGGAGTAATAACCCTTATTACGACATGGCATGTCAATGCGCAGCAGGCCGCTCCAGCGCCCTATGGGGCGCTGCCAAGTGCTGACCAGGTTTCATGGCAGAAATTAGGATACTATATGTTTATCCATTTCGGACCGAATACTTTTACAGATAAGGAATGGGGTGATGGCAAGGAAAGCCCTATGGTTTTTAATCCAACTGATCTCGATGCGCGTCAATGGGCTAAAACAGCTAAAGATGCAGGTATGAAAGCTATTATCATAACCGCTAAGCATCACGATGGTTTTTGTTTATGGCCAAGTAAATACAGTACACATACGGTACGTGAAAGTCCATGGAAAGGTGGCAAGGGTGATGTATTAAAAGATCTCTCTGAAGCTTGTAAAGAATACGGATTGAAGTTTGGGGTATATCTGTCTCCTTGGGATCAAAATCATCCTTCATATGGAACTCCTGAATACAACGATATCTTTGCCAAAACGCTGGAAGAGGTGTTGACCAATTATGGTGATATCTATGAGATGTGGTTTGATGGTGCAAATGGAGAGGGACCAAACGGTAAAAAGCAAGTTTACGATTGGCCATTGTTTCGTAGTGTGGTGTATAAGCATCAGCCTCATGCGGTTATATTTAGCGACATTGGGCCAGGAGCTCGCTGGATCGGCAATGAGTCTGGCTTTGCTGGAGAAACCAACTGGAGCACGCTCAATACGGATGGTTTTGGAATGGGAAAGGATGCACCAAAACAAGCGATCTTAAATTCTGGTGATGAAAACGGTAAATATTGGATACCTGGTGAGGTAGATGTCTCCATTAGACCTGGATGGTTTTACAGCCCGGATACAGATAATAAAGTCAAGACCTTGAGCCAATTGCTGGGTATTTATTATACTTCAGTGGGACGTAATGCTAATTTGCTACTCAATGTTCCTGTTAGCCGTACTGGAAAGATTCATCCGACAGATTCGACACGCTTAATGGAGCTTAGAGCTCTTGTGGATGCTACTTTTAAGACAAATTTAGCTAAAGGGAAAACTGTATCGATCAATACTACTCGCGCACCTCAACTCACAGATGGTAATTATGATACTTATTGGGGAGCTGAAGGCAACGTTAAAAAAGCAGTTTTGACACTTGATTTGGGAACAAAAACAAAGTTAAATCGTTTACTTCTACAGGAGAATATTCCGCTTGGACAGCGGGTAAGATCCTTTGAAGTAGCCTATTGGAACGGTCAGAAATATGTAGCACTGGTTAAGCAAAGCACAATAGGGTATAAAAGAATCCTTGCTTTTCCGACAATAGCGACGAATAAACTTCGGATTACATTGGAGGCTAATGCCGCGCCAGTTCTTTCTGAAATTCAGGTTTATTTAGCTCCAGAAATGCTTGATGTACCTGTTATCAATAGAACCAAGGAAGGAATAGTATCTATTAAGACGAATAGTCCGGATCCGATTGTTACTTATACGCTAGACGGTAGTGAACCCAATATGAGAAGTATGCGTTACAATCAACCCTTTGAGCTGACAAAAGGAGGAACTGTAAAGGCAAAGGCTTTTATTAATAACGGAAAAGATTTTAGCGATGTGGTGATCGCAGATTTTGATCTTTCGACAGCCGATTGGAAAGTCTTGCATGCAAGTGAATCTAAAAAAGAATCGCAGATAAACAGGGCCTTTGATGGTAACGGTAGGACTAGTTGGGAAGCTAATCCTGCTGGATCTACGGGTATTTATGAAATCGCAATTGATATGGGTAAGGAAATGGAAATCGCAGGATTTACTTATACACCTGCTAACAATGGTAATACGGGCGGAACTGTTACAAAATACAATTTTTACGTTAGTAGGAACGGAAAAGATTGGGATCGTATCCTGACAGATAAAGTATTTGGAAATATCAATAATAATCCGGTAAAACAGCAGGTGATGTTCCCAAGTAAAAAGCAGGCTCGCTTTATTAAATTGGAATCCCTCGCGGTAATTGGTGCCGATCAAAGTGGAATGAAAATAAATGAAATCGGCGTGATTGTAAAGTAAAGTATAAATAGCAGATGTGATCAATCTTTCTAATTAAGGTTGTCAGCGAGCAATAAACGAAAGTTTATTGCTCGCTCTGTTTAATTGAAAGAAACGCTCATTAAGATGCGAATCGAAATTTGGGTTTTATTATGATCTGATAAGAAAAGTCTTTAAGGCAAAAGGACAGCTCTCCCTTTGGTCTTTCCACTTCTTATACGCTCCTAAACTTTATTTGCTTGATCGAGTTTAAATTCCTCTATCTCAATACGGATCTTCTTCTGCCTAGCCAATACAACTACTTCCATTAACAGTTAGTCATAAATCGATAATATAGTTTAGGTTAGACTAGAAGTTTCCAAGGCTTTATTTTTTATAACTATTCTATTTCGAGCGATATTCTTTTCAGGAACCAAGCTAGTCTTTATCCCTGAATTTGCACATAGCCACGTAGTATCAGGTCTACATAATTTTCAGAATCTGCAAGTTGATTGATTTTTGCAACAATTTATTTCCTAAGCCAAGATGTATTACATAAAAATTTGACTTAGTTTCTTCAAAATTACGAATATGTTTTACATGAGTAACTCCAGCGGGCATAGGAGTTTAAAAATCGGATGATGTAAATTTTTCACCTATTGTCTTGGCAGCTTTTATTAGCTCAGCTTGTTGGACTTAGTTCTGTAATTAAAAAAACAGCTATATGTTGCAGCTAAAAAAAAACATGCTCTACTCAACCTTGGTGAGACTCAAAAGTCATCTTTTTTCATAATTAAAGGGGGTGTACGATCATATTATGCTTATAGTAATGGTAAAGACATAAGGTCTTGGGTATTATTCGAAGGGGACTTGGCTATTTCTGTATTAAGTTTCTTTAGCCAACAAAAATCTTTTGAAGTACTTGAAACGCTAGAGGATTCTTCTTTGCTTGTATTAAGTCACGACAATTTACAGTTTCTATATAATACATTTCCGGAATTCAATTTTATTGGCAGGATATTAACCGAGATGTATTACATTAAGAGCGAAAAAAAGGCAAATGAGTTTAGGGTCTTTAGTGCTAAGAACCGTTTTAATCGCCTATTAGAAAGGCATCCAGACATTATCAAAAGAGTATCATTAGGAATCATTTCCTCATATTTAGGTATCACGTAGTCGACGCTAAGTCGAATCCGTTCAAAAAAAATGTAAATTTTTAAAGATGATTTACGGATTCACAGATAAAAATTAGATAGTGAATGAACCTCAGCCCGCTTTTTCGATTTAAAATTTATCACTTTCATCCTAAATTTATTGAGGATGGAAGTGATTCAATCGCCTGCCATGCGAACAAAATAATATCATATACAAAGAGCGCTGGGAGATCGAGACGTTTTTTAAACACCTCAAGCAGCGGTTGAAGGTCACCAGTTTTGTAGGCACCTCCGAGAATGCCGTTTACATCCATATTTGGACAGCCCTGATCGGGATATTGCTCTTCAAATATATTCATAAGCGGGCGAAATATGGCTGTAACCTGTCCAATCTGGTGAATTTCATACGACTGAATATCTTCGTGAAGATTGATCTGTGGAAATGGGCTGACGACCCATTTATTTCGGGAAAACTACCAGATCAAAATGGACAGTTTAACCTGTTCTGAAAGGGACAGAGAGGGGTGATTCGGAGAGTAACAACAAAATCTGCATGGAAACAACCGTAGATAGGGATTTTTATGGGTCTAAAATTTATTTAGGACGATACTGATGAAATATAGAATAGTGCATTTTTTTGCTATTTAATTAATTTTTAGCTAAATTGGAGTTATAATCAATTTTAATAACCAAAATGAATTTTTTTGAAAAACTGGAACTGTTTGCCGACAGAAATTATGTGATATTTACGATTTTAAGCTTTTTTATAGCGATTATTTTCTACTGTCTTAGCTCTGTCCTGTTCAATCAATATAGCATCTTAGTGTATGGGATTTTGGTTGGAATCCAGTTGTTCTTATTTTTTAGAACTTGGCTGAAGTATGAACAGGCAATGCCTTTGGAACTAATAATTCCTCTTATTTTGTGTGTTTTGTGTTTTGCATTAATGATGTTTGACGAAGTCCACTTAAAAAATGATTGGTATTTTCTTCCTTGGGGAGCCTTTATCGGAGGAGTAATTTCGGCTTTCAATATTAAATTAATAATGACCCAAAAAAATAATATGCTAAAGTCAAGTTCTAAATTTTTCTATATAAGTATTTTGTTTGTACTCTCAACTATTTATTTTAATGGGCTATTGTCTCTCGGTAATATTTTTAATGCTAAGCAATTTGTTAAATGGGAAAAGGCTAAGGTAACAGTTCCTTTCCTTTTAATGACCCCTGGTGGTTCATTTAATGATGCTGAGTTCGAGAATGAGGAATGGGGTTCGCGGTTTATGAATCTGTTTTTTATGGAATGGGAAGGGAACTTTCCGGGAGAAATGACTGCCGAGGTGAAGGTGTTTAAAGGGAATTTTGGAAAAGATTATATGTTAAAAACGTATGACCAGTATGAAAAAGTTGATGCTAGGCAATTATACTAGTCAAACGTATAACTTATAAATCGAATGAACAAGAATGAATACTTCCACTATTTTATATGTAACGCGGACATTTCAGATTTGGTGCCTATATTATCGGTTCTATGAGAGATTTATGTGATAGATTCTCCTTCTACTAGACCAGATACAGAGAGCTTCTTTAAGTCATTAAAATCAAAGCACGTATATGCCTACATATTAGTATCAAAAGGGCACATGAGCATGAACTTGTTCAAATATATAGAAGTTTGTTGTAATAGAGAACACAGACAATGTTCGATATATTTAGTGACGATCCACATGCATTAGGCATGCAATTTACAGCTGGTAATGAGATGAATACTCTATATTTCGATAATGATTCGAAACAATATTTTTAGGTAACAGGAAGAGCGAATTTGAAAGATGGAAAAGGGAATGTTGTAGGTCAGAAGGCGACTTACACAACATATGAGGATTATCAGTATAATAAATCTACTGGAAAATACGAAGGTATTAACAAGATTGATACATACGAAGTAATAAAGTATGAGGGGCAGGCAGCTAGACAATATTTACAACAATTATATTAAAATCATTAAATACACAGATGGAAGCAGCCGAATTTGTTGAAAAGTTGAGAAGTATTGAGATTGATGCTAGTTTATTAAAAAAACAGGGAGTGTCAGATGAGTTTATTGAAGATATAAAAAGAGCATATATCATTTTGCCGAAGGCACTAAGTATCGAATCTCAGTACGCAATAGTTGAATTGGTCGAAAATTACGACTGTTCACATTTAGAAATTGGAATGGTCACCTTGGCTGCAAAAACGGAAGAGAGTGGCAATTTTATATATTTTGGAAAGGCTAACGAACATGACCTAGCAATTGATATTATCACCGATGCTGTAGTTTTATTGGAGTCCGGATTTGACGATCTGCTATTTAATTGTGCACAAAATGATAGGTACTTTTTATCAGCCATTTTTAATGCGGCACTTTTTCTTGAAAAAAGGGCTGTTGAAGTGGATTTGTACGAGAATGTAGAATTGAATATTCAAATGGCTGAAGAATTTGGCGATATGGCAGGAGGTAAATCATATTATGATTTTTATAGAATGATGCTTGGAGTATAATCTACGTCAGATCCAAAATAGGTAATTAATCAGGTTCTCATATAAAATTTCATTTGTTTATCTATGGATACGGATTATGCAATGGTTGGTCAGCAAGTCTAAAAAACCATTGTTTACGATACAGATTGTAAATCCCCTAAAACTGAAGGAAACTAAAAATGTTATCATTTTGTTAACAAATTGTATGGTAAAACTGATCAGCGACAATTTTATAACAGCTACCTCGGCGACAGTACCTGTATGGTCAAAGGTTTACAGACTGGATCAAGAGTACGTAAGGACGACGGCACACTGCCCTTATTGACAGTGAACTATTATGATAGGCGTGGACGTGTTGTGGAAACAGTTTCAGACAACCATTTGGCATCAATCTTGCCTTTTCCCTTTCGTTTTCCAGCAGCCGCTCATAGAGTTCAACCACTTTATCGAGCGGGTTATAGTTGCACTTAAAGTTATAGGCGTACGCAGTGGCATTGTCGTGCATGTTCTGGATATGGAATACAAGCACCTCTTCGATAAAGTTTGTGATGGCCTCTGCACTGACGCCCAGTACCTCTGCTATGCGCTGCAGTTTTTCCTCGTCAATGGACTCACTCTGCTCGATTATGGGACACGGCCGACTGGCTGATGCCCAGTTCTGCGGCAAGTACTTCCTGTTTGATACCTCTTAGTTCCCTGATCCGTCCGATCTTGCTTCCGATATTAATTGTCTCTGCCATAATATTGTACCGCTATAGAGCGGCTATGTTATTGTTAAAAAAATCTTTGAACTTCTTTTTTGTGAGCATGGTATCGATGGAATTGCAACTTAAAAGTGGAGACTTTATATGCTGCTAATTTCTGTTTTGAGTGATAAAACGATTCCATTTGATTTGGCGTTTTATACCCAATAGCAGAATGTATCCTTTTGGTATGGTAAAATCCTTCGATGTACCTGAACACCTCTAACTTTGCACTTTCTCTGTCGATAAACTTATGATGGTATATACACTCGATTTTAATTAATATATCTCCTTAAAAAAGTCTCCTGTCAGATGTAGCTATTCCAACTGGAATCTGTCTAATTTGACCGGGTTTATCAGGATGAATATCTTCGTGAAAATAAATATCTGGCAATGGATATGATATTTTTATCAGGGCACCTGTTATAGGTGAACATGGACAGCTACAGATCTTTTAAGACTAAAAAATGGGGTCAAAATTGAAATGATCTAAAAATAGCTGTTTTTTCAATGGAAAAACGTCTCCTAAAGTTTATTTAGTACGGAACTGATAATATATTAGACTTTACAAGCGCACTGTGGAATTATTAGCGACAAATAAGAACTTTTCTTTAAAATGCAATCCGTAATTAATTTTTCTTTTTGACTAAAAGCTTTATATTAGCAGTACCTAAATATTCAGATGTGAAAAGAATTCTTAAAAAGAGATTAAAAGCATATAGTTTGACCGAGATTCTGGTCGTAATGGTCATTATCGGTATTTTGGTATTGTTAGCATTACCAAACTTAATGCCGTTGATTACAAAGGCGAAAAACACAGAAGCTAAATTGCAGCTGCAGCATCTTCAGACCCTAGAAAAAAACTATTTTTATGAAAAATCTAAATATAGCACTTCGCTGGACGACATCGGCTTCATACAGGAAAAGTTAAGCACGGATGGAAATGATGGTAAAGCTAATTACCGTATTGAAGTTGTACAGGCAGATCAGAACTCATTTTTAGGAAGAGCAACTGCAGTTGTAGATTTCGATGGGGATGGTGTTTTTAATGTTTGGGAAATAGATCAAGATAAAAATCTAAAGGAAGTAACAGCAGATTAACATGTTGGTGCAAGCAACCATCTACAGCTGTTTGTTAGCGATAGCCTTTTTTGATTTTAAAATGCGTGCAGTGTATACCTGGCTTTTTCCTGTTTTAGGAATAAGCCTTTTATGCTTAAAAATGTTGGAGTTAAGACCTGTCTTTTTAGACGGACAGATCGCAATAAACTTGCTTTTTCTGCTTATCCAGTTTGCGGTGTTACAGCTTTACTTTAAGATCAAAACGGGTGTGTGGGGGCGGATAATGGATAAAAAAATGGGCTGGGGAGATGTTGCATTTTTACTATGCATAGCATTATATCTCCCTTTTTTGCTTTTTTTTATCTTTTATGTGGTCAGCCTCATTATAATCCTAGGTATGACCGCAGCGTTGCCCAACTGGCGAAAAAGCAATATTGGTATTCCATTGGCGGGCTGTCAGGCATTGCTTTTTGGAATCTGCTTGGCCTTGGAAAAGTTGAATGTGCTGGATTGGGAAACCTTATTGATCAATGGAATAGAAAAATTAGAGCTATAAATAGCTATAGATTATCGCATTAGACTTATACAAAGACTTGAATTATAAAGTGGGGAAAGAACCTATATTTTCATCCGAAATACTGCATAGCATCTCACGGGATATCGCATGGCATTACCGTGTCATACCGTATGATATAAAAGAGAACGAAATTCACTTTTATATGGACGAGGCTGGAGATAAACGTGCACTCGAAGATGAACTCGCCATCATGTTTGACGAAAAGATTTTCTTACTAGAAACTCCAGGAACACAGATCGAACTTTGGCTCAATAAATATTATTTTGGAGAAAAAGTAACCGAACAGCAGGATTTTGTTAAAAATCTGGTTTTCAATACTGATTTCCTCGATAACCTGATATTCGAAGCCAAGCAGTTAAAAAGTAGTGATATTCATATTGAAACATATGAAAACCGTTGCCGCGTACGGGTACGTATAGATGGTATGATGGTGGAACGCTATGTCCTTCAGAAAGAAGATTACCCGGCTTTGATCAACAAGATCAAAATCATGGCAAATCTTGATATTGCAGAAAAAAGACTACCTCAGGATGGACGTATCCATTATCATAGAAATCAGGATCAGTTCGATATTCGGGTTTCCGTATTGCCGACACTCCATGGGGAAAAAGTCGTATTGCGTCTGTTGAATAACAATGCAACAAATCTTCAGCTGGACGCTTTGGGCATGTCCGATGAAGATTATGAAAATTATCTTCACGGTGTCAAGAAACCAAATGGAATTCTGTTAATCAGCGGGCCTACTGGATCGGGCAAAACAACAACCTTGTACGCAACCTTAAAGCATCTCAATAAAACAACCAATAATATTCTCACCATCGAAGACCCCATCGAGTATACACTCGAAGGCGTTAATCAGGTGCAGCTGAAAGAAAACATCGGATTATCATTCGGAGCAGCGCTCCGTACCTTCTTACGTCAGGATCCAGACATCATTATGGTCGGGGAGATCAGGGATCCTGATACTGCTAATATGGCAATCAGAGCAGCCCTGACAGGTCACTTGGTGTTATCAACGATTCACACGAATTCCGCTTGGGGAACAGTTTCACGGTTGATTGATATGGGAATACCTAATTTTTTAATAGCAAATACATTAAATACAACTGTTGCGCAGCGCCTCGTAAGAACGCTTTGTCCTTTATGTAAGGAGATACAGCCGATGCTGGAAGCGCAGTATCCAAAACAATTTAAGCCTTATTTTCATGTCGAGCAACAGGCCGTAGCCGTAGGCTGTCCGAGCTGTTACTATACCGGATTTAAGGGACGTAAAGCCGTATATGAAATTATCCCAATGGATCAAGGTCTCGTAGACGAAATTAAAAAAGGAAATATGCAGGTCGATGAGTTGCTAAAAGAAAGAAAAATTAAAACTTTGGGGGAAAATGCATTTGAATTATTCGCCCAGCAGCAAACCACATTAGAAGAAATCTATCCGCTTCTGTTCAATTATTAAACATGAATTTTAAAATTATTATAATCACTATTTTGGTTAGTTTATGTGCATTCACAAAAGGAATGGCACAGACGGCTGACGAAAATTTTCAACGTGTACAGCAGCGACTTGATGCATTGGCCATGACAGTGCCGGGGCTAGAGAAAAAAGTAAAATTGTCGGTATCGGGGGTATCTGCACAGGAATTCCTCAGAGCATTGGCGCAGTCCAATGATCTGAATATTAACATTGATCCAAGTGTTAATTTCAGCATTGCGAATAACTTCACAGGTGAAACAGCAAAGAATGTTTTGTTCTTCCTTGCAAAGACATATGGATTGGATATTAATGTGATAGGGTCGATTATGTCAATTAATAAATTACCGAACGCACGTCCGGTTTATCTAGCCAAAGAAGTGAAAGTGCAGTACAATCCGCAAAATAATGGATTGAGCTACGATCTTCAAAATGATACTTTATCTAAAGTAGCGCAACGGATAAGTGCATTTTCGGGTAAAAACCTTATTGTACCAACCAACTTGTTGCAAAAGACAATAACAGGCTTCATGTCGGAAGCGCCATTTGAAACGGCATTGGAAAAATTGGCCTATGTAAACGGTCTGAAGTATAAGAAGACAAATGACGAGGTATATGTGTTTGAAGCGCTGATCCCAGGCGAAGAATTGTTCATCAATGATGACCAGCAGACAGATGTTCGTTTCCGTCCAGGGAATGTGAACAATGGAGCTAATGGCATGAACAACGGTATGGGAGATATGAATGGTATGCAGGGGGGACAGCAAATGGGCGGTCAGCCCGGAAACTATGCGATGTATGGCAAAAACCAAAACGGTAAAGGAAAACTGTTTACTATTCAGGCATCCAATACTCCAATTTTGGAATTGATTAAACGTGCCTCAGAAGAAGCAAACGTAAATTATTTTATCTACAGCCAAATCGATGGTAGTATCACGACGAGTGTAAAAGATATTTCATTTGACCAGTTTTTAACTTCGATCTTCCAAGGGACACCTTATACCTATAAGGTTGATGACGGAATGTACCTGATTGGTAATCGTCGTAATGAAGGGCTACGTGAAAACAAGATTATCCATTTACAGCACCGTTCCCTTGACACCATGATGACCATGATTCCGATGGACTGGCGTAAAGATGTCGAGATTAAAGAATTCAGGGAACAAAACATGCTTCTGTTATCAGGTTCTGGACCACAGATCCGAGAGATCGAACAGTACATTAAAAAACTGGATAAGATGGTGCCGATGGTACTGATTGAAGTCACCATGCTGGATATTCAAAAAGGGAATACTTTAAAAACAGGGATCAGCATGGGTGTGGCAGATTCCATTCCAAAAGTAGGCGGAAGTATAGCTGATGGAATGGTATTTGGTTCCGGATCCATCAATCGGTTTCTATCGCAATTAGGGAAGAACAATTCCTTTAATATTGGAAAGGTAACACCTAATTTTTATGTCCGTTTGCAGGCATTGGAAGAAAATAAAAATGTGGAATTGCGGTCGGTACCAAAGCTTTCAACATTAAATGGCCACCACGCTAGTCTGAGTATAGGAAGCAAACAATATTACAAAGTTCAAACACAAAATATAATTCCTTCCTTACAAACAACAACGGTGACCACAGACGAGTTCAAATCTGTGGAGGCAAATTTAAAAATTGATATTTGGCCTGTCATTTCCGGAGATGATCAGATTACGCTAAAAATTAATGTCGATATATCAGATTTCATTGGTACAGTAGCGAAAAATGAACCGCCACCAACTTCGAACAGTAAATTTGAATCCATCATCCGTGCACGTAATGAAGATATGATTGTCTTGGGTGGTATTGAGCGGACAGAAAACGGCAACAGCGGGCGTGGTATTCCAATTTTATCGCGCATTCCGATTCTGAAATGGTTATTCAGTAGCCGCGAGAAAACAACGAAAAAAGTAGTTTCGGTTGTGTTTATTAAGGCTACGATTATTTATTAAACAAGAACATGCTAGAGCGCCTGAAGCAATTTTACCAGTTATCGCAGTATTTGGGAATATCCTATCGCCAGGAAGGTGATCAGGAGATTTTCCGATGCTGTACCATACAGCGCACAAAAGATAGCCTGGAAATTGAAAATACAGTAACTTATCTGGGTTGGGAAAAGTTGTCCACAGTAAAAGATAAGCTTGTTCCGGTGTCCTTACATATTGATAGCCGTCAGGTACTTTTCAAAGAATATACAGGTCAGATTGTCGATGACGAATCCATCAAGAATATTTTCCCAAGTTACGATGCTGAGCGTTTTTTCAAGCAGGAGATGCAGGGCAAAGATCGCTCTTGGTACGCATTTGTGAGGAAAGACTATGTCGGCAACTTAATACAGCGTTTCCTACAAGAAGGCTTTACCATCATATCGGTATCAATAGGTCCCTTTATCTTGGATCATATTTTAGCCCAGCTCAACAGTTATGAAAATCGCTATACACTGGACAAGCATTTTATCGAAATTGATACTGACAAAGAAACGTGGAAACACTATTCTTACAGTGACACACATACGAGTACATTCGCTATTAAAGTTGGTGACCAGCCCATCAAGCAGGAATATGTCATGGCCTATGCTGCCGCGTTTAGCGCTTTAATGGCTAAAGATCTGCAGGATTATAGTCTTGAAGAACCGACGGTTAAAGATGCCTTTGTAACGGCAATAGAAAAAAAGAAGTTTAAAACAAACCTCTTAATATTTATAGGTGTATTCTTTTTTCTTTTGATGGTAAATGCGTTGCTGTTCAATATGTACTATACAGAAAATGAGAGCCTGGGCAATCGGGTCAGTACACAGCAGTCAACGGTTAAGGATTTAGGTAAGATCGAACAGGAGATTAAAACAAATGAAGAACTAATTACGCAGATCGGCTGGAATGGAGGTGTCTCAAAAGCATTTCTATTAGATAAGATCGGCGCTTCAATGCGTAATTTCAGTTCGATCAATTTGACACAGATACAGATTAATCCACAGCAAAAAGTAAGTGGAAACAAAACTGTACAGTATCCGCAGGTGCTATTGATAAAAGGCACCTGTTTGTCCTTAAATATTTTGAATGAATGGATTCGGGGTCTAAAAGACTATAAATGGATCGAGAAAGTTAATATCGAAGAATACGGGAGTAAACAGGTAGGCGAAACAAGTGAAGCTTTTACGTTAAAAATAGAATACAATGATCAAGTGGAAGGAAATTGATTATAAAAAGCGGAACAAATTGCTTTATGCAGGAGTAGTACTGATGTTGCTCTTGGGATGGATTCTTGCCTTTCAGAAAACGTACAATGCCTATCAGATCAACAAGCAATTGTCCGCACAGGTCGGCAATGATGTGAGTCATAATGCGCAATACCAACTTGTCAGTAAAGCAAAAATAATGGATAGCCTGGCAAAGGTATATCAAACAGATTCGACAAGCTGGAATGATAATTTTCTATCTAACGCAAGCCGTGCTGTCAACAGTCCTGCAATACAGGTCTATTTCAACAATCGTCCAGCAAAAGGAGCACAGCTGCAGAGCGATACTACTGCGGTACGAAATAAGACGCTGACCATAAAAGGAGATTATCGTGCCATCGTACAGTCTATCAGTGAACTGGAGAAAATAACCACCTTAGGATATCTATCTGCTGTTAATCTTAAAATGGACACAAAGAAAGTTAGCCCCGATCAAAAGAAAGTTATAGAAGGGGACCTAGGATTTAAAACATTAGTGAATAATCACTAAGGGACGAGCCTAACATTTTCTAATTAATAAACAGCAAATGACTTAATAGATTTTAAAACCAGCATTTCGATCTCGGATATTTTTAAGCGCGCCCAGTAAGATTCTATGTCGTTTTTTTTAGTCTAAAAGCTGTTGCTCATTTGGAACATTGGAAGATACATAGCGATCAAAATCAATCCCACAACCAAGCCTAAAAAGATAATAATAAAGGGTTCCAGTAAACTGGATAAGGTTGATGTCTTATATTCAACCTCCTCAGTCAATTGACTAGAAATTTTCTCAAAAAAGAAATCAAGTCGGTTAACTTCTTCTCCAACACGGATCAATTGAACAGTCTTGGCCGGATAAAAGGGGAATTTAGCGAGTGACGCATGTAACGATTCTCCCTGTAAGATATACTGCTCGGTCTCCTGAAGTGAGTGTGCAATCGGATAAAAATCGGTCATCTGCTGTACAAGCTGGATAGATTGCAACAATGGTGTATTGGTACTGACCAGCAAGCGCATCGTATTGGCAAATCGGGCAAGATGAATCTTGCGAATGATATCTCCAAATAATGGTAAACGCAGCTGAATGATGGACGACCATTTTCGGTACCATAACTTCTTTCTATTGACGTAGAAAAACAGAAATATCCCCAGTACAATAAGGACACCCCACCAGAACGTACGGTCTAAAAATAGCGATATATTTAAAATAAGTGCCGTAATAGCAGGAAGCTCTCCTCCGAAGCGGGTAAAAACGTCGGCAAACATCGGCACCACAAACTTTAGCATAAAGAAAACAGCCCCCAATGAAGTCGTCATGACGATCGCTGGATAGGTGAGGGCAGAAACAATCTTACGACGTTGACTGATCTTACTTTTGTAAAAAGAACCTAATTCTTTCATCACTTCACCCAATTTTCCTGTTTCCTCACCGATTCGGATACTGAAGTACTCATAGCTGCTGAAACGTCCGCTATTTTGGATCGCTTCAGATAAGCTTTCACCTTTTAAAACAGCTTCTTTGATGGCATGGAATGTTTTGCCGTCTTTGTTGTTTTTATGGTCTAATAAAAGCAGATCAAAGGCCGTTTTAAGATCTACACCCGACAGCAGTAATGTACTGAACTCGAGATAAAACTCTTCCTTTTTCTTATCGGAAAGTTGTCCGTTCCCAAAAGAGATATCACGGTTCAGAAAACCCATCAGATCAAAATCTTTCTGATCTCCAGAACTAGAAGCTGGGGTCTTTTTGTTTTTTTTATATTTTGATATGTCAATTTGTGGCATAACAACTTGTTTTTAATCTTGTTTAGTATTCGCAATCTGCATCAATTGTTGAGCAGCATATTTTTTATCCAGGATAAAGCTATGCTCTTCTTTATCGTAAATCACCGTTACCTGAAATTCATCGATACAGGTTGGACTTGGGCGTGAGGTATTGCGATATAGACCATCAATAGCCAATGTCTTGAAATTAAAAGTATCCGTTTGTTGTTGGTAATGATCCCGTGCGATGTAATTTTCACTGAAAACATAACGTACAGTTCCAGCACTGTCCAAGAGTTGCAGTTCGTTTTCCGAATAAAAAACTGCTTGGGCCTGATCCATATCTTTTTTTAGCAAATGCTGGAATAGACTGAAGCTGAATTGTTCCTGCTTTTCCCGCTGCTGACTTAAATAGAGCCTTTGGAAAAACTGGAACATATAAAATGCCATCCCGATACAGATTGCCGCAATTAACATCGCTATACTGAGCTCCATAAGTGTAAAGGCCTTTAGTTTTTTAGTTTGCATGTTCCAGTTCCTTTATCACTATCAAACTATCAATTATCTTTCCGTTGTCGGATAATTGTGCTGTCACTTTAATCCGTACACGATCGGAATAGGTCGAAAAATCTTCCTGCTCTACCGTATAATAAATACCCGCTTTCTCAAATTGCTGTTCCTGATCTTCCCCTAACGCCTGATGTGTTAGTACAGCCATCTCATGGGCAATCACTTTAGACTGTTTACTTTTAGATGAACGGACGAGGTTCGTAAAGATCATCATTCCAATCCCGAAAACAAGCAAGAGAATAACCATTGAAATCAAGATTTCAACCAGAGAGGAGGCACGGACGGTATGGTTCAGTTTAAATTTCATGATACCATTTAATCGGTTTATTAAACACTTTCCCTTTATCGTTATTTTGCAGATACGAGCTGATGAAGTAAGGCGAACGTTTTGATCGGTCAAAAGTCACATCAACCAAAAAATTCTCATAGAGAGACGAAGGACTCTTATACAGAAAGCGATAACAGGCGATCTTACCTGAGACCTGAAAACCCTTGGCATAATCTAATAGACCGGTAATAAAGAGATCTCCTTCAACGCGACAGTCTTTTCCAAAACTGGCAATCGGAGGGATGTCAGATCGTTCTTTCTCATAAAGAAAAACCGTTCCTGAAAGTTCACACTGTTTACCAATGCTGATTTTTGAATTGCTGTCCTTCTCAGAAATTAATCCAACTGTTGATGGATAAAGCAGGTTGACTTTTTCCTCTAGGACGATCGAATCTGTGGCGAAAAATTGCGCATTTCCCTTAAAACCGGTTTCGATACGGATACTTGGAGCAATCACGATAATATCATCCAGATGACTGGATGATGAAATACGAATGGTTGTATCGGATACGACAATAATATTGCCGGTTAAACTATCTTGTATAAAGGATGACCCTGAAACACGATAAGTTTGCGTTCCAGCGGAAAAAGCAGCTTTTATAGTGCCCCCAGGAAGTTCAGGATAGGGAAGGCTGTCAAACACAAGCAGACTTTGAATGTATTGTAACCGGTTTTCTACCACTGATGGCATCTTGCGGTCACTGTCGCCCATCTTACCCTCAATAATATCTTTATAGCCCTGAAAATAATCGCCGTCAACATAAGAAGGACGGATACCGGATTTTGGTAAAAATGTATTGCCTTTAATCACTGTTTTTCCGCTGACTGACAAAGGTCGGTCTTCATCAACAATATACAGAACGGTCGAATCGGTAAGAAGCTGACCAATCATAGCGACCTGCTGCATACTATCTTGCTGTATCTGTGATTTTACAGAAACAATATCGTAAAGACCCCATTCATAACGCGACAATTGGATTGCATCGCCCTCCATGAGCACATGATTCAACATGCTGTCCCGTACAGATGGGAAATCCCGGGAAGAAGCGAGTTGGTATCCTGCATCGATCTGTTGGCGGAGCATATCTTGTCTATGGAAACGTGATTCCTGATCGCGAAAAAAATAAGCCATATAAATCATGCTTCCTAAAATTAAGGAAACGATGAATGAGATAACCAGTACAAGATACAGGGCAGATGAACGGAGCATAATTATTCGCTAGCTGTAGGAGCGGTTTCCTGCTTATCCTTCTTTCTGAACCACTGATTGATCTTATTACCGATTAATTTTCCGGATTTCCGAAAGATATTGTTATCAAGGTATTCATCCTTCGTAATGGCATTCCCATAAGCGTAATAGCTTAGGCTGATGCTGTCATTTTGGATCTCCTCAATAATACCATGTAAACGGTTATCTTTAAAGTGACCACGTTTGCGCCATTTTCCCTGTTCATTATATTCGATAAAAGGACCTTCTTCGATGCCCGCTAACCATTGGGATTCCTTTTTTAAATTACCGTTTTCATACCAGCTTTTCCAGATACCATCTTTCATACCAAAAGCATAATTTCCCCGTTCAGATAAGCTTTTATTAGGGAAAAAAGTTGTAAACTGTCCATAGAGGAGCTTTCCTGAATAACCACCCATGGTCGTATGCAGCATATTCGTGGAGTACCAGGTATAGGTCTTTTCGCTGACGGCACGGTACTTCAAATTATCCGCATGAAAGACATGTTTAGTGCCATCCTCGTTAATAATGGTGAAGCGTGTAAAAATTGGAAGATCCTTACTTTGTGAATAAGCATCCGGACTACTGAAAGAAAGTAATAGCGTATAGAAGAGTAACTTAATTTTCATTTTTATAGATGGTTTTGGTCTTATCCCCAATTTTTATTTTTAAATATTCTTTATTAATGCTCACCAAGTGCACACCTGACTGCTGTTCACCCTTATTCATCATGTACTGCATGCCCTGTATATTGACAATGGCTGTCGGACGTTTATCCTCTAGGTTCTCAATAAAACCAAGGTATTGCACATCAATCTGTGGTTCCATCTCCACTGGTGCAGGAGGGATGTAGTCAGTTACTGAATTCTGTCGGGAAGGCTCTATCGGGAGGTCCGCTGTACGCACAGCTAGATCGTGCAACATCGGGTCAGCATAATCCAAAAGCAAGGTTCCTGTTTTTTTACTGCTATAGAAAGACAGATTCACAGGTTGTTCCTTGAATGTTTTTTTAGCCGTAACGGGCATATCCGAATTGTCGGATAGGGAGCTGAAAATTTTCGTCAAGATAAACCCCCAGACACCCAAAACAGCAGCTATTAAGATATAAGTAGTCGCTTTACTTTTCATCAACTTTTTTATCGAGAATGACCAACTTACGAGAGATATAAATGCCGACACTACCACGATTTTCTGGGCGGACGCGCCATTCGTACGTGCCCGGTTTAAGCGTTAATTCAACATAATCTTTTGTTATAACTGAATCAATAGGAAGGCGTACAATAGATTCAAAATTAGGCGTAGCAATCTGCAAACGGTAAGAAGTGGCATCGATATGTTTCTCCCAAAGAAAAGTTAGTGTTGTATCCAACGTGATCAGATCACTTTTAGGCCCGATAAGATTGACACTCTTTTTCTCCAAAGGGTAGTCAACAAATTCCGAACAGGAAAAAAAACTGGTCATGAATACAGTAACGATCAAGATAATACTTCTCATATGGATATAATTAATAAAGCAAATATATGTAATTTTTAGATCAAATTAGTGGTTGTCAGATTCTTGTTTGAATAAGTAATAACCAGCTTAAGTTGCTTTTCTCAAACTATTTTATTAATTGACTTCCAGTTGTTTATAAAGAGAATATAATATTTGATATAAATTTAATTCTGTTTTCAAACGGCAATTACTCAGATCCATTCTCTTTGGTTTAAAACTTAGAAAATCAATATTTTATGTACATAAAGAAATATTATTACTGATAGCTGTAAATTCTGAAACTTGAAAGTGGAGTTGAAGTATCAAAAAATGGCAAGATGTGATAAACCATGAGCTTATGATTTACCTATACCAATTCTATGGCTGGACTTTATGAACTAGGGGATACGTCTTACTATGCTTGATCATCAAGACAATTTTGACTTTAAGTAAATTAAGAACTTTTCAGGATTTATCTAATTGATACATATAGTCTTGATTATTATTGAGGTAATGGAAAAATAATTATAAACTTAGATAATAATTTAAATACTTTTTTTATATTTGATTTTCAGAACCAATTATTAATCAAGCCATTCCCAATAATCTAAGATTAGATTAAATATTTATTTTCAGTTGCTTATCATTTTGATGATGTGGTTGGTTAATTATATTATATAACTTTTATTTAAATGTGTATAAAGTATGAAACATATTAAGTATTATTTGTTTATTTTTCTTTTATTTCTAATAAATAAAGCTACATTTTCACAATATTCTAAATATATTCCACCATCTCCTCAAGCTTTCTCATTTATGAAATTTGGAGAATATCCTGTTAATCATAGTACAGGTTTGCCCGAAATAAGTATCCCGTTAATCAGCATTAATCTCAAAGAGTATCAATTGCCTATCGCAGCAAAATATCATGCTTCGGGCAGAAAAGTAGATCTGAATTTCTCCGAGATTGGTCTGAATTGGCAATTAGATGCTTATGGTTTAATTACTAGAGAAATTAAAGGTATCTCAGATTTAAAACCACAACGATCTGCGGATGCTATGGAAGAAAATATAGATTATTTTAATCCAATTTCTTCCGATGCTCAGTATACTAGAGGAGAAAAATTTGAGAGACGTCTTCAATTAGCAGGTGAGAACCCTTATCGAAATACATTAGATACTGAATATGATATTTACCATATAAACTTTAAAAACATTTCAACATCTTTTGTCATCAGAACGAATGGTAGCATAACCTTTTTGAATTATTTTCCTTACAAAGTTACATATCAAAATAATATTTTTAGTATAATAGATCAGGACGGGGTTAGTTATACTTTTGGATCTATTGTTGAATCAAATTTAACTTTCGGTGCTGCTCAGCACTATCAAGGAACTAATGATGGTATTATGTCTTGGTACCTAGCCAAAATAGAAACGCCAAATAAAGAATATATACGATTTAAATATGGTAATGTTAAAACTTCGGATAATAGCTCTTTAGCAGGAAATTTATCCTATGGAACTACAGCTACTTTAAGAGATTATTGGTATGAGTACGGAGTTAATCAAACTAATTCGTCCCCGCAGCCAAATAGCGAATATGTTCTTAAAATTTCAAATACAATTAAAAATGATTTTGCATTTGTTTACTATGTCTCGTCAATCGACTTTAGCAATGGTTCTGCAGAATTTATTTATAATACAAATAATTACAGTTTATCTGAAATCAATTTGAAATCTATTCAAAATCACAATATTTCATCAATAAAAATTTTTTATAAAGATGTAATTGGAAAAAATTTTACAGTCCCAAATAATCAAGGTATTTCAATAAAAGAGATTGCATTTTTTGGAGATAATTTAAATAATTATCCAGAAAGATTTTTATTTGATTATTATAGTGGTAATGCAAATGGAAATAGTTTACTGGAGTATTGTTATGGTAAAGATTATTGGGGTTATGCAAATACAAATGTTAATAGTAACCTTATTCCTATTAACAAGATCAGTCATTTTCAATATCCTTATAATGTTAGTAATTATGTGTCCTTAGGTAGTGATATTCGAAGACAACCTGATTTTTCACAAAAAGTGATAGGGATGTTAAAAAGAATTGAATATCCAAGTCGTGGTTTTTCAGATTTTACATATGAGGCAAATGTTTATAATCATTATGGCACAAATAAGTACGGACCAGGCTTGAGAATCAAAACGATAAACAATAGTGATGGTACAAATCATTTTGTTAAAGAGTATAAATATGGTTATACAGAAAACGGTGTAGGTTCATTATTATGGCTACCACAAGAAAGTGATTATATGGTATCGTTTCTAGTCTCTGAAATACCTAGTCCTAATGGAATACTTATGTATGCAAACCAATCGGCTACTATAACTGAAGCAAAAAGATATCGTTATAGAGAATTTTTTTCAGAGCCCAAAGGTTATATTAATATTGGTTACAGACAACCTGTATATTATGGTCAAGTGACCGAGTACATCAAAGATGTTGCTGATAATAATCTTGGTAAGACAGTTTACAGCTATTCTTTACCTTTATATGAAATCCGTAATGAATATTTTAGCGATAATAGAACTAATGAGACATATAATTTTGATACATTTATTCCAAATTTTTACAGCACCTCTTTGTTATTAAACAAGACAGATTACATTAAAAGTTCTAATATCTATCAACCTGTTAAAAGTGTTAGTAATGAGTATATTGGTTTAAAGCGTGAGTTGATACCTCAAATCACATATTATCGTAGACAACGCATTGTCACGTCAGATTCTCAATATCAAAAGTATGTGGAAGAGTTAGTTGAAGGAGGTAGCACGAATGACAGTGATTGGAGATTACCTTGGAATTCAGTTCGGGCATTTAATTATAATTTAGAAAGTGGTGCATCTAGATTAGATTCTATATCAGAAATACAGTTTAATTTAGATAATAACATTGTAAAAAGAACTAAGTTTAATTATAACAGTAGCTATGTTATATCTCCCTCATCAGTAAAATTTTATAATAGTGATGGTAGTGTCGACTTAACAAATTATTATTATCCAGATGATATAAATAGTCTTGTTTTAATTGGAGGAAATTTGGAGCCTCAAGAATTAGAAGGTATTAAAAAATTAAATAAAGCTAATCATCATCAAGTTGAAACACCAATTCAAATAGTAAGCTATAGCAGTAATCTCCTTAAAAATCTGGAACGAAATACCTTTAAATTATTTTCAAATAGACCACTCCCATTTAGAAAATATATCTCTAATTATAATTTCCCAATATATAAGTTAATGGAGATTTTATCTTATGATAACTTAGGTAATCCAAGAGAAGTAAAAAGTTTAGATGGTGCCATAAAAGTTTATATATGGGGCTATAATCATCAATATCCTATTCTTGAGATTACGAATGCTACCTATTCCGAAATACTGATTGTACTTACTCAGGCTGAGATAGATAATCTGAATAATCCGAATCATACCGAAGCTGTTATGGAAACGTTGATCAAAAATGCAGCGACAAAACTTCGCAACCATGTAAATCTTTCCAAAGCTATGGTTACAAATTACACGTATAAGCCGTTGGTCGGTATGACCAGCAAGAGCGATGCAAGAGGGGTGACTGAGTATTATCAGTACGATGGCATGCAGCGTTTAAAAGCAGTGTTAGATCAGTTTAAGGATGTTACCAGAGCTATGGATTATCATTACCGTGCCAATTAAGCAAGAACCGTTATGAAAAGAATAACCAAAAGCCTACTCTTCTTTTTGTCGCTGATTCAGGTCGGGGGATCATATTCCCAAAACATTGACAGTACACAGGTCGATAGCATCCGTTTAAAATCGTTGATGCTCCAGTCAGCAAATTTTATGGTAGCGCCGCTGGCCCTGCCTGCACTTCCCACTATCAATTATACCATTCCTCCGAGCATATCGGTTGGTCAGAGCATCAGTTATGTACCTAGTAACAGTGGAGGCGCTGTATATGCCAACGGAGATGTGTTCACCGTAGCCGGATTATCAGGTAGCAGTGGCTACGTCAATGGTAGCGGAACTGCAGTTCGGTTTAATCTTCCGGGGAGAATGGCTGCCGATGCTTCGGGCAATATCTATGTCTGCGACCATTATAACCACCGTATCCGTAAGATTACCCCAGCAGGAGTTGTGAGCACCTTCGTTGGCAGCGGTACCGCTGCCCATGTCAATGGCACAGGCGAGGGAGCCTCGATCAACACCCCCAATGGTATCGCCCGCGATGCATCTGGTAATTTTTATTTCAGTGACCGGGGTAATTTTGTTGTCCGCAAGATCAACGCTGCAGGCGTAGTCAGCTCACTTGCAGGGGGCGTGGGTATCCGAGCCTATGCTGAAGGAACAGGTACTGCCGCGCGTTTCAATGCGCTGTCCGGGATGGTCGTGGATGCTTCTGGCAATATCTATGTTTCCGATGAAGGAAACCTACGTATTCGTAAGATAACCCCAGCAGGCGTAGTCACTACCTTTGCCGGCAGCGGTAGCCAGGGTACGGTCAACGGTACCGGTACAGCAGCGAGTTTCAACGGGATGAAAGGGTTGGCAATCGACGCATCGGGGAATATCTATGTTGCCGAATATGTGATCGGCAATATCCGCAAGATCACCCCGGCAGGTGTTGTTACGACCTTTGCCACGGGCTTCACCAATCCGATGGGTGTTACGGTGGACGGTTCGGGCAATGTCTACGTCAGTGATGCCAGCAATGTGGTCCGTAAGATCACCCCAGCAGGAGCAGTGAGCATTTATGCGGGGACCGGAGCTGCTGGCAGCGACAACGGCAGTCCGTTATCCTCAACATTTAAGGGACCGGAAGGTGTTCTTTATTATGGCACGCGGTTATATATCGGCGATACGCAAAATCATCTGTTACGTGGATCCTGGTCCGGTATCGGTTACAGCATCAGTCCCGCACTTCCGGCAGGTCTGGTTTTTGACCAGAGCACAGGTAAGATCTCCGGAATACCTACAGCAGCCAAAGTAGCGACGAACTATACGGTCACAGCCTACAATGCCGCAGGCTCCAGTACCAAAGTTATCAACTTTGCGGTTGTTGCTGCAGCTATCGGCAGTTCCGAGCAGAACTATATCATTGAGCGTACCGTCAGAAATCCAAACTATAAAACCACAGCGGCCTTAACAGGCAAGCCTGTTGACAGTGTGAATATCAAAGTGAGTTACTTTGACGGTCTGGGCAGACCCATGCAGATTGTTGACTGGCAGGGCAGTCCGTTAAAAAATGACCTTGTCCAGCACATAGCCTATGACGGATTTGGCAGAGAAAGCATGAAATATCTGCCGTATGCAAAAAACACGGTTAAGGACGGTGGATTCAAGACCACTGCCGGTGCAGACCAGCAGGCCTACTATGCTGCGGCCAATACCTGGGATGTCCATGTCAAAAAAACAGATCATCCCTACGCGGTCACAGTCTTTGAAAACAGCCCTTTAAATCGGATTACCGAGCAGGGGTCTCCCGGATTAGGCTGGCAGCCAGCAGCTGATAGAACAGCAGTTGTGACCACTTCCACGACAGGCCATACTGTAGTTAGCGAGTATGGTACCAATGCAGCAGACGACGTCAGGATGTGGAACATCAACACTGCCGGTACCGGAGCCACATCAGCTTTCTATGCTGCGGGCAAACTGTATAAGACCGTTATCAAAGACGAGAACTGGGTGAATACCACGGGAAAACAGGGTAGTGTAGAAGAATATAAAGACTTTGAAGGCCGTGTTGTGTTAAAACGTATCTGGGAAACCGGCACCAAGAAGCTGGAGACCCATTATGTGTACGATGACTTTGGCGATCTGCGCTATGTGATCCCTCCCGGATATACAGCCACGGCAGTTACCGATAACAGTACAGACTTCAACGAGCTGCTCTATGCGTACAGGTATGATGGCAGAAGAAGGCTCATTGAAAAGAAGATCCCGGGCAAAGGTTGGGAGTATCTGGTATACAACAAGAATGACCAGCTTATCCTGAGCCAGGATGCCGTGCAGCGCGCACTCAAAAAGTGGAGCTATGTCAAGTATGATCCCTTTGAGCGCGTGACGAGTACAGGTATCTATACCAATACAGCAGCAGATCAAGCGACAAGAGCACAGGTACAGGCTTTAGCCGATGGCGTTGCCCCGCAGTGGGAGACCCGTAGCGGTACCTCATATACCAATAGTTCATTTCCCAGTACAGCTACGCAGCTATTGGAGCTAACGGTCAACTACTACGATGACTACAGTTATAAAACCACTACAGTACTGGCGGCTACAACCGGTCTGGACAGTACCTATATGGTCAAAGGTTTACAGACCGGATCAAGAGTACGTAAGGACGACGGCACACTGCCCTTATTGACGGTGAACTATTATGATAGGCGTGGACGTGCTGTGGAAACAGTTTCAGACAACCATTTGGGAGGAGTTGACAGGGTGACCAATACCTACAATTTCCCGGGAGACCTGGTGAGCAGTAAAAAGCAGCACCGAATCAATGGATCCGCACAGGTAACTACGATCCTGACGACCAATAGCTATGATCATGTTGGCAGACTGTTGACCACTAAGAAAAGAGTCAATACACAGGATGAGATTTTACAGAGCAAATTGGCCTATAACGAAATCGGGCAGCTGAAAAGTAAAAGTATCCACAGTGAAAACGGTGGTACCAATTTCCTGAGCAGTGTAGCTTACGGTTACAACGAGCGTGGCTGGACTACCAAAGCCACATCGCCCCAGTTCAGCTATGTGCTGAACTACAACCTGAACAGTGCAGGCACAGCTGTCATTTCCAATGCGCAGTACAACGGTAATATTGCGCAGCAGTTATGGGGCCATGCCGCTACGACAAATAGTACGTTTACCTACACTTATGATGGGTTAAACAGATTGAAGAAGGGAATCAGTACCGGTACGGTGATGAGCGAGACATTGACCTATGATGATATGGGCAATATCAGAACACTGATCCGCGATACCGGAAGTCCGATCACCTATACCTACAATAATACCAATAAGAGCAATAGGTTGTTGAGTCTTACAGGCGGGCTTACAGGAACATTCACTTATGACCTGAACGGCAATGCGACCAAGGACCGTACGGATATGCTTTTTACCTATAATCACCTCAATCTCCCCAAAACAGCCACAGGAGGAGGCCGTTCCGTCAGCTACCAATATGACGCAATAGGCACTAAACTGAAAAAGCAGGCCAGTGTAAACGGTATTGATACCGAGCAGGACTATGTTGGTGGTATCGAATACAGTAAAGTGGGGACAGCAGTAACCAAGATCGAGCGTATCGCTACAGAAGAAGGATTTTTGCTGAACAGTGAAGGTATTTACAGTTACCATTATAATCTGGCTGACCATCTGGGCAATGTCCGTTCTGTGATCAAGCGGGAAGGAAGTTCAACCGTTCCGTCTGTGGTTCAGAAGCAGGATTATTATCCGTTCGGCAAGACCAGATCTATTGCAACGAGTGTAAATAATAAGTATCTTTATAATGGCAAGGAGATGCAGAGTGATCTGAATCTGGGTACGCATGCCTTGGGAGGTTCTTATGTCTTGGAAGGACAGCTGGATTATGGTGCTCGGTTCTATGACGCGGAGATAGGCAGGTGGAACGTGTTGGATCCGAAGGCTGAAAAATACAAAAGATGGTCTCCTTACAATTATGTTCTTAATAATCCGATTATAAATGTTGATCCGAGAGGAGATACAGTACGAGTTACAATTACATCGAATGAGATAGGTAAAGATTATATTAGAATAGTGGCTTCAGAATCCTTTGGGCTTGATTATAATCAAAAAATCAATTTATATCAAATGACAATTGCTGATGATGTTTCATCTACCGTTTCTGAATATTCGGTAACTCGCGATTCACCAAAAGCTGCTCAAGATCCAGAGGGAACTTTTGCTGGTAATGATAAAAATGCCTATCGAGTTGACAATTTGGCATTTGAACCAAAAAATAGTGTCGGCGAATACCAAGGAGTAATGAGGACGGATGGTAAAGCTGGGGGACGCCTTGAACTGAGAGATCGAAATAATAAAAATAATGATAAGGTAGATGGTAGGCGTAATATCCAAGTCCATGTTGGCGGGACATATACAAATTCGGAAGGGCGACGTGGAGTTGTAGGGTCTCTTGGATGCTGTACTTTGTCTGGCGCCGATAAAGGGAATAAAGGTAGGGATCGATTTGTTTCTGATATCACTGAAAGAGTAAAAAATAATTCTGAAGCGAATAAAAGTAATATTATACTTATAAGATATATTAAACGAGATGAAAAGCCTGATTTTAATAAGTAGTATTTTGATTTTATTATGGCAAAATCAAAAAGAAGTGTATTTACTAAAAGATGCAGATGGGCAAATCGGCATTGAGTATAATAAAATTGATAAAGATGTTAATATAATAATTAGCGACAGGCTAATAAGAAATAATTCAGATAAGAAAGCTATAAAAATGTATCTAGCATCGTTTTTTATTCCAGATAAAGATGATATTCAACGGGATTTTAAGAAACTATTTAAAATATCAATGTCTGACTTTGCAAAAAATCACCGACGAGAGATTTGTAGAGTAATTTATTATTTAGAACATATTGATCATGGTAATTTACCTATGATATACGGCCTGGAAGCATATAAATTATTTGAAATTTCTGATTTGAAGCCCGAAATATCTAAAATTGAACAATGCTTAAATAACGGAAAAATTCTTAAGATTATATATGAGACCAATGAAGATTCTTTACCGTTGAAAACTCCAAAAAGAATAAGAAAATAATTTCGGATAAAATTTGTAAATACCAGTACGACTACGGAGCGAGGTTCTATGATGCTGAGATAGGCAGGTGGAATGTTATTGATCCGAAGGCAGAAGTCAATAGGCGTTGGTCACCTTATCGTTATGC
>NZ_SLYV01000005.1:0-411692 GCF_004342035.1 Sphingobacterium sp. JUb20 | reverse complement strand
AATAACAGAAAAAAAGAATATCTAAAACAAAAATTAATAGATTTATAAACAAGAAACACTCTTTAGCAAGTTGTCCTGATTAGTTTGAAGACATAAAATTTTGATTTTCTTTTCGATACGACTACCAATCGTTGCATATTCATCTATATTAAAATCAACATTAACAAAAGCAAATCCTGCATAATTTTTATAGCCATCATCTGAGGAAGGGGTTGCTATAATATTACACTTAAGTAAACCATTCATATTTGCAATGTCCAACTTTGAACAGAACAATTCATTAATGCACCAAGAATTTCCATTGAATTCTCGACCTTTCAAACTAAAGGGCTTATTTATGAGGCTTATTTCTTTAAATTTCATATCGATTATATTTGACCTCCCTCCAAAAAAAGTGGCCATTTTAAAAGTATAGAATTCGGGCCAGAATTACTAATTTTAAATAGGAGTACTCAAAATGAAAAAATCGAAGAAAGTTATGCTTCGATGAGCTCGCTTCGGTAGGTTTACCGAAGTAAAGATCGGCTTTGCTATCAAGCAGTCTGGGATTTAATGATCTTACAATCCTAGATTACTTAAAAAATAAACGCGCTATAATTGGAAACTATACGATGAGGAATTGAAAAAGATCATAGCTAAACAATAGAATAAAACAAAAACTCTTATTTTTCTATGAAACCATATTTTGAAAAAGCGGGAAACATTCAGTC
This sequence comes from Sphingobacterium sp. JUb20, assembly GCF_004342035.1. Classification (NCBI taxonomy): domain Bacteria; kingdom Pseudomonadati; phylum Bacteroidota; class Sphingobacteriia; order Sphingobacteriales; family Sphingobacteriaceae; genus Sphingobacterium; species Sphingobacterium sp. JUb20. The sequence goes on along the minus strand of NZ_SLYV01000005.1, from coordinate 410,982 downwards.
TCTATTCGGGACTGCTTCGCCCCTTTTTTGGAACACCTCTACTGTTTCCCTACCCTGCCTATACCTAGCCTATACTGCTTTTGTAGAAGCAATGTAGACAAACAGTAGAGGCAGGCAAAGTACACATTTCCCGAAGCCTTCCCGAACTGACTCTCTAGCTCGCTATCCATCATAGACTCCAGTAAATGCTTCATTAAAGGCGCCAGAACGCCGTCGATGTGAGATAAACTCTTCCCGTTATAAAGATCTTGCATGGCTTCCTCTTTGAAGCGTTCAAAACGGCGAAGCCCTCTTGAATACAATTAAAAAACAAATACGAATGAAAAATCGAATGGGGTCTTTTCTTTCATGACCATGTCGTTTGAATAATTAAATATAAAAAATCTTATTAAATTATTCCGTTGACACAGTTCCCGTTACAGTCTCGCCAACTAAGTTAGCAACGCCACTTAGTTTTTATCCCTATCAAAATATCAGAAACTATTTAGATAAATCTTTTCCCCTTTTTTCTAAATTCACACCAATGCTTATTTAAAGGAAAGCTAAAATACGATTGTGGAGCTTTTTCAATGTTTTCGTATCTATTTAAACATAATCCTCTCATTGCCCTAATACATACTTCTGCACTATGATTAAAACATTTTTGATACAATAAATCAACTGTATCTGTAGATAGTACCTCTATTTTTATCTGTGATAATACCCTTCCCTCATCAATGCCTTTGGTCATCATATGTACTGATACCCCAATAAACTTTTCGTTGTTTCGTAGAGCTTGAAATACTGGCCACAATCCTCCATATGAAGGTAGTAAGGAACTATGCCTATTAATACAAAATTTAGGTATATTTATTATTTCCTCCTTAAAATACAAGGAGTTAGAACTAAGAATGATATCGGGTAAAACTTTTCTAATTTTATCTAAATAAGATTTCTCATTAATATCACCTTTAACCGTAAAAAAGGGAGTATTATGAAATTCTAAAGCTTTCCTTACGCTAAAAAAACCATTTTTCTTTCGAAAGCCTATTTTATCATATGTCCAATATTTAATCTTTTTAAAACCTAATTTTAATATTTCTGCGAAAGTAAGGAATTTCATATTTTGGATTAAATATCGCTCTATATTATTCTTTTTTGGTACGCTGACTACTAATGCACAACCCACAAATTCAAATTCACGATTCTGTAGCAATTGATTGATAAAATTAGGTTGATAAAAATTAGTTTCATCTATTACAAGAAATACCTTCATAATTCATTAATTATCTGAAATTCTTTAATCAAATTCATGTATTCGTCGGATAATAACAATTCTTTTTCTTTTTGTCTTTTCGGATTCGAATAATAATTAATAAAGCTTGAATTTACAGTCCAATCTATGCTATCCTTATTATTCACAAAGCCTGGATGAAACAATATCTCTACAACTATGTTTTGTTTTTTCCCTACCAGTGACTCGATTGCAGATCGTATTGAACCAATACTCATTGACCCCGTGGATAGTACACCAATAAAATAATCGTTATACTTCAAACCCTTCACTTGAATTTTTCTAATCTGAAGATCGCATAGAAAATTAAGAACTACATGTTTTATCAGATTAAGCGACATATAATCTTTAAATTTAGCTCCTAAATAAAAACTCTCTCTAGGTAACCGAATTGATTTAACATTATACTTTTGTGCTAGTTCTAAAACAATATCGAGTATAAAAGGAACGACATGTATGTGTGTGTGTCCATCTAAATGTATACCATTTTTACCGTCGTACAATCTGAGATATTCCCGCAATTGACTTTCTATCTCTATTTTTAATTCTCTACGTAATATTTCTTTTCTTCTATTACTTGAAAAATAATAACTTAAAATATATGTGAAAAAAGAAAACTTAAATTCCCCGGATGCATTGATTATATTGCTCACATATGATTTATCCGCAATTGGTTCTCCCTCTACCAAATTTAGGTGAAATCCAATCCCGATCTTCCGAGGCTCTTCAGTCTTCACATTCTGAATAAACCCATTTTTTTTTGTATTACAAATTACACTTACTCTGGATATAGAAGCACACAAAATACAATCTAAAATATTTTTGGAAATTTCTGGTGAAACTCCAAAATCATCGGCATGTAGTATAACACGAATTCTCTTATCTTCATCATTATGGAGTTTTGTAGAATAATTTGAGTTAAATACAAATATTTTTAAAATACAAAAATTAAAAATTGAACTTAGTACTGTCGTCACTATATGATTAGTTACAGCTGGCAATCCCATGTGCTGTAGCGTATCAAAAATGAAAATGTGAAAAACAAAGTATGATAAACTACCTAATATAAATCTAATGATTAGATTCTTTACGGGTAGATTTGAATAGGGAAATACAAAATTATAATTGATCAAAAAAGAAATGGGGACGGTTAGTAAATGTGCTAATACAGATAAAAAAAAATCATTTCTAGAATCAAAAAATATAAAGTTTAAAATCCAAAAAATAATTAGATTAGAAACAAATGTCAGAAAATTAAAAAAATAGTATTTGATTAATTGAAGCATTTCGATAACCTTTAATTAAACCCAGAATCTTTAAAAACAAGTTATTGAGATCCTAGGATATTGCGGAAAATTGTTATAAATCTCCTTAGTGTGCTTTCATTTCAGGACTGTTCATATATAGTTTCTAATTTTAACGATAACAATATGAATATTTAATAATATGGTGATGACTCAAATTACTATATCATTCAATGATTTCTTCGATATGATAATGAGGCCTCCCCTTAGTTTCCATATAAGTTTTAGAAATATATTCACCAATAATTCCGAGTGACAAAATCTGAATTCCTCCAAGGAAATAAAGTGGTAATGTAATCGACGCCCAACCAGGAACAGTATTTCCAAGTAAAAAGGTAATCAATACATTAGCACTTAGCAATAAACAAATAATAAAAATTAAAATACCGAGCATCGTTATTAATCTAATCGGAACTACACTAAATGAGGTTATTCCATGTATAGCTAATGAACACATCTTCCTAAGATTGTATTTACTTGTCCCATGCCTTCTTTTAGCTTGAGTATAGGATATTGTACATATTCTAAGATTAATATTTGTAAAAATTCCTCTTAGAAATAAATTATACTCCTTGTACTTTAAAAGCTCACTGAGCGCTCTATTTGACAACAATCTAAAATCAGCATGGTTTTCAATCAACTCTACGTTGAATTTTTTCATCATCCAATAAAATATTTTTGCGCTATTTTTCTTGAACAATGTATCTGAACTTCTATTATCTCGAACTCCACATACGATATGATTTCCATTTTTGAATTTGATAATCATTTTTTCCACAACAGATAGATCATCCTGTAAATCTGAGTCGATACTTATGCAACAATCTACTTTTTTGTAAACATAGTGTAAGCCAGCTAATAAAGCATTTTGATGACCACAATTTGTGGTTAATTTTATAATACGTACATAAGTAGACTTTAATTCATTTAAAATTGAAAAAGTGCTGTCAGTGCTTCCGTCATCAACAAATAACAAAAAACTCTCCGTAGATATTAGTGTCTTCACAATGAGTTCATTTAATATTTCTGAGAGAACTTGAACTGTATTACTAATACCTTCAGATTCATTAAAACAAGGAACAACTATCGCTAATTTAACAGCTTCCATATATAGTATATTTAATGATTACATTCATTTATTACTTTTCATTTTTTTAAGGACCGCATTTAAATACCTTTTAAAAGAGTCAAGATCTCCCTTTTCAGGAGTGAAAAAATGATCCGTTTGCATTAACGCATTGACTGTAAACACAAAAGGAACACCTTTTCCTTCAATAGGAATACCTAACTTAGGCGGTTCAGTCGAAGATTGTGAACCATTACTTGAAAAGTCTATATTGTAATGATCTAAATGCCAAAATTTACTTTTTCGTGTGACCATAAATTTATCATGGTCATCATAATCGCTTATAATTACAAAAGAATTTCTTTGGGCAGCAGGGTAAGAATTTAACAATTTGAAAATTGCATTAACACAATCTGAGCAATCATACTGGGAATAACGTATATATATTTTAGGTTCTGCAAATGACTTAACAATATCAGCTAAAGACTTACTAGTTCCTAATGTATCTGATAACATTAGAACTTGATTGAGAGGAACACTTTCATTTGAAATCACAAAATAATCGTAATTGTAATAAAACTGGTCACGATAGCTTAAATTCTCTTTGTCAGCATTTTTATAAAATGTATTGATTTTTTTATTGAATACTGTTACCGATAAACAAACAATAGAAATTATTAAAATTATTATTATAAAAATTGCATTTCTCATGATTTACGTTTTAAAAGAGCCACACTATAAGTGTTATTAATTAAGTTAGTTTATTAAAATCCTGTGCCTGTGCCAGTACCTGTACCTGTACCTGTTTCGCAAGGTGCTTGATCTGTACCTATTAAAATATTTGCATTATATGGAGGCGCACTAACACCTGGCGCCAATATATAATCAGCACAACCATAATTTACAGCAAATGTCTGAGTACAACTAGGATTAGTAAGAGGATTACCTCCAGTAACACTTGTACAATTTGCTTGAGTGAAGGTAATTGCAACTTCTTCCTTACCATCCCAATGTGGTCTATAATAGTTTTCACATACTTGTTCAAACTTAGTAATTTTTGGTATAAGACACATTCCGCAAATACTCACAACATTTGATAATGATTTAGAAGAAGTTCTATGCTGCGACCCAACAACACAAACTCCAGGCTGTGAAGATGGACTACCTGTACCAGTTTGTGCAATTAATGGATTATCATTTATTAAAAAATGGAAAATAACTCCCATAGCAAACAGCGTAATAATTATTGTTTTTTTCATATTATTAAAATTTAGTTTTATAGTGTGGCTTCAAATTGTATTTCAAGATAAATCCATTAGAATTGGAATTGTATTTTTCAATAATGCTTAAGTTTTTGTCACCCTTGGCAATCATCTCACCATAATAAGGCAATTGATTTAATAGCGAAAAAAGATGATTCGAAGAGAAAAAAGAGTAAAAAGACGTGTTATCTGAAATTGTATTATAACTAATAAAAGGTATGCCCCCAAATAAATCTGACGTGTAAGATAAATTTCCAACAGGTATAATTGAGGAATCGACCTTAATAATCATAAATTTACCTTTTAAGCTCATTATATTTATTAAAATTCCATTATTGGTTTCGCATATATTGTCTATAAAAGATAACTTCTCTTTATAATTATTTAGGTATTGCATTCTTTTACCGTAAAAATCTTTATTTGTCAAAAAATCATTTGGAACGGATGGAAAGTAATTCTCATCTATTTGAAACAATGTTTTATTTAAAATGGAAGAATCGTTTACATTATAATAAGCCAACTCCCCAAAGCGAGTAAAGTAAAGGGACTTTCCGTCCTTAGACTTATAAAAAGATTTTCTTAAATCGTACAAATCCGATTTATAAATCGCTTGACTATCATACTTAAAAAATGACTTAACAACTGATAAAGAATCATCCAAATTTCGTGACTCCAATAGGAAACCGACTTCATTTTTAGCAGATGATTTTTTTTCAGGGTAATTATTTAAGATTACAAGTCTACTGTTAAATGGCTCAGAATATAGGTAATCAAATTCTGTACTGATCTTTTTTATAAAATTGCCCTTTATATCATAGATTAAGATTTGAGAATTGCTTAAATCTCGGAACAGAATATGTTTACCCTTGTCGTCATACATCAAATTATAATATTTCACAGTTTCTTTTTCCGGAGGTAGAAGAACTTTCAAAAAAGTTCCCATTAAATCAAATAGAAAGATTTTATTGATATTTTTATCCATCACGACAAATCCACTATCAGTGACAACATATTCGGATACTTCACTTATTTTATCTACACCATTAAATTTTAATGCAATAACTTCGGGAGATTCAAATAAATCTCTAGCATCGTAGTTTTGTTTAATTTTAGAAATTTTAATTGTATCCACATTAAAAGATTCGTGGTAAAAATTACTCACATTGCTATTGCATCCAATTATAAACAGACAGGCGCAAACAATCACAAAAAATACATTTAGTTTCATTATTGAGATTTTAATTAATATTTATTATTGACCAATTCATGACCAGATCATAAGAATACACTGAAAAATATATTATATAAATCATTATGAGATAATTGAAATAGGAAGTTTTACTGTATTTTAAAAAAAGATAAATCAAACCAAATAATAATGGTTGATACATATAACGATCTGCATATATAGCTGGTCTATACATTGGAATAATATGTAAACAAGGGGCAAGAAAGACTAAACAAATTATAATTAGATAGAAATTATCAGAAGTGAAAATATTAGACTTTTTAAGTAAGCTAACACCGTATATTATCAATACTAAAAAAAGAAGAACGTAAATATAATATTGAAATGGAATTGCTTCATTTGGTTTAATCGGAAATGGATAATGGTAATGCAAATTTTGTGGTATAAAAATATTTATACCATACCAAAAGAGAGAATAAAACATTAATACAAGCCGCTGCATAAACGAATGATTCACCAACTTCATACTGTCATAGTTAAATAACATTGTTATCCATAAAAATAAACATAGAATAATGAAATAAGATAAATATTCCCATGTTAATAAGTCCTTAAACTTCTTCTTATGGTAGCAGATGTCAAGAATAAGAATAATCGCGGGCAGCAAAATAGATTGTTCTTTCGTAAAACAAGCAAGTACGAAAAATATCTGAATTAGAATATTTTGTTTTAGTGTTCTAGTTTTATTCTTCAATACCAAATAAATACAGAGGTAAATAAAAGAAGAAGATAAAAGTATTTTTGATGCAGAAATCCAAACTACGGCCTCAACATTTAAAGGATGAATACTCCATAAAATAATTATTCCGTAAAAACTTATGTAGTCAATGATCTTAAAATCTCTTACAAAAATTTTAAATATCTTAACTACGATAATGGTATTGATAATATGTAAAACTATCGACCCTAAATGGTACCAAAAAGGATTATAGCCATCTATCTTAAAAATAAAGGCATAATACAACGTGTTTATAGGCGAATACTGAATATTATTTTTTTGTGTGAATACTTCTTTGAAATATTCTACATTAAAAGATAATGTGGTTACAAATTTGTTATTTAGAAGCATCCATGAATCATCTGGAACACTGAAATTAACATAAACAATATTACTATATACGCTAAAGACCAATATACTAATCAAAAAACTGAATAAATAAAAGTATTTATTATCTATAGTTAATTGTTTCCAGCTAGATTGCAAGTAATCCATATAAGTTTTGTTTTTACTAAATTTATTGTTAAACAGCATTTTTCACTTCCATATAATTGATCGCTTTACATACCACTGTTCGGGTTTTATCAGCCTCGTTATTACTATGAATGTTAGCCATCGATATTTTGTCCTATTATTAATTATTAAAAGATCGAATTATGTTCCTTGAAGTCGAAAAAATGAACATTATAACTTATTTCGTCAAAATTGTATCCGGAGAGCATTGGTACATTTTCACGTATTAAGGTAATAGTATTATTGTCACGATAAAATTTCGCAAACTTAGTTTGCTCATATCTCATCTTATTATCTTTTAGGGAGAATATCAACAAATCTTCAGCACAATCTTTTTGATGATTCCGCACATTTGATTTGATGTATATATCATTATTTGATATAGATTTGCAATTACAGCAAAAAGCATTACATTTTTTACTATGTGAAAAATAAAACAATATCATAAAATTAAGTTTTGGTTGATTAGAAAACTAGTATGCAAAGCATAATATGTTCACTAAATTTTAAGTTTATACCCTAAAGTATAATAATTACATTAAATATTAAAAAAATATTCAAAACAAACGTTTGCGTAATTTTAAATAAAAATCAGTCTCGCAAAATGGCAGAATGATAGCTATTTAAAATATTACATTTAAAGCAAAACAACCTACAATACATTGTATTTATAAGATTTTGATGAGATATGAAATTATAGCTAAAATCTAAAAATCAAATATCCTTTTAGATTGAATATCTTGGTTTATACATATAATAGTTAGAATTGCAACAATAAAATGAACATACAACTAGGCAGTAATTATTTGTTTACTTAAGTTTATACCTAATTCCTCAGGAGTGTAGTACGCAAGTACCTGTCGCTTTCAGAAAAAGATTTCCATGACTGGATCTCACGGCCCAGAAATCTCCCCAAGAAACTTTCGGTCTATTACAGTTATGTGAAAGAAACCCTGGAACTATCCGCAGCGCAAGTTGAAGATCGCCTTATGGAGCGATATTCCGACCTCACTGATCATGGATTAAAGGATGAGATAGTACTGCAAAATGTTATGCTGATCCGTAAGGAGCTTCCCCGGTTAGGTACACATAAACTGCATATCAAGCTAAAAAGATCCGTTAAAATCGCATAATATTGTAATTGGAAGAGACTGTTTATTTGACCTGATGAGAAACTACAATCTGCAGATCAGAACCCGAAGACGACATACGTTAAAGACCAACTCCAGACACTGGATGCATAAATACGCCAATCTTATAAAGGAGCTGGATGTATACAGATCGGAGCAATTGTGGGTATGTGATATTACTTATATCCGCCTGTCAGATCGCTGGGGATACTTAAGTCTGATTACCAATATATACTCCAGGCAGATTATGGGCTTCGCTTTCCGCACAGACCTATCGGCCATAGGATGTATCGACGCGCTTAAAATGGCATTGAAAAACCAGCAATATGAAGGCTCTGATCTGATACATCATTCAGATCGGGGCTGCCAGTACTGTAGCAAAGGATATGTGGAACTATTGATCCATCAGCAGATAGCCATAAGTATGATCCAGAACGGAGATCCTTACGGAAAATGCGCTAGCTGAACGTGTAAATAGAACTATCAAGTCTGAATTTGGACTTTATACCTCTAGAAAAGGGCTAAAAGAGACAACAGCTAAAATACGGGATAGTGTCACTGCTTACAACGAAATAAGACCACATAGCGGCATAGATTTATTAACTCCTAAAAAGGCACATAACTGCTCCGGAAAACTGAAAAGACACTGGAAAGGCAACACTGAAAGAGCAAAAAATAAAGTGTGTATAGCAGAAGAAGCAATCACAGAATTGATGTATAGCACAATCAGTATTATTAAAACAACGTGTATAATAATATCAGTAATAATTTATAAATCTGTAAAGCTATAATAGGACGATACAAAAGGTGGAAACATTCTATCCTTATTCGAGACTCCTTTGCCCCTTATTCGGTAAAAGAATACCGATCTTATACCATCCCTATACCTCCCCTATACCCAAACAGTATACTTTTGGTAGACATTTCCCGAAGCCATCCCGAACCGCATGCGAATAAGTACTGAAGATGCATTCCTGAAAAGCTCTGCTTGAAGAAGAAAAGAAAACCTTTTTTATACCAAACTAGAATAGATGAATGATAGATCTAAGGCAATAATTTATGAAGAGCAGGTTTTCTCTGTCGGTTTGGATACTTTTATAGGCTCTACTGCTGAAAATAACAATGTAGTTATATGTGAAGACAATATGAAACAGGAAATTGATTTTAAAGAGTTTATTTCCTATACATCAAAGGTGAAATCCCTGTATATTTTTTGAAATAACGACAAAACATAGAAGAATCAGAAAAATATAATAGTTCTGTTATTTCGGATACAGATAGATCTGTCGCACTTAAATATGATTTGGCTTTTATAATAACTAATTCTGTAATAATAATAGAGATGGATCTTCCGGTACGTTCACGAATTAAAGTGGTTAGATATTTAGGGGTAAGCTTTAACTGATCTGCATAATATTGTACTGAGCGTTCGGAAACATAATATTGATGCACGAGATTAAAAAACTGAAAGACTATTTTCTCTTTTCTCGATGCAAGTTTGAGTGTGTCTTCTTGTTGTTTATAGCATATATTAATTTGACCAATCAAGGAAAATAAGAGATACTTTAATATGCTATCATGAAATACTGAATAGGCATTATCATAATTGGCTTTCAATAATTCGAAATAACGAAAATACATTTCCTTCTCACTTTCGGATAAAGTAAGAACAGGGGTTTGAAGCAAGGTCTTTAAAAAATTATAATCGGTAGGCAGGATCAATTCGGAGATTTCATCAAAAGAAAACAATAAACATAGAAATGAAGAATTTTCATGACAATCTTTTGTATTGACAATACTTTGAGGTAGTAATACAAATAAATCGTCAGCTTGCATCACTACTTTTTGAGAGTTTGCTTGTACATTAATTGAACCTTTTACACATAATGATAGCAATATACCATCTAGATGGTATCCCTGTTCGTAAAACTGATTTGGTATTAGTTTTTCTGATATTATAATTAATAAGGGCTTTTTCTTCAAAGAATGTTTATTGGGGGCTTTCATGTATGTCAAATATGTGGATTTAACAAAACTAGTTTATTTCCAGTAAAAAAGAACTATTTGCACATTGTTTAGTGGTTTATATCCACTGTTCTATAAAATAGATTGACTTATTTTGTAAAAAAAGATGCAGATAGAAAAAATTTCACTCAACGAACAGGTATTTACATTATATATTCAATACCAGTCTGACGATAACTTACGTAAAGAGTTCAATAAATTGAAAAATGAGGTCTGGGAGTTTGATTTTGAAAATTATTATGAATCAGGCTTTTGGGATGATAACTGCATCATATATTCTTTGTTTCATGATAACCAGATTGTTGCCCATACCACTGTAAGTACATTAGAAACTATTGCTGGAAACGAGCATATTGTATTGGCACAATTAGGAATGGTAATGACTCGTCCTGATTATCAAAAACAAGGATTGTCTCGTTATTTAATGGAAAGAATTCAGCAAGATTATAAGGAAAAAGTAAACGGTATGTTTCTATTTGCTAATGATTCTGTTTTAGATTTTTATCCTAAATTTAATTTTTCACCTGTACACGAATTCCAAGCGAGTGCACAAATAAAGTTTAGTGCAAGTAGTCACCTAGTGACAAAACTAAATCTAGATGATTTTGATCAACGTAAGCTATTGGAATCATACGCAAATAATTCAATACCTACTTCATCCTTGTACTCTAAAAATTTTGGTTTGACATTTTTTTACTGTTATGCTTATCCTGATTTTGGGTTTAAAGATGCTGTATATTATATCGAATCCTTAAAGACAATTGCCATAGCACAGAAAGAAGAAAATACATTGACTATACTTCAGCTTTTTCAGATGGAACAACAAAATCTGGATAATATTATTCATGCCTTAGCTACTCCAGAAATTGATACTGTAGTATTCGGATTCAGTCCCTTAAATACAGACTTTAATTATACGATTCATAAGGAAGAAGATTTGACATTATTTGTTTCTGCAGAATTGACAGAACTATTCAATAAACAAAAACTGATGATTCCACTATTATCCCATACTTAGTATTGCAATGATAAGCGAAACTTAAAACTTCATTATGATGCTCAATCTTAGGGTTGGCTTTTAAACTGGTTGTCTTTACAGGCTATATTATGTATTATTTGTAATTGAAGCATCTATAACTTCTAGCATAAATTTACCTAATTCTTGATTATTTGGCAATCGGTCTCATCCGCCTATAGGTTGACAAAAGACAAGTAATTTCAGGACAAGACATCCCTAATTCCATTTTCATAATGATAATGATCTTGACTTGCACTTGTAAATTGTTGGATAAAATTTGGCGTCATTTGAGATTGTTTTTTCACATTGAAAAAACTATTAAATAATGCCCAGTCGTACACTCCTTCATCAATAGGATATTCTGTTAAAACTCCTGATAATTTATGTCTATTTATCCATATTTCTGCCTTTTCAATTGAAGTAAAAACGCCACTTGAAAACCTTCCTCCTTCACCATGAAAAACCCAAATTGTATTTAACGTATCATTCATTTTTATTGATAATTGTAATTAAATAACAGCTTCATATGCTAAAATCTTTAATGATCGATAGCTGTTGACAAACATTGCCAAAACTGTATACCTAAATTATACTGACATCTGCCTTTATCACTAACACTAGTTTTTTTCCGTTTGGATTTGCAAATAAAATCGACATTATAAGCTAAGCAGTTCTTTTTAAATTCTCATTTAAAGTATTCCGGTTCAATAGGGAATTGAAATTAATCTTTAAATAAGTCTTCCATAATTAAAAGTCCTACATTACCTAAAATCCCTTCGGGATCATCAATTATTATCTTTCCAAAAATATCTTTTTTTATAGTTGCCCTATTTCCATTACTGTCACTGGCATCATAATTTCCGAATATATCTTTTTTTACGGATATACGATTACCCTTATCATCAGAAATTGTTTTTCCACCTAAAATATCAGTGCTTATTTTCTTATAATTTCCTTTGTCATCACGAATATTTATATTACCCATGATATCTTTTGATACTGTCGTATTATTCCCTTTGTCGTCACGAAAATTTACATTACCCATAATATCTTTTGATACTGTTGTACGATTCCCTTTTTCGTCACTTATCTCTAAATTGCCCATTGTATTTTTACTTACTGTGGTCTGAGTAGCTTGATCTTTTATTACCACGATATTGCCTGAATAATCTTCCTTAATACGGATTTCAGAACCATTATTAGTCACTTTCGTAAGATTGCCAAAATAGTCTTGCTTGTATTTGATATTTTTAGACCACTGATCTGAAACAGTAATATTACCCCAGCTATCAATTGAAATTTTTATATGGTTTTTATCTAAACCATCCGAAATTGCTGATTTTATAATGTAGTTTTTCAGATTATTACTCAGGGTATCAGCATCGTGAGAAAATAGGTTCTGTACGGGACAGAGCTCAGCCTTAATTGCAGTTGTAGAAAATATCAATACAAAACTAAATATGATAAATAAACGATCCATATATGTGTGATTTATTATTAAATATACACTTTTTTGTGATTCTAAATTGAAGAGGAATAGATTGAAAAATTGATAAACCTTGTGCTAAGTAAGAGCAGATTGGATTTGACAAGAAGGTATGTCTTACTAAACTGATATAGCGTTTAAAGGACTCTGCTATTTACAGTATAATGAAGAAATTGATCAATGTTATAAAAAGGAGTTTGTTGAATGGTGGAAATGGCTAGGTGAAGTGGTCGAGCTTAGAATGGGGTTATTTTTTTATAATTTCAAGTGTAATTTTAGCAATTTCCCGAACCAACTCAGTGGGTGAGTGACAATCACAGTTGCTCAATCCAACGATATAAATATCTCTACTGGGAATGTAAACGGCCATAGATTTAAATCCAAAAATACTGCCCCCATGTTCTCTAGTAGGGATACCATTAATTTCTTTTATATGCCAGCCAAATCCATATGAACTTATTTCACCATTATTTAATCTGTATGATTTAAACGCTTGACTAAGACTTGATGAATCCAATACCTGATTATCATTTAATGCATTTTGCCATTTTAATAAATCTTCTAATGTTGACATCAAAGAGCCTGAAGAAAATGGGACACTAAAATTGATCCATGTTTTATTAACAAAACCATCTGCTTTTTGATGATACCCATATGCCCTAGATTTTATAATTTTTCGGTCTGAAGCATAATAGGAATTATTCATTCCAATTTTTTGAAAAATATTCTTTTGTATAAAATCTTCATAAGTAATGCCCGACACTAATTCTATTATATATCCAAGTAAAACATAACCTGAATTATTATACTCAAATTTTTCTCCGGCTTCAAAATTAACAGGCTCATCTTTAAAAAAGTTAACCATCATTTCAGGGGTCATCTGTTTTTGAGCAATATCTGATATAGATTTCATTTTAGTGAAATCTTGAATTCCCGACGTATGTGTTAACAAATGTTTTATCGTAATTTTATGAGCAGATGGATAATTAGGAATGAACTTAGAGATTGGATCATTTACAGTTAATTTCCCTTGTTTTTCAAGCATTAATATGGCAACAGCGGTGAACTGTTTGGTCATGGAACCTATTTGAAAGACATGGTCGATAGTCATATCAACATCTAATTCCAAATTGGCTTTCCCGAAAGATTTTGCATAAAGCACTTTTCCATTTTTAGCAACTAAAAACGCTCCACCAGGTTCGTTTACCTGCTTAAATTCTGTTTTAATAATGTTATCAATTTTTTCTTTAAAATCTTGAGCTGACAAAATGCCAAAAACAGAAATTAAAATTAGTATTAAAAAGAATCTTCTCATCAGTTAGGTATTCATTAAGAATTAAAACAGTTATCTAAAAATGTACAACAATAAAACTATAATAATATTACACGATATGACAGCCAAAAACGGTGAATATCATCTTATTCTCGGTAAATTAATCTAAAAAGTCGGTTAATCAACATTAATTTAACAGGTTTATTGTTTTTGTCATAAATTTTAAATCATGTCTTACTAAGAATTTCTTTTATTAGCACAAAAAAACCGCTTGGTCATCCCAAACGGTTCTGTATATTTTAGAACACTGTTTTATTTCAGTTTTTCGATCTCTTCAATGGAAAGTCCGGTACCCTTGGCAATTTGCTCTACAGGTAAACCCATCTCTTTAGCCTCAAAGCTGTTTCAATGGCTTTTTTGTACTCGCCTTCAGCAATACCCTCTACTTTAGCTGTTATTGAAACTCTTTTAGCTTCTTTTTCTGCTTTCTTAGCTTCTCTTATAGCTTCTTCCAATTGCTTTTCCAGTCCTTCTTGATACATCCGCACAGCTTCAGCATCCCACTTACGTTTTAAACTAATATCATACATAGTCCGTTCCTCCTTTATCAATTTTACGTAGCTGTCCAACTGAAAGAAGCGTTGAAATACTTCGGAATTCATAATCCTTGGCAAGGTCTTTAACGTAGACATATTCTTAAGCATAAAGTTTTGCAAGCATATAAGCAGAGGAGCGATTTCAAGATAGACCACAAACAGCAACAAGAAAGGTATAGGGCGCATAATAATATTGAAATATAATCAATAATCAACTTTTTAAATTTTAATTTATTATAAGGTATTCCCGATCTCATCAAAGTCGAAATACAATAAACTAAAAACATCAGCTTTATTAAGGTTTAACTGTTGGACCGTCCACTATAAGCTGACCGTTAGGTAAAATTTTCAGTTCATCTAAGAATACTAAGCGCTGACTGCCTGTTTTGGTCGTGCGGGCATGATATACACACCATACTTTACCTTCTTTATCTTTCAAAAGACTGTTGTGCCCCGTCCCTGAAACAATACCTCCATTGGATATATTTTTTTGTAATATAGGGTTTGTTGCAGACTTTTCGAATGGGCCTAGGGGATTGGAGGCTGTTGCATAGCCAACAGCATAATTTTCTCCTCCGAAATGATTTGCGGAGTACATCATATAATAGAGATTGTTATGCTTAAAGAGATAGGATCCTTCTGTCCATCTTCTATTCACTTCACCTGAAGTCACAGACCTACTCTCCCATTCAGATTGTTTATCATCCCTTGAGATAGGAGGACGTAACAATAAGGTTGGCTCTCCTATTACATGTGAAAAATCTGAAGCTAGCTCTACTCCATATATCCAGCTTTCTTCTATTTCATCAAACATCCCCTGTTGCTTTGCCCAAGCTGCAATCTCCGACTGAACTGGATTTTTATAACAGCATCGTGAATAGTAAAGATACAAACGTCCATCTTCAGCAAAGTACACGTTACCGTCAATAATGGGATATCCGGGGTCAAATAACGGACGACCTGTCAAATCTATAAATGGGCCTGTAGGATTGGTTGAGGTTGCGATACCAATGCGATAATTTTCTAATTCATCATTCGGATTTTCTTTCCAATGTGCACTATAAAACATATAGTATTTTCCTCCACGCTTATATACTTCCGGGGCCCAAAAATCTTTCGTCCCCCAGCTTTTATCTTGCTGAGCGGTATAAACTGTACCCCTATTCTTCCATTGTTTCAAATCCTTAGAAGAATACGCTACAAAACTATTCTCTACTCCACCAGTACCATACATATAATAGGCATCTGTTTCTTGATCGTAAAGCACAAATGGATCACCAAAAGCAACATCAAGTGGATTATTTGACTGGGCTTTTGAAGTGGAGAATAACAACAGCCAGCAACCAATCAATAAGGATAAACATAAATTTTTAGTAATCATATTTCAATTAATTTTAAAATACAGTGCCCCAACTCCGCCGAATGAACCAGATCGTCCGATCGTAAGATAGGCATCAATGGATTCCCATTATCATCTCCCCAGTTGTCTTCAGTTTTATAGAAATAGCCAGTTTGTTTATTTCTTATAACTGTAGAATCTACCAAAATGAGTTCAAATACCAGGTTTATGTTTTTGCGTTTTTGATACACCTTCTCATCTACATTACGTCTAGACACAAATAGTCCACAGGATTATGCCGTTGATAATAATCCAATAGATTAAATTAAAAACTTAAAGCGCTGTTTTGATTTCACATCCGTTTACAATTTGGCCTTACACATCTACCTCAGGCTCTGTAATTTCTCTCTTTTATTTATAAATTTTATTTTTTTTATTTATAATTGTATTGAAGCCCAATTACAAATCTATATCACGTAAAAATGTAAATTAAAGTTTACATAACATTGCCCATTTTATTCAAAATTATTCCAATTTGTATCATGCACGAGCAAAATGCTCAACAGATTCATCGGTATTTGAATTTATGGCTAATTCTTCATAAGATTTGAATTCAAAAAAATGAAAATTATGACAAACATTCCTTATCGTTTAATAACGATTATAAGTTTATTTTTTATACAGTCTTTATATTCTAATGCAAATGATAATAAGTCTGTTAAAATTATCGAAAACGATCTACCTATTGCAGACCCTTATGTATTATTCCATGATGGCAAATACTATGCATATGGCACCCGCACAAATGGATTTGAAGTTTATATTTCCGATGATCTAAAGCATTGGAAGCGTCATAAAAATTTAGCACTTTCCCCTCAAGACTCTTGGGGAACACGATGGTTCTGGGCACCAGAAGTATATTATGTAACCGCTCACAAAAAGTTTTACATGTTCTATTCTGTTGATGAACATATTTGTGTTGCTTCTTCCTCAAGCCCAGAAGGACCTTTTATTCAAGAAGAAAAAAAACCTATTATTCCAAATGAAAAAGGAATTGACACTTCTCTTTTTATCGATGATGACGGGACTCCATATTTATTTTATGTCCGATTTACGGATGGAAATGTCATTTGGATGGCCGAGATGAATAATGATTTACAGAGTATAAAAGCAGAAACGCTCACAAAATGCATAAGTGCAAGTGAACCATGGGAGAAGAAACAAGCTACAGTCGTAGAAGGGCCGTCAATCTTAAAACGAGGCAACACGTACTATCTCATTTACTCTGCCAATCATTTTGAAAGCCAGGATTACGCCGTAGGCTATGCAACAGCCAGTTCACCCAAAGGTCCTTGGAAGAAATATAGTGGCAACCCCATCCTAAGGAGAGATCATCCCTCAGCATCGGGATTGCTCGGCACAGGTCATGGAGATCCATTCATTAGTGCTGATGGCGGATATAAATATATATACCATGCTCATGCCAGCTCCACTAGTGTCGCTCCAAGGACATCCTACATTAATGATTTAGCAATTTCATCTGATGGCGTATTAAGCATTGTTGGAGAACCTATTAGACCGCTAATTGTTAAATAAATTATGTCAATATAATTGCCAGCGTTACAAAGAAAAATGTGCAAAAGTCTGCTCTAAAATAGACTTCCATAGCAGATCATCAAAATTGCTGGAAGATTTACTCTTAATAAACGACTTATAATAAAGCTACTATAGTAAAAATATAATTATATACAAATTTGGACTTTAAAAATGATCCTACAAGCGTATTTTGACAACTCTCATTTATTTTAGACTCCTGACATAAGGCTGTCACTTCTCCCTTATAGATTTGCGTCATTAATTAATATTTAAAAGATATAGGAATGACAAACGTAATCAATACTGGATCTAATGCAATCGAATTTCCAGAACCTACAATGATCTCTGTTAATGGAGTAGTTCTGGAAGTATTTGAAGCAGGTCAGCAACATTCTGAGAAACCTATCGTTCTCTGCCACGGGTTTCCAGAGCATGCATTTTCATGGCGTTATCAAATACCGGCTCTTGTCGCAGCTGGCTACCATGTAATTGTCCCAAATCAACGTGGCTATGGTAATTCTTCAAGTCCGACTGAAGTGACGGATTATGATATTGAAAATTTGACTGGTGACCTTATTGCCCTGCTCGACCATTATGGATATAAGGATGCTACATTTGTGGGTCATGACTGGGGTTCAAATGTGGTTTGGAATCTAGCACTATTGCATCCTGATCGGGTAAATAAAATCATCAACTTGGCTTTGCCTTATCAAGATCGTGGTGAAAAGCCATGGATTGAGTTGATGGAAGCAATATTTGGAGCAGACTTCTATTTTGTCCATTTCAACAGACAACCTGGGGTAGCAGATGCGATTATGAATGAAAACACTGCTCAGTTCCTTCGTAACATATTCCGCAAAAACTCAGCTCCCACACCTCCTGAACCAGGAATGCTGATGATTAATCTTGCAAGGGCGGAAAAACGGCTTGGCGAACCCTTGATGAGCGACAATGAACTCGCGGTGTTCGTTTCTGCCTTTGAATCTTCAGGATTTACAGGAGGTATAAATTGGTATAGAAACATGGATAGAAACTGGCACTTAATGGCCGACGTAACGCCAATCATTCATCAGCCGACTCTTATGATATATGGTGAGCAGGACACGATTCCAAAGTCTGAAAACCTAAAAAATATTGTTTCTAATCTGGATGTTGTTAGTCTGGATTGTGGTCATTGGATACAGCAAGAAAAGCCAGAGGAAACTACGCAATCAATTATAAAATGGTTAGAGCAACACAATGATTAACAAGAGTGTAGAAACATATTGTCCTCAACGCCGAACAGATTGGAGACTATGCACATAGCTGAGGATAATAACAAACAAAGCCACATCTCTCGATGTGGCTTCTACTAAACATATGTATGCTAACTTTACTTACTTATACGAGTTGATGGATTGGGATACTTTCCAGTTGCTACCATCATTGATCAATGTTATTAAATCGGTCTTGGTAAAACCTTCAAATTGTTGGGTCACTTTTGCAATCCTATAGTCACTGGATTGCTCAACAATGGTAGTGCTTGTTTTACAATTTAACTGCTCGCCTTTTTGCTTTTTCAAGAATGAAATTACTTCCGAACGGCTGTTTGTCTTATCTGTTGACGCCTTTACTTTCTGATTAAAATCTGAAGTAAACAATTGCTCTACTCCTGCCGACTGTCCTTCGGTCATAACTGCCACGTAGTGATCAATAGCGAGATCTGCTGTGGATAGATTGACGACCGCTTTTTTAGAGTTGTCTCCTGTTGGTTTGCCTGCTGCCATCGTGAATGTTGATACTGCGATCAAGGCTGCTGTTGCGAATGTTTTTGCTAAAGTTTTCATAATATCTTTATGTTATATTGTTAGTTTATTGTTCTTAATTGTTGATTCAAAAGTAGGGTGTAATTCGTCCCTATCCTATGGCAATTAGACTAAACCAACTAAAAACTCGGTGAATGGTAGAAATGGGTAGGTGAATCTTTTTAAACTTTTTTGAATGCAACGCATTAACTGATATTTCTATATCATTAAATCCATTTATGTAATAACTCTTCACAGTATCCTAAAAACCAAAATAATTATTCCTTACAAAGGAATAAAAAAATCTATAAATATCTTATTTACATATAGTTAAAAAATTGAAGATTATCTCTCGATATTTTAGATAAAGCTATAGATGTGAATTTTAAAATATTTAAATAAAATATATATGTATAATTCTATACTTTTTTAAACAAATAATAGTACATTTATATACTTTAAATATAGATATGAAATACGATATGGTAAAAAATGTTTTAAAACTTCTAGAACAATTTGAGCTAGAGAACGCTTTACACATAAAGTACCAATCTAATATTGAAGGCTTTAAGGATTGGATTGCTCTTAACTGTAGGGATGACAATAAGCAAATTGCCCCCTATTGGGAAGGAAAAGAAAATGGACGTAGTGTAGCTAGTGTAATTAATACATTGATTGTACATTTAAATAGATACGCTAAGAGTTATTCGAAATCCGCCATATTTGGATCCGAATTTTCTACTCAAGAAGATTTTATCTATCTCATTATCTTGAAAGATTTTGGAGAAATGATCAAAATGGATTTAATAAAAAGAAATGTACATGATAAACCTGTAGGCATGCAAATAATAAACCGATTGATTACAAAAGGTTGGGTAGATCAAACAAATTCTGACGTTGATAAAAGAAGTAAATTTTTAAAAATAAATGATAAAGGCTTAGCGGTTTTAGAACAGCAAATGGAAAAGATAAGACAAGCTAGCGAGATGGTGACAGGTGATTTAACGGATAACGAAAAAATGGAATTAATAATATTACTGAATAAGCTCAATGAATTTCATATGCCGATCTACGATAGAAATATCGAATCTGAATATTTATTGACTGAAGTTTTAAAAGAAAAAAAATAATGGGGAAAAAGATAGCTGTTATCGGTTCTGGTTTTTCGGGTATGTCTGCTGCTGCCTATTTGGCAAAAGCAGGAAATGAAGTTCATGTTTTTGAAAAACATGACCAACCCGGAGGAAGGGCCAGGCAATTTAAAACGGAAGAAGGGTATGTTTTTGATATGGGACCGAGTTGGTATTGGATGCCTGATATTATCGATAATTTTTTTACTGATTTTGGATTTAAAACTTCTGATTTTTTTGAGTTAATTTCATTGAATCCACAGTTCGAAATGATCTTCGCCGATGATAAAATTGCTGTACCTGAAAATTTAGATGAATTAAAAATCTTGTTTGAAAAAATCGAAGAAGGTGCCGGATCGCAATTAGAAAAATTTATGAAATCTGCCAAATTTAAATATGAGGTGGGTATGCAGGATTTTGTTAATAAGCCTTGCCACAACTGGGCAGAATTTATCTCTCCTAAAATAGCCCGAAGCGCCTTAAAATTAGATCTGCTATCAAATTTCAGAAACTACGTCGCCAAATATTTTAAGAACGAAAAGCTAAGGACTTTGATGGAATTTCCGGTCATATTTCTGGGTGCTTCACCAAAAAATATTCCTGCTTTATATAGTTTGATGAATTATGGCGGGTATGCTCTTGGGACACATTATCCAGTAGGTGGTTTTTATCAATTGGTATTAGCGATGAAGCATGTTGCGGAAAAACAAGGTGCAATTTTTCATTTCAGTAAAATTGTTGAAAGCATAAATACTGAAAATGGAAGCGTTATTTCTCTAACTGTCAATGGAAATAAACTAGATTTTGATACGGTAGTTGCTTCTTCAGATTATCATCATACGGAGACGCTCCTCAATAAAGTGGATCGAAATTATTCTGAAGAGTACTGGAAAAATAGAGTATTTGCTCCTTCGAGCTTAATCTATTATTTGGGCATTAACCAAACTCTTCCTAATCTTAGGCATCATACGCTTTTCTTTGAGCATGACCTGGACGAACATATTGATTGTATATACGAAGATAAAAAATGGCCGGAGAAACCGCTATTCTATGTGTGCTGTCCATCCAAAACTGACCAAGGTGTAGCACCTGACGGTAAAGAGAATGTATTTCTACTGATGCCTTTAGCTACTGGAATTAATGATGAAGAAGCTGTAAGAGAAAAGTATTTGGTAGCCATGCTTAAAAGACTGGAAAATCATCTGGGCATTAGTGATCTAATGACAATGATTGAATATAAAAGAAGTTATTGTGTGCAAGATTTTATTTCAGACTATAATGCCTATGATGGCAATGCGTATGGACTGGCAAATACATTGGGGCAAACTGCTGTTTTAAAACCTAAAATAAGAAACAAAAAAATTAAAAATTTATTCTATACCGGTCAATTAACGGTTCCCGGTCCTGGAGTACCTCCATCTATCATTTCTGGTAAAATTGTATCTAATGAAATTATTAACGCTAAAAAATAATCTATATGAAACAACTATTCGACGAACTTTCTTTCGCAGTAAGTAAAATCACGACGCAAAAATATAGTACAAGTTTCTCGCTAGGCATTTTAGCGCTCAGTCCTTCCATTCGCAATGCGATTTATGCCATATATGGATATGTTCGGTTAGCAGATGAAATTGTAGATAGTTTTCATGGATACGATAAAGAGAAACTTTTGAATAGATTAAAAGAAGAAACAGAAAATGCACTGGAGGAAGGAATTTCACTCAACCCGATTTTACAATCTTTTCAACACGTCGTCCATCAATATTCAATTGATAGAAAACTAATTGGCCAATTTTTACATAGTATGGAAATGGATCTTCACAAAATAGATTATAACTCTGATCGCTATAAAGAATATATTTTTGGCTCAGCAGAAGTAGTCGGCTTAATGTGTCTGCAGGTTTTTACAAATGGTAATAGAGAGCACTATGAAAAATTGAAACCTTATGCGATGAAATTGGGCTCAGCCTTTCAGAAAATTAATTTTTTAAGGGATTTAAAAGATGATTATCATATTTTAGGTCGTACTTATTTTCCAAACATTGATATGGAGGTGTTTGATAATCATGTAAAAAGTAGGATTGAAAATGAAATTGAAGAAGAATTTAATGAAGCATTATTGGGAATAAAAAAACTTCCGAATTCCGCTATGTTTGGTGTTTATCTGGCTTATAAATATTATCTGTCTTTATTTAAAAAAATCAAAAGAAAATCATCCGAAGACATATTGAATAGCAGGGTGCGAATTGCTAATTCTGAAAAAGCATATGTAGCATTTAAAAGCTATGTGAGGTATAAAACTGCTTATTTATGATTGAAACTATTTCCTTATTCCTGCTTTCACCTTGTTTTCTGAAATGCCTCAAGTCTCCCCTTTTGACAATATTATAATGGGAAAAAGAGAAAAGATTAGTGGAGAGATTTTGAAAAAAACATAATACGCTTAAAACAACTAGAAGATGAGACATCAACTATATAGAGAACAACAATTAAATTGCGATATTAAAACTGCTTGGCACTTTTTTTCTTCTCCGGCTAACCTGTCGAAAATAACCCCAGAAGATATGCGATTTAAGATAATATCTAAAGATGATCATCAAGATATTTTTGAAGGGATGATTATTGATTATACTGTTTCGCCCATGTTCAAAATTCCGTTAAAATGGAAAACAAGAATCAGTCAAGTTGAGTTTAATAGGAGTTTTACTGATTATCAAGAAAAAGGTCCGTATAAATATTGGAGCCATTTTCATGAATTTATCCCAAATAACAACGGGGTGCTGATAAAAGATACTGTAGATTATGAATTGCCGTTTGGTATATTGGGTAATATCGCTCATCGGATATTTGTAAAAAAGAAACTAGCTGATATTTTTGATTTCCGATATGATGTACTCGAAAAAATGTTTAACACCGTAAAATAATAGCATGAACTTTTTAATAACAATGATCGTTTTTGTACTGATGGAGGGCGCCACCTGGATTATCCATAAATACATTATGCATGGCTTTTTATGGGGCTTACATAAGGACCATCACGATCACAGCAATGATGGTCCGCTCGAAAAAAATGATTACTTCTTTGTGATATTCGCGATACCCACGATAATTTTAATGTACTTTGGTTCCCTCAAAGAGTTTAATTATCTATTTTATATTGGATTGGGTATCATGCTGTACGGTATGGCTTATTTTTTTATTCACGATATTTTTATCCATCAGCGGATAAAATTTATGACCAAAACTCAAAATGCTTATTTTTTAGCGCTCCGTAGAGCGCACAAACAACATCATAAGCATACTACGAAACACGATGGTGAATGTTTTGGTTTTTTATATGTGCCCTTCAAATATTTTCAAATGTATTTTAATCCGGATAAAAAATGATGACATATACGTATTCTTTGATTTTATTTTTTACAGTCATCATTTGTCTGATCGCTTCTTTTGATAAACGAATTCTTTTCAACCAACATTTTGGAGCATTTTTTAAAGCTGCTGTAGTGGTTGCTATTCCCTTCATTGCCTGGGATGTCTGGTTTACCTCAAAAGGTGTTTGGTGGTTCAATACCGATTACACGCTTGGAATTGTCGTTGCCGGTTTACCTATCGAAGAGTGGTTATTCTTTATTTGTATTCCGTTTTCTTGTGCCTTTACATATTTCTGTTTTGATAAATTTTTCAAATTAGACAGACTTTCAGGTTTTAATAATATAATTGTTTTTGTCAGCATTAATGTTTGTTCGGTGATCGCTTTGCGGCATCATGATAAGATCTATACTTTAGTGACCGCAATAGCGACAATCATAACCTTAATTTATCTCTATTTTATTGCCCGAGAAGATTGGATTAGCAAAGCATCCTTAGTATTCAGTGTTTTGATGCTTGGCTTTCTTCCGGTCAATGGTGTGCTGACTGGCTTTGGATTAGAATCTCCTATTGTAAATTACAACCCCGGTGATTTTTTGGGTATACGCATACTAACAATACCGATCGAAGATGCTGTGTACGGATATACTCAGTTTCTATTGGTCATTTATTTTTTTACAAAATTTAAAAAAAATGAAAACGCATACTAAAACTTTAATCTTTATTTTTTCTCTATTAATTGTACTCTTTAATTCCTGTGCTTCAATTCCAAAAAACACAAAGGCAGTTGCAAATTTTGATGTCAATAAATATTTGGGAACTTGGTACGAAATAGCACGTTTTGATTTTAGTTTTGAAAAAGATCTAGACAACGTTTCGGCTCAGTACAGTTTGAACGAAAAAGGAGATGTAAAGGTATTAAACAGTGGATATAATTTTAGAAAGAATGAATGGAAAAAAGCCGAGGGTTTGGCAAAATTTAGAGGAGAAAAAGATATTGCAGCATTAAAAGTTAGTTTTTTTGGCCCTTTTTACTCGGGATATAATGTTGTTTCAATGGATGATGATTATAAATATGCATTGGTGGCAGGTAAAAACTTAAATTATCTATGGATTTTATCAAGAACAAAAGAGATTCCCGAAGCAGTTAAAACGAAGTTCCTAAATATTGCGACAGAAATTGGTTATGACACGTCTAAATTAGTGTGGGTAAAGCATGACAGAACGGATAGTCCATTTATCCCGAAAAACTAAATTTTCAGTTTTTTGGTTCCATAGGGATCTACCGTTAGATGCTCGTTTGGAGTGATAAAAATCATCTTCTTTCAGCACAAGAAATACAAATCTCAATTTTAATATTAATAACTAAATATCATTCAAAATGAAAAAAATAACTCTTATAGTTCTAGTCTTCATCGGTATAGTGCAAGTTAGTATAGCTCAAGAAACTAAGTTTCAACTTTCAAGTCATATTTTAGACATCACGACCGGTAAACCTGCTACCAACGTTAAAATTACACTGTCGAAAATGAACAAGAATCAAAGTTGGACTATGGTAGAGGAAAAAAATACTGATAGTAATGGTAGAATAAAAGATTTTTTAAAACAGGACGGAAAAGATAATACAGGCATTTATAAGTTAACATTTCATACCAGTTCTTACTTCAAATCTCTTGGAAATAAATCGTTCTACCCGTTTATAGAAGTTGTTTTTGAACTTGTTGACAATGAACATTACCATGTACCTATTACCCTATCTCCTTTTGGTTATTCGACATATAGGGGAAATTAACATCTTTTTCATACGATGATTACCTTACTATTACGCTAATGATATTTAGAGCCTATTAAATTTAAATAGGCTCTAAATATTTTAAAATAAATCAACATGTATTGATCTTTTTGTTTTATTGTTGGATAAAAACAAACAAAGCCACATCGCTCGATGTGGCCTTTACTAAACATATGTATGCTAACTTTAATTATACGAGTTGATGGATTGGGATACTTTCCAGTTGCAACCGTTATTGACCAATGTGACTAAATCGGTCTTGGTAAAACCTTCAAATTGTTGGGTCACTTTTGCAATCCTATAGTCACTGGATTGCTCAACAATGGTAGTGCTTGTTTTACAGTTCAACTGCTCGCCTTTTTGCTTTTTCAAAAAGGAAATTACTTCTGAACGGCTATTGGTTTTATCTGCTGATACCTGTACTTTTTGACTGAAATCGGATGTAAACAACTGCTCTACTCCTGCCGACTGTCCCTCTGTCATAACCGCAACGTAATGATCAATCGCTAGATCTGCTGTAGATAGATTGACGACCGCTTTTTTAGAGTTTTCTCGTACTGGTTTTCCTGCTGCCATCGTAAATGTTGACACTGCGATCAAGGCTGCTGCTGCGAATGTTTTTGCTAAAGTGTTCATAATGTCTTTATGTTTTATTGTTATTAAGTTGCATCAGCCCCACATCCACCAACTCAAACCCTGATGCCTGCTTTGCGGTTGTTTCTAATTGTTGATTCAAAAGTAGGATGTAAATCGTCCCTACCCTATGGCAATTAGACTAAACCAACTAAAAAATCGGTGAATGGTGGAAATGTGGAGGTGAAGTAGTTTTAAATTTTCAAACAAAATGACGACTGTCTCGCTCATGGCAATAGAAAATATAAAATCGACTTTGATGGTAAAATAATAGAAAGAAACAAATAACTTTGATCAATGGAAAGTTATATTTTATAATCAAGCAATATTAAATTAAAGAAACTACTTTACCGATCCTGAAAAGGTCTGCTTAAAGAAGAAAAGAAAGTCTTATATTAATTATATCAAATTAGAATAAATGAATGATAGACCTAAGGTAATAATTTATGAAGAGCAGGTTTTCTCGGTGGGTCAAGATACTTTTATAGACTCTACTGCTGAAAATAATAATGCGGTTATATTTGAAGACAATACTGAAACAGGCTATTTCTATGCCATCGACAGAAACAACGATAAGTTGAATATTTTGGACGCTTTGCACATTTATAATGTTGCTCATGTTATTGACAAAGACAAACCTTCAACTTTGAAAATTCTATGGTCTGAAGATCTTACAAAAGCTTTTTTATCTATTAACAATTATTATCATGCAGTTTTTGATTTTGAAAATAAAGCAGGTTACTGCAGAACGGGCTTCCCGAACTCGAACAGTAAATGGACATTAATTGCAGAAAGACATTTGACTGATGATTTGCTACTGGAATTATCCAGAAACAAAAAGTAAAAGCTTTCTTCTCAATTGAAGTTTACTTGTTTTAAAAATTATGAACCCTCTATATAATAAAAAGTTTAACTTTCCTATCATTAAATAAGGTTCCTTAAAATCTGAAATCATGAAAATGACACCATATATTTTAACTCTCCTATTTCTTATTTTTTCTTTCCATTCAAAAGGACAAGTTAAAGATAAAGCTAAGTATAACTATGACTTGTATTTACCAAAAGATTATAGTTCTAGTGGAAAAAAATATCCGCTCTTAATTTATCTACATGGTGGATCGCAAAGAGGTAATGACCTAAATAAACTTAAAGTGTATGGAATGCCCTACCTCATACAGAAGGGACATGATTTTGATTTTATAATTGCTTCACCACAATGTCCCACTGACAAATACTGGTCATCAGAGAATTGGTTTGAACCTCTTTATTCTGATCTAATTTCGCAATATAGAATCGATACAACTCGGGTTTATTGTACCGGCATCAGTATGGGTGGATATGGAACATATATCGTTGCTTTGGATTTCCCTGATACCTTTGCGGCTATTGTACCATTGTGCGGTGGAATTAACGATAGTGATACTACGAGAGTATGCAATCTTAGTAAAACACCAATTTGGACATTTCATGGTACTGCTGACGATCAAATTTCGATCAATGAAACAGAACGTATCGTAAAAGTCCTAAAGAAATGTAAAGGGCAAATAAGATTTACCAAATTAAAAAACAGGGGTCACGGTATTGAGGATTTATATGAAATCAAACCGGAAATATACGAATGGTTGCTGAAAAATCATAAGTAGACTATTAGTTCGTAATCGGTTATCTAAAAACAAGGATCTCGCAAATTAGAAGATGCCATTCGAATTTTACTTATTGGCATCTTCTTTTCACCTCTTCTCAATTTAAGAGCTTTGTAAATTATAAACTTAATCTATTCGCCCTAATCTTCGATATATGCTATAGCCTGAATCAATAATTCGTCTTTACCCACCTTAATTCCTTCAATTGTGGGTTTTACTTCTATATCGGGACTAATACCTACTCCCTGAGTTTCCCTTCCATCGGCATAATAAATTCCTAAGCCTGAGAAGGCAGTTCTATATCCAAATGGCAAAGGTATCCAACTGATATTACCATCTGCCCCTGAGGTTACAGAACCCATAACTACAGCTCCTGGAATTGTTTGAAAGGCCATGGTTTGAAATTCACCAGCACTCTGTGTGTCTTCATTTATAAGTAGGATGATCTTACCTTTATAACAATTCGGATTAGCCTCCCCGACAGTGGACGATCCTTCAAATCGAAATTCACCTGGAGTAAAACCCTTATTTATAACAAACTTAACAAACTCTCTTTCTGATGGAAAAAGGTATTTTGAAAAATCACGATGAATTGCCGATTGGGGATAATGACGGAAATCAAAAATTAATCCTCTTGTATTTTTTGCATCATTCCAAAATGCTGAAACCTGATTTTCTTTGAATTTACCCACATTTAGGTACCCAATATGCTTATCAATAATACGATATGATGAGGTATCTTGATCAATAAATGGAGTGATATCAGTAATAGCACGTGTAGGGACAATTAATTGAAGATCATCTCCATTTCGCGAGACATTCAAATCTAAATTATTGTCTCTTGTTTGTAACATCCGCGGTGTAGCATCACGCAGTTTCACCGCTTCATTCGAAGCCGCGATAAACGGTTTGATTGAAGTAATGATATCTGAAACTGACCTGCCATTTACTCTTGTGATGATGTCACCAATTTGTATAGTACGATCAAATGATAAACTATCTGCTCCTAATGATGTGACAACAGCTTTGTTTTCTATCATTTTAATTTTAAATCCAACTGTTCGATCCCCAAAAACCGAACTATGATAATTAGTTGATAAATTTCCAAATGCATGCGAATCTTTTATTGATGCAAATAATCTTAAATAGGTCTGGTCCAGGTCAGCAGCTGAATTTGAATTGACAAAAAGTGGTATAAAAGTATTCAGCTGATTGTCCCAATCTGCTAGCAAATAACGGTATGGATTATAATATTGTATGATATTCCAATATCTAAACAGGCTTAATAGACGAAACCCCACATCGTTGATAGAAACGGTTGCATATTTATATTCGTTGATATCTGGGTTATTAGGTCCTTCAAAAAAACTAATATTTTGATGCACTTCTGACCGAATAGCAAGAGTTAGATCATAAAGCTTATCCTTTAATTTTTTTGAATATCGAAGTCGGTTTATCCAATTAAAATCGGCTTCCATTTTAACATTATCGTTTTTAATTCTTGCTGGCTTGACACTTGTAGAATAGTTCCCAAAACCACTAATCCATTTTTGAAGATTATGATCAAATTGGACTTCTGTCTGATCTTCAAGGACAACTGGCAAAAATTTAAATAATTCAGTATCCATATCCCATTTCCCCTCTGCCACAGCAGGATGAAAATACTTGATCAATCCCCATATTTGAGCTGTTGTCTTTAAACGATCTAATCGTTGAGCTGTTATATCAAACGGTGAAACATGTGAATTAAAAACGTAAATCGAATCAGAAGCTATTTGTGGATGATAGATCTTTGATTTTGAATAATCTTCTCCATCAACTTTCAATTTCAAATTACCAAACCAAGCTGTCCCTTTTCCTAAAAGATACAATCCTAAAATAATCTTTTTTGTTTCTTTAGGACTCATTTTAACGGAAATGATGTGCCGCGTCCATTCATTACTGCCTTTATAATCTTCTCTAATATTTTCATGACCGACTTTTGGTTGAATGCTCAGGAAAAATCCAACTGATCCATTTTCACCCATATCTTGCGTTCTGATATCAGCTTCTAAACTCAACTCCTTTCCCAGTAAATTATCTGGAATTTCCATTTGCAAAACATTTGTTTCTTCCCTAGTGTCAACGTTGCTACTGACTTTTAATACAGGAAATTGAGAGCGACTTTTATCCGTTTCAAAATGTAATGCATCTGTTTTTCCTTCAACTACCTTCCAGCCTTTTGGAACATTCATATGAATGTCGTTAAACTCTAGGTTATAAGATGATCTAAGATTCTGTGCAAAAGAAATAATAGACACAAAAAAGATTAAACCAAAAAGGTTAATAATTTTCTTCATTTGAGATAGTTTATAATGTTAATCCAAACATATTAAAAATTTATCTTCAGATATGTTAAAAAACTATAAATCAATAGGCTCCTAAATAAATTTACAACGTATCGTTCCTATTATAAGAAAGTCTGGTACCAGGCAGTTATTAAAAGGAGAAGAAATTTGAGATTAGCCATTCATTTTCTCCAATAATCGAAGAATCATAGCATTAAGGAATTAATTGGTATCCTTCAACTCCTTTTCCTGCTTTGTATGTTAAATTATTATAATCACTATTATCAACTTGCTCACATATTATTTTTATAGTTTTGAAACTATCTTGAACAGCAATCTTAATCTCTTTCTTAGCATAGAGAAATAAGGTATCACCACTAAATTTATAAATAAATGGTTCAATGCCTTTTATAGCATCCGATGTATCAGATCTACTCTTTAACTTATTCATATCTTTAGTGACCATCGTAAATTGATAATCATCCGTAACACCCCAATTAAGTGTATTAATGTATAGTTTTTCTCCTTTACTTGAAATAAGCTCTTTACTTCGGAATGTATCCTCCTCTCCTACGCAACCAATTATTAATACATTGGTAGAAAGTGCAAGATAAAACAATAAATTTCTATTTACCTGTGTCATATAATTATGCTGCTTAAACTATTGTCTTTTTAAGAATGTGCTGTAATTTAGTATTAATGATTTACGAAGTGCCAACTTAATCTGCAAATGAAGTTAGAATAATATTCATATCATATTTGAATTTTTGTTTATCAAAATCTTTTACAGACTTGGTCAACTTATCTAAATTTGATAAAGATTCCAAAATTTTGTTTTTAACTAGTTCTAAACTATCGGCATCACTGCCAGAAACAAAATCTTCATACTCTTCTTCTTCTATCGTGATATGATCTATAAACAACCTAAACATTTTAATTTTTTCTCCTGTAAATCTATTCGTACTTATTTTATCAAAAAAATAAACAGGTTTTTTCTTTACGAATAAATTTTTAATACCTTCTGGTGTGCAAACACAAGTGAATCCAATAATATAATGTTGTATACTATCCCCATAAATTCTATCTGCAAAAAATATTGTTAATTTATCAGAAAGGTCAATAATCAAACCCGATTTAGCCTGTGACCTATTATCTGTAGTTAAACTGATACTAAACTTCATATTTTAAAATTATCTAAAATCTTCGATTTATCAGCTCGTTTTTTAGTTGCATTTACGCGAGTGCTGGAGCATTTATAAATGAACTTATCCATAAGTGTATGTTTGAAATTCTGAGAATATCTCACTTTTTTCTATTTTACATCTACCTGCTCTAAATACACACAAATTATCACTATCTACTCATAATAAAATGGATTAAATCCATTCGCTATATGAAATCGTGGTGGATAGATAATTTCTTTGTTCATCTCACATGCAGGAAGGAATTCCATAAGAATAAACTGATTAGGGAATATTAATAAAGTCTCTTTACTGTATACATTAGCTTTTATTGATATAATCTCTACTCTTCGAAAACCAATACCCAATTTCCTTTTTATCATATTAAATTTATATGGATTACTGTTAATGCTATCCTTTTTAATCAATTCTCCATCTATTACAACCTCTACATCAATACTTTGCCCATCAGCAGTTGGAGAGGCCATTCCCAAATATATCGTTGTATCATACTTCATCTCAAAAACGAAAAAAGAGATCGAAACAAGAATAATTAGAGAAATTATAATTTTTTTTTTCATTGTCGAGATTTTAATGATTTCTAAAAACTTGATAAACTTATAGGTTTATTAAATACGTTCAAGATTTATTGAAGTAATGTCAGAATAACCATAAACTTGAATTACGTGCTTTTGAATTACTATATTTTCATAACTGGCATAATCACTTTTATATGTTAATGATAAACGCTTTGAAGAAATGGGAAATTTAAAGGAGCTAAATCTGTAATATTACCCGAACGTACTATACCCAAAACTAATCAATTCCAATCAGATTTGTCGAATATATGCTAAAGCAATCTCTCAGTTCAAAGTACAATTAAAAAGGCAAGTAAGCAGAAACTTAAAACATTTTCCTTCGGACTTCATATTTGAACTAACTAGAGATGAACACCATATCTTAAAGAACCAAATTGGCACCTTATGATTTCAATAACGCAATAAACTTTTATTAAAAAAGAAAAGCCACATCGCTCGATGTGGCCTTTACTAAACATATGCATTGAAACTTACTTATACGAGTTAATGGATTGAGATACTCTCCAGTAGCTTTTAAGCCCTTGATCGCAGTTATACTTAATATTGAGCGCCAATAATCGTTATTTCCAATAATCCATGCTTGTCTATTGCTTGAACTCTAGTCTCTGGTTTCACAAAAGACAAGTATTCCCACAAACTCCGAAAGATAATAACGGTCCAATCTGAATACAATCATTCATCCTACCTTTACATAATCTGCAGTATCATTTCTCTGCAAAGTGTATCAATCCTATACCGATTATGTAGACAACCGGTAGGCAAACAATAGACAAACAGCATACTTTTGGTAGACATTGCCTGAAGCCTTCCCGAACAGCGCGCGAATAGGTGGCGAAGCTTCGGCTTTGTTTTCCTAATGCAACATTTGTATAAATATATCTTATTTTTGCTTCAAAAATCTGATGTTAGGTTGTAAATTAAAAAAGAATGAATGATAAATTATACCAGGATTCAAATTTGGTGCAATTCTATGATTATGATAATCCATGGTCAGAGAGTTATGATGTGATTAGTAATTTCGTAAAAATAGATGATAGCGTTTTAGATATTGGCTGCGGCACAGGTACATTAGCAAGCGAGCTTATCCGTAAGTGTAAAGAAATATACGCTTTGGATATATCTGTAGAGATGTTAACGATAGCGAAGGAAAAAACATCAAATATCAATTGGATTCATGCTAATGCTTCAGAATTTTCGTTTGATAAAAAGTTTGATTTCATTTTTTTGTCGGGTCATAGTTTCCAAACACTTTTAACTGAAAATGACCGTTTAAAACTCTTGAGAAATATCGAGAATCACTTAAAAGATAATGGAACTTTCATTTTTGATAGTCGAAATCCATTAGTACAAGAATGGACTACATGGGGAGAAAAAGACTCGATTCGATATTTTAAGCATCCTAATTACGGAATCATAAAAGCATGGAATGATTGGGAAGCGAATGATGAAATTATAACATACCAAACTTTTTATGAGATTTTGCACACTGATAAAAAGTGGGTTGCTTCTTCTCAAATATCTTTCCCTGAGAAAGAAGAAATCTATTCATTACTTGATCAAGCAGGATTAACTGTCAAACATTTGTATGGGGACTGGCAATTAAATCCATATACTAATAAAAGTGAAGAAATGATCTTTTTAGGTGGCAAAAGAATAAATCAATCTTAAATGATTTTAAAGATTTATTGTCAGTAACCTGTTTTGATAGTGCACATAACGAAATTAAAAAAAATGGATAAAAACCGTCCTTCGCTCATCAAGAGAATA
The DNA here is from genome assembly GCF_004342035.1 of Sphingobacterium sp. JUb20. Lineage (NCBI taxonomy): Bacteria > Pseudomonadati > Bacteroidota > Sphingobacteriia > Sphingobacteriales > Sphingobacteriaceae > Sphingobacterium > Sphingobacterium sp. JUb20. The sequence goes on along the minus strand of NZ_SLYV01000005.1, from coordinate 376,909 downwards.
TCAAAAATATTATTGAAATCAATCATCGGAATTGTAGTGATAATCGCTATTTTACTCTTTGCGACATTTGTGATTCATCAAATCAATTTAAGCAGCGAAGCCGATAAAATTGAAGATTATGGTCAAAAAATAAAAATTTTTGACGGTACAATAAATACGACAATAGATGGACAAGGTGCAGACACGATTGTATTACTCACCGGATTTGGAACGGCAAGCCCAAGATTGGATTTTGAACCATTAATCAGAGAATTAGACAAAAAATATACAGTGATCACGATTGAACCTTTTGGTTATGGATTGAGCAGTGAAACAAATCGTGAACGCAATTTGAATAATATGGCGGAAGAAATCCACGAAGTGGTGAAGCAATTAAATCTAAATCGTTTTATACTAATGGGGCATTCCATTGCTGGGCTTTACAGCTTAGCATATATCAATAAATATCCAGGTAAAGCAACCGCTTTTGTAGGTATTGATACGAGCGTGCCAACACAACCTTGGCCGGGTTATAATTCGGCACCTTTGGATTTTTTAGCTAAAGCAGGTGTAATGCGTGCATTTTTTAAGTTTTTCGGTGACGAAAAACCTAAAGACGAATCAGAAGCACACCGTTTTGAACAAAAGCACATGATTACGATGAAAGTGACCGGAAACAGTACTTTGGGCAGAGAAGCTACATCATTGAGTAATAGTTTTAATGATGCACAAAAACTAGCTTTCCCGAAAGATTTGCCGGTTTTATTATTTGCAGACGAAAACTCGGCTGTCAAAGGCTGGACAGAACTGCACCAAGAGCAAGCCAACAGCGTGGATAAGGGCAAACTAATCTTATTGCCCGGTTCTCATTATCTACATCACACTCAATCGAAACGAATTGCAGCAGAGCTTGAGTCGTTTTTAGGAAAACAAAATAATTGAGCAAAATATAACTGCAATTTGTTGCGGCCAACTGAAAGAAGCGTTCAAATACTTCGGAATTCATAATCCCTGGCAAAGTCTTTAACGTAGACATATTTTTAAGCATAAAGAATACTTTATCCAGTTCGGCTTCACCCTCAGCTTCTCTTTGAAATTGGTAAATAGATCACCTTCATCTTTGAGGATGACCTCATGTTGACCTAAAACGCAAAGTTGGTCGATAAGCTCTTTCTCTAAAAGTTATTCTGGTCGGCTGGTTAAGTTGATTCGTAATTAACATATTTCAACTAAATAACGATAAGCAGTTGTTTATAATTAGAAAGTCTTGCTCTAAACGCTCATTAACCAATGCTTATTGATGGAATTACTTCTATAATCTTTACATTCATTATTACAGAGATGAACAAGGACAGTTAGTCGACTATTATAAATATTTCATCAACACTTCGTTCTGTTTCACTGGATACTAACATAAAAAGCCACATGTCATGACGTGGTCCTTAATAAACATATGCATTCAAAATTAACGCACTTATACGAAAATAGCCGGTGATCTCCATCACCGGCTATTTTATTTATTCTTATGTCCACCTATTTTTTGGCGTAATCTTTCTCAAATTTATCTGAAGCGACATTGACACCATTTGCCATATCTTCAAATGCCTTATTAATATTGTCCAGTAATCCTTGTTCTACCACCGGATCTTGGGTAGTACTCTTTCTAATATTAATCAGTTTTGGGTAATCTTCTGAAACAATTTTACCATAACCTTTCAACCCTTTTAGAATGGCTTGCTGCAACTGGTCATCACCGTTGAAATCGCCAATTTTTTCAACCTTTTTAATGTCTTCTTTTACAGCTTGGTCCCATTTTAGGGCTACTTTTTCTGCTTCATCATATTTTTTTGACTGCATTGCGCTGTTCATTTCGCTAATATGTACCTCTTCACTGTTGATAATCGTCATCAGTTCATTGTTATAGGCAACTGCATCTTTCTTTTGGCCACAACTTAAAAGTGTGCAGAACATAATTAAAGCAGCACTTCCTGAAATCACTTTTTTCATCTCTTTTTATTTTTTGTGTTGATAATTTGTTAAAACCTCTTCTGAAGGATAAACAAATTTAAAGGATGAAAAAATTTCAGCAAATCCCTGAATGTAGTGGTTTTTTGGCCCTTAGTCACGAAGAATACCATATTCAAGTGCAAGTTTGATGACAGATGCTATGCTTTTCACCTCAAATTTTTCGATGAGATTCTTTCTATGACTTTCAACTGTATGATGACTGATAAATAAAGTTTCGGCGATTTGAACGGTAGTTGATCCCTTGATTGCTTCCATTAATATTTCCTTCTCTCTGCGCGTGAGCTTAGGTACATTTTGAAGACCAATATTGTCTTTCTTACTCATTTTTAACTTAGTCTTCGCGCACAAAAAAAGTTCTCCCTGACACACGCTCCGAATACCCGCTATAATCTCCGGTCCTAAAGCATTCTTTTGGATATATCCGTCCGCACCCTGTGTGATCATACTATTAATAACAGCGTATTCATTATGAACACTGATAGCAACAATCTTCATGTGTGGGCACCGTTTCTTAAATAAGGCGACTAACTCTATACTATTCGTATCAGGAAGATTAATATCAAGCAATAATATATCAGGATTAATCCGTTTAATCCGTTCGAGTGTTGATTTACCATCTGTAAAGCAATCCAAAATTTTAAAATCGGGTTCTGCCTCTAGAATATTTTTTAAACCTTCCAGCATCATCGGATGATCATCAGTAATTACTATATTAACCATAATAAGGATTATTATTTATCGGAAACTCTATTTCTATACTTGTACCTTTTCCGGTACGGGAATAAATATGCATCTTCCCGCTTAAAAATTCGAGGCGAGACTGTACATTGTGTATTCCGGTTGATTTTTTTCCATCTGCAAGATGCGGATCAAAGCCCTTTCCATTATCTTCCACAGTGATCAGGATATGATCATTGTGTTGCGACAGTTGCACTATAATCTGTGAAGCCTGAGCATGTTTCACCGCATTATTTACCAGCTCCTGGATTATTCTGTAGACGACTATTTGTTTATCTTTTGAAAGGTCGGCTTCCAACTTTACAAATTGGCTGGAAATCTCAAGCTCATCGTTACTCATGCGTTCAGCATATTCTTTAAGAGCTTCCTCTAAGCCATATTTATCCAATAGTTCAGGCATAAGGTTATGTGCAATGCGGCGCAACTCGACTACAGCAACATCGAGCTGATCTAAAGATTTACCCAGTGTATTTCTACTGGAATCATTCTCATTCAATAGCGTAAGACCGGATAAAGTGATTTTTGTCCCGGACAAAATACCGCCTAATCCATCATGAAGATCTCTGGCTATACGTGAACGTTCGGTTTCCTGCCCCCCCAACATGGAGACCAAAACCTGTAGGCTTTCTTTCTGTTTTAATGTTTTGAGATGCTGGCGATAAGCATAATAGATCAACATGGCAGCTATGATAAATGTCAGGATAAGGAAAAAATAGACTGAATTTATTTTTGATTTGTATGCAAGTTCTTTTTGAGAAGTTTTAAGTTGTGCTGCCCGTTGCTGTATCTCAACACGTGAAAGTTTAAGTTCTTTACCTCTGTTATCTGCCTCTAGCTGGATAACTTCTATCTGCTGACGCTGAATTTCTTCATTTAATTTTAAGTTTTCCAAATCCTGCAGCTGCGCCTTATTATGCGCATGCATCAACGAGATTTGTTGTTTTCTCTTTTCGGCTTCAAATCGCAGTCTTATCAACTGTTGTTGCTGTCTCTCTTTTTCAAACTGCGCTTCTAATCTGCGCCCCTGTTCCATTTTATTTGCATTGAAAACTTCTTCGTAGAGCTTGACATATTGTTTATAGTAATGATAGGCTTCATGATACTGACCTTCTGTCTCATATACCTCTGCGAGCTTTTGATATAAGCTAAGGGCAATCGTATTTTCTATTACAGTATCTTTCATGAGCGCGGCTAATGAAGCAAGGAGGTATTTTTTTGCGGTTTCTGTATCACCTTCTTTCATGCTATATTCTGCCATTATTCCATAAGCCGAAGCTACCTGGGCATATTGTTCTGTTTTTTGTCCAACTTCTAGTCCCTGTTGCGCATACTGGAGCGATTTTGTTTTATAGGACGCCGGATAATACTGTAAATACAGATTGGCCAGGTTAATTGCTGCAAAAGATAAGTCAGAGGGCACAGCCATTGTTGAGCTGTTCTTTTCATAGAATTTAATAGCTTGGAGGTAATAACTTTCAGACTGGTTACGAAGATGCTCATTTTCGGGCTGATTGATGTAGTGCTCCTGATAATTATATCCCATAGACATGTAAGCGTCAAAAATATCCATGGGTCTATTTCTTAATTTAGCGACTTCCAGAGTAAGTTTAGCGTATTTTTCCTGTAAGTCATATGTTTTCCAGTTTGAATAGATCGATGATAGCTCCTTATAAATTGCAGTTTTTCTAGATATAACGATATCTGTCTGAGGGGCTTGATCGTAAAACACTAAAGCGTTCTGGAAGCATCGGATCGCCTGTTGCTCCTGATTATTCCTCGCATGCATCCAACCCTCACAATACGACACATATCCTTTAATGCTCAGCTCTTTGGTTTTTTTTGCAAATATTTTAGCCTGCGCGAGATATCTGTTAGCGGATGTATTATCTTCTAGTATCTTGCTGTTCATTGCGGCAATACCACACAGCTGTGCGGCGTATTGTCCATCAAGCTTTTTAGATGCTCTAGCTATATTTTTTTGCAGCAACACCATCGCTTCCTTTTGCTGACCATTAAAAAAAAGTGCATGCGCATATTTGCCCGCCAACAATAGCTGTTGCTCACTGCCTTCAGCGACCTGATGATATTCACTTGCAGCGGTTTCAACAGCACTCTGAGCACTAATCTTCCCGAAGAAAAACATCACTAAAATTAATACTAAATACTTCTTCACTGTACAGATTTTCATGTTTGCTTTTGAAAGCAAGATTTAGGACAGGAACAACATCTTTTTATAATCATATTTTCTTTAACAATTTATAATTAAACCAAAATATAAAAAGACCGTTGAAATGCTCGTAAAAAGACAAAATAGTTAAACAATAATAAGATATTCCATTCGATTTGCTATTATTTTTACAGCATCTTGTACTTATTGATGTTCGGAGCGGCGAGAAAAATGCTGATATAGCTTCTGGCCCTTAAAATAAAATTAACAAAGGAAGGTAATCACAGCTTGATTTTCTGCTACCGCTAATTGCAAAAATTCTTTCAATTTTCGGAATTCCTGAATCAGATAATTTAGCGCTTCAGGATCTTCCCAAAATTCAGGATAAACACCTTCCTCATTCATTTTTTCGGCATCAAATCGATCTGATAAAGAGGATTCAGAGATGTCATTCACAGCTTCTAATAATTCTTCAGTCTGGGGTGACGTAAGGTATTTCGCAGGGCCATATCCCATATCCTGTTCCACGTCAAGTATATTGGGACCAAATATTAGCCATTGCAAAGGTGGGGGCACTATTTTGTAATTATTTAAGGGTTCACCTGTAACAACGTAAAACAAGCCATCCCAGCTTTTACCGATGTCTAATAGGTTTGTTTTTTCAGAATTAGAAGTAGAAAAAAGGTCATCTTCCAATAGCTGACTGTTATCAAGATAACGCAGTAAAGTACTTTGGTCTATCCGTAGATATTGTTGTATTATTCCCATCCAATAAAATTAACTAATTTTAATTTTATTCTAAAGCAAAGAGTTTTGATATTTCAACTTTACTTTGACTTTGACTAAAACTTAGTTAATAAAAAGATTGACAACCTGATCTTATCAACCTGTTTTAAAAAAAAAATGCATCGATGAAAAGTAGTGATATATTTTATCAATATGTTGTATCTTTCTAAAAAAAATATGAAGAAAACCAAACTACTTATTCTTAGCCTTTTTATTGCCAATTTCAGTTATGCGCAAACCTCACTAATGGATAGCTTAATTCAAAAAAACTATTCCACTTTTAAAAAAAATAATAGCAACGCATTCGAAGGAAAAGGATGGACTACCCTTCAGGGTGAAATCAGCAAAAACAATTCTGTATTATTGGGCGAATACCATTTCACCAGTGAAATCCCTTACTTCACAAATGCGATTGTAAATAGTATTAAGTTCGACAACTATTTTATGGAAATTGATCCCTATACAATCAATACCATATCAACAAAAATTAAATCCTTATCCCCTGCTGAACTGGACAAATTCCGCAATGAAAACGGTTCTGCTTTATCTTTTTTACAAGGTGAGGCTGAGTTTGATTTGTATAAAAACATACTTCAGCAGAACATCAAGATATATGGAGCTGAACAAATTAGTTTATTTTCAGACCAGTTACTCTTTTCTGAACTGAGTAAAAAATCCAAAAATAATAAAGCAATAGAAATTTATAAGCAGATGATCGCTAATTCGGCTGCCTATGACACAAAACACAACACCACATTCTATTTGTTCTCTGATGATTGTCAGGCTAAATTGGACGCACTGAGCGCTCTAAATTTATCAGCAAACGAAAAAGAGCAACTTGAAGCACTCCAATTAAGCAAAGAACTTTATTTAAATCGAATTCATCCTTTAAGAATTCAATACTTGAAACACTTGATTCTTGAAAAACTCCCTGAATGGAAAGACAAAAAGAATCTATTCAAATATGGTGCTAATCACATGCCTAAAGGAGAGAGTTTAATGGAAGTATTTGATATTGGAAACCTAGTGTCTAATATTGAAGAGGCAAATTACCGCAACTCATTGCATATTATGATTATCGGAAAGGGTGAAGGTGAAACATTGGCTGATTTAGACGAATATAAACCTTTCTTAACCGTTGTGAAAGATGACAATTGGTATACCTATGATTTAAGACCTCTGAAACAAGCTATTTCTAAAAAGAAGCTTAAAGTGGAGGATTTAACGCTGGAAAGAATTATAAAAGGTTATGACTATCTGGTTTTCATTCCAGAACTAACTAAGACCCCAAAAACAGGTAAACAAAATCATTAAATAAGCTCAAAAGAAAACTTACGCCACTAGAGTAATTAAAAATTACTTGGTAAATAACTACTTCAATTAATTTTCTTACATTAGAGTAATTTAACCAATTAACCGATGAAGTACTTACTCTTAGTGGTCAGTTTATGTGTACAAGTGGCTGTGGCACAAAAGAAGCCAACCGTTCATTATATCGTAAAAAAAAACAGCAATTACAACCGAAATGCTGATGAAAAAACCTATTATATAGCATTAATAAAACTAAAGAAGGTAGCCAGCCAAGGTGATCTTATGGAATTGCGCGTAACTGGTTTTGAAAGTAAAAATGGAGACCGTATATTTTCTACTGAAGACCTGAACAAAGGGGAAAATTTCTTGGCTTCGACAGCCGCGATCTCCGACATCTATGGTTTGACAAAACCTTTGCAATTTACAGTCAATAAGGGAGTAATAAGCATAGATACGCTGAAATGGAAGGATGAGATAAGACAGCAACTTACTGCATGGGAAATTAAAGATGATATTGCTGAAAATGCCTTAACCAATACATTTTCAGAATACGGTAACCTGCTGCAATCTCTCTATTTTGCGGCATTATCATCTTCGGATGAAAATGCATTGAAGAAATCTGATATCACAAAAAATGGCCTAGTATACCATATGGTAAAACAGAATAAGTCTGAAATTGCCGTCAACTATTCGCAAAGCGACAGCTCTTCAACAACGGAAGGAAGTACCAGCTTTGATCCTAAAACCCACCTTGTACGAGATGAAAATCGAATAGCTAACTATTCATTTTTAGATGCGAATGGCAAAAAGATAAACGGCCACTCTTCCAGTTCAATAGAACGTGCGAGCAAATATACTGCAGCTGCGATTGAAAATGATTATTATGATATGCTCGTAAAAGGTAGCTATTGGAGCAATGCAATAAATACAAATGATAAAACAGATAGTATTAAATTACAACGGTATATAGAGCTATACGAAGCGAAATATGCAGGAAATCGTGATTACGTTAAAAATAAACTGGGACATCTGCAAAGCTTTCGAGATAAGCAGTATTATGATGCTTTATCATCCATATCTCCAAAGTTGCTGGCCGGGACGTACCATCTGAGCAACAAAGTTTCATTCGATAATATCTCAGACAATGACTTTAAGGAAATCATACCACTCCTGAATGATAAGCAACTATTCGAATATCTACAACAAACGCTAAGTCAATACATCATGTCTCTAAACAGTTCAGCTCTGCAAAAGCTCGATCTTATTGCCAATCAATTTAGCGAGAGAGAGCGAGTGGCGGCTAGACCAATGTACTTATGGGCAAAGGCAATGCAGACTCAGAATATAGATAGCCTTAAGCAAATCCAAAATGAAGTGCTCGATATGGATAATGATTACTGGAATCAAGGAAATGCCAGTCGGTATGCACTTTTGATTCAGAAGATCCTTTCTGAACATGGTAGATATGATGCACAGACGATGCAAATAATAATCGATAAAATTACAGCTCTGTATGAAGACGAGGCAAATAAGAAACGTTTCCTACAAAAAGCTCATTTAGCTTATGCATATTATCTGGCGTATGAAAAGACACCAGTAGACCAAGAAGATCACGCGCTCCTGTTTTTGGAAAAAGCGGCCTATTATTCTCCAAAAAATTCGGCTGAAAAGGAATATGGAACTTTTTATGACCGCGTCTTTTTGAAATCAAAAGAAAACTACAGTGACGATTATATGGTGTTATTAAGTAAGAGGGGTAAAAAGGATGTGGCTCTTCAAAACTATATACAAGAGTTTTTGAATAATCCGGCGAGTAGTTTTAAAAGCTTATCATCTTTTTATCGAGAAAATTATGCTGAGAGCAGTTTCAATGATTTTTTCAAGAAAGAGATTATTTCAAAACTTGCAGATGCACCATCCTTTTTGCTAAAAGATATGCAGGATAAAGAATTTTCATCCGCGCAATTGGCTGGAAAATGGACCGTCGTCGATTTTTGGGGTACCTGGTGTGGCCCTTGTGTTGCTGAAATGCCAAAACTCAACAAGTATTACCTGGAACTAAAGCAGGATAAAATGAGCAAAATTAATTTTATGAGCATTGCCTGTAGCGATACAAAAGAAAAAGTGCAACGCTTTTTAACGAACAATAATTATGAAATACCGGTACTGATGTCCGATTCTAAAGTAGAACAAAATTATAAAGTCCGTGGATATCCAAGCAAATACATCCTTACACCAGAAGGGAAACTGATTCCTACAGAATTTGGATTCGACTGGGAAAGTTTAGTCTTGGAATTAAGTAAGCTATAAACAGATGAAATAGTCTTATAGTTGTCATATTTAAAATGGCTATATACTTTAACACCCCTATTTCTTATTGTTGCTTTCAATTCTAACGGACAAGTTAAAACTAAGTGTAACTACGTGGTGTTTTTACCAATAGATCTTGGTTTATAAACTAATTAATATTAGTAGTAATGGTATCAAAACACGCAATATAAAATGAGAATCCCAACAATTCACGGAATAATTGAAAGACGAATATTAGTAAACTATGTTGCTGAGCCGGAGTTTGTCGAGAAAATTTTACCAAAACCTTTTCGGCCAAAGCTTTATAAAGGAAAAGCAATAGTTGGCATTTGCCTGATAAGGCTTAAAAACATCAAACCAAAAGGACTTCCGAATTTCATCGGCGTAAATTCTGAAAACGGAGCTCATAGAATTGCTGTTGAATGGGATGAAAATGGTAAAACTAAAGAAGGTGTTTATATTCCAAGGCGTGATACATCTTTAAAACTAAACGCACTTGTTGGAGGAAAAATATTTCCAGGAAAGCATTATTTAGCAAACTTTAATGTGAAAGAGCAAAACAATCATTTTCACATTGACTTTGTGAGTTCTGATCATACAATAATTGAGATTGACGCAAAATTGAACCATAAGCTAAACGATAACTCCATATTTGAAACTATAGAAAATGTTTCAGCATTTTTTGAGAACGGATCTGTTGGCTACTCCCCTAATGGAAAAAATTTTGACGGTCTAAAACTTGAAACGTATAATTGGGAAGTTAAACCGCTTGAAGTAGCAAATGTAAAATCAAGTTTTTTCGAAAATAAAGACATCTTTCCAACGGGTTCAATACAATTTGACAACGCTTTATTGATGGAAAACATTGAACACGAATGGAAATCATTGAAAACTATCAACCAATGTTGCTAACACTTATTAAGAGATTAAAAATATTCTTGATTTACAAGCTTTTAAAAAGCGTGATACTTTGATCAAATTTTGTTTATATTAAATCAATCTCGAATAGATAATAATGAATAACCCCATTCATAGATATACTTAACACTTACGTGATCTTATCTTCTACAATTACTTGATATATCAAATAAATAATTATATTTGTTTGATATATCAAGTAAATATGAAATTCGAAACTCCAACTAACACCGTATTATACTCCATTGAAGAAACTATAAAAGCTTATCGTAGATTATGTCAACAGAATATATCTAGTATAGTTCCAACAATTACTGTGGACCAAGCTTTGATTCTAATTATCATTGACAGAGAGGATAAAAGTCAATCTGAAATTGCCGATTTAGTTTTTAAGGATTATGCATCAATGACCCGAATAATTAAGTTGATGATAAACAAAAACTATCTAACAAAGACTATTGACGATGCTGACAAACGAAAATCGGAGTTAAAAATCACACCTAGTGGTAAAGAAATCATTAAAAAACTAAATCCTGTTATAAAGAAAAATAGAGAGATTGCGTTAAACTCATTGTCAGAACAAGAATTAAAACAATTATTTGAAATATTAAACAAAATTACCCAAAACTGTAAAACATCTATGAAATGAAAAAATGTATCCAACTATTAGTTGTCACCATTATATTTTCTTGTACAAATAATAAAACCGTTTTTTCGCAAAACACTAAAGCAAGGGAGATTGTTAGCTATCTGGATTCTTTAGGCGGTTTTAGCGGTGCTGTTTTAATAGCGAAAGATGATCATGTTTTAGTGCAGAAATCTTATGGATTCGCGCATTTGGGGCACAAAGTCAAAAATAATACGGACACAAAGTTTTCTTATGCTTCCATAGGGAAATCATTCACAGCAGTTGCTATATTCCAATTAATCCAAGCAGGAAAATTATCCTTAGATGATCCTATTGGAAAATTTCTCCCAAATTATCCAAATAAGGTCGCAAGAGATTCTATCACAATTAGATTATTACTCATACACAGAAGTGGGCTGGCTGATTATTTTTATTCTGATAAGTTTTTGAATACTTCTAAAGTAAAATTTAGAACAATAGAAAGCCTTAGCGATTTATATGAAAATGAACCGTTGGAATTTAAGCCGAATGAGCAATTCTCTTACAGGAATACAAACTATATTGTGCTCGGTAGAATTATAGAAACTGTGAGTAAAATGCCTTATGAAGATTATATTAAAAAGCATATTTTCGCTAAAGCAAACATGCAAAATACGGGCAATTTTGATATTGACCATATTATAGAAAATGAAGCAGAAAACTATACACTCTCGGATGTTTATCCAAACCAATTACAAAAAACATTTTTTATGAGTGCTGTCAAGGGTAGTTCTGCGGGAGGAGGCTATACCACCATAAATGATCTGTATAAATTTGCATTGGCATTTAAAAATAATAAGCTCTTAAATGCTAAGTATACAGATTTTATGAAAAAGGAACCTGAAAATGGTTGGTATGGATACGGAATGCAGTTTGCAGGAGCAAAAGGATCTGGAATATACGGCCACAGTGGCGGACATTTTGGTGTTGGTGCTGAATGGCGGATATTTGACAAACAAAATTATACTGTAATTCTACTTACGAATAAAGACCTGGATCAAGGATTTTTAGATGCTCGTTTTTTTATTGAAAAAACAATTGCAGGTTCAACACCAAAGCTCGATATTTATTTTTATACAAAAAAAGTGATCAACACTTGTTTGGATAAGGGTCTTGATAAAGCTGCAATTCTTATAAAAGAATCAAAATTAGAACTATCTGAAGCCGACCTGAATGCCAAAGGGTACGAGATGATTAAAAGAGGTTTATATAAAAAAGCAATAGACGTATTCACACTCGAAATTTTATCTTTTCCGAAATCGTATGAAGCTTACGATTCTTTAGGAGAAGCTTATATGATAGACGGTAATCTTAAAAAAGCTATTGAAAATTATAAAAAAAGTTTAGCATTAAACACGGAAAACACGAATGCAAAGGAAAAGTTAAAAGAATTGATAAAGTAAAATACAACGTAATACTCCAACTTCTGCAAGCTGTAAAATTAACAGCAGTTAATTACTTTATCATAAATAATTCTTCTTGATGAAATGATAGAGCCCTTCGGGGCTCTATATAAATAAAGCCGAAACATTTACGCAACCAATTGATTTCTTTCTGTAAGTATCTCTAAAAAATATTTTACTTCATGAGCTGAAATTAGAGGAAGAACTTTGCGCTAAGTTAAGCCTCCTACATTTCTTTGCAATATCCCTGATTCGAGGGGTAATCTAGGTGAGCCATTCTCTGTAATTTTGTAGAAAACATCTCTGATTTTCCTATCCAAACTTAAGTAGATGATAAAAAATACTTTCATTACGATTGTGTTAACAGCAAGACCTGCAGCTGCACAAAGTAACGCAAAAAGAAAGTGAAAATCAGAAAGAATACTATTTTTAGACAAATAGCACTATGATATGAATAGATTTAATGACATTGATCCCACGATCATCCAAAAGGGAATCGCTTTCGCTAAACAAAAAATAGAAGCTGATTACAGCGACAAATTTGTTTATGCACTTCCAGATTGGGCGATGCTAACTGGCAATCCAGAACCGATTGCTATAGTTCCGGTTCACGGAAATGAAGGCATTTTGGTTACTAAGCAACGTGTGGATTTTGAAGTAGATTTTAGTGACGAACGCTCAATCGTTTTCTACACAAACTATCTGAACAGTCAAATGAACACGCACTTACCCCTTTTGGGTTATGTATTGTTTTACAAGAATGTATTAATGGTACAAAAAGATCCAAGTTATGCGTTAGCATTAAGTGACTTCGAGTCGGCCGAAATCATCCGTTATAACAGTAATAATATAAGCACAGATTTTTCTTTTATTACCTTTAACAAAGATTTGGAATTAGTGGTTTATACTGCAGATTTGCAAAATTAATCCTGCCATGAAAGGCATACTTTTCAGGAAAGTTATCAGGCAACACAAAAACTGTCAAAATTAAATGCTAACATGAAACTGGAAATGGTACTTTGAAAGTGCATACATGTGGCTTCAATCGGCTATATTTTAAAACGGATTATCATTTTTTAATCTATCACCTTTCGGGTAATATTTTCTTTCTTACGAAAGTTATTAAGACAGGTAAATCAATTTGTTTTTGCACAAAATAAAGCGTCCGTTATATAACGGACGCTTTATTTAAATTTATTGACGGATAAAACGGGCGACTAAACCACCCCCCGATATAAAATCGTATTTAATGTTACTTTTAGATGTCACCACTGATGTTTTGATTATGATTTTCTTGGCATCATCTGTATTATCCTGAATGAGTTCCATTTTGTATTTGCCTTTGGGCAAAAAGTCAAGTGAAAAAGTTTCTGATCTGACTCCCTCACCATGTAGCACGCTGAGGTACCAGAGATCATCTTTTCTTCTTGCAAATGCCGCTAATTCTCCAATAGTACTCTGCGGCAAAACAATTGTTTTGTCCCACTCCACAGGAACACTTTCAATAAAACTCCGCGCTGGAGAAGATTGCAGATCTTCAATATCTGCTGCAAACATCAAAAATGGTGAAGTCATGATATACATGGAAACCAGCTGATGCGTATAGCTCGTTCCTCCTGGCCAAAAGGCTCTAAAATTGAGCAGGGTATAATCTGCAGGCCCTGCTAACCAACGTGTAAAAGGAATAACGGTATTGTGATATGGCCACGGTGGTCCTGGAGCCCATGAATTTTCTCCGCCAACGGTTTCTAAACCCCTTACTGCTTCTTTTGCTAGAAGATTGGGATAGGTTCTCGAATCTCCAGTCGGTTTATTCACGCCGTGGAAAATGACCATCAGTTTTTCTTTTGCTGCATCTTTCAAGATGTCTTCCATTAGGTTAACGGTGTATTCATTTTCCGTGTGGAAAAAATCAATCTTTAGGCCTTTGACCCCTATTTCTGCACATTTCCTCATAAATGCACGACGTTCTGAGGGTAAATTTAGGCCGATGTCACTACCATTGCCATAACGCGGTGCTACGGGTCTCCACACCCAGATATCTATTCCTTTTGCTGTAGCATAGTCTGTGACTTCCTGCAACAGCTGCCATTTGTTTTTAGTGCTTCCTTTCTCTGATCCCCATTTTTCCCATCCATCGTCTATAACCAGCGATTTAATATTCAAAGCAGGGGAATCGTCAATATATTTTTTATGAGTCTCCACACTTAGCCGTTCCTCTCCCCCTTCCCGTAACCAGGTGAAAATGGAACGGCTTGGATGGATCCACTCGGTCTCCATGCCTTTAGGAAAAAGCTTTGGATCTGGTTTATCGGCAACATTGCTGACCATATCATTATTAACTAGGCCGTTCAGATCCGAACTGATGGTCAGCACACGCCATGGAGATACGATTTCATTCGAATCGGTATTTGGTTTTGCGATCCAGGGAAGTCCGGTCACTTTCTCATGCCAGTATTGACTGGACGGTAGTCCGATCTTAGCTCCAGTAACCACATGTCCTTTGTTTTCCACAAAACCAAACTTGACTTGATTGGCTTTTGTTCCGAACAGGACAGCCCCATGAAAATTGAACAGATTACTCTCTGTAATGGAGGCATAAACGCCATTGGGTAATAAGAAAGTAGGTGGCGGTGCCAATAGCTCACCTTCGATCTTTGCTAGATCACGGTGCTGATACTGTTGCAACCAATCATACTGAAAGGGTCCGCTGGAATACCATACTTTGGTACCCTGTGGAAATTGGAAGGTTGTTTTGTCATCATAGATAGCACGGGATTCTTTTGCTTCAAGGCGGTATCTGATCGCTATACCGTTTGGGTAAACGCGGGTATCTAAATAGAAAACCTGACCGGTTGGATTATGCTTCAGCTCGAAAGTCTTACCGATATAATGATCGCGATTGAATTCGTGATTGCCACGACTCTTATAAGTTTCGTCATGTTGCGTATCTTTAACATTTAATATGGTAACATCGCTCGCTATGTTTTGGTTATCTACCACCATACCTAAGGGAGAAGCCAAAATAGCTGGCTGACCTTTGTATTCAACAGCATAACGAATATCATCTTTTAAGATCTCTACATTTAGTCTGAGTACTCCTGCTGCAATTTCTTTTTCATCTAAAATCGATTGTGGTGAGCTTAATGTGTAATTTTGTGCATGTAAACAGCCGTATAGAAATGTACTGCTGAAAAGCAGGCCTACGGCCTTAATGGTTGTATTGGTCATATGTACGATTTTGTTTTTTTTCGGAGTTACATAAATTTTGGTCTTCATCCATATACCTTCAGATTCCTTTTATAGCTGACCTTATATCGCGTATCCATCAGAAAATAAGCACTCGAGTTCTCCACTTTCATTTTAACACTCCGAATCCAGAGCTGAAAGAAAAAACCCTTTCAGAATTTTTCATAAATTGAGAGTAATCGTTGACTCCCCCACTTACTTTCAACAATGAAACCAACTCCTGATCTTTGTATTTTTTTATCAAACATAATTTCAGATTCCACATCGAAAACAGTTAACTGCGTAATGCATTCTTCCTTAATAAAGGATAAAGATTTATAAATCAGATTATATACCCATAAGATGTACATACGGATATCTAATTGGTAACTATACAGTATTTAAGCAATATTGTAGTACAATAATATTGTAAATCTATATAATATTATAAGTCAATATTGCTACATGTACATGCTATATTACCATAAAGAACCTTTAAATTATAAACCATCAAATAGGTATCATTATTATGATAGAGTTGAGATAGAAAAAATCTTTATTACTGCTTTTATATTCACTGACCACTATGGCACATACCCAAGATATATGTTCATTTAGCTTCCGCTTTTTACTGAAATGAGTTTGTTTGCCTAATACAATATCTGTGATACATATATGGTATTCTTTTAAAAATCTGGCATTAGGATGTGAATGAAGTCTATAGAAAAATTGGAATATTCACTTTTGATAGTCCAAATTCCTTCGTTTAAGAATGGACTTCAGGAGAAGAAAAAGAGTCGGGTCAACTTTTAATTATAATCGCTTAAATATAAGCACTAGGGCTATCTGAACTAAAAATAGAGACTGAAATTTGGAGAGTGAAAAACGAAAGTCCAACCGAGACAAGGCCCCTTTTTACTCTTCTAACCTTTTAGTAAGATACTCCAGGTTTTCGGTTATCATTTCAATATCCCAATCCCACCATTGCAAGTCTAAAAGCTCTTGTACTTTCTTTTGTGAGAATCTCATTTTAATGAGTTTTGCAGGATTTCCCCCCTAAAATCGAATAGGGCTCCACATCACGTGTGACGGTAGAATTTGCAGCTATAATAGCACCATCACCTATTTTTATACCGGGTAAAACTGTTATATAATTAATAAAGATCTTTATCAGAAAATTTAATATCTTGTATTTTGGGTAAAGGTCTTATTAAAACTCTTTTTTTTCGAACCGCCAGCGGTTTAGTAGATCCTAACTTTTCATCAGATTCGGTTCTAATACCTGTAATCAAGTCAAATTTAGTTTCTGTGAATATCGTATTTTCATCAATATAACCTTTGGTAGCACTGTATATAAGCTTATCGACATAAATCAATTCAAAATTCCCTTTCTTATATTTGAAGTGGTAGGTAATATTTCCACCTTTAATTTCGCTCCACATTTTTAATATTCCATTTTCTATAAAGAAACTAGGAATTTGATAGCCATTAAACTTGCCGTGGTTTTCGGTGGGATACTGAGGTTCGATAATTTTATCTGAGGATGCCGTCAAAGCTAGCTTTCCGTTAGGTTGAGATAAGAAAATTTGCAATCTTAACGGCCTGGTTTCATCTATAGTATCCATTTTTACAGTTACTCTATCGATTTTACCATCGTGATTTAAGTCCCCCTTTTCTTCTCTTACCTCGTAAGTATACTTGTTTTTATTTTTAATACTTTGGGAGAATACATGCGTCGGGACTGAAATTAAAATGAAAATAAAAGAGCGGTAAAAATATTTATTGATGTTATTCATTTTATTTGGTTAATGAAGTGATAAGTATCGCAACTTGTATGATTACCTATTTTATTTATTTTTTTATATGCCTGACGTCGTTTGTGCGTATTAATCAAAACTGAAATTTCCCTGATTATGCTAAAAGGGCATTGTTACAACTCTAGCTTTATAGATCCCCTTTTCTATCTTAAACAATACAACATACCCTCCCGCTCCATCACCATTGAGAGTAGTGATGTATAAAGTATCATTTAGATTGTCATAGTAACATCCTGCAAACTCATTATTTACATTAAATAAGTTCTCAATTTCCTTTTTTGGGATCTGGATATTTCTTCCTTTTATCGTAGCTGTTATGGATGTATAATGGCTTGCAGGAACTGTACCATCTGTGCCCCAGACCTGTTGCCCTTTGAATTTGTCTTCAACGATATAATCCTCATATTTTGTCGATGAAAAGTATCTTTTATTTTTTTTGTAATCAAATTTTTCTGACTTAATTTCCAGAGAAACATCTTTCGATATAAATTTTGCAATGCTATCATTAAAGGATTTAATTGGGATCTTTTCATAGGATTCGATTAGTTTAATCCTAGATTGGTGTACATATCCAGTAATATTCTCATTTTGACGATCGGTATAGTCAACAATAACCCAATCTCGCAGTTTTTCATCGGGAAATGCATACACAATCTCCTCTGTATTGATTTTTGAAACGATGTCGCTCGTAATTGTCGCTTGCTTCCTCACATTTACATAGCCATCTTTATCAATAATTTTTGCAAATTGTGCGTAGGTAAAATGGCTTAATGTAAGCAAAAGTAATGTAAGTAGATATTTTTGATTCATTTGAAATAAAGTTATTAATTATAATATCTTAACCTGGCTTCGAAAAAGAATTTGATTTTTTGCAAAATCGTATATTTTCCCAAACCAGATCAAGTGTCTCGTGTGTATACAAGATCTTTAAAATGCTAAGTTGCTCAATTGATTATTTCAGAGGCATAACTTTGTCCTATAAAATTAATATAATTAAACTAGTTTTTGACAAGAGGATTATATGTTATCACTTATTAAATAACCTTATGCTTACTTGCTCAATTTAGAAAATAGCATTTCGAATATCTCATTTTGATTATTATCAAAAACCTTAACCCTTACGTTAGAACCTAGTTTGAAAATATTCCAATTTCAAAAGTATTGCTCGAGAGAAATATTTAAAATCAATATAAGTCGTAATTATAAAAAGTTCCATGATCAATATTAGTTAAACAATATGAATTAAAAAATTGGAAAAACTATTATCTTAGACAGATAATCCAATATGTGTTTAAATGAAAACTCTGCTTTTATCTGCTTTTTTATTTTAAGTAGCCATTGCTCAAAAAAACAAAATTGTGAATATTGAATTTACAGTTTTTGAGATCAACAATAAGCAGGGCAATGATAAACCGTATTGGATCGATGTTATGGACGCTATTTTAAATTGGTCATTAAAAATTTAGAAAACATCCATGCAGAATCTTTATAAAAAAAATACATTTCAATACAAATCATGTTAATGTTGGCTTTGCACAGTCCTTTTACTGACCAATTGGATGAAATCTCTACTAAAGCATTTAATTTTGCTACAGGTAAATTAAAACAGTGCTACTTGCCCCTTCTTCAAATCAGTAAGAACAATAATATATTACCAAACAAAATACCCTTATGTCCCAAACAAACCCAGTGATCTACTTTGAAATTCCAGTCCATGATCTAAATCGTGCGGAGAAATTTTACACTGCAGTATTCAATTTTAAATTCGAAAAAGAAATCATCGATGGTTATGAAATGTCCCTTTTTCCTTTTGAGGAAGCTAGTGGTGGTATTTCTGGAGCACTGGCCAAAGGTGATGCCTATACACCTACCAAACAGGGTGTTATTATTTATTTTAAGACGCAAGATATGGATGCAGCACTTGAAAAAGTTATTTCGGAAGGTGGAAAAATATTATATCCAAAAACTATAAATGATTTACTTGGTTTTATTGTTGCTGAGTTTGAAGATAGCGAGGGGAATAGAATTGCTTTACACCAAACGATCAACTAAAAAAAGGAGCCATATTACAGTTTGGCTCCCTTTCTATTTATTGTTTAGCTCTTACAGCTGTTCTATCTGTTGATCAACTAAATACAGCAAAGAGGCAATAGCCGCTACTCCTGATTGCAGTTCTCGTTTATCGACGGCTTCAAAGACATCTTTTGCCGTATGGTGCAGATCAAAATAACGATGCGGATCTGGTCTAAAGTTGAACATTACGGTATTTGGAAAATGCTGTCCCCAGACTCCTGAATCTACTCCCGGACTTCCCTGTAAAAAACGTGATACCCAGAATTTCTGTTCAAATAAAGGCTTCCAATGTTGTTGCATCCACACAACACTTTCGGCAGATGCTTTAATGTCAAAACCCCTAGGTGCAAACCCACCAGCATCACTTTCTATTGCGGCAACAATCTGTTCCCGCTTATTTTTAGCGACCTGTCCATAGGTTGATGCACCATGCACTCCATTTTCCTCGTTCATATAAAATACTAAACGGATGGTGTGCTTAGGCTTATATCCTAATGCCATCAAAGTACGTATCGCATCTAAAGTCCCCATAGTACCGGTTCCATTATCGTGTGCCCCTTCTCCTACATCCCAAGAATCAATATGTCCACCGATCGTGATAATCTTATCAGGAAATTCTGCACCTTTCCATTCTGCAATAACGTTGTGTGTCTGCACCATTCCTTTCCAAGCGGAATGCTGTTCCAGATAAACTTTTGTGTGAGGATTGGTTTTTAATGCTTCACTCAACTTAATGGCTGAAGTCGCAGATATTGCCATAGCAGGAATACTATCGATTCCTTTGACATAACCCGTTCCTCCTGTATGGGGATAGTCATCAGTTGTGGATGATGATAAAGATCGAAATAAGTAAGCTACTGCTCCTAATTTAGCAGCCTCAGCTGGACCGCGGCTTCGTTGACTTGAGTTGAGTCCATATGCAACACCAGTTTCTACGATAGACTCGTCCCATGGTTTATTGACGAAAACAATTTTTCCACGTACCTGGTCACCAAATTTCTTCAGATCACTTAACAATTGGACTTCAATAACCTCGGCTGTTATCCCTTTGGATGGAGTGGCTACTGAACCTCCTAACGCGAGGATATTTAGAGACTCCTTTGAACCTACTATGTAGGCTTTTTCTTTTGGACCGCGATCCCAATAAGGGAGTTTTACATCCTGTAGGTATACCTTGTCGAAATCAAGTTTTTCCATCAGGCTTTTGGACCAGACTACAGCTTTATCAGCCGCAGGTGATCCGGCAATACGATGGCCGATCTGTTTTGTGAGGTAGTGCAAATTGTCGTAAGCTTGTCCTTGATAGAAAGATTCATGATAGATTTTATCTAACATCATGGAATCCTGCTGTGCAAAAACTGCAGTGGTAAAGGTGGAAATAGAAAGTAAGGTTAGTAATGCTGTTCGTTTCATTCGTTTATTTTGTATTCAATGGAATAAACATAGTTATTTTTTTTAGGATACGGGTATTTCTTTTCCTTTGGCGTTCAATTTTATAGATTAACATTTCCTTAATGACAACTTTACATCTTGATAGCATTGATTGGATAGCTTTGTCTACCATAAAATGGATTGCAATTGCAAATCCTGAAACGATCTGCCAAATACATGTACTGCTATGGATAACTTTCTAATTACAGATACCTCACAACAACCTATTGCTATCGACATGCATAAGTTTGCACAGTTGTATGAAACATATGCAAATGCTGTATACGCTAATATTCTGCGTTTGGTTAAACGACCTGAATGTGCTGAGGATTTATTGCAAGAGGTATTTACTGCACTTTGGCAAAATAGACTAAAGCTGGTGGATGAAAAATCAATTCCTGGGTGGCTATTTGTGGTGAGCTATAATAAATCCATTACTTTCCTTAAGAAAAAGGTGAAAGAAGCTATTGAAAGTGTGGATACTTATGATCAATACCTACAACTTGAAAATGAAGATGTGATTGATGAAGATCTGTATGAACAGCAAATCAGGATGATCCATCAGGCGGTTGAAAAATTACCAAAAAAGAAACGGGAGGTTTTTAAACTTTGCCGATTTGAAGGGAGATCTGCGGATGAGGTCGCAAAAATAATGGGGATAAGCAGTCATTCTGTTAAAGATTATCTGAAACAGTCTAACCGTGCAATCAAAGATTATATCCAAAATGAGGCTCCATATACTGCACTGGGACTATTGGTGATCTTTTATACCGAGCATCTTTAGAATTTACATAATCTTAATCATTTGTTAATCCAAAATTTCATCCCCTAAACCATCATTGCTAGTATTTATACCAACGATATGAATACAAAGCAACTTATACAGAAATTTTGGTCCGGTTATGCTTCTCCAAAGGAGAAACAGCAATTACTCGACCAACTCGAAATAAAAGATCATGAACTCAAAGCGGAACTGCAAGAGGAATTTGATCAGCCGACTCTTTTATCGGAGAGACTAAGCCCAGAACAAAAAAAGAAAGTTTATGACCGTCTCATCGCGACTATCGGAGACCACTCTGCTCGTAAAAAACAATCGTTATCCCGTATTATTGTCAAAATAGCGGCAAGTTTACTTCTCGTTGCAGGTGGAGTCTCGATTATTTGGAAAAATCAACAGGATTTTGTTCATACTTCGGTCACAGTACTACCCCTTCAAAAGCGGATTGTGAGCAGCACCAGTGTATTTGTGAGACATATATTGCCAGATGGTACAAGCGTCACTTTATCTCCTCATAGTTCCCTGACTTATAACCCTCAGTTTACGGATACCTCCCGTATGCTTTCTCTAACCGGAAAAGGAAAGTTTGATGTTACAAAAGATAAACACCGACCTTTTACGGTTATCTCAAATGGAATAGCAACTACTGCTCTGGGTACAGTCTTTATCATTGATGGGCAAAATAATAAAGAGACCAATATTCATCTGGTAGAAGGATCTATCCGAGTAGCCCCTACAGCCCAAAGTTTGCACAGATTTCATGAAACGGTATTGCGTGCCGGCGAACAGATCGTCATCAATAATATGACCCAGCTATTGGAATGGAAAATCTCAAAAAAAGCGAAAAGTCCTATCAAGAATACGGATCCTATTCCGCAGCATAGCGTTGCTGTATCGTTAGCAGCAACTTCTTCAAGTCTGAATTTTGAAAAAGAAAATCTAAAAACGGTATTTGCTTCAATCGCAAAAGCAAAGCAGGTTGCAATTATATATGACGGTGTGAACGTCAATCAACTGACCTTTACCGGTGCTTTTGAGGCATCTGAAAGCATCGAAAATATCCTACATATTTTATGTGGTCTAAACGAGCTTGAATATAGAAAAGAGCAATCTACTTACTATGTGAGCAAAAAGGCTGAATCTTCCAATTAATGAGCTGATCCACTGAAATTTCCTTGGATAGACAAAGTATAATTAATGTATTACGTGAAATCATATTGACTAATTTTTTAAAATAAACATGAAAATTAACGAACACCTAAAAAAACGAGCATTGATTTTCGCACTGGGGAGCATTGTGCTTACATCTCCGCTGTACGGGCAACAAAAAGGTCGTGTAAAAGGAACTGTCGTCAGCCAAACAGGTTCGCTCCTGTCTGGCGTAACTGTTACGGTCACCGATTCTCTGAACAAAGTGATCACCAATACCGCCACAGATGCTAAGGGACTATTTCTATTTGAATCCCTTGAAGCTGGTAAATCGTATAACATTCGATTTTCAATCGTCGGTTATGGAAACAAAGAGGAAAATAATTTTATTGTTAAACCTGCGGACAATAACTCCATTTTGATCCGAATGGAAGAAGGTTCTTCTCAACTGGACGAGGTTGTTGTGGTGGGTTACGGTACGCAAAAAAAAGCTAATCTTACTGGAGCTGTCGATATGGTCGGCAAAGAAGTGTTTGAAGGACGCATGGCTGCTAATGCAACGCAAATGCTACAAGGTGCTGTTCCAAATTTAAATATCAATCTGGCCGATGGCAAACCGAGCCGTTCAGCGAGTTTTAACATACGCGGCACGACTTCCATTGGTCAAGGTGGAGCTGCTCTTGTTCTGATTGATGGTGTGGAAGGTGATCCTGCAAATTTAAACCCGGATGACATTGAGTCTGTATCTGTTTTAAAAGATGCTTCATCGGCTGCGATATATGGATCGAGGGGTACTTTTGGCGTAGTACTTATCAGTACAAAAAAAGCAAAACAGGGTCGCACTTCTGTCAATTATTCGGGTTCCCTGGCAAGCCAGAAGCCGACCGCAACGCCTCAATTTGTAACGGACGGCTATACCTATGCATCCCATTTTTCGGAGGCTTACAATTCCTGGAATAATTATTCATCAATTCCGAGTAAGATGAACAAGACACAACCTTTTTCACTGGCCTGGCTGGAAGAATTTAAAAGGCGCAATGATGCCGGTATTCAGGAACAGGTGACTGTCGATGGTAATGGAAATTACGTGTATTATGGCAATGAAGATTATTATAAAGCTTTGATCAAGGATAATACGATGGCTCAGAACCATAATATCGCGATCAATGGATCTTCTGGAAAAACAGATTTTTACCTTTCGGGAAGATACTATGGCTACGATGGTCTATATCGCTATAATACCGATAAATTTAGAAGTCTTAATTTAAGAGCAAAGGGAGGCATACAGGTGACCAACTGGTTACGTATCGCTAATAATTTAGACTATTCGGCCAAAAAGTACCATATCCCGATGACTGTTGGTGAAGGCGGAAATATTCTGCGTAACATCGCCGATGAAGGGCATCCGACCTCTCCTATCTTCAATCCTGATGGAACGCTTTCATATTCTGCGGCATATTCTGTGGGAGATTTTATCATGAGTAAAAATGGTAAAGATACCGATGATGGTCTATTGCGTAATACAACAAGTTTTGAAACTAAATTTTTCAACAACACGTTCAGAGTAAAGGGAGATTTCACTTTTATGAATAAGGATGATGTGGCGACAAGAATACGTATTCCTATTCCCTATAGTATAAAGGAGGGTGAAATCCTTCAGCTGGCAACCCAGTATAATGATATATCAAAGTATGTGCTTCAAGAACGTAACTTATTTACAAATATCTATGCGGAGTATGAGAATACGTTTAAACAGAATCACTACTTTAAAGGGTTAATTGGGTATAACTATGAGCAAAAGGTAAGAGAAAGTGTTGATGTTTCTAAAAATGGACTATTAACCAATGATGTCAGCAATATTAATCTTGCTCTTGGGGATGCCATTACTGCTTCTGGTAATTATGAAAAATACCGGATCGCAGGATTATTTTTTAGAGCTAACTATGCTTACAAAGACCGCTATCTGTTTGAAGTGAACGGTCGTTATGATGGCTCTTCCAAATTCCCGATAGGTTCGCAATGGGCATTCTTTCCTTCTGCTTCTTTGGGCTGGAGAGCATCGCAGGAAGATTTTTGGTCTGTAAATCCTGAAATTATCTCAGATTTGAAATTTCGAGGCTCCTATGGCTCTTTAGGGAATGGTAATATTAAATCCTATTCCTTTTTACAGATTTATAACATCAGTACTTCTGACCGTATCATAAACGGTGAACGGCCACGCTATACGCAACAACCGGTAGTACTGCCCGATCAGCTGACCTGGGAAACCGCGACCACTGCCAATTTCGGTGTGGATATGAGTTTCTTAAATGGTAAACTGCAATTGGTAGCCGATATGTATACACGTAAAACAACTGATATGTTTACTGTAGGCATGACTTTGCCGGATATATTTGGTGCTACATCTCCTAAAGGAAACTATGCTGATATGACCACAAATGGTTATGAACTTACACTTTCTTACAACAATCGATTTGATGTGGCGGGTAAATCATTGCGCTATAGTATTAGAGGAACCTTAGCTGACTATAAATCTAAAATCGATAAATACAATAATCTAACGGGTACGTTAGGCGATTACTATGCCGGTCAAACAGTCGGTGAAATCTGGGGATACGAAACTCAAGGTCTGTTCCAATCGCAAGCGGAGATTGACAATGCCGCAAAGCAGATTTTAATCAAATCGTCTAGTGCTGGTATTGTGTATCCAGGCGATGTCCGTTTTGCAGATCTAAACGGTGACGGGAAGATCGATTACGGCACCAATACATTAGACAATCATGGTGATAAAAAAATCATCGGCAATAAGGATCCCCGGTATATCTATGGATTTAACTTTAATGCGGACTGGAACGGCATATTATTGTCCACATTTTTTCAGGGAGTAGGCCGTCAAAACTGGTATCCAAGCAATGAATCAATTTTCTGGGGACAATATAATAGACCGTACAATAATCTGCCGGAATGGCACTTAAATAACTACTGGACTGAGAACAACAAAGGTGCTTACCTACCGCGCTACGCTGGCTATAACCAGTCTATCAAAGAAACGCCTCAAACACGTTACTTACAAAATGTGGGTTACATTAGACTGAAAAATATTCAAGTTGGATATAGTCTTCCTAAATCTATCGTATCACGATGGGGCTTTCAGGATATAAAAGCTTCGCTATCGGGTGAAAACCTATGGAGCTGGTCACCGTTCTATAAGCATACACGCGATCTGGATGTAAGCAATATCGGTTCATCCGACCCGGATATCAGCGACAGCAATGCTGGTGATGGCTTCAACTATCCGACCATGAAATCAATCAGCTTAGGTATATCAGTCACTTTTTAACATTTATGATTAGAAAGATGCTTCTGGATAATCAGAAGCATTATGCAACGATTAAGAAAAAACACACATGAAAAAGATATTCTATTTATTAAGTATACTGGCTTTATGCAGCAGCTGTGAGCTAAATGAATTTCCGGAATCGTCAGCCTTAGAAGAAGACGTATTTGGAACCGAGGGAGGACTCCGTCGCTATTCGATCTCATTTTACAATGATCTGCCTTCTTCTTCTGATGCCTACAGATTGGACCAGATGTCTGATTATGGCGCTGTCAATAACCTCGACAATTTTTTAAAATTGAATGCCTATACGGCACAGACAAGTTCTGGATGGGATTGGAAGAACCTTAGAAATATCAATCATTTTTTAGCAAGCAATAACCGGTCAAACGTATCGGAAACAAGTCGTAACCATTACAATGCTGTTGCTCGCTTTTTTAGAGCATACTTTTACTATAAAATGGTCACTCGTTTTGGCGATGTGCCCTGGGTGGATAAGGCTCTTTCAATTACTGACAACGATATCTTATATGGTGACCGCGGAGACCGTACTGTAGTGATGGATCATATCTTGGCAGATCTGGATTATGCCTACGCGAATATACAGACCAGCTCCTCTACAGACGGTTCCGAGATCACGAAATGGACTGCTCTGGGACTGAAAACAAGAATTGCACTTTTTGAAGCTTCATTTCGTAAATACCATACTGAGCTGGGCTTAGCATCAACTGCAAACAAATATTATAAACAGGTGGTGGATGCCGCTCAGGAACTGATGACAAAGGGACCGCACAGTATCTATACCGCTAAAGGCCCCGAACTATCGCAACGTCAGCTTTTTGTCAGTGATGCTGCAGTTACTCAAGAGGTCATGCTAGCTATTGCTTTTAATAAGAACCTGGCCATCCTAAGTTCTGCGAACTGGTATTGGACTTCTCCGACCTATGGCCCACGTTATAGTTTTGTAAGACCGTTTATCAATACGATATTAAACCGAGATGGTACACCATATACGAATAGAACGGGGTACAATACACAAGAGTTTTATGATGAGTGTCAAAATAGAGATTACCGCTTATCTCAGCTGATCCGTACCCCAGGCTATAAAATAGATGGAAAACCAGCAGCACCAAATTTTAATGGTTATTCGTACACAGGTTATCAGCCAATAAAATATACACTTGATGAAAGTAAATATGATAATGGCCAGCTAAATACGAATGCTATTCCATTGATGCGCTATGCAGAAGTACTGCTTAATTATGCTGAGGCACGTGCTGAATTGGGTGAAATTACAGATGGCGACTGGCAAAAAACTATTGGTGCACTACGTTCGCGTGCAGGTATTACAGGAGGTACCTCGCAATTACCGACAGTGATTGATACTTACATCAAAGAAAAATTCTTTAAAGATATCGACAACCCTGTACTGCTAGAAATAAGACGTGAAAGACAAGTTGAACTGGCGCTTGAAGGTTTTAGATTTAATGATCTAAAAAGATGGAATGCGGGTCATATCATGGCTTCTTTAGAATGGTCCGGTATCTATATTCCGGAATTGGACAAACCGATGGATCTGGATCGCGACGGCAATGTAGATGTTATCTTCTATGATGGCAATAATAAAGGTCCTTCGGTAACGGTTGGAGCCAAAGTTGCAAAAATAGCTATTGGTGGACCAGCGACTAACTACCAGACGTTAACTGCAGATAAACATCTGGAGTGGCTTAAAGCGCAGACACGTACCTGGTATGATGACGGCAGACAGTACTACTATCCAATACCAAGCAATGCGATTGTTTTAAACAAAAATTTGAAAAATTATCCTTTCTGGCAATAGTAGGTCTGCTGCTTAACCTAGTAAAATGAATATTTAGAAAAAATATGAAAACACGCTATATCAAAACCATGCTCTGCCTCATGATTTCGGCAGTTACATTAACTGCTCAGGCTCAAAAAATGCGTGTGGCGACGTATAATCTTCGCTATGATACGCCTAATGATAGTCTGGACCGCTGGCAAAACAGAGTGACTCCGATCGCACAATTAATCCAATTTCATGAATTTGATATCTTTGGGACACAAGAAGCATTAAAGAATCAATTGGATGACCTTAGTAAGCAACTTCCTCAATTTGAACGTTATGGACTAGGACGAGATGACGGTAAAGCTGCGGGCGAGCATGCGGCAATTTATTATAAAAAGGACCGTTTTGAGCTGGTCAGTAAAGGCGACTTTTGGTTATCTGAAACTCCAGATAGACCGAGTCTAGGATGGGACGCGCCATCCAACATCAGAATATGTACTTGGATACAGCTAAAAGATAAGGATTCTAAAAAGTCGTTCTTCCTCTTCAATGCTCATTACGACCATCGCGGAATATTAGCCCGCAAAGAATCGAGCTTGTTAATATTAAAAAAGATTACTGAAATCGCAAAAGAACAGCCAGTTATACTTATGGGTGATTTTAATGGCGATAGCAATTCTGAATGGTATAAGAGTTTAGCGACATCTGATTTATTGAAAGATACTTATCATATGGTAAGCATGCCCTATGCTTTAAATGGAAGCTCCAATGGTTTTCGGACAGGTGAAAAATTCCCTGTTCATAATACGATCATTGATCATATTTTTGTATCTAAACACTTCAAAGGTCATAAATGGGGTATTTTGACAGATACTTATTCCGGTAAATTTCCTTCAGACCATTTCCCTGTACTTACTGTACTGGAACTCTAATGATACATTTTAAGCTAAAAAGCTGTACTACCTAAAAAATAGTACGGCTTTTTTGCGATATAAATTATTCTAACTATTTTCAATTAGCTCTGTTTTTTGATCCAAATTCTTCAAATCTACCGTAATCAGTGTATCGATACTGATCTGATGATATTGACATAATTTCAATAAGACTTCTATCGGAGGCTCTGAGAGGGCTTCCTCGTACTTCGCGTACCTAGCGCGTGTAATGGTTAAGTCTGCTGCTATCTCGCGCTGTGATATCCCTTTTTGTGCTCTTAAATACTTCAAGTTTTTTGACAACATCATACTGCTAATATTTATAGCTTCAAATTTAATAAAAATACTAATATAATTAGTATTTTTGTTGTATCATATTTTAATAAGCATAATAGGAACGTTACTATATATAAATCCGAAGAGCCAGCTGCTGTTTTTGATAACCAAAAAACGTACAATTGGAGACTCTAAAGTTTATAGTAAATGAAGAAAACACCTATTGACTGTTACCACTTTACTAAAACATATACGATGAATTTATTTAATGACACTGAAATATTCGCACCTGGCCATGGAGGTAAGGTTGTATTCGATCTACCTGATACGGAACTCATGCTAATTGATTCTTTTTTTTCAAAGGAAGAATCGGACCATTACTACAATACTTTGCTCCATACTACGAAATGGCGCGAATATGAAATGGAGATCTTTGATAAAACAGTTAAAGCGCCACGCATGATCGCTTGGTATGAAGATAAAAGCAATTTGGGTGCTGATCCCGCAGGTCCTGACTGGACCACAGCACTATTAGCCATCCGAAAACGAGTGGAAGAAGAAACTGGTTTAAGCTTTAATGCTGTTTTGCTCAACCTCTACCGTAACGGGAAAGATGGTGTTGCGTGGCATAGTGATCATACTGATAAGTCTGGTCCTAATCCTGTGATTGCATCGGTCAGTTTTGGGGAAACACGTTTATTCCGATTGCGTCATAAATTTCTAAAGGATATAAAGCAGATCGAAATTCCTCTGCATCATGGATCTTTCCTGCTGATGGCTGGTACGACAAACAGTTGCTGGCAGCACCAGGTACCTAAAACAGCTCGACAAATCCTGCCCAGAATAAATCTGACCTTTAGAAGGGTCTGCCGTACTAATACTCGTGACGATGTGGCTTTATAGGAGTGTCCGGCTGTTAAAATTTAATTTACATTAAAATCCATCAACCGGACACTGTTTATGAAAACGATCGTCTTAAAATACGAGTTTTATTTTCTTTTATTGTTCCCAAACGAGTGCACTTGCACCTAAAATTGCGGCATCTGCTTCAGGAAGTTCACTAAATACCAATCTCACTTTATCTCTAAAGATGGGAAGTAGGTTTCTTTCCATATGTAATTTTGCAGGCTTGAGAATAAAGTCTCCGGCTTGAATAACTCCGCCAAACAATAAGATCGCCTCAGGAGATGAAAACATCACAAAATTAGCTAATGCTTCACCCAGCTTCTGTCCTGTATAGCGGAATACTTCAATAGCAATTGGATCTTCTTTTATGGCACACTCGTAAACTGTTTTAGAATTGATTGATTCTTCTGGATATTGATTGAGCATAGAACTTGGAAATTCTGCTCTCATTTTCTTTGCTGTAATGGCTATGCCGGTAGCAGATGCATATGCTTCCAAACTTCCTTCCGAACCTGTACTCCAGTGTTTTCTACCTCCTGGTTTTACAATGGTATGTCCTAACTCTCCCGCAAAACCATCATGTCCATAGATTACATTTCCATTGGCAACGATTCCGCTTCCTACACCTGTTCCTAAAGTAATCATGATAAAATCTTTCATACCACGTGCTGCTCCGAAAAGCATCTCTCCCAAAGCTGCCGCATTCGCATCGTTGGTAATGGTACACTCCATACCAAATTTATTTTCCATAAGTTCGGCAAAAGGAATTACACCTTTCCAAGGTAAATTAGGAGCTAATTCTACCGTACCTGTATAGTAATTACCGTTAGGTACACCGAGACCAATTCCATCAAAGTTTTTCACTGTACCGTATTTCTCGATAAGTGGAGAAACCTGAAGATATAATGCATCAATAAAATCTTCTATTTTCTTATATTCATCTGTTCTTAGGGATCCTTTTTCTAGAACTTCCCCGCGATGATTTACCACTCCGAATTTCGTATTGGTTCCACCAATATCGATTCCGAGAGCGACTCGTCTTGACAAGTTTGTTAACGCCATTTCTCTGTTTAATATGCTAAATCGCTAAAACTATAAAAAAAAATGTATAAATGCGCTATTTAAAAATACTTAATCGATCTTAATGTGTGCTTTATGGAGAGAAAAATGCACTAAAAAGGCATCGCTACTCGATAATAAACGGATATATATTTTTACAAAAAAGTTTCTGGTTAAGGTAACGGAGTACATAATTCAATTAGAAAACCATCTAAATCTCTCACATATGAAACGGTCTGTCCCCACGGCTTGACTGTAGGCTGTTCAACAATAATTCCATTATACTCCCATACTTTGTCTACTAGATCTTCAACATTATCCGTGATAACGCCCAATTCTATTCCAAAAGGTTTCGCTAAACGAGAACTTTCCTGATATCCTGCACTCAAATTAGTCTGTGCTAAACTGTGTTTGGCAAATGAAATGGTGGTTTCTCCTGTTATTAATTCGCCGTAATCTTTTTCAGGTGTTATAAATTTTCGTACAAAGCCAAATACTTGTTCATAAAACTGAATGGCCCGTGTCACATCGGACACATATAAGATAGTATATTTAAATTTGATCATTTTTAACTGTTTTGTTTCTTCAAAATTTTACCTTTTCTATTTTCGCTATATCAATTTGACGTTGTATCATTACTGGAAATAGCCAAGTTCGTCGTCCTACTATGTTTTAACTAACACAAAAATAAGTCTGCTAATGACAACAGTATGTCAGTAAACCTTATTAAAAAACGATAAAAAATAAAAAAGCCTTTTCGAAGTGATCAAGGCTTTTTATAGTTCAATTACAGCTTAATCGGTTCTACTATTGTCAAGTGCTCCTGCTGCTGCACCTAAAGCCACCACCCCTCCTAACAGCAAAGCATTTTCACCTTTTACTTTCTTATAAGCCATTAGATCACCTTGTTTTGTATAATACTCAAGTACATTATTTAATGATGTACCAGTCTGAAATAATGTTTCAGCATAAAATTTTTGTTCTGTAGTTCTGAAAGTAACCTCGCCATTATTCAACACAGAATAGCTCAAAAAACTGCTCAGGATATAAGGCGAATCCTGTATGTTAAACTTGGCTTGTTGAACATTATATGTTCCACCGTTCATGCCATACCGCACAACTTTTTCTTTTTTTGCTTGGGATACCGATTTCTTTACATCATCGCGAAGATCAAAAAACCTTCCATCAACAAACGTATGAGGTGGTATTAATAACATATCTTTAGGTAATGTTGCTGTGCCGTTAAAATATCCATGAATAATATCCTCACTAAAAGCGGAAACATTCTGATTCACTTTACCTTTTAAATCTATCTGGTTGTTAGCGTAACTAAGGGCCTTTCCGTTGATTACTAGTGCAGAATTTTTTAAGTTCCACATGATTGGATGATCTAATTTATTTTCAACCTTAACATATACTTTACCATCCTTCCCCGCAAAAGAGTATTGAACAGCCAAAGTGTCATTTGTGTATAAGAAAGTTCCTTGGTCTTTTTCTTTAATCGTATTGGTGGTATTAACAGTCATCAGGTAATTTGAAGAACAAGCTGACAAGAATAAAGCAGTGCAGAGCGGAATAAATGATTTGTACATCTTCATTTTCAATATTGGTTAATTTAGTAATGGGTTCTTAGCGCGATAAACTTTGAAAGTTTCGTCTGTGATACCCTAAGATATTACAAATATTTAAAAATAAAGTAGCCCTATAACCTATATTTCACTTTATTAATTACCTAATGACCCTAACAAGCTGTAAACTTTGTATTTAAATTGACCCAGGAACATGTAAATTATTCTAAAAATCGTGCGATCTGTGATACCGTAAATGTGATTAATTCTTCATCTACTATCCCTGATTCATCGGCCATCATATACCCGCCGTGGGTGGCAGGAAGTATGCATAATCTTGCATCAGGGAGCAACTGACTGATGGTTGCGGCATGTGTGACTGTAACAACATCTCGATCTCCATAAATGAGCAGAACAGGATTTTTAATATGCTGCATATCACGATCTTTCCAGTCTTCAAAATGGATCATACGCTGACTGTCTTTTTGAAACATATTATGCAACTCATCTATATTCGAATTTAGTTTCAGAAAGTTCTCTTTCAGATAGGTCGGCATATTATCAATTG
Source organism: Sphingobacterium sp. JUb20 (assembly GCF_004342035.1). Taxonomy (NCBI): domain Bacteria; kingdom Pseudomonadati; phylum Bacteroidota; class Sphingobacteriia; order Sphingobacteriales; family Sphingobacteriaceae; genus Sphingobacterium; species Sphingobacterium sp. JUb20. The sequence goes on along the minus strand of NZ_SLYV01000005.1, from coordinate 343,673 downwards.
TGGCCTGTTCCATTGCTTGAAAGAAACCTGGTATCAGGCCATTTCTTTTATAAACTCCAGAGGCTGCTACGATCTTCACGACGCGATCTGGGCAAATCTTTGCTATCTCTAAGGCAGTCGTAGCACCATTGCTAAATCCAAAAAAAGAGGCTTTAGGTACTCCCAACAGATCCAATAATGCGACAATATCCTTTGCATCCTGTTCAAAAGTTTCTGGTTCTTCCCTATGATCTGAGCGTCCGTGATTTTGCAGATCAATGCCGATCAGCAAAAAGCGTTCTTGTAACCGGATAATCGTTTCTCTAAAATCAAACTGTATAGAACCCGCCCCTCCATGAATCAAAACCAAAGGTTCACCTGCTCCATAAATTTCATGATACAGACGAATTCCGTTTACCTCTAAGTATCCTGTTACATGTGGTTCCATGCTAATATGTGATCTTGTCATCTACACCGTAACTCATACTCGAATAATTAAGGATACGTCTCATCAATGCCATCTGCCCGCCAAGATAATCCTGCCGACCTATACACATTCCGATAAAATTGAGTTTATCTTCTGTAACAAAAGGGATATTCATTCCAATCGGAAATAATTCAGACAACTGTTCATCATTGACGGCTAATAAACTCCGGTAAACTTTAGGAGATATTTTATGAAAACTAGCAATGAGATCGGCTAGAGTCGGGTATTGAAATTGTTCATCTAATGTCTTTCCCATATAAAACAAATCGTTATAGGGATCTGTTTCTTCCAAACCTAAAATGTTTGCTATTCCGTAACGTACATTGACAAAGTTGCCGGCCATCCAAATAATATGATTCGTTCGTCCATCGATCCGCTTCTTGGCATCCACTTCAGATATCCCAGATAACACACTTAAAAAAGTCTGTGTATGCATTCTATAAGCGGGAATAATCACTTCTAGTTTTGTTGATTTTGGCTTATCCATTGTTTATTGATTTAGCGATGGTTGACTACCATCTGTTTAATCAAAAATAAACAATAGATCATAAAGTCTCCTTGCCCTATGACAAGAAAACAAACTATCGTCTGCCATTTAAGTCTTGGACTGGTTTACAGTGTCGCAAGTTCTAATTCAAGAAACGCTTGTGGTAAATACTGAATAATATCGGAGGGAAGAAGACTATAAGTACCGATGGTTTTAACTGCCAAATCTGCTGCCTTTCCATGTAAATATACACCCATGATTAACGCTTCGTTTGCAAGATATCCCTGTCCAAGCAATGCGGTTATAATCCCTGTTAATACATCGCCGCTGCCCCCTGTTGCCATCCCTACATTGCCTGTACTATTAAAGTAGCTCTTTCCGTCGCTCATCACCATTGCACTATTTGCTCCTTTTATCAATATATTGACCTGATATTTACTTGCAAATTCTTTTACTTTTTCTAATTTATCCCAATCGTCTATCCACGATCCTATAATCCGATTCAGTTCTTTTGGATGTGGAGTCAGAATGGTGTTTTTCGGTATAAAGTTCCATAACTCGGGATTTTTTGACATCATATTTAAGCCGTCGGCATCTATAATCAATGGCGTTTGGATTCCTCTACTTAAGTAATCTATCCAGGCTACACTTGTTTCTGCTGCGGTTCCCATTCCTACTCCAATGCCAACAGCCTGATAATTTGCTAAGTCGGGTATGGTGGTTATCACGTCATTATGATCATCCAATAAGACCATAGCTTCGGGCACAGCAGTCTGCATAATGATATGCCCGCAAGCAGGTACAAAGGCGGTAGCTAAACCACAGCCACTTCGCAAAGCTGCTTTCAGTGCCAGCTGGACAGACCCCATTTTTCCCTTGCTTCCCCCTATGATAATGCTATGCCCAAAAATGCCTTTATGTTCAAACTTTTTCCTTTTTCTATAGTATTTGAGTATTAACCCTTTTTCCACATAAATCAAATCGGAATTTTCTTTTTCAATAGCATTTTTACTCAATTGAATGTCCAGTACTTGAAAATCATCATAAAAAACTTGGTTCTGAGGCATTAATAATGCGAGCTTAGGCATTTGGAAAGTATATACCAAATCTGCGTGAATCACAGGAGCAGTAATCGATGTTGGTCTATCTGCCAATAAGCCTGAAGGCATATCAATGGCATATACAGGAACATCAGCTTCATTGATCTGCTTACAGATATAAGCCCATTTCCCGTCTAATTCTTCTCGAAGTCCATATCCGAAAAGACAATCTATAACAATGGTATTATCCGGGATTTGCAACTGATCTGTTTCGTTAAAAAAATGAATTTGCGCCGCGGATAATCTTGCCTGATTGCGGCTATTATCAGGCGCGTAAATTTCGGATTTTAGGACATATACCATCACATTGGCTAAATGTGCATCTAATAAACGTGCTAATACCAATCCATCTCCGCCATTATTTCCTTTTCCGCAGATGATGGTGAAATGTTGTTTTGGGAGATCTGGGTACTTGATCTTTAATGCAGCAAAGACCGTTTGGGAAGCTCTTTCCATTAAATCTAAGCTTGTTATTTGTTGTTCGTTGCAGGTCAGTACATCTGCGTTTATCATTTGTTTTGCGGTAAGAATTTTCATTTGATCCAGGTATAAGCTAAATATACTTGTATTTATTTAATGTTTAATTTTATAAATTCCTGATCGAGATTAATCAATTCTGGCAGTGCATAAAATGAAAAATAGGTAACACTTGCCCATTCTCTATCTTGCAAAAGTAGGCTATATGAGCGTATACAGTTTTGAATGTGATTTTGATAGAGTTTAATCCAATGACCTTCATTTTTGATGTCGTAATTTTGGAATTTTTTCTCAGCTTCTTGAGAAATGTAATCGAACTGTTTTTGATCTAGGGCAAGTGCTTTTCCTTTTATAACTTCTAGTAGCATAGGCTGGGTCTCTGTGTAGTAACGTTTGGCTCGCTTAATTGCGGAAAGCACTTTTTTATTCTTTGACTTTTGCTCTATCAGTTGGGTCATAAGTAATCCTTCGGTACGCATGAAAACAATGTTCGTCAGGATCGCTTCTTCCTGCGATACCTGCTTTAACTGCTGGGGGTTGGCATTTACAAAAGTTGTAATGAAAAAAAGTAGTAAAGGTATGCGCATATGTCTCACATCTGGTCGCTTGAAATAATCTGTACAACTTTTAAACAAATTACATCCTCTTATTGTTTAGATTTTCTCTATTTCAAGTTAAAAAACAACCATTTATATCTAGAAATCGAAAAAATTAAAGCGCTCCAAAATATATAAATAGACCCTTCATGCTTAGGTGATCAATTCATGAGGAGATGGTCAAGAGCTGTTTATGATAACTAAAAAATCCCTATTCATGTTTTGCAAATGGCTGTTATCAGGGATAAAAATGGTAAAAAACAATCATGACTTTTGTGTTAGAATTACATTAATATCATGAAGAGAATAACACTAACACTAGCAACAGTGTGCTTAATGAGCTTAAGTGCCCTAGCTCAATCCAACAAGTTTTTTCGTATCGATTACGGAATAAAATCGGGAGAAAACAATGGACAGCTGGATGATACGCAATTAAGAGCTTGGGTGAATCAGGATTATATGCGCATCGCTTATACGCAGGATGAAAGTCACATCGAGATAAAAGATAAGAAAAAATTAAAATCATTTATTTTAGTTCCTAACTCTCAAGAGTACTTGATGCTACAAGACGGTACCAAAAATGATTACACTGATATCCAGATCGAATACATAAAAGGCCAAGAGAAAAAAATAGCGGGATATACATGTAAACTAGCAATAATTAATATAGGAACTGATGAGGAGTCTGGCGAGGATGTAAAACTTGCGGTTTATTATACTGAGCAAATCCCTAATTTATCTTGGGCGGAATTCAATTTCTTAGAAACTTTACCTGGGGCACCATTGTCAATTACGGTATCGGGAGATGGCTACATTGCAAAAAAGATCGACTCTGAGGAATTGACTCAAGAGCTATTCGAAATTCCAGAAAGTTATACTGAAATGCAAGCTGATTGTGCAATAAGATATGATGATCTTCAAGTTGCTGATAATCGCTATATTTTCACTAATGAAACCGGAGATTTATATGGACTAAAAGATGAGAATGATAAAGTTCTTTTACAACCTAAGTATACTTTTATAGCACCTTTTCATGGAGACATATCTATAGTAAACAATGCAGAGGATAAATTTGGAGCGATCAACTTAGCCGGTAAAGAAATTATTACGCTACAGCACGATTTTCTAAACTATTCTGACGACTCCAAAACATTCATGTACGGTGCACAAGATAAATACGGTTTATTACGTGCTGATGGAAGCGTTTTGATTAACGCAACATATGAGATGGTGAGTTTTCCGGAAAATGAGCTGATCCAATTCATGAAAAATGATAAAAGCGGTTTTATGAATGAGAAGGAGCAGGTGATCATACCAGCAGTACATGAACACATTTTCATGAGAAATAAAGACTATTTTATTACGTTCGAGGATACTTCTTATTCTTTACTCTCTATTAAAGATAATAAAAAAATAGCCGAAGGATATGAATATATGGCTTTACCTGATGAAGGAAATATTTTCTTAGCGATGAAAAATGGTAAGTATGGTTACATTGATGAAAAAGGTAAAACAATTATTCCTTTTAAATTTTCAACAGCACTTGCATTTGATAATGGTGTAGCCATTGTCTCGGAAGATGAAGCTGGTGAAAACATATATTATATTGATACTAAAGGTCAAGAGGTTGCTGCTGTAGAGGCTGAATAATATGAGAAAACTCCCATATTTAGTAAAATAAATATGGGAGTTTTCTTGCATTTATGGGGTTTAAACAACTATTTTAATGTTTCGATCTATACATTGTTTATAAAAAATGATATCTTAGTCTCCTATATAATAGGTCCAGAATGAATGCAAATGAAGAAGAGTGCACTATATTTTACCAATAAATCGAGAGAAACTCTGCTTCTATTAATCTTGTGTTTTTTATTTAACTTTTCTTCTGCTCAGGAAGTGCTAGATAAACTAAAGGAACAATATGATAAAGTATCTGTTACGAATCCAGAAAGATTAATTGTTGCCGGCAAATATGCAACTGCCTTATTTTTCAATCAACAAGAAGTTAAGGCCGGTCAAATCCTTAAAGATAATATCCAGATAGCAAGTCGCTTACCAGATGGAAAATATGCGGCTAATCTTTATGCGATTGAGGCTATGAATTATAGAATCAGCGAGCGTATAAAAGAATCTAAAAGTAGTTTTGATAAGGCAAAAGAGTTTGCTAGCAAATCTAAAGATGTAGAGATCAAGGGTTATATAAGTTATTGTGAAGGATGGCTATATACCAGAAATAATAAAGAAGGTGAAGCTGTTAGAAGTTTTCTACGTGCGATCCGCTATTTTGATCAGGCTCCCCCATCCCGTACACTTAATAGCCGTAAATCTACAACTTACAAGGAGCTAACTTCAATTTATGCGAATTGGAATGAGCATCAGCTACAGGAGAAATATAGTCTACTTGCTTTAGATCTTGCTATTCAACAAAATGATCCCATTGCTATATTTGACGCTTATATGCTCATGGGGTATATGTATGAACAACAGTACATAAAGAACGATACTAACCACAAATTACGAGATCAGGCAGAAAAGTATTACCTCTTAGCTATTAATACGTATAACAAAAATAAGGCTACAATCCCCTTCCCATCTAATCTATCTTTTGTTGCTAATAATCTAGCTTACCTCTACTTTAGTTTTTTTCCTGATTCTTATCAAGATCAGGCAATTCAATATGCTGAGCTCGCCCTAAAGCAGGGAGCAGCGACTCAACAATACACGCATGTTGCATCTGCTTACGGTATAATGGCGGAGATCGCACTGAAAAACAAAAAACCTGAGCGTGCTAAAGCCTATTTGTTGTCGGCACTTATGGAGATTACTAAAAGCAGTGTTCCGGATCAGAACATCATCCTCAGTATTTACGAGAATCTCTCTGAAATTGCGGAACAGGAGAATAATCTTGCTGAAGCCATACGTTACCATAAAGTGTATATGGAAACATTTAAATCCATATACAATCAAGAACAATTGGAATTGGGTAAACGACTAGAAGCACAGTTTGATAAAGAAAGACAGCAACAGCAACTTATCAGAATGCAACTGGAAACGGATAAAAAAGAACAGCAGCTCCGTTTGCTGCATACCGTCAGTCTGCAGCAAAAACAGCAATATGAGAATTTGAAGTTGCATGAAGAAAATCAGCGAAAAGAACTTGAGCTCACACAGCTTGAATCTGAAAAAAGAACCCAGGAACTCAAGCTATCTCGTTTAGAGACACAAAATCGTGCTCAGGACATCCTCAGTTTCAAAAATGAGATTTCTTATAAAGAGAAAATAAATAAATATTATGTGGCTTTGATCTTGTTTTTTTTACTGGTTCTACTATTAATGCTATACGCATATAAACAGCGGTCCAAAAGTATGCGTCAAAATAAGGAACTGTACAATTTCTCTTTAGATAAGGAACGTCAGAATTCAAAAATATCAATATTAACTGCTATGCTTGATGGTCAGGAACAGGAACGAGGACGATTGGCCAGGGACCTTCATGATGGACTAGGAGGCCTCTTATCCACCACAAAAATCAGTTTATCTCAATTGACAAATAAAGTGGATAGTCCAATGAAAAATGATATGCAAAAATCTCTTCTGCAATTGGATACTGCTGTACAAGAGCTAAGACGTGTAGCTCATAATCTGATGCCCGATTTGCTAAATAGATATGGTCTGGAAGAAGCATTACAAGATTACGCTGTTCGTATGTCCAATGTACAATTGGATATTGATGTACAATTTTTACATTATTCGAATCAACTTACAAAAGATGAACAATTACTTGTTTATCGGGTCATCCAGGAGTTGGTTAATAACGCAATAAAACATGCTGACCCCAAACAAATTATCATTCAAATTGTAGAAGAAGCTGATTATTACACCATCACTGTTGAAGATGATGGAAAAGGATTTGATATTGATCAGGTTAAGGGTAATCACTCAGCAGGCCTTCATAATATACAATCGCGGATCGATTTCCTTAAAGGGAAATTTACTATACAGTCGGAAAAAGATGTGGGGACAAGTGTTGAAATTATATTTCCAAAAAAATAAAATAAATGATTAAAATAGCAATTACAGATGATCATCCTTTGCTTTCGGAAGGATTGAAAAATATCCTTTCTAAGGAAGATATGTTAGAAGTAGTGGGTTGTTATCCTGATGCATCAACCATGCATAAAGCGCTTTCGGATGGGCCTGTTGATGTACTTTTACTGGATATTAATCTTCCTGATGCCAATAGTATTGAGCTGATCAAACCGTTGCGGTCCAAGTATCCTCAAATGCGTATTATAGTAATCAGTGTACATAACGAATATGCTGTTATCAATAGTGTACTGCAAGAGGGGGCCCAAGGTTATATTCAAAAAAATGCTTCTGTGGAAGAGATTGTTGCCGGAGTTGAACAGGTTATAAAAGGAAACAAATTTCTATGTTCTCAAACAAAAAATATTGTTGAAAGAAAATCAAAAGATGAACTCAAAAGTGTTCCAAAATTGACCCGTAGGGAAAAGGAAGTGCTAACTGAGGCATCTTTGGGATTAACAACGGGGCAAATCGCAGAAAAACTATTTATTAGTCCGCATACTGTGGAAAGTCACCGTAAAAATTTGATTGAGAAATTTGACGCAAAAAATCTTAGTTCTGCAATTAAATTAGCGTTAGAATATGGATTGATTCGTCAATAGTAGAACTTTGATTGATAAAACCACTAGTTTCGGGGATTGTAGAAATTGCTTCTAATCTCTAGCTTTGAGTAGATGTAAAATTGTTAAGAACCTAGAAAGAAAATCTGATGCCGTACGATGATGGCACGGTAATTAGCAGGAATAATAGCAAATCCTTTAAAACAATAAAAAATGATAAAACTTAAGCCGTTTTCGCGATTAATAATCTTAATCTGCTGTTGCAGTTTATTGACAAGTTGCTTTGACTTTATCGAAGATATCAATCTAAATGCCAATGGTTCTGGCAGTATTAAAGCTACACTCAACCTTAGTAAAAGTAGTACTAAAGTAGCCTCTCTGATGAAATTAAAAAGTGTAAATGGCATTCAAATTCCGACAAAAGAGAAGATAAAGAGTGAAACCGAGGACATGATCCATATTTTAAAAAATACCCCAGGTATAAGTCAGGTGCAATATAATTTAGATTTTAACAATTATATTGCAACTGTCTCCTGCAATTTCGCTTCCGTAAATGCTCTGAATAATTTTAGTAAAGCACTTGGAACTCATTTTAAAAGTGCCCTCGGTAATAATAATAATTATTCCTACGATGCTAAAACTGGAACCTTTACCAGAACATATACGCACTCTCCTACTTTAAGTAAAGAGTATGCCCGTATATCTGAAACTGACCGCAAATATTTTAATGATGCCTTTTACACACAGATTATACGTTTTGATAAAACGGTCAAATCACAAAAACATGCTTCAGCAAAAATATCCAGTTCTGCAAAAGCTGTTCTACTTAAGTTAAAGGCTACAGATCTTGCTAGTGGCAAAGTTTCATTAGCCAATACCATCACTTTAAATAACAAATAACTACATGAATATTAAATTCTTACCCTTGTTAGCATTATCTGCTTTTGCAGGAATGGAGGCTACAGCTCAAGAACTGACCAGCAAAATACCGGCTCATGCCGACTTTGTTGTTTCTATTAATAATAAAGCTATCGTAGAACAAAGTTCTATGGAACTGCTAAACGAAACACTAACTAAACTAGGTGCATTTGAACAGGCCAAAAACATGGATTTTCCAATCAAAAACCTAAAAGAGCTGGATTTTAATCTAGATAAACAGGCTTATGTTTACCGTGCAAATACCGATAGTTTACACTACATTGGAATTTTACTTCCCCTGAAAGCAAACCATCAGGTTAAACAACATATGTTTTCACAATATGAAGTTCTTCCAATATATAATGGATATGAAAGAAGAGTTTCAAAAGATGGTAAAACACAGGTTGCCTGGAATTCAGAAACAATGTTTATTCTCACAGGTGATGTACACAGTCAATACTTTCAAATGAAAGATGTAGCAGACCGTTACGGCTTAGATCTTGGCTCTTATGCGACGGACACCTGGACCTATAATGAAGCATTAGGTGATGCGGCAACCGCAGCTACGGCTGCTGCTGAAGAAGCTGTGGAGGCTATGGAAGAAGAAACTTTTGAGAGTGAAGAGGAAATTTTACCTGATACCGTGAACGTATTAGAAGAAATAAGCGAAGCTGAAATGGAGGCCGTTGAAGCTGTTGTTGATTCGACTATAGCCATATCCGCAGATCAATGGGATGATTCAGTAGACACAGTAGAGGCTTACGATTTGGAGTCGGACTCACTTTATCTTCTAAATCAAGCTCGAGAAGCTAAAAATGATTCTATTAAAAATAAATTATTTGGAACATGGCTTGCAAATGACTTTAATGGCTACTTAGATCCTAAGAGCAACATGGCAAACAATAAAGCGATCAAATTAACAGATAACAAACATCTGATTCGTCTGTGGGTGCCCAATGTAGATAAATTATATCAAGGTGCATTGCCTTATGATGTGTTAAAATTGGCCTATGGTATTGATATGGATAAATTTAAATATGGATATGAGGAAGGTACATTTGATTTAATCCAGGATCAGCATACGATTAAGTTTACTGGAACTTTGGGAGTCGATGCTGAAATGGCAAAGATTTTCAAACCGTTGTACAATGGTAAAATCAACAAGAAATTTGCAAAATATATCCCTGAAAACCATTTAGCATATGCTGCCGTAAATATTAATACGGAAGCTTATCTAAAACAACTGCCAGCCCTTGTGAATCGTTGGTATGCTCCCATTGCTGGCGAATATAGTGACGTTGTCACCATTGGCGCTACAGCTTTAGAAATTGCACTAGATGAGAAAGCAATCGGTAAAGTGATGAAAGGTGACCATGCTTTTTTCTTAAATGATCTTCAAAAGGTTAATAAAGAGTATGTAACCTATGAGTATGATGATGATTACAATTACAAAGAAATTACGAAAATGAAAGATGAGTATGTACCTAATTTCTTATGGATGTTTACTTCTCAAGATCAAAGATTGTATAAACGTACACTTGACTTCGCTGTAAAAAAACAAGAAGTAACTTTGGAAAATGGTATTTACAAAATTGCTGAGCAGAAAAATATAAAACCAATCTATATCCTTTTCAAGGAAGATCTTGTATTTGTAGGTAGTGATGTAGAACAATTAACTTCTATTGAACAAAACCGTTTTAAAGGTACTAAAAATGCAAAAGTGAAAAAGGATTTACTTGCTAACCCATTCAATTTGGTTGTTCACGCGAATGCTATTCCTGAAGTAGTCCATAAACTAGAAGTACCAGTAACTGCTTCATTGCAACAAACAATGAAAGACCTATCGACTTACGGCGATATTCAATTAAGAGGAAGTACGTTAAAAAATCGTCAATTCTCTGGTGAACTTTCTATAGAATTGCCAAAAGAGGATAAAAATGCATTACAGTATATTTTAAAACATATCATGCAGAACATGGATAGTAAAATCGCTAATTAATTATACATGAAAAGGATTACAATTATCATCTGCTCGCTATTACTTATACTTATATCGTTCCTATGGGTGACTTATACTGTCCGTAAAAATAGGATTGAAAAACAATATGTCAGTCAATCAAGTACCGGTATTCTCTCCATTGCTGTTGATGACTTACTGTTGGATAATGTATCTCAGCTCTTGAGCTTTGATACCCGTTCTACAGGAATAGAAGGTGGTGAAGACTTGATAAAAAAAATCGTATGGAATTCGGGAATATCTATTCCAGCCCGTCTGTTTTTATTTAGTACTGATACACAGAAAAATCAATTCTGCGGAATATTAGCTGTATCGAACTATGATGATTGTTTTTCTTTTTTTGCAAACCAATATCCGAAGGCAATTAATTTTGTAGATAAAAAACAAGGTATTGTCAGTGTTAATATAGCAAAACATATTAAAGTACTGTTTGATCATAATCATCTTGTTTATTCGATTGGACTTGATCCTAATTCGGATTTTAATGAGCTCCGTGCACTGTTAAAAAATCAAGATGCATGGGTACAGATCGGTTCTTTTAAAGGCTTTGAACATGCTTTGACCAAAAAACATATTGGTTATGCCCTAAAAGACAAAAGTTTAATGGCTGAAGCTACTGTTACGAAACATAAGACAGCCATTACTGGACAGTGGTTGTTATCTGAAAGTATAGAACAGAACCTTCAGGTAAGAAAGATAGATACAGCTAATCAAATTGTTACCTTTTGGAGTTTATTGTCGCTAAATGATCTTCCTTTGTTATCCCAGATTATGAGCAAGTATACAGGATTCAATCAGGAACAGTTAAAGAAGAATTATGCTAATTATTTGGATTTAGAGATTAAAACCGATAGTGTCATCCAAAAAGACACGTCGATTGCATATGCTTATGATGATGATTTTAATGCTATAGAAGAAATAAAAGTGACAGAAATTGCTGTTCCTTATATTGTACATACCTGGAAATATAACGAGCCATTAGCTGCGTCCCTTCCTGGTAAAATGTTTTATCAATTTCATAAAGCACATATCGATTCATACTTGTTAAATACAACTTCTGAACGATCTCCTGATCGGATTCAAAATGAAAGAACTCAACACCCTTTTTACTTCTTTATTGATTTTAATGCATGGCCAGAAAAGTGGACAATATATCCATTTAGTAAATTAAAACAGAGCAAAGTCAGCGCTACAATGACAACTACTCTTATGGATAAAAACAAACTTGCTATAAAGGGAGAAATCACCTACTAGTACTAGTAGTCATATTTGGTTTCATGAAAACAGACAGTACTTAAAAAATACTGTCTGTTTTTTGTTATATCTAAGGTTATATACTATGCTAATATCACTCGCTTTAAAAAGATCTGCACAAGTCTCTTTATATTTGCAACAATACAAGTTTTAACAAAGTTTGAAACTGCTTACCATGTTCAAGCAATTCTTCAAATGCATAATCCATTTCATATAAATAAGCTTTTTAAATTATTATATACATCACATTGCAAGATATTACCCTTACCTCTACGGAGATTCAGCTCATCAATACATTTATTTTTCAGCCCTGTGGATTAACAATGGCACATAGAAAATATGAACGAGAAAGTCAAGAATATGATGCTCAAAATTTTGATCTAGACCATTTGAAAATTAAGTATAGGAAAGCCAAGATAACACCTAAAAAGATTGGTCAATTCGTTACCTTATGGTATAGGGATGCAGCTGGAATTACGACTCCGTATGCAGGTAGTAACCCTATTGATTTTTATATAATAGCTACCCGAAAAGATAATGATGTTGGATTGTTTATATTCCCTAGAAGCATTCTGTTAAAACATGGTATCTTGAGAGGTGAATGTAAAGCTGGTAAACGAGGTTTTAGAGTCTATCCAAATTGGGATATCGCCGAGAATAAACAGGCTAAAGAAACACAACTTTGGCAAAAATTATACTTTATAGAGATTCTTGCAGGTGAAGAGGTTGACTTAAAAAAAGCTAAACAACTATTAACCTTATGATGGGGTAATTTTAAAAAATTATTTTCAAGATTCTAATCTATTGTACTTTTCATTTATTTTATGTAAATTGTAAATACCAATTACAGACATAATTGAATCATTATGCATCCATTTCGAAATAAAAATAGAAATCATTCCATTATGAATGAAAATAAGGATTCTAAAAAACCAAATGCTCATCCTTTTGTGAGGTCTAATTTTCATTTACTCGACAAGGATACAAAATCGCATAATATGCTAAAAATCCAACAAGTACCTATTGTTAATGAAGAGACCTTAGAACAGGTTATATTCGAAATGAATTTAATGAAGAACAAAAATTAGTATTCCACCATACTTTATAATTTTTATAAATAAAAAGGCTCCATTCATGATGAATGGAGCCTTTTTATTTATAAAATCACGACTATAAAGAAGCGATTGCATTATTTAATGTTTGCGAAGGACGCATAGCGGCTGTAGCCAAATCATCATTGGGGAAATAATAACCACCAATGTTTTGTGCTTTACCTTGAGCACCTATCAACTCTTCGTTGATCTTAGCCTCATTTTCAGCTAATGATTTAGCTAAAGGTGCAAACTTCGCTGCGAGTACGCTATCCTTTGTTTGTGCAGCTAAAGCTTCAGCCCAATAAGCTGTCAAATAGTAGTGAGAACCACGGTTATCGATTTGACCTACTTTACGTGCTGGAGATTTATCATTCGCTAAGAATTTTTCTGTTGCCACATCCAATGCTTCTGCCAAAACTAATGCCTGCGCATTATTCTGTGTTTGTGACAAATGCTCTAAAGATGCTCCTAAAGCTAAAAACTCACCTAGAGAATCCCAACGTAAATAACCTTCTTGTAAGAATTGTTCAACATGTTTTGGAGCAGAACCACCAGCACCTGTTTCAAATAAACCTCCACCATTCATTAAAGGAACGATAGAAAGCATTTTTGCAGATGTACCAACTTCTAAAATAGGAAATAAATCTGTTAAATAATCACGTAATACGTTACCCGTTACAGAAATTGTATCTAATCCTTCGCGGATACGGTCTAAAGAAAATTTAGTTGCCTCAACAGGATTCATAACAAAAATATCTAATCCATTTGTATCAAAATCACCTAAATATTTCTCAACTTTTTTGATGATTTCTCTATCATGGGCACGATTTTCATCTAACCAGAACACTGCAGGTGTAGCCGATAAGCGCGCGCGGTTAACCGCCAATTTTACCCAGTCTTGAATAGGTGCATCTTTAGTTTGACACATGCGGAAGATATCACCAGTTTCAACTCTTTGTTCCATCAAAACATTTCCATTTGCATCTACTACACGGATCGAACCGTTTTCTGATGCCTGGAAAGTTTTATCATGTGAACCATATTCTTCAGCTTTTTGAGCCATTAAACCCACGTTGGGAACAGAACCCATAGTTGTAGGGTCTAATGCGCCATTTTCTTTACAATCTTCAATAGTTGCTTCATACACTCCTGCATAAGAACGATCTGGAATAATAGCGATGGTATCTTGCGATTTTCCTTCTTTATTCCACATCTGTCCCGAAGTACGGATCATCGCTGGCATAGATGCATCAACGATCACATCTGAAGGCACATGTAAGTTCGTAATACCTTTATCAGAGTTTACCATTGCTAAATCTGGACCATTCGCGATAGCGGCTTCAATAGCTGCTTTAACTTCTGCCTCTTGCGGATTACCCGATATTTTTGCAAATACTTCTCCTAAACCATTATTTTTATTGATACCTAAAGAGTTGAATAATTCACCATATTTAGCAAATACATCTTTAAAATAAACCTCTACGATAGCACCAAAAATAATAGGATCTGATACTTTCATCATCGTTGCTTTTAAATGAGCAGATAATAAAACACCTTCAGCTTTAGCCGCAGCAATTGTATCTGCAACAAAACCTTTTAATGCATTTAAGCTCATTACTGATGAATCAATTACTTCACCTGCCTTTAATGGAGATAAACCTTTTAATTCTGTAGCGGTACCCGCTGCATTAACAAATTCAATTTTGAACTGTCCTGCGTTTTCTACTGTTACTGATTGCTCAGTCTCATAAAAATCACCGTGAGACATGGACGCTACGCGTGTCTTAGAATCTGCTGACCAAGCACCCATTGAATGCGGGTTTGCTTTAGCATAATTCTTAACAGCTTTTGGCGCACGGCGGTCAGAGTTTCCTTCACGTAAAACTGGATTTACAGCTGAACCTAATACTTTTGCATACTTTGCCTTAATCTCAGTTTCTGCTGCAGTTTCTGGATTGTCAGGGAAATTTGGTATCGCATAACCTGCTGCCTGCAATTCAGCAATTGCTCCCTTTAATTGCGGAATGGAAGCTGAAATATTTGGTAATTTGATGATATTAGCTTCTGGAGTTGTTGCCAACTGCCCTAATTCAGCTAAAGCATCAGCTACTTTCTGATCTGCGCTTAATACATCTGAAAAGTTTGCTAAAATACGACCTGCAAGAGAAATATCTCTTAATTCAACATCGATATCAGCTGTTTTGGCGAATGCTTGTACAATAGGTAAGAATGAGTAAGTCGCCAACAATGGCGCTTCATCTGTCTTGGTGTAAATGATTTTAGATGACATAATTTTTTTATTGAAATCTTTTAATTTGCTTAAACAAAATTGAAATTCAAAACGAGCGCTGAGGCTGATTCAAAATTCGCCTAAAGATAGGAAATTGAAATTTAAATCGCTACAAAAGGTTGAATTATGACGGTTAAAAGTAAAATGTTGGCATGACTGGATTAAACACAATTATATTTGTCTATTACCTTTCTTTTCAGATGCATGTGCACTTATATCCTATACGCACTACAGCCTACATCTAATTACTTAGTTAGTGCCCTCATTTCTTTTAATGAAATTACTTGAACGTTTGATCCATATGAAAAAACACTTTCTATCATTGCTTGAGCGAGCTGATGCGTTTTAATAGGCGCATAATGCCGAAAAAAACCTAATGAATTAAAAAAAGTAATTGCTTTCAGTCCGACCTTTTCTCCAAATCGATTTGAATTAGGTCTTTCTATAAAGCCTGGTTGCAATATCATAAGGTGTTTAAACCCAATTTTTTTGATTGCTTCTTCTAAACTTCCTTTCATACGATTATAGAAAATACTGGATTTTGCATCTGCTCCTATTGCTGATAATAGAACAAAATGGGATACTCCATTGTTGAAAGCTAGCTGTGCAAAATCCAGTGGATAATCGTAATCTATATGCCATTGTGCACCTTTACTTCCTGCATCTTTTAAAGTTGTGCCAAGACATGAAAATGCAACTTCTCCTTTTATAACTTGGTGATAAGATGATAATTTGTCAAAATCGACAATAATTTCCTCTAACTTATCCTGTTCTTCAAAATAAGCTTTACGTACTAATACACGTACTTTAGTGAAGCGTACATCTTCTAATAATAGCCTAACCAGTTCTCTTCCTGTAGCTCCACTTCCTCCAATAACAATTGCTTCCATGTATTAAATATAATGATTCGTTTCCATATTTCATTATGTTGTCAAATTCTCACTAAAATAAACGGAGGGACTGAGATTGCCTGTTAGAATCGTTAATTTTAGATTTATTATTTACAAATAACTTTAATACATGACTACATATACATTAAACAACGGGATTAAGATTCCTGCTATCGGTTTCGGAACCTGGCAAATCGAAGATGGTGCGCCTGCCTATAACGCGGTAGCTGAGGCATTAAATGCGGGTTATATTCATATCGATACTGCTGCCGTATATGGTAACGAAAAAAGCGTTGGAAAGGCCATTCAAGATAGTGGAATTGATCGTGATGATCTTTTTATTACGACAAAATTATGGAACGCGGACCGTGGATATGAGAACACATTAACTGCATTTGAAAAATCACTAGCTTTACTCAATTTAACTTATGTTGATTTATACCTTATTCATTGGCCGGCTAATGAAGCACAATTTGAAAATTGGGCAGAAATTAATGCTGATACCTGGAGAGCTTTTGAAAAATTATATGTTGATGGAAGAGTCAAAGCTATTGGTCTAAGTAATTTTCCTAAGAAATATGTTGAAACCCTTTTGAAGACAGTACAAATTAAACCAGCTGTCAATCAACTGGAATTTCACCCTGGGTATTTACAGGAAGAAACAGTTTCGTACTGTAAAGAAAACAACATTTTGGTACAAGCTTGGTCACCTCTTGGATCAGGTCGAATTCTTGACAATGAAGTATTGCTTTCGTTAGCGCAAAAGTATAACGTTAGTGTCGGCCAGATCTGCATTAAATTTGCACTACAGGAGGGTATTAATCCTTTACCAAAATCTACTAATCCGATCAATATCAAGGCAAATCTTGACCTATCAAATTTTGAATTGACTGCTGAAGATATAGCATCAATTAAAAATATGGGGGACTTAGGTTTTTCAGGACTCAACCCAGCAGAGGTGCCATTCTAAAAAAGAATTGTACTTAAAGTGCTACACGGGTCTTGTTTGTGTATAATTTACATCTGTACCAAGGTGACCAGGACTCTTAGTTAAGAATAAATTTTGTTGTAGAGATGTGATTGACTATGTTTGCATACATGTCTAATTCAGAAAAAAATCCATATCAACTGTTCAATAAAACCATCTGGTCAAATTGGAAAAATCAAGATGTTGTCTGCATAAAAGTGGAGGAATTATCACAGAGCAATGGAATTACATTCTTTGAGCTCATACCTGATTCTGAAATGCTTGATGCAGATAGTGAAACTTTGTATCCAATAGATTCGGAAGATGTCATGGATATGCTATTACCTAATGCACAAGTTAAATTTGTCGTACATGACATCTACATGGCGGATTTGGATGATTAATTATTATGATCGTGCATCAAAATTGATTAATAATCACAGACAACACTGGCTCAGATTATTTATTGATCACATATAAAACCAGGTATTTATATTTACAAAGCTGTAAGGATATCAAAGTTTCCTTACAGCTTTTTAATTTATTATATCAGTTTAAATAAATTATAACGTTTTTGTAATAACAGCTTTCTGCTTATCTGCCTGAACTATTTTTTTATAAAAATCAACATACTCACTGTATTTTTCTGGTGGATATATTTTATCATTCATTTTCTGAGTTCGGCTGTAGATAAGAAGACCATCTTTTTTCTCAAATGTCGCCGTGTAAATACCGAAATCTGATTCGATCAGTATATCTTTTGGAATAAAGTCTATCTGATAGCCTTGTGGCAATTCGAAAACGATCTCATCTTTATCTTCATACGCATAAGGAACGGAAAAAAATGTTTTTCGATCTGCAATCTTAATAGGTACAGCTTCCCTTCTATTCATTTGATTCAGTAACAGAAAATATTTATCACCACCCTTACTTAATAATGGTTTTGATTTAAATGATAACTCCTCTACTAACTCAGGTTTAGTTTTATCTTTTTGATCACATTTATAATAACCAAATGTTTCAATAGGAATATTGCTATTTTCTAATGCTCTTTTTTTCTGTTCACTTGGTTCTAAAACTGTTTTTCGTAAATTATCTTCAAATTGAGAATTACCATATGATGTGTTGATCAATACATCAATATCATTTTCATTGTTAAATTTAATTTTTGTTTTACTCACCTGATAGTTTTGTGAGGCATTATAAGCTGGCGTCTTTACAAGTTTTCCACCAGCTTCAGTCACCAACAGTACGTTTCTATTTGAATTTCCGTAACCAATAAATCCCATCGGATAATAAGGGCTCGTGCACTCCAGAAAGGTAGTGTCCTTCCCTATCGGTACAGCTAATATCATATGATTAGCCTGCCCGATACTTGAGTATTGAGCGTTTAAACTAGGTTTGCCATTTCCAATCATCACTAAATGTGAATTAATTCCCACTTCATTCAGCATCGCTTTCATAAAATTGGACAGCCCCTTACAATCACCATAATTAACTGTAGCTACTTTCTCGGCCAATACAGGTCTAAATCCGCCAATACCCAATTGCACACTGACATAACGTGTATTCTGTTGCAGATATTGATACAGGATGCGCATCTTTTCTTCTGGAGTCCGTGCTGCTTGTGTTAAATCGCGAATCTTAATTTTAAATGCTTCAGGTAATTGATTTCCACCTTCATTAAGCTTATAAATCCATTGTCCAAAATTATTCCAGTTATCAAAATTACCGGTGGAGCCATCATATTCAAATAAGTTCGGAGAGGCTTTAACCCAGGAACTTAGATTATCAATCCCTATAGCCATCGGTTCTTTAGCTAAAGCAGGTACTTGACTACTCTCCCATTTATAACGTATTTTACCTCCAATACTGGTCGAATCAACTTTCAACCCTGTACTCGAGAGGTATTTCATTTGATAATTTTTATCTTTTTGAATACAATAACTTGATTTTTCTACGGAAACACCAAAATCTTTTAGATCGCGCCACTGGGGAAAATAAAGTAATCCTTTAAAATCTTGGCTAAAACTATATTCAATGGTATACGGATAACTAATACTTACAAATTTCAGACTCTTTAGCCTATTGTCCTCAAATATTGAAAAACCAGATATCAAGCTTTGATCTTTTATATCAGAGGATTTATATTCCTTAATCTTCTTACCGGTGGCATCATACAAAACCGCTTTTATATTATAAATAGTAGAAAACTTATCGTAAACTTCTTCCATTGCAGCAAAGTCATCACCTGCTTTGCTAAAAATGGTTGCAGTTATTTTATAATCATATTTTGCAGCATTGATGCCTTTAATATCGAGGAACTGTTCTTCATTTCTAATAACAATAGTGGCATCTTTTTTAAGCGCTTCGTGGATATTTGCCACATCCCAATTTGTCTGTGCATTAGCGTGAGAAAAAAACAGCAATGCCATTAAACCCAATGTATACTTCATTATACCTTCTTTTTAAATACAATTTTTTCTGCTTGCTTCTCTACAATAGCGGCGAAAAGTTCTTTAAGATAGAAATACTCTTCTGAACTGTACATCGACTTATTGATATGAATAGCACTTTTTATTAGAAGTGTCTGGCCATCGATTAAATATGATATCGAAAAGGAGCCGACATCTTCAGGAAGTTTAAAAATGCCGCCCTTAGGAAGTTTATCAATCTGATAATCTTCAGGAAAATTAATGACTACACGGCAATTTTCAAGTATCGGATGAGCGAAATCTACAGGAAAAAGTCTTTCCTCATGTTTCAATGGATTTTCCTTTGTTCGTTCGAAAAGTAAAGGTGTGAAATAAACCAGATCTCCAGCTTCTTCCACATTATCTTCTATCTCAACATCCATCGTTTCAATCAATCGATCATCTAGACTATCCAGATTTAAGATCTTGAAGTTATTAAGCTCTAATCCCGTTTTATTTTTTTTCAGGTTCTTGATATAATCTTCTTCATTGATGGCAGTCCTGTAGCTGTTGCGAGCACTTAAACCGGCATATCCATTGAAATAATTGGTTACACTACCTTTTAATCGGTTTTCTTTATCTAACACGAGATTATACACATGCATGCTCTCATCTCCGAAAAGCGTTTCAGTGCTGATCCACCCACCACTTTTTTCACCAACATTGATCAAGAAACCCTCATGATTTAAATTTTGATAATTCATCATTCCAAATGGCATGTCCTTAACCGTTGCATCGAGAAAGTATGATTTGCCTCCAATTTCTACCGCAGCCACAACATTATCAAATTTACTTATGATTGGGTATCCTGGATGTTTCCCATTGGAACGTGTACTAATTAACACTGGATAAACACTGTAATTCGCTTCTTTCAGAAAGTTGATCAGCACCAAATTTAAATCGGCTGAATTTCCTGTTTTTTTCTCAAAAATTGTCTTAGGATTTGTTTCCGTAGTATAAAAATTGTACTTCTCATTCCACTTAAGATTATCCTTAACATATTTAAAAATTGATTTTGCATTTGCCAAAGAATCGTTTTCAGCTTTAATGATAGATTTCAAATTATTTTTAGCGAAGCTTGTTTTCTCTATATAGCGTCCAAAATTTTCATCTTCTAGCAAAGAACTGATAATCTTTGGCCATGATCCTGTATAATCAACAAAAAACTGTCCAGGGAAATTGGTGGATCGAAGTTCAAAATCTATAGAAGGTCGATAATCATCTAGGCTTGAAATAAAAGGTTCGTCCTTCAGAGCGGGCATATTTTCTGCCACAAAGCGATCACGAATCGCAGCAGATTGAACACCGGAAACGTAACTTGCATTAACGGTTTCGTGCATAGGATGTGCAATATCATAATATCCATTTCTACTGAATTTATAATCAAAATACTCTGGAATAGTTACTGTATATTCGGACCAACGGGTCGGAATTTCACTTTGGAAACTCCATCCGCGAAGATTAAAAATGAAATCCGATTTAATCTTATACTTATATTCAATTATAGATCCTTCTTTTACATTAGGTAGTGTAAATTTTTTCTGGATAACATTCTTATTTACTTCTTCCGTAAATTTTGAATCTTTATCAATTTTGTCTGTTTTCATGACACCATCCACCATATTATAGGTAGCTGCGCTCATATTATCTAACGTTTCCTTGGACTGTGAATTACTTTTATACAATCCAATAGTATGATTTGCGTAATCATACCCATTTTTATTAATGATTTTATAACGCACGTGTCTTTCATATACATAGACAAATGATTTTGAAGCAGGACTTAATTCAAAATAACAGTTACCGATGTCAAACAATTTAATGGCTGAAGCGGCAGAGTCCGCATCTGATGGCATAATTGAAAATTCTTCAGGTTGAATTTTGCCAAACTTATATTCGATTTTTTCTTTTTTTTGTGCAGAAACCTGATAGTGACTGATGGTAAATAACATCAGAAAAACTAATAATACTTTTTTATATGGCATTTTATTTATAATTGGTCATGCAAATATAAATAATAAAACGATATTTAATAGCTATTAAATATCGTTTTAAACTTAAATTGTTTCCTGAAAATATGAATAATATAACTACATAAAATATTTATCAACCATCTATTGTTCTATTTTGAAAGATTTATATTTTGTTTTTATATTATCGTCTAATTCGACAGTTTTGAAATTAATTTATGGACACATTTTATAAAGCCATTGAGCTCGTCACGTTGCTGCAAAATAAAACTATTCTCAGATAACTTGCCAACAACCAAATCACGTTCCTCTTCACTGTTGTATACCATATTTCGAAAAGGATTCTCGTAATCTTTCGCCCTACTTGCGTAAATTTCATCAACCATCCATGTTCGATGCGAGATCGCTTCTTTCAGCCAAGCTTGCACAATTTCAACCGATATAGATTCCGATGTTACGTCTGTAATTTCGAGTAACGATGCAAATGCATGCGCCCTTTTTGTTTCTAAGTAAGATCGACTCAATTCATGATAATATTTATGGATATCTTCCCAATCATCAATCTTGCCTGATTTAATTTCACGAAGCAATTGATCAATAGCATTTTTTTCTATCAATTGCCCACCGATATTTACCCACTCTAGGCGTTGACTATTTGTCATCTCATTTTTCAACTCTTCAAAGCTATGAGTTTCTAAAAAGTCAATCATATGAATGGTTCCGTAGTATTGGATAAAACGCTTAAAAAGTGGATAAGCAGTGCCAATTTTGACCAATTCAACTTTCCTTTTCGAATGTTCAAATCCTTTTACAAGAACTGATGTAGGTATCTGATCTAGCGGTCCAGTCAATTTTGCTCTACCAGCTCGAATAATTTCTTCTTTGGTGAGTGAATTGCTCTCTTCATTTATCTGTGAACCAACTGCCAATTCAATGATGCGCAAGGAATTGAAAAGCTCATTGATCGTATCCGGAGCAAGCATATCATACTCTAAATATTGATTTTTCAATAAACGTTTATCTCTACTTGCATACTTATTTGCATTACGAACAAGCGCATACATATTATACATAAACCAATAACCAGGTATGATCATTAATTTATCGTTTTTAACATCATTGTTGACCAAAGAAAATGGAATCGGAATATCCATTTCATATGGAAAATCACCCTTTGCTAGAAGTGTATAAGATGCAAATCTTGAATTATGCTTTAAACTAACACATAGGCCTGGCCAGAAACCCCGCCCTGCAATAATTTCACCATCTGCAGCTCTAGAATTATGATTGGAACCAACTGTCGCACCTGCAGCCATATTGCTCTGCCCCATGATCGTTGCCGCGCATAAGAAAGAATTGTTATGATGCTGCTCATGTGCAGGAAAGATTAAAGAATTTAGAACTTCGCAACACGAAATAGTTGAGTTATCTCCTAAAAAAGAATTTATAAGACGAGCGCCATATTTCAATTGTGAAAAAGACGACAAAATAAACCTTACGGCTTTAACTCCGTAGAATATACGGCATCCATATCCGACAATTCCATTGACCAATTCACAACCTTCACCGATTTGTGTAAATGCTTCGGGCGAAGAATTAATGGTAAGATTTTTCAGTTTATTGATTCCTTTAATATATGCATCTGAACCAATTTGCACATTTTTTATATTCTGCGAATTTTTAATGATACAGCGATCGCCAATCATACTATAGGTGCCTCGTACTGTGGAAAATCTCTTTTCAGTCAGCTCCTTAAATCTATGCTGCAAAACAGTATCTTGCCTATTTCGTGTCCACAAATAAGCATCCGCTGCTTGCATCCCATCAAAAGGAAGAATAGAGCGTACCCCATTTTCGTTACATAGCTCCAATGCTATCCGTAGATCTTCAGCCTCCCCTTCTCGTAAAACTCCATTTCCAAATTTAGCAGTACTACTCGTCTCCATTTCGCTGATGTTACTTAATATAACATCGTTACCAATAATGAAATGAGACATATAACGGACATGGTGTATAGCCACGTAATCACCCAAATCAGAACTTACAATAGTGCAATTATAAATACCTGATTCCAGTTTAAGATTACGATATTCTAAATAGGTTGGTGCCATATGACCAATTCGAACCAACCCAAAGAAATTACTCTGTCTAATTTGATAAGGGATAAATGATTCACTTACCAAGATATTCTCCCAATTATCTGCCCTATTACCATTTTCGATAAGAATGACGATTTCTTCTACTGTCAAATTCCTATAATCTGAACGTGGATTTTGTTCAAAACGATGATGATTTTCATCTTTCCCTTTTGGTATAAATACCTGTGGAATAAAATCAAAACCTAATCGAGTGATGCTACCTTTTTTTATTTGACTCATATTTTTATTCAACAGTCACAGATTTGGCTAGATTACGAGGTTTGTCAACATCTTGATTACGTTCAACGCCCATATAATATGATAATAATTGCAATGGAATAACGGATAAAATAGGTGCTACAATTTCATCAGCATCCGGAATTTCGATATAATCTTCCGCCAACCCTTTTGATACTTCATCTCCCTCAGTAATAACCGCTATAATACGACCTTTTCTAGCCTTCACTTCCTGAATATTACTCACAATTTTCTCATGATAGCGGTCCTTGGTAGCCACAAATACTACTGGAAGATTTTCATCTACTAATGCAATAGGTCCGTGCTTCATCTCTGCTGCCGGATACCCTTCTGCATGGATATACGTAATTTCCTTTAGTTTTAAGGCTCCTTCTAATGCAATAGGGAAATTATATCCTCTACCTAAATATAGAAAATCTCTTGCGTCCTTATATTTACGAGCTATTTCTCTGATTTTTGGAAGTTGCGTATCTAAAATCGTTTGTACTTTATCTGGAACTGCACTCAGTTCTTTTAAAAGATGTGCATATTGCTGCTCGTCAATTGTTTTTTTAATATGCGCTATTTTAATTGCTATTAATTCAAGAACTGTTAACTGCGCAGTGAATGCCTTTGTACTAGCCACTCCAATCTCTGGACCAGCGTGCGTATACGCACCAGCATGCGATAATCTTGCAATAGATGATCCTACAACATTCACAACTCCCAATATAATTGCGCCTTTGCTTTTCGCATTTTCTAAGGCAACCAATGTATCAGCTGTTTCACCGCTCTGTGATATCGCCAAAATAACATCTCCTTCATTGACAATAGGGTTTCGATAACGAAATTCTGAAGCATACTCCACTTCAACATTGATACGGCAAAGCTCTTCAATTAAATACTCAGCTACTAGTCCGGCATGCCAACTTGTACCGCATGAGACGATAACTATTCGATTTGCTTTACAAATCTGCTCTGCATATTGTTCAATACCGCTCAATGTAATGGTCAGTTTATCTAAATCCAAACGTCCACGCATTGAATCAAAAATAGCTTGCGGCTGTTCTATAATTTCTTTGAGCATAAAGTGATCATAGCCTCCTTTTTCAATCGCAGCCAATTCCAGATCTAACTTTTGAACATAAGGTGTAACACGCTCATTTCCTATATTTTTTAATATTAATTCATCAGGTTTAACAATGGCCAATTCGTAATCATTGATATACACAACCTCATTGGTATATGCTAACATTGGAGATGCATCGGAACCAAGAAAATGCTCTCCTTTACCAATACCGATCACCAATGGACTTCCTTTACGTGCCGCAATGATAGTTTCAGGATGTTCCGGTTCTATCAATAAAATAACATAAGCACCAACAACCCGTTTTAAAGCAATACGTACTGCTTCCTCTAAACTACAGGCATTATTTTTCTTAATTTCAGAAATAAAATAGAGTAAAACTTCGGTATCTGTATCGCTTTTAAACTCATACCCTTTACTGATTAATTCATTTTTTATAGTTTGATAGTTTTCAATAATACCATTATGAATCATGGCAATTTGACCATCAGGTGTATAATGTGGATGAGCATTTCTGTCGGAAGGCTCACCGTGTGTAGCCCATCTGGTATGTCCAATAGCGGTATGTGAACTAACATCATGGCCAGAAACGGCAGTTTCCAAATTTGCTACTTTACCTGCTTTTTTAAAAACATTGAGCTTGTTTTCTTGAACTAATGCTATACCAGCACTATCATATCCACGATATTCTAATCTCTTAAGTCCATCAAGCACGATAGAAAATGCCTGACGCGGACCCGTGTAACCAACTATTCCACACATAATTTATTATTAACGTTATTAATTTAAACAATTGAATCAAAATTAGCATTTTTTTTAATGCAATCGATTGTTTGAAATAATTTTATCAAAATTTAACATAAATTAAATACGAACAGTAACAAAAGAAGAAAGCCTTGCAGTTTTGCAAGGCTTTCTTCTTTTAAATAAACTTATGAAAAATATTTAGTGCTTGCTGGACATTTCATCCACATAATCATCACTTGGAACATAGTCTGCAACCATTTCTGCTTCGTAATCTACCTTTTCATGATTACCCAATCTTCTTTGAATGCCATCGAAAAGCGAGTAAACAACTGGTACGATTATCAGCGTAAGAAACAACGATGACAATAAACCTCCAATAATCACAATTGCAATACCACGGTTCATGTCAGCACCGTCACCTTGCGCCATTGCAATCGGAACCATACCAATAACCATTGCGATAGTTGTCATTAAAATAGGACGTAAACGTGCATGGTTTGCCGCAATTAATGATTCATATGTAGTAAAACCGGCGTCTTTCTTATGATTTGCAAAGTCAACCAACATAATGGCATTTTTCGCAACTAAACCAATCAACATAATAATACCTAAAATAGTAAAGATATTTAAAGTCTGGTTCGTCAATGCTAATAACAAAAATGCACCAATGAAAGATAATGGGATTGAAAACAATACAATAAATGGCGTTGCAAAACTATCGTACAAGGCTACCATCACAAAATATACTAAAATAATAGAAGCTAATAATGCAATACCTAATGTACCGAAACCTTCTTGCTGATTCTCCATATTACCACCCCACTTGAACGATACACCTGGTTTAAGTTCAAGTTTCTTAAATTCAGTTTCCCATTCAGTCGCTATCGTACCAGCAGGTTTACCGACAACTTGCGCTTGTACTGAAACAGATGGTGACTTATCACGTCTCTCCAATAAAGTTGGCCCAGATCCATATTCGATATCTGCAAATTGTTCTAAGGAAATCGACTCGCCCTTCGCATTAATGAATTTTAAGTTTTTCACATTATCCATACTCGTTCTCCCAGATTGATCATAACGAATGTTGATATCATATTCTGTATCACCAGCACGGTATTTTGTATCAGTATTACCAGAAAAAGCCGTCTGCATCGTCATACCTACAGAAGCGACATTTAATCCCAGAGCATTCATCTTGTCACGATCTAATTGCACATTGATCTCCGGATTACCATCTTCTGATGTCAATTTTACTTCCGTTGCCCCTGAAATATTACGCAATAATGCGGCAGCCTTATCGGCAAATTCTAAGGCATCTTTTTGCGATGATGCAATTACAGTTAAATTTAATGGAGCCTGCTCTGCACCCATAATACCGATTGAAACCGTTTTAACTTTAGCTCCAACTAAATGCTCTTCCATCTCTCGTTTCAACTTCGCTGCATACACCTTTGTTGGAACTAATTTGTTTTGACCATCTTTCAAATAAATCTGCATTTCAGATTTATACTTCGTTCCTGAAGTACCAGCCATCATACCATCAGACGCCTGTCCCACAGTTGTGATCACTCTTTCGATCTCTGGTTTAGCCGCTAAAAATGATTCAGCTTTTTGTGTCATAAAGTTGGTTTGTTCAATCGAAGCATCTTTATTAAGTTCTAGCTGTAAATAGAATTCTCCTTTATCATTACCAGGAAAGAAATCTGTACCAATGTAACCCATCACCAATAAACTAATGGATGCGGCAAACATCACAATCGTAACGACCAGTGTAATTACCTTATTCCAGCGATTACGTAATGCCCATTCTAAAATGCCAGAAATCCAATGTGTCAATTTCTGTAATCCTGCTTCAAATTTTTCTAAAATTCTACCAAAGAAAGTCGCATTGCTAATGTGTGACAATTTTCCAAAACGTGAATACAACCAAGGTACTACGGTAAATGAAACAAGTAAAGAGATTAATGTTGCAAAAATAACCGTTACACAAAATTGACGCAAGATGTCAGATACTAAACCTGATGATAAAGCAATCGGTAAGAATACAACGACAATTACTAACGTAATGGCAGTTACGGTAAAACCAATTTCTGCAGCACCATCATACGCTGCACGAATCTTGCTTTTACCCATTTGCATGTGCCTGTGAATATTCTCAATAACAACGATCGCATCATCCACCAAAATACCAACCACTAGGGAAAGACCTAATAAAGACATTAAGTTAAGCGTATACCCCATTACATAAAGCCCGATAAAAGTTGCAATCAATGACAAAGGAATAGCCACAACAGCGATAAAGGCATCACGTAAACTATGCAAGAAAAACAACATGATAAAACCTACCAAAGCAACAGCGATCATTAAATCGTGCATTACGTTACTTGCGGCATTAATGGTGTATTCAGTCGAATCACTCGCGACATCAATTTTGATTTTTTGTTCCTTGTAATCTTTTTCTACAACCTCGATTGTCTTTTTAACAAGTTTCGATACAGCAACCGCATTGGCATCTGACTGCTTGAAAACCTGCATTAAAATGGTGTTTTTTTGGTCAATACGAGATATCTTTTCAATATCCTTGATACCATCCTGAACATCTGCAACATCACTTAAACGAATTGATACACCAGAAGGCGTAGTGATCGGAAGATTACGCATTTGGTCCAATGAAGTAAATTTACCCGATAGGCGGATTGTTGTCTGATTGTCTCTCGACTTAATGCTACCTGTTGGAAAATCTAAGTTAGAAGATGCAATTATTTTTTGTACATCACTGATCGTAAGGCCATATCCTTCTAATTTTTCAGGATTAGCACTTACTTGGATTTCGCGTTCTTCACCACCGGTCAAATCTACTTTTGCAACACCTAATATACGGGCAAAAACAGGTTGAATTTTTTGATCTAATAAGTCGTATAATTCTTTTTCAGATAAGCTTGAGGTTACTGAAAGGTTCATTATCGCCACATCATCGAGTGAAAATTTACTTAAAGAAGGGGTTTCGGCATCTTCTGGTAAATCATTGATCACAGCATTGATCTTACGTTGTGCATCTGTCAATAGAAAATTGACATCAGCACCTGTATTTAACGTAATCATGACGACCGAAACACTTTCCATAGATTTTGTTTCAATCTTTTTTACGTTCTCTAAAGATGAAACGGCATCCTCAATTACTTTAGAAACAGATGTTTCTACTTCCGAAGGAGCTGCTCCGGGATAGACGGTCTGTACAGTTATAACATTCACATCAAATTTAGGAACTAATTCGTAGCCTAAATTCAAATAAGATCCGATACCACCTAATGTCAATAATAAAAATATGACAATGATGATACTCGGTCGTTTTATAGATATTTCAGAAATTTTCATTTAAAACTTACGTTAATTATTTAATGATTTCTACAGCAGTACCATCCAATAAATTGATCTGTCCTGTCGTAATGACTTGTGCACCACTTTCAATACCTGAAATGATTTCAACCTGATCTCCAAACACACGACCCGCAGTTACTTTAGTTAATACCGCTTTTCCGTCTTTAACAACAAATACCTGATTCGAGCTTACACTACCGACAAAAGCATCTCTAGGAACAACTAATGCTTGAGCAGTCTGATCATCACCAAAATAAGCTGTTCCGTACATTCCTGCCTTTAAATCATTAGCAGCATTATTACTTATTTCCAATTCAACAGGGAAATTTAAACTTCCATCTGCTTTGGGCGCAATAAATGTGACTTTACCTTGGAAGGTTTTATTAGCTAACACTGCTGACTGAACCTTGATGTTTTGACCTAATTTGACAAATCCTATATTTTTCTCGTCTACGTTTACCTTCAATTTTAATGAAGAAACATTGACGATTTCAAACATTTCATTTCCTGGACTTACATATGAACCTGGCTCAATACTTCTCTTATTGACAATACCAGCAAATGAAGCTTTTACGTTAACATCTGAGGCCGTGATCTGTGAAGAGCGTAAATTGTTTTTTGCATTTTCCAATTGCAATTTCATCTGATCCAATTGTTGTTTCGTAACACCACCTGTTGCAAATGCACTTTCAAATCGAGCTACCTCATTTTTCGCATTATCGTAAACCGCCTGCGCATTGTTTACACTTACATTTTGCTTATCTCCAACAATAATGGCTAATGTCTGTCCTACTTTAACATAATCACCTTCATCTACAAGTACACGAGCTACACGTCCAGCAACTTCTGAAGAAAGTTTAACTTCTTGTTTAGGAACGAAAGTTCCATTTGTTACGTATACTGTATTGACATCCTTAATGCCTGCCTCAGCAATACGAACAGCAACTGCTGCATTTTTTTGCGCTACTACAGCTGTTTGAGCTTCATTCTCCTTTTTATTTTTTTTCAACACATACATAATACCTGCTAATGCAGCAATAACTATGATTCCTGTTATAAATATCTTTTTCATATATATCGGTTACTATTTGCTATTTAATAATGTATTTAATTCCCCTTTAGCCTTAATTAATTGAACTTCAGCTACTTTATAATTTAATAATGATGTACTTAAATTGTTTTGTGCATCTGCATAAGCATTCTCAGCATCTAATAAATCTGTGAGCGTTGCTAATCCATTTTTATAATTATTCTGCGTGTTATCCAAAACTTCTTTCGCTAACTGCACATTTTCGCGATTACTGTTAATTGTCAATAGACTATTTGTAATCTGCGATTTGGCATTTTCATTGGATAAACTCAATGCCAATTTGGTATCTTCCAAATCAACCTGTGCTTGTTTCAACTGAATAGTAGCTTGGTTAATTTTAGCTTTTGTTGTTCCCCCTGTAAAAATAGGAATTGAAAGGTTTAAGCCTAAACCAGAGGTAGAGTTCCAGTTAAAGTTACGCCCTCCTAAAGGAAAATTTTTACCAAAACCTGTATATCCAATATCACCTCCAAATGATAAGTTAGGATAATATGCAGCTTTCATAGCATTTCGGTTCAGTTCTAATAGTTGGTTTTGTTTTTCCAACAATAGTATCTCGGTTCTTGATGCTAAATCAGCGGCGGCTAAATCAGCTGTTGATAGGTTTATTTCAAATGTCTCATTTGGAAGTTTAACTTCTTGATCCATAGGCATACCAATAGCAAATTTTAACGCATTTTCTTTCAATTCCAATGCATTAATCAAAATTTGACGGTTTGCTTTTAAATTATTGACAGCTACACTTGTACGGTCCAAATCAATTTTTTTCCCCAAACCCGCCTGCACCAAACCCGCGATCACATCTCTTGTTTTAGTAGTGCTATTTAAATTATTATCAACGGTCTCTAGTTGTAATTGCGTCTGAAAAACATCATAATACGCATTTGCGACCTTTTCAATTAATTGCTCATCAGACAAGCTTTTATTAATGATATAGAACTCTTTTGTAGTTTTTGCAGCTTTCAAACCCGTAAATAACGATTGATTAAATAGCTGCTGATTAACAGAAAGCATGGCATTAGAATTCCACGGCTGTCCCATTTTTATAATTTGGGTTACTCCACCAGCCTCTAATGCCATTCCTGGTATTAGTACATTATATTTAAGGGATGCGGAGCCACTAATCTGCGGAAGAGCTCCCCCTCGGACTTCGTCAATTTTATACTGGGCGTTCTCTAAATCAAGTGTTGATTTTTTTGCCTCTGCTTTGTTTTCCAGCGCATACTTAAGAGCTTGATTCAATGTTAATATTTCCTGCGCATGCACGAAATTCACTGAAAACAAAGCGGCTAATAGCACTCCTACTATTTTTATCTTTTTCATTTTTATAATTAATTCGAAACCGTATTAAACTTTAAACCATTGTATATTAACATTGTTGCATCTTTTTGTTTCTGTAAAACATCGCCCACATTACATTGAGTTGGAATTCCGGTAAACACATCACATAATATTCCAACTAATCCGATACTTTTCATTAGGTAAACGTACATTTCACTAGTTTTATGTACATCCTCTATAGCAAGTTCTTTATTATCTACTCCCTTTTGAAATAATTTCGCAACTTCGATAACTTCCTTTTCATGTATTTGACGCATCAATGTTTGCAATGGCGCACCTTTTATCCATTCCATGTTTTCATTCATATGCAACATATAATGACGCTCTATAAATGCTGATTTTAAATCCAACAAATCTAAAAGAAGATTTATTACAGATGATTTAGACTTCTTAATTAGTTCTTGTTCTTGCTTCCTGAAATCATCTGTGACAGATAAGATCACATCATGCACTAATGTTGTTTTATCAGGATAATAGTAATAAAGGTTTGCCTTGGTAATTTTAACATCTTCTGCAATCTCATTCATGGTTGTTTTAGAAAAGCCATAGTGCGCAAATCTTCTAATAGCTGCGGCAATAATGAACTCTTTCTTATTATCATTGTTTGTTGACATACTTGATTCTAAACTTTTGACTTTATGTAAACTTTGGTCAAATATACAAAAAGTGAAAAACACTCACAATTTAATTGTCAACAGATCGTCAATTTTTAAAATAAAAAAAGTGCATACTATACGATATGCACTTTTTTTATTTTAAACTTATAACTGTTAAAAAGTTATACTGTTTTGAAATTGCTTTAAAAACTTGCGTTTATCCAACTTGTAAAGCCTTGCCGCACGATAAGCCACTCCTTTTTGAACTTCGTCCAATTCTTTAAGAAAACCGTAGTTAATCATTTTTTTTCTAAAATTTCTTTTATCCAATTCTCTTCCCAAAATACTTTCATAGACCATTTGTAACTGTGTCAACGTAAATTTGTCTGGCAACAGTTCAAAAGCGATGGGTGTATTAGCGATACGACGTCTCAATTTTTCAACACTTTGTTTTAAAATTGTACTATGATCAAAAGCCAAATCTGGCACTTTATTTAAAGGGAACCATTTGGCCTGTCGCATATAAGAGGTAACTGGCTTTAACTTAATTTTTGTCTTGTCCAATTGTAGTAAAGCATAGTAAGCAACTGTCAAGATCCTTCCCTGAGGATGTCTTTTTAAACCTGCAAAGGCATACAATTGATCCAAAAACACATCCTTTAGACCTGTATTTTCATATAATATCCGTTTAACAGCATCCTCCATTTCTTCATCATTATTAACAAAAAAACCAGGCAATGCCCACCAATCCTTAAAAGGATATTCATTTCTCTCCGTTAGTAGAACATGTAGTTCCCCCTCATAAAAACCGAAAATGACACAATCGACTGTAAATGTAGTATACAAAACTTTTCTAATTTATTATCTTTACTTAAACCAATGAGTTGAATATGTAGCTTATGCTATAAAGTTAATAACTTTACCTTAATTTTTATCGAAACAAAAAAATAAAAAATAATTTCAATAGTGTAAAAAATACACTATATTCGTACAACCTAAAATTTTTGACAGTGGTGAATATTAAAAGAATCGGAGTTTTTACATCAGGCGGAGACGCTCCAGGCATGAATGCTTGCATTCGAGCGGTTGTCCGTACAGCATTATACGAAAAATTAAGTGTTACCGGTATATACCAAGGATATCAAGGTATGTTGGATGGTAACTTTACAGAAATGACATCACGTTCGGTTAGTAATATTATCCAATTAGGAGGAACTATTCTTAAAACAGCGAGATGTCTCGAATTTAAAACAAAAGAAGGAAGAGCAAAAGCTTACGAAAATGTAAAAGCGGCAGGTATTGATGCTTTGGTTGCTATAGGTGGGGATGGAACTTTTACAGGTGCAGACTTTTTCTCAAAAGAATATGATATTCCAGTTATTTGTATCCCTGGTACAATCGATAACGATTTATACGGATCTGATTTCACATTAGGTTATGATACGGCAACGAATACAGTTATCGAAGCAATAGATAAAATTAGAGATACAGCTGCATCCCATGAGCGTTTATTTTTCATTGAAGTTATGGGAAGAGACTCTGGATGTATTGCCTTGAATGCTGGAATAGCTGGTGGTGCAGAGGCAATTTTATTACCAGAAAAGGAAACAGCGATAGATGAATTAATTGCTCACTTATCAGCTGCAGATGGCCGTGGGAAGAAATCATCTTCAATTGTTATTGTCGCAGAAGGTGATCAAAACGGAGGTGCCTACAATGTTGCCAAAAAAGTCAAAGAAAAATTTGATTATTATGACACAAAAGTTAGTATCTTAGGGCACTTACAACGCGGTGGTTCTCCATCAAGCTTTGATCGGGTACTTGCGAGCCGTTTAGGTTTTGCTGCCGTAAAAGAATTATTAAAAGGAAACAATCGTATGACTGTTGGTGTTAGAGGGAATGAAGTTGTTACGACTCCATTAGAGGAGGCTATTAATAATAAAGAATACAAATTAAGTTCTGATATGTTAGAACTTGTTCAAGTATTGGCTATTTAAAATAAAAAAATAGAGAATTCAGATGATTGCAGTGGTCTACAGTGGTTCAAAATTTGCAGATTGGAGATTAGCCGATAAAGGTCGTGTGATCACGGGCTTTCGTACAAGTGGAATTAATCCTTATCTGCAAGACGAGCGATATATTGCACAACTTTTAAATAAAAATACCAATTTGATCAATAATGCTGAAAAGATCAAACGGATTTATTTTTTTGGTGCTGGTTCATCTTCTCCGGAACGCAAGAACAAAATCAAAACTGTATTTGAAAAATTCTTTATTAACGCGAAAGTAAAGGTGGAACATGATGTTATCGCCTCTGCAATTTCTTCTTTTGGCGATGAAAAAGGCATTATCGGCATTATCGGAAGTGGCTCAAATGCGGCATTTTATACGGGAAAAAAAGTTATCCCAAATAACTATGGCCTCGGTTATATTTTAGCCGATGAAGGATCGACGAATTGGACATCAAGAATGTTGTTAAAGCATTATTTAACAGATACACTCCCGCAAGATCTGCAGGATAAACTATTAAATAAATATGCTATTGATCGAAAAATAATCTTGGAAAAGGTTTATAATTCCCCTCAACCAACTATTTTTCTCAATTCATTCTCCGAATTTGTATTGGAAAACAAAAATCATCCATTCATTATTCAGATTGTAAAAAATGGATTTCGTTTGTTTCTTAAAACTTTCATTAAACCATTGTACAAGGAACATCCTGATAATGACATTCATTTTACAGGCTCTGTAGCCGCTAATTTTGAAAATTTGCTTAAAGAGGTGGCAACGGAAGAATTTAATATATCAATAGGGACAATTATAAAGGAACCTATTCATAATCTTATAAAATATTATATCAATAAAAATTAATAATATGAAAATTGGAATTAACGGATTTGGCCGTATTGGTCGTTTAGCATTCAGAGCTGCGGTAAATCGTCCAGATGTTGAAGTTGTTGGTATCAATGACTTGGTGGAGCCAGATTATATGGCGTATATGTTGAAATATGATTCAACACATGGTAAATTCGATGGAACAGTAGAGGTTGTTAACGGAAACTTAGTGGTTAACGGAAAAACAATTCGTGTTACAGCAGAAAAAGATCCTGCAAACTTAAAATGGAATGAAGTTGGTGCAGAAGTTATTATTGAATCTACAGGTTTCTTCTTGACACAAGAATTAGCACAGAAACACATTGATGCTGGTGCGAAAAAAGTAGTAATGTCAGCACCTGCTAAAGATGATACTCCTACTTTCGTTATGGGTGTTAATCATAAAGACTTAAAAGCTGATCAACATATCGTTTCTAACGCTTCATGTACAACAAACTGTTTAGCACCTGTTGCTAAAGTATTAAACGACAAATT
This sequence comes from Sphingobacterium sp. JUb20, assembly GCF_004342035.1. Lineage (NCBI taxonomy): Bacteria > Pseudomonadati > Bacteroidota > Sphingobacteriia > Sphingobacteriales > Sphingobacteriaceae > Sphingobacterium > Sphingobacterium sp. JUb20. The sequence goes on along the minus strand of NZ_SLYV01000005.1, from coordinate 308,044 downwards.
TGGTATCGTTGAAGGTTTAATGACAACTGTACACGCTGTTACTGCAACTCAAAAAACAGTTGATGGACCTTCAGTGAAAGACTGGAGAGGTGGACGTGGTGCTTATCAAAACATCATCCCTTCTTCTACTGGTGCAGCTAAAGCTGTTGGTTTAGTTTTACCTGAATTAAAAGGTAAATTAACAGGTATGTCTTTACGCGTTCCTACAGCAGACGTTTCTGTTGTTGATTTAACAGTACGTTTAGCAAAATCTGCTACTTACGAAGAAATCAAAGCGGCTATGAAAGAAGCTTCTGAAGGTGACTTAAAAGGTATTTTAGGTTACACAGAAGACGAAGTTGTTTCAACTGATTTCGTAGGTGATGCGCGCACATCTATCTTTGATGCTAAAGCGGGTATTTCATTAAATGAAAACTTCGTTAAAGTTATCTCTTGGTATGACAACGAGTGGGGTTACTCTAACAAGATCGTTGATTTAGTTCAAGAAATTGGTAAATTAGGTTAATCCTTATCGATTGAATAATAAAAGGGCTTTTAATAAATATTAAAAGCCCTTTTTATTTCTTCAATAACTTCCTATGGTTATTGCTCGGCAATGATCGAGCGATCAAGATGAACATAACCACCATCAACATGAATCAACTGCCCTGTTGTATGACTAGATTTGTCGGACAAAAGAAATAATGCTGTATTAGCAATTTCCTCTGAAGTAGTCATTCTATGTTCTAGTGGAATACGATCTGTGATTTTCTTTAAAGTTTCTACAGGATTATCTAAAGTTTGTATCCAGGTATCATATTGTGGCGTAGCACATTCTGCGACGACAATTGCATTCACGCGGATTCGGTGTGGAAGCAGTTCCACAGCCCACTCTCTTGTTAGCGCATTTCTACCGCCATTAGAGGCTGCATAAGCTGATGTATTGCCTTGCCCTGTCTCTGCCGTCTTTGAAGTAATATTTACAATACTACCTTGTGATGCGATCAAAGCATCTAATGCATGATGCGCCATTAAATAATAATGAATTAGATTTTTATGTAAAGAAGCTAAAAACTTTTCATAATTACCAGAGGCTAAACCTACTCCGTCATTCACTCCTGCGTTATTCACTAAGCCATCTATACGCCCAAAATGAGTAATTGTTGTCGCAACTGCAGTCTCACAATCTTTCGGATCAGACAGTTCTGCCTGCACAGCAAAAGCCTGCCCGCCAAGAGCTTCTACTTCTTGCTTAACAAGATCATTATCAACCTGTCTACGCCCAACAATTACCGGAATAGCACCCTCTTTTGCCAAACCTAAAACAATTGCCTTACCAATGCCTTTTGCACCTCCTGTGACAATTATAACTTTATCTTTCAAATTCAAATTCATATTCTACCTTATAAATTATAGGTTTTTAATGCATTTAATCCCCAGAACGCCTCTTTCTCAGTGGCAGTAAATGCACCTAATTTCGATTCCACAATGGTGACACTTTCTTCATAAGATGCTGCTAATAAACATACTGGCCAATCGGATCCAAACATAATTCGATCTTTACCAAATGAATCAAATACATGTCCCAGATATTGTGTAAAATCATCCAGTCGCCAACTTTTCCAATTAGCTTCCGTAGCAAGACCAGAAACCTTGCAACTTACATTCGAAAAACCAGCTAATTCTTCAATAAATAATGCCCATTCTTCAAACTCGCGTGATTTAATTGGGGGTTTAGCAATATGATCCAAAATAAATGTTTGGTTTGGATTTGATTGCACGCATGTTATAGCACCAGCATAATGACGAGGACGAATCAGAAGATCGTATGTATAACGATGTTTCGTTAGAGATTCTATTCCTTTTAAAAATGAATCTCGCTGTAAGAAATCGGGATCTTCCTCCCCTTCTACAATATGTCTAAATCCTTTAATAATAGCTTCATCTCTATACTGATGCAACTGTTCATCAATATTCGAAGCTCGTAAATCGACCCAACCAACGACTCCTTTTACAAAAGAATATTCTTTTGCCAATTGCACCAAATACTTTGTTTCATCATCAGACTGATCTGCTTGAACAGCAATACAGCCATCAAAATCATTCTTTTCCAGTATAAACTGCAGATCTAGCGGAATAAAGTCTTTTTGTAAAACCTTCATTTCACTAGTAATCCAATTATGTCGTCTGGGATCGTACTGCCAGAAATGTTGATGAGCATCTATACGCATAAGAATTAATTATTTTGAATAAGCAATTACCTCTTGACGGGACTCACCTAGACCATCGGCACCCAATTCAATCACATCGCCAGGTTTTAAATAAATTGGAGGATTAAATCCTAATCCAACACCTGCTGGTGTACCAGTAGAAATTACGTCACCCGGCAACAATGTCATAAATTGAGACACATAACTCACAATAAAAGGTACTGAAAAGATTAAATTTTTAGTACTTCCATTTTGATACATTTTACCATTTACCTTCAACCAGATATTGACGTCATTAATATCTTTGATTTCATCTTTAGTTGACAAAAAGGGTCCCATAGGAGCGAACGTATTACAACCTTTACCTTTATCCCATGTTCCACCACGTTCTAATTGATATTCACGTTCAGAAACATCATTATGCAACACATATCCCGCTACATAATCCAATGCAGTAGCTTCTTCCACATAAGATGCGGTTTTACCAATAACAATTCCGAACTCCACCTCCCAGTCAGTTTTAACAGAATCACGAGGTATCATTACCTGATCGTATGGACCTACTAAAGAAGTAGTAGATTTCATAAAAATAATAGGTTCTGCAGGAATTGTAGCTCCTGTTTCTTCTGCATGATCTTTGTAATTAAGACCAATACAAACTATTTTAGAAGGTCTTGCAAATGGTGCACCAATTCTTTCAGTATCTGGTACAGGAATTAATTTACCATTATTTGCTTTAACAAACTCTTCTAAAGCCTCTAAACCGTCATTCTCAAAAAAAGACTCATTATAATCACCTCCAAATGCAGATACATCATAATTTACACCATCTATCTGAACACCAATTTGTTCTTTTCCCGCTGCTCCAAAACGTATTAATTTCATATTTTCAATATTAATATTATATAAAGTGATCTCAAAAGATCCTTAATTTAATTATTTAGTTTTATAAAACCTCCATCAATGGGATAATCATTTCCAGTGATAAAACCGGCATCATCACTACATAAAAACAAAGCCAATTTAGCAATTTCTTCAGGTTGTGCCATACGTCCAATCGGTTGACTCTTTGACAATTTCTCAAAGACCTCTGCTTCTTGTCCTGGGTAGTTTTTGGCAATGAAACCATCCACAAATGGTGTGTGTACTCTTGCAGGTGAAATACTATTACATCTAATTCCATCAGCCATGTAATCACGAGCAACCGATAGTGACATTGCAAAAATGGCACCTTTACTCATTGAATATGCGAATCGATCTGTAATTCCGACCCAAGCTGCAATGGACGCTAGATTAAGAATTGCCCCGCCACCATTTTCCTTCATTTTTGGAACAACTGCATAAAGCGCATTATAAGCACCTTTAACATTTACATTAAATACTCTTTCAAAATCTTCAGTTTTACAATTTTCTAGATTTCCAACATGAGCGATACCTGCATTGTTAACTAAAATATCAATTTTACCGATACTATTTACAATTGATAACACCTCATCCTGAAGACTTACATTACATGCATGGACAAATCCCCGTCCTCCTTGATTAGTTATTTCAGAAACGACACTTTGCCCCCCTTCAATATTTTGATCCAGAATATGAACAGTTGCTCCTTCTGCGGCAAAAAGCAAACTTATTGCACGACCTATTCCACTTCCACCACCTGTGATAACAGCTACTTTATTTTGCAATTTTGACATGTTATTATATTATTTATTATTAATATCTGATCCATGTTACTTCATGAACAGCTACCTTATGATTATTAAAATTTATTAACAAAAAGAACGTGTCTACCAAGCTTTACTGATAATCTTGACACAAAATTATGATTATAAAGATACGCCTCTTCTCCAAGGAATAAAGTCATCCTGCCCCAGAAGTACCGCTTTCGGCACCACTGCTCCGCTAGCCACTTCAATCACATAATCTAATATACGATGTGCCGCTTCTTGAATTGATTCCTCACCCTCGATAATAGTCCCACAGTTAATATCGATGATATCTGGCATTTTCTCAAATGTCTTTGTATTTGTAGACAGTTTAATCACTGGAGTTATTGGATTACCCGTTGGTGTTCCTAGACCAGTGGTAAACAAAACAATATTTGCTCCTGCAGCAACTTCTGCGGTAGTACTTTCAACATCATTTCCTGGTGTACATAGCAGATTAAGACCTGGCTTATTGGCTAACTCTGGATAATCAATTACTGCAGTTACAGGCGATGTACCGCCTTTCTTGGCAGCTCCAGCAGACTTTATTGCATCGGTGATCAGACCATCACGAATATTGCCAGGAGAAGGATTCATATAAAAACCAGAACCATCAGCCTCAGCTTTCGCATTATAAACACGCATTAACTCCATAAATTTATCCGCAGTCTCTTCATCTACACATCGGTCACTTAACTCTTGTTCTACCCCGCATAACTCTGGAAATTCAGCTAAAATAACAGATCCACCTAACGTTACTAAAATATCAGAAAGATATCCGAGAGCAGGATTTGCAGAGATACCAGAAAACCCATCCGATCCGCCACATTCGAGACCTATACATAATTTATCTAAGGTAGCGGGTTGACGTATACATTTATTTGCTTCCATCATTCCTGCAAATGTTGCCTTCACAGCCTTTTGCATTAATTCCTTCTCCGTACCTTCTTTTTGTTGTTCAAAAATATACAAAGGTTTATCAAACTTCGAATCCCTTTTCGCGATCTCCGCTTGTAATATTGAGGCTTGAGCATGTTGACAACCTAAACTTAAGATGGTTGCACCTGCTACATTTGGATGTGTAATGTAGCCTGCAAGCAAACCACAAAGTGCATCCGAATCCATACGTGTACCGCCACAGCCCATTTCATGATTTAAAAACTTTATTCCATCGACATTTTCAAATAAGCGATGGTCGCTTGCTCGCGTTGCCGAAGAACTTAAATCCTGAGCAATGATCTGATTAATATCTGCACCTGATTGATATAAACGGATCAATTCATCCACTTCAGTGGTATAATCATTTGCCCTTACTTTATACCCCAACTTCTCTTCAAAAGCTGTCTTTAAAGTCAGGACATTTCTATTTTCACAAAAAACCAATGGGATTACTAACCAGTAATTAGCAGTACCGACCGATCCATTAGATCGATGAAAGCCATTGAAGGTTTTTGCTAAAAAAGATGAAACATCAGGTTTTATCCAGTCCGTTCTTCTTTTACTTAGCTTAAAATCATCGGCGGCATGACGTAGATTTTCTGTAGAAATCAAGGCGCCAGTTTCTAATGCACAGTTAACCTTTCCAACCAACACACCATACATATAAACCTCAGCATCCTGACTTAAAGGAGAGATGGTAAACTTATGTTTGGCAGCTACATCTTGCAATAAATGAAAACTGCTATTTTTCCATTCAATTAACGTTCCTTTAGGCAAATCTTGCAAAGCCACTAATACATTATCCTCTGGATGAATCTGCAAATATGTTTTTTTATCCTTTATCATTTTATTTCTTCAAATCAAATATCTGTTTCATTAAAACCCACTTCTCATTTTCTTTAGCTCCCGGAATAGCACTCTGGTACTTCCACATCAGCTGTTCCCATTCCTGAACTTTAGGATTGGTAGCATCCATATTTGCTTTTCTTTCAAATGTAAAAGTGTCATCCACTTCCATGATCATAAACAAGCGATTTTCAAATCTAAAAATTTGCATTTTAGTTACACCGGAATCTAAAATTGATTGTTGAATTTCCGAACTGACGCTCCTATGATATTTTTCATATTCAGCAATTAATTTGGGATCATTAACCAGATCTAAGGCAAAAGTATATTGAGTCATTTTACAATTATTATTCGTGAGAAGATTGTGTCTTTAAATTATTTTTATTAGCTAAAGAAAATAAAAGCACTACTACAAAACAGATCATCGGTACCCAGTAGCCCAATTGAAGATTACCAGTTTTATCTGAAATCAATCCCAATAAAGGTGGCAAAACCGCTCCACCTACAATCGACATAATGATTAAACTTGAAGCTGATTTCGTATCTGCCCCAATTCCCTCAACTCCGACCGCAAATATTGTGGGAAACATAATAGACATAAAAAATGCTACTGCAATTAATGCATAAACTGTTATTGTACCACTTCCGTATATCACAATAAATGACAATGCAATACAAATGATTGAATAAATCATCAGCAAAGTTAGCGGCTGTATAAATTTCATAAAAAATGTTCCAACAAAACGACCTAACATAAAAGCTAAACCTGCAAAACTAGCATATTTGGAAGCATTTAAGGGAGTGATTCCAGCAACCTCAGTGGCATAAAGTACCATAAAACTCAACACACACACCTGTGCTCCCACATAAAAAAACTGTCCGATTACTCCCCACTTTACATTTTTATGCTTAAATGCATGAAAGAAACCAGCCTTTTGTTCGCCTTCATCATCTTTAATATCAGGAAGTTTAGTAAAAAAAAGAATTGCGGCAACAATCAATATAATTAAGCCTAAAATCATATAAGGCGCTTTTACAGTTGCAGTCTCTGCCTGCATATAGGCTAATTTAACCTGTTCGCTCATGGCGGCAATCTCAGTATCAGATTTTGGTTGTTCTGCTAAAATAAATTTTCCGCCTAAGATTGGAGCTATAAATGCTGCCAGTCCATTAAAGGATTGGGCAAAATTCAATCGCTGCGTTGCTTTACTGGGGTCACCTAATACCGTAACATAGGGATTTGCCGCAGTTTCCAAAATAGTTAAACCACAAGCCACAACAAATAAAGCCGTTAAAAAGAATACATAACTAATCTGATTAGCTGCTGGTATAAATAAAAAACAACCAATAGCAAAAATTGTCAGACCTATTAAAATACCCGATTTATAACCATATTTTTTCATGATCATACCGGCCGGAATAGCTAGTAAAAAATAAGCAATAAAAACAGCTGAATCCACTAAAGAAGCCTGTAAATGCGTTAGACTAAATGCATTACGAAGATGCGGAATTAAAATAGGGTCCAAATTATGAACAAAGCCCCAAAAGAAAAAGAGGGATGTTACGAGTACAATCGCTAATTTATTATTTTTACTAACTGACATATAAAATATAATTTATCATTGGTTTATGTAAAATAAGGAATAATTAATGAAAGAAAATTTAAGTATTTTACCCAATTATTACGCTATATTACCATTCAAAATAGTAGAACTGTAAAATATAGTGCATATATTTATTAATAAATGAAACCACAACTACTAAAAGTCAATAATAGTAACGTACAGTCATTCAGCGTGAGGAACGATATTATTCCACAAAATCATAATATTTGGCACTACCATGAAGAGCTTGAATTAATTCATTTCGGAAAGGGATCGGGAACCCAATTTATTGGTGACAGTATTAAAAATTTTACAAATGGTGATATTGTATTGGTTGGATCTAACTTACCTCATTATTGGCTATTTGACTCCTGCTATTTAGATGATAACTGTCCCGAACCTGCGGACATTAGAGTTTCCCATTTTAAAGAAAATTTTCTTGGCGACGCTTTCTTTAATCTGCCGGAAAATTACAAATTAAAGAATTTATTAAAAAAATCTAAAAGGGGAATTCAGTTAAATAAATCAATTTTGCAATTAGCTAAATCTCTAATAGAAAAGGTTTTAAACAATAACAACTCAACTAAAATAATAGCACTAATAGAAGTCTTAACTTTAATAGCAGAATCTGAAGCCTATACTTTGTTGTCCAGTGAAAATTATCCGATTGACAGTCAAGATCTAGATTTCAGAAGAATGACTGTTATCATGGATTATATTACACAAAATTACAAATCACAAATCAAGTTAGAAGATATTGCGACATTAACTGGAATGACTACAAACTCGTTTTGTCGCTACTTTAAAGCTAAATCTGGAAAAACTCTATTTCAATATCTTATCGAAATACGTATTGGGCATGCCTGTAAATTGTTAGCAGAACGTAAATATAATGTGAAACAAATTTGCTTCGAATGTGGTTTTCAAAACTTTGTCAGTTTTCACAAATATTTCAAAGAAGCGACAGGATTTACTCCATTACAATATCAAAAAGGAATTGCACATCTATTTTAAAGAACAAAGACAAGCTTTCCTGTAAAGTCACCAGAATCTAACAATGCATGGGCAGCAGAAGCCTCTTCCAATTGAAAGGTCTTGTAGATATTTGCTTTAAAAACACCTGGTTTGATTAGAGGTAAGATCTGTTTATTTATGTCATCGCGCACATTTTTTTTAAATAAAATAGATCTACTTCTTAAAAGACTACCTGATAGGTAGATTCGTTTTTGCATCAATTTAAAAAGATTTAATTCTACTTTAGCACCTTTCATTGCGTTAATGTAGATCAGATGACCATCCGGTTTCAATACTTCAAGGTTCTTTGCAAAATAATCGCCTCCTATACTGTCAAGTATAACATCAATTTTATTGTCTCCAATAATCTCCATAAAGTCCTGCTCCTTATAATTAATGATCACTGACGCTCCCAATTCTTTACAGTAAGTAGCTTTGTCACCCGATCCCACTGTTGTATACACTTTTGCTCCTGCAAGCTTTGCTAACTGAATTGCCATTGATCCAATACCTCCACTTCCACCATGAACTAAAAAGCTATTGCCATATTTTAGTTCCCCTCTTTGAAAGACATTGTGGTACACGGTAAACAATGTTTCTGGTAAAGCGGCAGCTTCTTCATAAGTCAATCCTTTAGGTATAAGCAGGCACTGTCCCTGATCAACAGCGACATATTCTGCGTATCCTCCACCAGATAAAAGAGCACAGACCTGATCACCAATTTTCCATTCATCTACCAACTCACCAATGGATACAATTTCTCCCGAAATCTCAAGACCTGGAATATCAGCGGGGGCACCTTCAGGGGCCGCATAATTTCCCTTCCGTTGAAACACATCTGGCCTATTCATACCTGCTGCTTTTACAGCAATCAACACTTGATGCCCAGTACAAGTTGGTGTATCCACCTCCTTTATCTTCAAAACTTCAGGTCCACCAAATTTTGTTATAACAACTGCTTTCATTATGATTTTTTAGGATATTTTTGTAAACGGAAATTTAAAGAGACCATAAAATAACGAGATAACCTTTCATTTTGAACGTCAAATATATCATTTCCTATTACATCTCTGGTAATACCTGAATTTTGATTTAGTAAATCAAAGCCCTGAATCCGTAACATTGCTAAATTATTACGCATAAAAGTATATTCAAAATATGCATTAATAATTGTGGGATTTATATTTGTCCATGATGATGATGAATATCCCGAATTTAACCTTTGCGATACCTCTACACCAAAAGATCCATGTGCGCTCACATAATATTTGGATCCCAAACCAAGCACACCGGTATGCGCCACAATTTGATCATTATAAGGTCGTTTATAGGTAGCTTTGTTTAATGCGTAATTTCCATTAAGTTCAGCTTCAAATACATCATTAAACATGTACCTGAATTGCAGAGACTGCGAATATAAAAAATGTCCACCGTCATTACGAATGTCATTTATGTAAGTGACATTATTATAAAAATCAGCATTGCCATTCAAACTCATCTGTATATTATCGTTAAACAAAGCTGCAGTAAATAAGTAGTATGCCTTGATATCATAATAACCCGATGTATTTAAGAAGGTAGTTTTTTGTATTGTTGAATTAGGAATAGTAGTCCGATTAGAGACAATTTTATTTGAAATAAAATTATAAGCAATACTACTTTCAAAATATTGTCCCCTTTTTACAATTGATTTTCGATATTTAGCCAAGATACGGTTAGCGAATTCTGCTTGTAATTCTGGATTTCCTTGTATAATATTTTGTGAATTTGTATTATCCAATATCGGCTGAATCTGATAGAAATTAGGTTGATTATTTTTACCTAAGTAATCAATTGACAAATCAGAATTCTCATTAAATTTCCATTTGACCCCCGCTGCTGGTATAAGATTTACATTACTATAAGATGTTTGAATTGATTTATCTTTAGAAAAACCTTTAAGTTCTGTTGGTTGAACCGCAAATCCGATATTATATTTAAATTTATTGAATATATCCTGTTGATATTTCATGCCAACTCTATTGGATGAAAAAGCATAATCGTAACTTAAACTAAGAGAATCAACTCGACCAAAATCTACCAATTCATTATTTCGTTCATGAACTAACCGCCTTGCATCAATTGAGGTGTAACTAAAGTCATAATTCAATTCTAATACTCCGCCCTTGTCCACTGGCTCTATAATAGATAGCGAACTTTTAATATCTTGATTTTTGTTTTCACTTTTCACAAATTGATTTAAGAAACTATCCTTAATTTGCACTTGATTAAACGCACTATCTATAATCTTATTCCGGTCAACTATATCCTCTTTTTTATCGACTGAATTATATCCCAGATGTAAATTGTACACTAATTTCCGTCCTGGCTTCTTAAAACTTTTGGCATATAAGATGTCTACTTCAGCATTTGGACTCGTACTACTGTTGTCAGAAGCATATTCCCCATCGTTTGTGATCTGTCTATTCTTAATATATCGATCTCTAGATTCATTACCTTTCGATTTATTCCATGAAAAAGTTGGAGATATTTTTAAAAGATCTGAATCAGATAATTTTATATCAAACCCCCAATTCATATGATGCGCATTATCAACAGTCTTTGTTACATAATCCTCTTGGTTGGTTATAATGTTATTACCATATACAGACTGTAGATAGGAATTCCCCCTCGTCGTATTCTTTGTATTTGTATAACTGTAACGTCCAAAAGCACTAATTTTATCATTCAAATTAGTGGAAAAACTTGTTCCCAAGGACCCAATAGCATTAAAACCATCAGTAGGGTCGGCAAAGTCTGCCAATTCGCCCATTACACGATCCCGGGAACCTCCTCCATTTGGAGAACCAAAAGAAAAAAGATTCGTATTTGTATTATTAACAGATCCTACAAAAGATAGTTCCTGACCATCATTGAATTTATTGAGACCTGCACTCGCGAGGTATCGTTCTTGATCACCTAAACCACCTGTAACCTGTCCAAAACTTATTTTTTTCTTGTCATCTTTCAAAACAATATTTAGAATTTTCTCAGACTCACCAGTTTTTGTTCCCTTAGCACTTGCTTCATCTCCGAAAAAATCAATAACCTGAATATTTTTAATAAAATCCGCAGGAAGATTTCGAGTAGCGGTAAGCACATCTCCTCCAAAGAATTTTTTACCATCTACTTGTACAGAAGTAATCGGTTTACCAAAAGCATATACAGAGCCATCACGAGAAACCTGGAAGTTCGGTAACTGTTTAAGCGCATCCTCCAGCAGTGTGCGTCGATCAAACTGGAAAGCTCCCATATTAAATTGAACCGTATCCTCTTTGAAGACGATTGGTTTATATTTCTTAATAACAATTTCTTTGAGCACTGAAACCTGTGGTTTTAAAACAACAGTCTCCGCAATAACACGATCTGTTGTATTATACTGAGGGTAAGAACGATCAACAATCTGTAAGCCTAAAGAACTGTAGTTTAAACGGATATTACTTCCTTTAATTTGGTAAAATTTGTAGAAACCTGTTTTGGAAGAAATTGCCATGACGGTATCCAAAGAAGTTGTCAGACGCACATTGACGCCAGCAAGCGGTTGCCCATCGATATCCACAACAAATCCGTACACCTCCTTTTTCTGGAGTTGGGCTTGTGCATTACCCACAACAAAAAAGAAGACGATAAGAAAGATGACCCTATGAGTATTTCCTGATATTTCGAATTTATCCGACATCAAAACAACTTATTCTATTTGTATCTCAATATACATAATAATTTACACAACCATAACGCAAAATAATGAATAGTTGTATATAAAAAAGGCGGCTTATTTGAAATAAGCCGCCTTTCATTTTATTTATAAGAATAAATTAATTATTCACCAGCAAAAGTAACTTTAAGTAAATGTTTATCAATTTCCCAACGTCCAGTACCATCTTCTCCAATTACATCAAATAATTCTAAGATTCTTCTCGCAACAAATTCCTCTTCAACTTGCTCTGCTAAGAACCATTGTAAAAAGTTAAATGTTACGTAATCTTTAGCTTTCATACATTTGTCTGCGATGTTGTTAAATTGTTCAGTAACGAACATCTCTTGTTCCAATGCTGATTCGAAAATCCCACGGAATGAATCAAAATCTGAAGGAATACCTGTTACTTCTGGTGAAATAGCACGACCGCCTCTATTGTTAATATAATTGAAGATTTTCAACATATGCTCACGCTCTTCATTGGACTGTTTTGCAAAAAAATCTGCTGCATTCTCCAAACCTTGATCATCACACCAAGATGACATCGCTAAGTATAGTGAAGAAGAATGTGCTTCAATTTTAATTTGAGCATTTAATATATTTTCGATCTCTTCTGTTAAAGAAGATTTTAATTTTAATAAATCTTTCATATCTGTAAGTTTTAATACTAATTATAATAATCAAGTTTCAAATACTTGACTTACTTGAACACTACAAATATAGGGGACATTACAGATTTTTGTATAAAAAATTTGCAATACGAATTCAGTCTAAATTAGCGGAAAAAAGGTTAAACTGTTTAGAATCAGTATAATTACAAAGAATGGAAAATTAAGCTAACACAGTAATCTGAGAACTACGTAAACAAGCCTTAACAATACTATTTAATTCGATCATAAATTTAGCTCCATCTAACAAATCTCTTAAATTCAAAACATCTTGAACTGCCAGGAGAAAGCAACGTTCTGTTCGAAAAGGCATTACCAATGTAAAATCCGCAGAACGTGCAGTGTCTGTTAGCATTTTCTCGACATCAATATTATCTATTGATTTCTTAAATTTAAAAAAGTCTGACACCGAAAAAGATGTCGTTGAACCCGCAAATTCCATCCAATAGCAGTTTTTACGACTACACTGATATATGGCACCAGTTTCAGTTTTAAAGACCTCTTCTACATTTGTTAATGGACAGATTTTGTTTGACATTTCTTAATTCATTATGATGAAGCAAAAATAATCATTATTTATAATCAATCCAAGTAAGTTTTAAATTATTTTGAACAATTATAAATAGTTGTCTTTAGCATAAAAAGAAGCCCAGATGCGCATTGTTAACTCCTTGTTTTACACAAAAAAAGACTAATCATAATGATTAGTCTTTCATTTATTAAACTATTATATACTAATATTCTTCTTCTTCAGTCGTCAAGATCTCTTTATGATTACTGGCCTGTGTTTTAGTTTTGGTCTTATGTTTATTAATCTGTCTCCTTAAGGATTCTACTGCAATATCAGTTGCTTCTTCAAAACTCTTAGCTTGTCCTTTTGCAAAAAGTTGACTCCCTGGTATATTTATTTTAATTTCCGATACCTTATTAGATTCATCATCTACATTTTCTAAACGTAAATAGCATTCTCCACCAATGATTGAGTCTAAAAACTGATTCAATTTACCTGTTTTTCTTTGGATAAACTCAATTAGCTTTTGATCAGCATTAAATTTAATTGATTGCACAGTAATGTTCATTTTTCCTCCTTTTTTTAAGCTTTTGGATGAGCTTGTTTATAAATAGACTTTAACCGCTCCGCAGAATTATGCGTGTAGACTTGTGTTGCCGCAAGCCCCGCATGCCCGAGGAGCTCCTTTATTGCATTAAGATCTGCACCATTGTCCAATAATGCTGTCGCGAAAGTATGTCGCAAAATATGCGGACTTCTCTTCTGTTGTGAAGAAACCATCGACAGACATTTATGCACAATTCTATAGATCAATTTCTCGTAGGCCGGTTTTCCCTCTTTAGTAACGATTAAGAAACTTGATTTATTATTTTCAATGTATAAACTTTTAGCGTGTAAATAAAGCTGTAGCTCTTTTATTAATGTCCCATTAATAGGAACTAACCTTTCCTTACTCCTTTTACCGAATATAAGAATATTTTTGTTATAATAATCAATATCTCTATCCTGAATTTGTAATAATTCTGCAAGTCGAATACCTGTACCAAATAAAAGTTCCATCACCAATTTATTTCGACGACTTTCAAAATCATGCACGTTCTCTTCTAAGTGGTCCAGCAACAACATCAATTTATCCTTCTCAACTACCACTGGTAACTTCTTAGGCATTTTCAGAGCTTTCACTTGTATCGGATTATCTTTCACAATATCCTCCCGCTGTAAGAACTTATAATAAGTCCGTAATGCCGAGATGCTTCGATTCACTGTCGTAGCCGATTTATTCGCTTCTGTCATCATGGCGAAATAATGACGCATATCACGATGGCCAACCTCTTCGAATGGAAGATGTTCATTCTCTAGAAACACTAAAAACAGACTAATTTCATGTAAATAAGCTATTAAAGTGTGTTTAGAGTAGCGCCTTTCATATTGAAGATACCGTTCAAACTCTTTTATATACATAATCCATTCTATTTGTAACTAATTTACCGAATTAAAGCGCATAAAAAAAGGGAAAAGTAAACTTTTCCCTTTTTTATATCTTTTTAGAAACCTTAGATTGAAACCTCTTGGTTTAATCCTTGTTTGTAGATCGCTTTCTTAACTTGAATACGACGAGTTACAGATCTCTTTTCATAAGCTTGACGAGAACGTAGTTCTCTTAAAACTCCTGTTTTTTCGAATTTCTTCTTGAAACGTTTTAATGCTCTATCTAAAGATTCTCCTTCTTTTACATTTACGATAATCATGCTCTGTATATACCTCCTTTCGTAGCCTTTTAATTTTTAAAGTGATGCAAAGGTACAATTATGATTGAGATATACAAAAAGAATCTCACTATTTTTTCAATAAGCCTTCACGATAAATTAAATCATATAAGGTATCAGGTTTAGTGAGCAAATAAGTTTTTAATCCCAATTCACTCGCAGTCTTTAAATGCTGTGGACTGTCATCTATAAAAACCGTCTCATCGGGGACCAAACCATTTTCCTTTAATACAAATTGGAAAATCTCAACATTAGGTTTACGCATACCCATTAAATGTGAATAATAGTCTTTTTCAAAAAAAGCTGTATTATCATCGAGGTCAAAATTATTTTTTAAATAATCCATAATCCAACCATAATGAATTTCGTTATTATTGCTCAATAAAAATAAGCGATATTCATTTTTAAGATCGAGCAATAATTCATGATTTCCATCCGTCACACCAATTAACATGGCATTCCATGCAGCATCTATTTGTGTATCCGTCAAAGAATATATACCGGAAATTTCACGAATTCCATCTCGAAATGCTTTTGCGGGAATTTTTCCTTGTTCAAAATCATCAAAAAGTTTTGTTTGTGCTCGGTGACCATAATAATCTCGTACATTTTTGATTCCCAACTCACTAAAGGCAGACTCCATCCTCAAAAAGTCGATCATAAAGACCACATCTCCATAATCGAGGATAATATTTTTAATTTTTTTCATCTTTTTATTTTGAAATATCAATACAAATATCAATATTTGCATCGTCAAAACGCGGTAAACGTTACATTTTGACAAAATATAATAACCGCTCCTATAGCTCAGTTGGTTAGAGTAGAAGACTCATAATCTTTTGGTCACTGGTTCGAGCCCAGTTGGGAGCACTGTTTAGAAAGCCTTACTTTTAGTGAGGCTTTTTTGTTTATGGC
This sequence comes from Sphingobacterium sp. JUb20, assembly GCF_004342035.1. NCBI lineage: Bacteria > Pseudomonadati > Bacteroidota > Sphingobacteriia > Sphingobacteriales > Sphingobacteriaceae > Sphingobacterium > Sphingobacterium sp. JUb20. The sequence continues at coordinate 292,147 of NZ_SLYV01000005.1, read as the reverse complement.
GGAAGAAACACGATATTGATTAAAATTAAAACTGTAATGTTGTAACAACTATTTGGAGTTTATTTGAAGCAGCTTTAAATTTCAAGATCTCCATTTAAATCCTTCCACTCCGCCTCTTGCAAAGCTATTCATCTCATTTCTCTAAAAGCAAATATACAGGACTAATAGTGTTATCAAAAAAATATTGAGTAAAATTAGATATGTTGAATAAACAATTTTCAAAACTATTGATAAATAAACACGCGCTTATTATTTATAACAAATCTATCGATGGAAATAAAAAAAGGTCGTGTTAGACTTAACGCGACCTTTTCATCTACCTATGAAAAACATGCCCTTTTGGGATGGGCTTCACAAAGCTAAAATTTTTTTTTCACAAATAAGGGAAAATACCAAAAATAATGCGCAAACTACTGATTTTCAGATCATTTTTTTTCACAACAAACAATTCAAATGTATTATTTTTTAAAATATTAATCCATTAAAAGATGAATCAGGCACTGTTGTAATAATAAATTATTGGAGACAAAAAAAAATGGTTAAGCACTTATCGTACTTAACCATTTTTTATGCTATATAAAACTAAAATTTACTATTTCAATTTATCTAACCAATCTTCTACCTCTTCCTTAGTTTTTCCGGTTTTCTTTTGAAGTTTACCTAATAATTCATCTTCTTTTCCCTCGGCGTACAATAGATCGTCATCCGTTAGATCTGCATATTGTTGTTTCACTTTACCTTTTAGTTCGTTCCAACGACCTTTCCATGTTAATTCGCTCATAATAAAATCTCCTTTTTTAAAGTAAATACTATAGATATAACACTTAGGAAGTGAAATTGTTTTCATGCGCTGGATAATTTGATTCGATTAACAAATATTTAACAGTACGGTAAAAAGAAATTTCTATTGTTGATTTAAAAAGAAGTACCTTCAACAATTCAAAAACATTCAACTTTTCTAATTTCTAATTGTTTAGTATGTTGAATATGGGCAATTCACTAATATTTATTCAGAACCTATACTTTCAATAGCTCTCAAGCCAAGCACAACAGCCATGAAAAGCTATCGTGCCTAGCTTGAGGATCAAATACATATATAAATAATTTTTTTAACACCATGTACATTCCTTAAAAAATAAATACGATCATTCTTAATAAACTCATTAAAAATAACAATGATCACCGAATACCATTATATCAACCTGTTTCAGTCATGAAACATAAATAAGGTAAATTCATCAAAAACAGCTGAACTAAAAAATCAGGCATATCAAATCATTTAATTATTTAAAAAATTTAAGAATTCAACATGAAAATAGCCTACATCAGTACTTATTTGCCAAAACAATGTGGAATAGCAACTTTTACCAATGATTTACTACAATCCATAGACCATCAGGATTCAACTATTACCCAACATATTATTGCTCTTTCAGACCGATCTTATTCTTATAATGAGGAAGTTGTTTTCGAAATTAACCCCCAACAGCAATTAGATTATATCCAAGCAGCCAATTTTATTAACGAGAATAAATATGATTGTGTAGTGCTGGAACATGAATATGGTATTTTTGGAGGTAATAGCGGTGTTTACATACTCTCTTTGATCAATTTACTTCATATGCCCTTATTGGTCAACTTACATACTATATTAGAAAAACCAAATATTGATGAAAGAGCAATATTGATTGAAATTGCAAAAAGAGCTTCTATCATAGTAGTCATGAGTTCCTATGCAATTGGACTTCTCCAAAAAATATATCATGTACATGAAAACAAAATACGTTTAATACCTCATGGAGTTCCAGCCTTTGATTACCAACAGAACGATGCAAAAGAAAAACTACAGTTGACAGATAGACGCATCATCCTTACTTTTGGCTTTATAGCTCGTAACAAAGGAATTGAAACAGTTATACATGCACTTCCAAAGGTCGTACAAGAATATCCTAATACTGTTTACCTTATTGTAGGAAAAACGCATCCAAACGTTTTATTGGAATCTGGCGAAGAATATCGGGAGTATCTAACTGCCTTAATAAAACAAATGGGCTTGGAAAACAACATCATTTTTGTCAATGATTTTGTCAGTAACGAAACCCTAACCACCTACTTAACGGCATGTGATATCTATATTACTCCCTATATTAATGAAGCTCAGATTACGAGTGGAACATTATCATTTGCTGTAGGGGCTGGAGCGGCTGTATTATCTACTCCCTATTGGCATGCGAAAGATTTATTGGCAGATGGAAGAGGCATTTTATTTGATTTTAAAAATCATAAAGAATTAAAGAATATTCTCATTGACCTATTTGATAACCCTAAAAAACTAGAAGAACTTAGAAGTAGGGCTCGCCATCATGGTGAAAAAATGACCTGGAACAAATTAGGCGGATCTTATGTCAAGTTACTCCAAAAGCTCTCCTCTACACAAGTAAATCTCGACACCGATATAAAAATAACGATGTTAGAGCGTTTTCCAAAATTCAGATGGGATCATCTTGATCGATTGACAAATTATGTAGGAATTATTCAACATGCCACATTTGCAACACCTAACTATCGAGAAGGATACTGTTTGGATGACAACGCGAGAGCACTTTTGGTTAGCCTCATGCAATATGAAGCCTTTGGAGAAAAGGATACTAGAAAGAGAATCTCAACCTATCTTAATTACATTTACTATGCTCAAAGAGAGGACGGACTATTTCATAACTTCATGAATTTTCAGAATGAATTTTTAGAAGAAGTCGGATCTGAAGATTCTTTTGGTAGGGCTATATGGGCATTGGGATATCTATTTAATACAGCACCTTTTGTTGACTTCTATCAGTTAGGATCAAATATGTTTTTTAAAGCTATGCCACACTTTGAGAATTTAAAATCTATACGTGCTATCGCTTATACGATGATGGGTATTGCTGAATATCTAAAACAACAGCCAAATGATGAAAGAGTCACAGAGTTACTCCGTAAACTGGCTTTTAAATTAGTACATGAATATGATTCCAGTGCTGATGATGAGTGGAAATGGTTTGAACCCGTTCTGGCATATGACAATGCGATTATCCCACTGGCAATACTCATGTCAACCAAATATTTAAATGATGATAAACTTAGAAAAATAGGATTTTCAAGCTTTTATTTTCTCGAAAATATCATTATGCAAAATGGGTTTTTATCTATTATTGGCAACCAAAAATGGGCAAAACAAAATCAGAATATAAGCAAATTCGGACAACAGCCCATTGATGTTACAGCCACAGTACTTTTATTTAGGGAGGTATTTGAAATCACTAAAAATGAAGAATATTTTGAAAAAATGATTCGATCTTTTGAATGGTTTTTAGGCGAAAATGACCTTAAGCTCCCGCTATATGATCACAGCACCAAAGGATGCTGTGATGGGTTAGAAACTTATGGCATTAACCGCAATCAAGGAGCAGAAAGCACGTTATGTTATTTTATAGCCTACTTAACTGTTTATAAGTCTTTAAAAATCAAATTTCAGGTTGAAGAATAGCCTGAATCAACTCATTCAAGTTAATGGTCGCATAAGTCGAGGCATAGTCCGACATGGCGTAAGGCATAATTAACTGATCATTATGAACTATAGCACCACATGAATAGACAACATTTGGGACATACCCTTCTCTTTCCATATCATTAGGGGTTAAAATGGGGAGACTAAGGCGTCCAATTTCTATATGTGGATTTTCCAAATCTAATAATGAAGCCCCAATTGAATACTCGCGCATAGGGCCAACAGAGTGTGTAATAATTAACCATCCGGCTGCGGTTTCAATTGGGGAACCGCAGTTTCCGATCTGTATAAACTCATATGGACTTTCAGGTTCTTGCACTAAATGAATAGCTTCATTCCAAATGTTGATATAATCGGAATAGGCGATATAATTATTTTCACCATCAATACGACATAGCATAGCATATTTCCCTTTGATCTTTCGCGGAAAAATCGCGGCACCTTTATTTGCAATTTCTCCATGGATGGGCTTGACTGTAAAATGATAAAAATCCTTAGTTGTCAATAGTTTTGGTAAAATACTAAATCCGTCATATGCAGTATAAGTTGCATAATAAATAACCTCTCCCTTCGGTGTTATAAAACGAACAAATCTCGCATCTTCAATCCCCCTTTTTTCAGTATCAGAAATTGGAAAAATAACCCTTTCAGATATTGAAGTATCCAAAGAGAAAGTCATCTCATAATGCGATGAAGCGAGCCATATCGCTTGCTTCAATATACTATCATTATCCTCTGTATGCTCTATTTCAGCACGTATTCCCTCCACATATCTCTTCAGCTCCTCATATGTAAATGTTTCTGTTAGATTTTCGCTAAGCTTTTGCATAGCCGTCGCATCTTTTGGATGCAACTCAACCAATTTAGAAATGAAGCTATTCTTATTATACCGATGATTCTTAATATTGATAGGCTTGTCCAACAATGTTCCCACAACATCTAGATGAATATTATTTTCCGTATCAATATAACCAGAGCGGAATACGATCGAAGATACATGCCCCTCACCGGTTGCTCTAAAACTGATAATAACCCTCTTCTCCCCTTTATAAAGCTCGCTCTGATCTGGATGCTCAACAATAGATGGATTAAACAAAGCTGCCGATTCTATGGAATATTCCATCGTAAAATAAGAACCAATTAATAATTTGGCTGTCATCGATATTTTATCCGTCGGCATTTCTAATCTTTCCAATAGATGTCTTATGCGATCAAAATTACGCTCAAACACCTTCACAATACTGCGGTGTCGCTGAGAATAACTTCGCAAAACCTGTCCAAAAACTTCCTTTTGTTTTTCATCCGATAATTGTAGTACCCGACGAATTACTTTAATGGAACGTTCATCACCTAGTGAAAAAAAACGAGCAAGGACACGTTTGGTATCAGGCCTAAAATAAATATCTTTCCGATTAACTTGAACGGGTTTATACATACATATCAACAATAAAAGTGACTAATAAATTCTTTTTATAAAACACATCAATGATCACATTGTTATACAATTTAAGCACAAAAGATTATTAACAGTTATAAAAATCTTATTTTTAATTATTTAGAAGTACTTTCTACAGAGAAATATCATTCAAATTATAACGATTGTATGGTAAGTATAAAACACGTATTCGCTAAAAAACGGACCATTTATAAGCAATTTCGCAAAAAATTAATCCAGTTCAAATGTGCTATTTTATCTAAAGCATCCTCACTATATCCCCTTTGTGACAATATATCAAAAACCAACTGCATATCAGCAATAGTTTTCAGGTCATATGGACATTGTTCTTTACCAAAAGCGCCGTCAAGATCACTTCCTACACCGACATGATTTGTATTACCGGCCAATTGACAGATATGGTCAATATGATTGGCCATTACCTCTAATGAACAATTCATTGTCTTAGGTTCAGATACGCCTCTTACCCATCTGGGAACCATCATCCAGGCATCTAAAGCCACCCCAATTACTGCTTTTTTCGAAATCAAGATTTTGATCATATCATCGCTAAATTGTCTATTATGGTTGACAAGTGCGCGACAGTTGTTGTGACTAGCCCATATTGGACCATTAAATCTATCCATAGCATCCCAAAAAGCATCATCATTAAGATGAGTTGCATCTAAAATAACATTAAGGCGTTCCATCTCCCTTAATAACGCTATTCCCTTTGCATTTAGTCTCCCATTTGAGTCCGTACCATTCGCATACCTTCCTGGTCCATAATGAGCTGGCCCAACCGCACGTAATCCCTGCTCATAAGCATATTCGAGATAAGATAAATCAATTAAAGAATCGGCTCCCTCTAAACTTAGCAGAAAACCGATTGGTTTATTTGATTTATTGGTCTCATCATTCCAAAGAATGATATGCTCTTCTAAATCCGTTTTAGTTTTGATCATGCGCATATGCCCATCCTTTTCCATTGCTCTATACCAAGCTAATTGCCCTTGTGTTTGTGCCCAAGCTTGTTCTGGAGAATACCAACCAGGCAAAGAACTTCCCTTCTCCACGTATCTTGCAATTTGAGTAGCGACAACTAGGCCAATATTCCCCCTTTTCAGTTCACCAAAAGAGACTGTTGCATTTCCACGATCAGGTTTATCGTCCATCCCCTGCTCTCTACTATTTAGTTCAGCAATCGGAAGTCTTAAATCCCGATTCCATTCCATTGCATTCATACTAAGATCTAAATGCGCATCAAAAATCAATCTTTGTTTTTTCATCCTTTAGAAATTAATCTTTCTATCTCTAGCGGTAACATACCAATAATTATCGACCTCTCCATCAGTGATGACCACCAATTTTTCGTACAATGCCACAGTTGGACATATATGCTTTGGTACAGCATAGAAAGCTGCACCTATTTCGTATACTTGTGCATTTGGAACCTTTACGACCATATGTTCTTCACTTTGGCTTACGACTTCAAGATCGGGTTGATCTAAAAATTTGACACGCGGTAAAGCTGATTCACTTGCGACAGCTTTATATCCCAAATCCAAACAAATATGATGCTGATCAACAATACTTATAACACGGGTTAACAGTAATGCCGCATAATCAAAAGGTTGCTCTTTTAGAGTTTCTCCATAACCATAGTCCCAAAATACAAACGTTCCTGGACTACAAATCACATCAGTTCTATCTGCGTGAAAAGTAAAAGAAGGTGAACCTCCGATAATCATCCTTGATATTGAGCTACATAATTGGTTTAATAATAAATGTGCTTTACTTAATAATGCATATGATATAGCACTTTGTTCTTCTCTGATTTTGAGATCAGGGTCATGGATATGACCATCATATCCATGTACCCCCATCAAACGAAGCCCTGGAAGTGACAGTATGGTCACGGCTAACTTCTCGACCTCTTCCAATGCTACCCCCGTCCTATTCATCCCAATATTTACATCAATATACACATCCATAGAGCAGTCTGCTAAAACACATGCCCTATTTAATGCCCGAGCGCTCTCATTATGATCGATTAAGCACGAATAATTGGTTTTACCATAATGTTTTTTGAGCTTAATCAGACGCTCAATCTTAGGACCTGTTGGCTGATAAGCCAATAGGACGTCTTTAGCTCCTACATCTCCCAAAATTTCAGCTTCAGCTATAGTAGCACATTTAAATTGATTTATACCCGCTTTCCTTAAAGCAATACAGACATCTGTCGATTTATTTGTTTTGACATGTGGACGAATCCGGCTACAATCGCCCCCTACCATCTCAATAGCTTTTTGAATATTATCGACAACCCGCTCTTCATAAACCAGGAGTGCGGGAGAGTCTACTTCAGAAACATCATTTAATTCATACCAATGCTTAATCATACTGTTTCATGTAATTCAAACAAAGCTTCTATTTCTACAGGAATATTATCCGGAAGTGATCCAAATCCAACCGCACTACGCGTTCCTATTCCATTCTCAGTTCCCCAAACAGCAGCAAACAATTCACTGCAACCATTAATAATAGCTGGATGTGCTTCAAAATCAGAAGTACAATTGACCATTCCCAACACCTTGATTACACGTTTTATACGATTAAGGCTACCTAGATTAGTTTTTATAGTAGAAAGCATTGTTAATCCGACCTGTCTTGCGGCAAGTTTACCTTCCTCAGGATTAATGCTTGCTCCTATTCGACCGATAATTAATGATGCATCATCTTGTACAGGCCCATGACCAGATAAATAGAGATATTTACCATCAATTACAAAAGGTTTATAAACACCCTTAGGTGCAGGTGCCGGAGGTAATGTTAAACCTAATTTTTCAAATTGTTCATCTGCGTTATAATTCATAATATGTTATATATTTTATGTTATTCAAATTATTATTTAAGGTAATTAAATTTTAAGTAATGATCATATCCAACGCTAGGACAGCAAGTAAACCGACAACAGATACTATAGCTTCCATGATTGACCATGATAAAAGCGTATCCTTAACACTCAACCCAAAGTATTCTTTAAATAGCCAAAAACCAGCATCGTTAACATGTGAAAACATCAAACTGCCTGCTCCAATTGCGAGAACCATCAAACTTGGATGAATATGCCCACCTGTAGCTAGTGGCAATAACACACCAGCCGCTGTTAACGCAGCCACTGTTGCTGAACCGATACATCCTCGTATCACAGCAGTTATTAACCACGCTAAAACCAATGGATGAATGGGTAAAGTCTGTAAATAATTAGCGAGTGCCAAACTGACCCCACTATCTTCCATTACTTGTTTGAATACACCTGAGCCTGCAATAATAAATAAAATCATTGCTATATCTCTCACAGCTCCATCAAAGATCTCCATAATTGACTTGATACTTCGCCCCTGTTTTATGCCCAAGCTATATCCTGCAAATAAAATAGCCAGTAACATAACGAGGGTTGGATTTGAAATGAATTTCACCCAAGACAATAATTTTTCATTATCCGTATCAATTACATATGGAAGAACAGTACCGATAATCAATAAAAAAACCGGAAATAGCGAGGCTAAAAAACTAATCCATGCACTGGGCACACTATAATCACTACCTACTTCAGTACCAACCGGTTTAAAAAACAGCTCGTGCTTTGGTCTTATATTTCGTAGTGTCATTCCAAAAATAGGACCTCCTATAATTATTGCAGGAGTTGCAATTAGCAGCCCGTAAATCAATGTTACTCCCATATCGGCATGAAATAATGCCACTAGTGCCACAGGAGAAGGATGCGGGGGTATGAATCCATGTGTCACTGATAATGCGGCAAGCATAGGAAGACCAATATATACGGCAGGAAGTTTATAGCGATAGGATATTGAAAATATCAGTGGCACTAACAGGACAAATCCTACTCCATAAAAAAGAGGGATTCCGACTATAAAACCAGTCAACATCAAACCCCATTGGATATACTTCTCTCCCATTAATCGTACCATGACTGCCGCTATACGCTCGGCGGCTCCAGTATCTGCAACAATTTTCCCAAGCATAGCACCTAGTACCAAAATTAACATGAGGCTTCCCATTACTGAGCCAATACCTTTTTCAATAGCGAGAATAAGACGCTCCAAAGGCATGCCTAGCAAAATTCCAGAAATAACAGAAACTATTAAAAAAGATAGAAAAGCATTTATTTTTGCCTGTGTAATAAGAACAATTAGCAAAAACAAGCTTAATACAATGACGGTCAAGATCATTAGAGCAAGTTTAGGTCTATCCCAAAAGCATGTTTGCTTCAGAATATTGGTTCAATAAATCATTTTTTTCAATAATGAAGTTAGTGAACTAAACTCATAACTCCTAAAAAATATAAAAATAAAATCCTTTCAAACCTCTTCCCCAGTACAATAATGAAAAACTATATCAATCGTAATTTATTACAAGAAACCATTAATTTAATATATGTTGATGATTATTTTTATATCATAAAATTTATGACAAAAAGAACAATAGCTATTTTAAAACGAATAAGAAGGATGAAAAATAATTATCCGACAAAATTGAATGACAAATATTAGTGATTGAAACGCTTATTTGCATATCCATCTACAATTATACGAAGTTTATCACCTAGACTTGGATGTATATGAAAATAACCAGAAGGTTTACCTTTAACACGATAACTATTTAGTTTTTCATTCACACGCTTACTTCTAATATTATGTAAATTTCGATCGATGGCGGGATTTAAAACAACATAATTATCTTCAAAGTTAAAAATATACACTTGATCTATCCTAAAATATAAAGCTATATTAATATGTAAAAAGTGACACTCTGCTAATACTATTTCCGGATTTTCATCACCAAAGATAAACGGAATATCCAATCCGGAATCTAACAAACAGTAATCAAAGCCATCACCGTAAACATAAATTACGATATTAAAATTAACATCTCCAATGGGTTCAACTTCCAACTCTTCTGTAGAATTAATTAACTTCTCAACCCTTTTAATCAATTCGTCATTTGGATTTTCCTCACACTTTGGCCCTTCATTTTCTTTTATTGGAAGCTTTCTAAAATCATCTAAACTAAACTGATCTCCAGCTTTACCATAACTTTGATTATAGGCAAAAACCATCGCATTTTTAAAAATAGACTGAAAACCTTTTATAAAATGTAAAACAATAACACCAGCAATCAATACAGTGACTCCAGACAATATTATATAAACAGTATCTATCAAACCCCACTTATCCTCACTAGTAAATTCATTATAGCCAGGTCCAAATAAAAGAAAATATATACAAAATACACTAACCATAGGCAAATAGGGTAACAATTTCACCAAAGCATAATCAACATTTTCATTTTGTAGATATTCAAAAAAGAATATGGGAGAAACAAAAAATGTCGTTACAAGAGTTAATGAACTTATTACAAGCAAAGAGTAAAGAATATAAGTCCCATTTATAGAAGCTTTATCTAAAGCATTTACAATTATGAGTTTATGATATTGAAGAAAAACAACACTGATAACGACAACGAGTATACATAGCAGAATGTACAATACTATAGATCTTAGTCCAAGATTATTTTGAAATAACTTTCGCATAAGCTTTGATTTTATTGGTTATATAAATTTATTAATTTTTTATTTAAAAATCAAATATTAAACATGAACACAGCAATCTTACATGATAGTCAAAAAAAACAAAATAAAAATTAACTACTTAAGAGATATTTTTTTGATCTGTAGTTTTTAAAAAGTAATGCTTAATGTTACAGGCTGCAAACCCTAATAAATTATCAATGTAAATAGTATATTCAATTCTTATTGAAAGTATTCAAGAATCTGCTACTAAATGTTAAAAGCTCAAAAAATCTATTTTTAAATGCAGTAGGATATCTCTATATTATAAATTAATTTAATCTAACATTAAAACAATAAATAAAAACAACAACACCAAAGATTAACCACAAATCAAATGCATAAAAAAGGTCAGAACTAAAACTTCTGACTCACCTCTATGTTGCAATACAAAGTAAAACAATTTACCTTTAAACATTATTACTAATTTTATAGATAAAAAAACTCGCTAATATTAATAACACCAGTCTTTCCATCAATACCAATTAAATAATTCTGAGGAATTGCTTTGATACCCTATAGTTTTGATGCCTCATTATTGCATCCTTTCAAATCCGACACTTGAAGAAAAATTAAAAGCATTTTTTTTAAACTCCTCCCTTATGATTAAAGCCAATTCACCTCAAGTACTTTATAAAAGCACCACCATAACAAATATGAATAAATAGCTATAACCATATGTAATACCCAATAACAAATCGCCATTTCTATTAAGATTTTGTGTTTACGACATTTGTACCATTCAAAAATACAAATAAGAGAAGGATTAGTAACGAAAGGATAAGGATGGAAATAAAAGACAAAATAGTACTTCGAAAGAATAATCGTCTCCAACAAATTATATTTGTAACAATAGCTATCTCTTGCTGTATACCAGCACTCATCTCACCTCCTATAGCACTCCTACTAGGAATAATTATTGCCCAAACAGTTGGGCATCCTTACCTCCATCTCAATCAAAAAGTAACACATATTTTATTACAGGCTTCTGTGGTGGGCTTAGGTTTTGGCATGCAAGTAGACAAAGCGCTAGAAACAGGAAAAACAAGTTTTCTATTTACGTTGACCTTCCTCTCATTTACATTAATTATTGGTTATCTCCTTGGTAAACTTTTGAAAATAGAAAATAAAACATCTTTCCTAATAGCTGTCGGCACAGCTATTTGTGGTGGAAGCGCAATAGCGGCTATTTCCCCTGTTATCAGAGTACAAGAAAAACAACTTTCTATTGCATTAGGGACTATATTTACCCTTAATGCTGCTGCACTGTTTATATTTCCTGCAGTTGGACATGCGCTTGATCTTTCTCAACTTCAATTCGGAATATGGAGTGCTATCGCTATTCATGACACCAGCTCGGTAGTCGGCGCTGCCAATAAATATGGTCCTGAGGCATTAGCAATAGCAACAACAGCTAAATTAGGTAGAGCATTATGGATCATACCTGTTGCTTTTTTAGCAGCTTATTTGTTTAAAACCAATGATCCAAAAGTAAAAATTCCGTGGTTTATAGGACTTTTTGTAGTAGCCATGTTGGCAAATAGTTATATACCAAGCATCCATAACTATCAGCATATCATTACTTCTTTTGCAAAAACAGGTTTAACACTAACTCTTTTTCTAATAGGTTGTGGACTAAGCCGTAAACTCATTATCGAGATGGGTATCAAACCATTACTTCAAGGAATAATACTTTGGGTCATCATTTCCCTGCTTTCTTTAGGGGCTGTACTTTACTTTTTTTAATTTTTCCCATCATAAATGAAGAGAACAGTAAATCTAAATTTCTTAAAAAGGAACGCAGAAGATTATGTACGGTATAAGCATTATTCAACTCTTTTCATTTATCGAAACAGCCTAAACCGATTCTTATCGATTATGCTTTTACCTGCCATTCCATTATTCAGTCAGTTCCCTTATACTGCTCAAAATCTTCACATATACCCATCGATACTATACAAATTATTGTCTAGTATTTTCGCGACATTTAGAAGATAAATAATTGTAAATTTTGATAAATACCATCTTTAGTTTAGTAAAACTTTTACATCAAAATAATCCGTAAAACAATTTAAAAATAACATATTAAATTAAAACCATTTACAGATCAATATGTTATATATTTAAAGGATAGCAGTTATCATTTATTTAAAGCTATACCAAATCAGTCAACAACGAAAAACATCAATATTTAATTTTAAAGCTATGAGCAACACTGACTTAGATTCTGTACAAATGCCAGAGGGTTATCTTGAAAAAGTATACCTTTCGGCGCTAGAAATTGCACGAAGAGAAGGATTTATAGAAGGCGAACGACACCTAAGAGAAGCCTTAACGCAATTTCCGGAATACATCGATCAAGTATTAAGGAGGCTAAAACAGACTTGCTCCCTATAAACTGGAAATAAACTTTTAAAGAATTTAATTCCTAGTTGTAAACAGTAAAATTCATTCACTATGCGCGCTATTTGGACGGGAGCTATAGGATTTGGGCTCGTTAATATTCCAGTAAAATTATACAGTGCTACGGAAAGTAGCAGTCTAGATCTGGATATGCTCGATCGTAAAGACCAAGCTAATATTAAATTTAAAAGAGTAAACGAAAAAACCGGAAAAGAAGTTGTTTGGGAAAACATTGTGAAAGGATATTTTCTTAAAGATCATTATGTCATCTTAGAAGATGCTGACTTTGAAGAAGCGAGTCCAGAAAAAACAAAGATTATTGGCTTACATGCTTTTGTACAACTCAACGAAGTTGATAGCATCTATTTTGACACTCCTTATTATCTTGAACCTCAAAAAGGTGGCGAAAAAGCGTATCAATTACTCACAAAAGCACTTGAAAAGAGTAAAACTGCTGGACTTGGATCATTCGTCATGCGCAATGTTGAACACCTTGCCATAGTCAGACCCTACAAGGGCACATTATTGCTTAATAAGATCCGATATGAGCAAGAGATTAGGGCTATTTCTGAGTTAAAGTTACCCACTACAATCAAAATTCAGAAGAATGAAATGGATATGGCTCTTCAACTCATAAAACAACATAGCAAACCATTTGACATCAGTAAATACAAGAATGAATATACTGAAGATCTGCTAAAAATAATCAAACAAAAAGATAAAGGAAAAAGAGCAACAATCAGAAAAATTAGTATAGACAATACGAAGGCCAGCGATCTACTCGCCAAGCTAAAAGCAAGTCTCGCATAAATGACCATATTTTACGAAAAGAACTTTTGAATAAAAAATACATGTTATCTCAGCGTAAGAAACGTCTTATCAATAAATCATAATTTCACAAGCATTCTCAATCATCTATAAAAGACAATTTCTAGAATTAGGTAAAAAAGACTTATCTTACATCTGTTTATTGTTTGTGAATCAACAGGCCATAATTTTGGATTAAAGATCAAGCATCAAGCATTTTAAATAGATATTTTTAGGATTTACCCCAATTGATTTATTAAACATGATACATCTTGAATCTAGTTTTCATGAGATTACAGATACCATAGGCGGTACACATGACATCTTTAAAACTCTTTACTTCCCCACGGAAAAAAAAGCCAAAGCAACAATACTCATATTGCACGGCATGCAGGAACATAGTGGACGTTATGATGATTTTGCAAGATTTCTCGCAACAAACGGCTTTTTAGTAATGACCTATGATCATCTGGGACATGGTCGCTCCGTTAAAAATAAAGATGCATTAGGATTTATACAACGCGAAAACCCGGGAGTTAGATTAGTAGACGATGGTATTGAGATGGCAAAATTAATTGCAAAACAGTATCCCGATCTACCACATTTTATTATAGGACATTCTATGGGTTCTTTTATTACCCGTTGTGTTTTACAAGAAATTGGTGATCTATTCCATGGAGCCGTACTCATCGGTACAGGTACAATGGATAAATCCGCTGTTGTAGGAGAAAGACTACTCGCTTTATTGAACAAAATGTTTCCTAAAACCAGATCAAGTTTTATTAACTATTCATTTGGTGCATTTAATAATAAAAAATTTAAAAATGAACCTAACCAAAAAAATAGCAACTGGTTGAGTTTAGCAAAAGAAAACCGTGACCATTTTTTAGCTGATACACTATGTGGAATTCCATTTTCCAACAACGCTTTTTATGCGACTGCATATGTTGCCAATCGTGGTTCCGGTCCAAACTGGACGGATGGCATTCCAAATCAACTTCCATTTCTATTAGAAAGCGGTGAAGAAGATCCTATAGGTAATTTTGGAAAAGGTGTTATTAAGACCGCTGAAGATCTTATTGATCACGGCAATCTGGATGTAAAATACCATCTGCATCCGATGATGCGTCATGAACTTCTCAATGAATCGATCAAAGAAAAGGTATATATCGAAATCTTACAATGGCTTGAAAGTAAATTGCCTTTTGAATCGATCTCTTTGACTGAGCATCCTTAAGTCTCAAAAAATAAGGATCACTATATTTAGCGATCCTTATTTGATTAGAGCTTCACTTATTTTTGATTTCTCACAAATGCTGTGAATTTATCTTTGTAATCCAAGAAAGTAAACTCTTCTAACAAGGTTGCATAATTACGTTTATCTATACAATTCGGATACAGCTTTTGTGCTGCAGATAGCTTTCCCTGATCCCAACTTAGTTCTTTGAGAATTCTTTTAATCGAAGCAACAGGAAAAGCGACCTTTCCACTTACAGTTCCGAGTACTTTAAGTTTATCGTCATCAAATCCATTCTGTCTCATTGCTTTAATCAGATCATTCAGCTCAACCTCAGTCATTCTCTCCAGATAATCACGATCGACAGGTTGATTTTTTATAAAATCCATCAATTTATTTTTACTATCTCCAAAAGCAAGTTGATCAGTTAAGTTCATATAGTTTCTTTTTTCCGGGCAATTAGGATAGGCCATTTTTGCAAAAGCAATCTTACCCTCATCCCAAGAAAACTTCTTAAGTACCTCTCTGATTTGATTCACCGAAAATGCAACCTGAGGAGCAGTCATACCAGCTATTTTCAATTTGTCATTATCGAATCCAGCTTGATCTATCGTTTTCAAAAAAGCATTAAACTCTGCATTCGTCATGTGTTCTCCATAATAATCATCACCACCAGATCCTGGATCAAACTCTCCCTCAATCATTTGCTTAGGGCGACCGTAAATAAATACATGTGCTGTACGCGAGTCAGGCATATCCTCTTCTGCAGGAAATAAAGCATACAAAGTCAAACTACGAGTTCTGTTACTTCTGGAAGCATTAGCCAAATAAGTCAAATCCAAAAAAGAACCTTCTTCATTAACCATTGAAATACCCCTTTTTAAAAGTGTCGATTTTTCTCTTCCGACAAAATCAACCTGAATATCGTAGCTATGGTCTTTCATCCGCTCCACTCTGATTTGTTTCGTGGGCCGTTCGTTATACTGAATTCCATTGATGTATAAGTAGAATGCTTCCTGATCCGAAAATACAGTTACATTTCCTCCTCGACTACTTCGATTTTGACCGTGAACAAGGCAAAAGCAAAACAAAAAAACAGCAATTAAATAAGATTTCTTTAACATAAAAAAGGATTGATGGTGTCTATATTCGACAGACATAAATATAAAAGGATTAACGCAAGTAACAATTTATTTTAATAGAGATGATTGATTGGCATTCTTATTAAAAATGCTTTATTTAAAAATTTCATTCATTTAGATCTCTCGTCATCTTTAATAATCAATATATTATACAACTAAATTTCCCCATTAATGAGATATAGTGAAATTTAATCTTTATATTCATTTAGTGATAAGAAATATATCATTATAAACCAATATAAAATCCTATTAATATATGACACAAGTAGTCAAAATTATCTTGTTTATTATTTTTTGTCAGGTAACTGCGCAAGCACAAGAAGTGACCATTTATGGCAATATTTATGGAAAAAATCCTATTCCGAAATATATTTATCGGTTATATGAAGGTAGCAAATTAGATCAGCAGCAAATTGTCAATAAGCGTTTTAGCTTTAAACTAAAAAAAGAAATAACGAAAGATATTTCGGGTTCAGAAACTTTTATCGTTTCTGATTCGATTTATAAAGATTTTAATGCATTAAATATAGCTTTTAGCAATGGGGACATTAATCCCAATAGAGATTTAATCTCCGTAATTATTGATCGTAAAAATATAAACTGCAGTATCGATAATGACACAAAAATTATATATGTTAAAAATTCGATTTTAAATGAGAAGATGCAAAAAATCGTAGCAATAAATAGGGAATTTGGCGATCCGCTATTACAAACTGATAATAGCCGTCAAGAAGAATGGGATCGTAACAAACTAGCGCAATATTTAATTATTTTGAATAATTATCCTCAATCATTGGTATCCTATGAGATGTTATTATCTATGATAGCTAACCCCTCGTTTTACTATGTAAATTCGGGGCATGTATACAAAAATCGAGAACAAATTTTAAACACGGTTTTACGCATCGATACTGCAACTATTGGAAGTAAAAAAGCAACCTTACTCTATAATGCCTATGACAACATGGTTTTAACCTATAGTGATAAGAAAAACGCTCTATTTCCTTTAATCACATTAACATCGCAAAATAATAAGGTTAAAAGTCTAAAAGAAGTTAGTGGTAATTCAAACTATCTAGTTATTGATTTTTGGCACACTGCATGTGGCCCTTGTAGACAGCAACATCCCGAATTCTCAAGAATATCAAAAGCATATGCAGATCAAAGTCAATTAAAGTTTATAAGCATATCGATGGACAGTAAAATGCAGGATTGGAGATTATATTTACAAAACCACAATTTTAACTTTATCAATTATTGGTTAGATTCAAAGCAATACCCGGCTTTCCAAGTTGAAGCCGGCATAGTGTCATACCCTCGTTATATTCTAGTCGATATGAGAACCAATCGGATTGTGAATGGTAATATCAAAATAGAACATCTAACAACATTATTAGAAAATATACTTAAAGAAAACTCATAAACATTTCAAAATACTAATAAGTCATGGTCAAGAGCTATTAAAAAAATGCTTCCATGTTTTTTGTAATTTCATTTTTAATGAAATAAAACACTTTGTTTCATTATATTTGACATAAAGTAATAAAAATCATTTATCATGAAACACTTTATATTGATGAGCGATGTGATTGGAAGCGGTCAAAAAAATCAAGCATTGTTGATGCAAAACTTTAAAGAAACAGTAAGCAAAATCAATCATGATTATGAAAACAGTCTATTATCTCCGCTTACCATCACACTTGGCGATGAATTTCAGGGACTAACAAAGGATTTAGAAACAGCATTAAATATCATTATTGCACTAGAAGAAGAAATTATCATACAAGGGTTTGATTTTCAATTACGCTACGTGCTTATTTACGGTGATATTGAAACCAACATTAATAAGAGAATTGCCTATGAAATGTTAGGTGAAGGATTACGCGATGCACGATACAAACTCAACAGTATGAAGACCAATTCTCAAAGATTTTACATACAGATCGGAGATATTAATTTAGACTCTCTTCTAAACAATACATTTCTTATCTTCGAAAATATCATTGACAAATGGAATCCCGAGAAAGATTATAATTTAATCTCTGCATTTATTAAATTTAATGATTATAAGATTGTTGCTGAAAAAATAAATAAAACAAGATCGCAGATTTGGAAACGTGAGAAAACTTTAAATATTTCATCTTATGAAGCAACTAAAACAATTTTAAAATCAATAAGTAAACTGCCCCATGCACTTCGTTTATAAAATAATAATCATTCTTTTTTCAGAAGTCCTTCTTAGTCTTCTATTTTGGCTTTTCACGCCTAAATCGGTCAACAACAAAAAGTTTGATCCTAAATCTACAGTAAAAGGTATTTTGGAACGTTTATTTATGACTTATAGTTTATGTCAAGGTTTTCCACATGTGCTCACACTCTTTGGCGCTTTAAAATTAGGAACGAGACTTAAACGCGCGGATAAAGAAGACACTCCTGAAAACATCAAAAAAGAAGCGGCTTATAATGACTATTATCTGATCGGAAATTTAATTTCTGTAGCCTTAAGCATATTCTATTATACATTATTTAAGTAAAATTGATCATTGCACTGCCATCCAAATCTAAAGAAAAAATTAGACAGTTGTCAGAGAACTTCCTTTGCTAACATGATGATAGGCATTTATATAAGCTTTTGGTGATTGCCCAACCACACTTTTAAAAGCCCGGTTAAAATTTGTCAAGCTATTAAATCCCACTTGATATGCAACGCCAGATATACGGTCCTTATGTTTTCCTGTCAATAAGCTTTTGCAGGCATCATTAATTCTGATCTCATTAAGAAAGGTAACAAAAGTATTTCCGGTATGTTTTTTAAAATAACGGCAAAAAGCCTGAGGTGTCATATGTGCCTCATTTGCAACATCCTCTAAAGTAATCTGACTATTAAAGTTTTGCATGATATAATTGATAATAGCATCAAATCGCACTCCTTCATTCGCATTAAGATCAGACGAATACACATCGTTGCTTAATGGTAATAAATGAGGTGACATTTCTTTCAATTGGTTCAATAAGACAAGTAACTGTAACAGTACATCCACACCACTAGCATTATGAAGTCGGAGCATTAGATTTGCAATATCGGCTGTATACCTGCCTGGTATCTGAAAACCTTGCTTATTCTGATTTAAAAACGAACGTAACACATACATCTCTGGCAATTGGAATAGACCTGATAATATCCCCGAAAGATTAAAGTATAATGAACATGCCTTTACTTTTAACCGATCTTTCATTTTGAAATATTCCGGATTAGATTTAAATACATGAGGGACATTTGTTCCAATTAGAAAAATATCTCCTGAACGAAAACTATGCATATTATTTCCAACTAGCAAAGTTCCTTCACCTTGTTCAACCCAAGTAATTTCATATTCATTATGATGATGCATATGCTGATAAAAATGTGGCAATTCAACCCTTTCCGATAGCATACTCTTACCATCAGGTATTAGCAAAGTAAATGGAAGTACTTTCATATTAATTGATCTTATTGGTGGTTTAGTTGGTGATTAAATTCCCTATTTACAATCACATGTTGCACATTTTCCCTCCTTATAATTTCTATCGACTTATAGCGCCACTAAACTAAAGAATAAAAAAATGTATTGACAACGCTAAAAATAGCACTAAAAAATATGCGACATGTTTAATATATATCGTTGTTAAATAATGAACATATTTTCATCCATCAAAAACCACAATTCCGCTTTCATAAATAGAAATCAGAATTTAAGCAATCTTTCCCACATATCCATTATTAAATCTGTTGCGGTACTCGCTCGGACTGCACTTAAATCTTTTTTTAAAGGCAGTAGCAAAATATTGAGAACTAGTAAAACCACAAGAATAACCAAGGTTGGCCACATGTTCTTCCTCCTGATCAATCAGCATTTTTGCCGCAGCTTCCAATCTGATATTAATTAAATAATTGACAGGAGTCATATTTGTTAAATGCTTACAATATTTTGATAGACTCGTTTTTCCAAGTCCACAGTGTTCAGCCATATCTTCAAGTGTCCATGATTTTTCAAAATCAGTACGCAAGTGGTTTAAAAAGATTTCAACAGTTCTTAGATTGTGTGTTAACGATTGGTCAAACTCAATATCCCCCTTTTTAAAGAGACTTAAGATCTCTAGCAATAAGCTGTTGATTAAGATATTGAGCCTAGATTGCGGAATTTCTATTTCCGCATGATCCAGACACTTCCCTATCTCGATAAAACATTCTTGTATTTTCTTATCCGATTGCCAAACCCTAACATCATTCTCACGTAAGATCTTTGTCAGATATTCTAAATCTTCTTTTGAAAGAATGATCCAGTCAGGCCACTTCCATTCTTGATGAGGTTGCCTCACACCAACATCAATAATAATCCAGTATTGCTTACCTATCGTTACGATCGGATTACCGACCTTATGTAATTGCCACGGTTTAGTTATGGTTAAGCTACCGGGGTGAAGATGAACAGTCTCACTTTCAGTAGAAAAATATAAACTACCAGACTCCATAAACGAAAATTCTATTCCTTCATTCCGATGCCAGTCCAACCCCCAGTTCTGATCAGTTTTAGCATCCCAATAACCCATACTATAAATTCCCGGCAAAATAGCATCCGGTAATTCCTGTCCTGGATAATCAAATCGACTAAGACCTTTCATCTGCACGGCCCCGTTTTCCGAAGCATGAATTAACGGTTCACAACGATCAGGCTGATAGTAATCATAAAAATTCTTTATTTGCGTTTTTCTCATAAATTAATCCAATTGGCATCGATCTTCTAAATTTAATCATCATTTGACTATCATTCCAAAAATGCGACGATAATATTACACATCGACACGTAAAAACAATTTAAGGAATACGAATAAGGGGTGTCTATTAAAAATAATAGACACCCCTTATTAAAGATTTATGAATAAAAATAGACTAACCCAATCCAATCAATTTTCTATTGTAAGCTTCATCACTCCCTGTTGAAGCAAAATCGTCAAAAGCCTTATCTGTAACGTGAATGATGTGATCGGCAATAAATTTAGCACCTTCTATTGCACCATCCTCAGGATGTTTCAGTGCACATTCCCACTCCATCACAGCCCATCCTTTATAATCATAAGCTGCCAGTTTACTGAATATCGATTTAAAGTCTACCTGTCCATCACCAAGCGAACGAAAACGGCCTGCGCGGTCTATCCAATTGGAATATCCGCCGTATACACCTTGCTTACCTGTTGGATTAAACTCGGCATCTTTGACATGAAACATCTTAATCCGTTCATGATAATGATCGATATAAGACAGGTAATCCATTGCTTGTAAAACAAAGTGCGAAGGATCATACAATAAACAGGCTCTCGCATGGTTATTTACCTTTTCAAGAAAACGCTCATAACTTACCCCATCATGTAAATCTTCTCCAGGATGGATTTCATAACAAAGATCAATCCCGTAATCCTCGTAAACATTTAAGATTGGAAGCCAACGCTTTGCCAATTCATTAAAACCGGTTTCAACTAATCCATTAGGACGCTGAGGCCAAGGATAAACCGTATGCCATAAAAGAGCACCACTGAAGGTCGCAACGGCATCTAAACCCATATGCTGAGAAGCTTTAGCAGCATATTTCACCTGCTCTACTGCCCATTCTGTTCTTGCCTTAGGATTTTTATGATACTTTTCGGGAGCAAAACCATCAAACTGATCATCATATACCGGATGTACTGCAACCAATTGTCCTTGGAGATGTGTACTCAACTCTGTTACTTCGAGTCCATAGCTATTGACAATCCCTTTTATCTCTTGTGCATAATCCTTGCTTTCAGCAGCAAGTTGCAGGTCAAAATAAGAAGTTGCCCAAGTTGGTATCTGTACGCCTTTAAATCCAATCTTTTGCGCCCACTGACAAATGGATTCTAAATTATCAAATGGAGGATTTTCTCCCAAAAATTGCGCTAAAAATATACCAGGTCCTTTAAGTGTTTGCATTTCTAATTATTTATTTCAAAAACAGTCCATTTTTCATTACTATCACCACTTTTAATAACCGTATCAATAAAAGCCATTCCTCTGATACCCTCATCGACTGAAGGAAAATCTAATAAATCTGAAGGATTCTCACCATCCAATCGCGCCGATAAAGTCAACGAGAAACTACGATACAAATTTGCGAACGCTTCAAGATATCCCTCTGGATGTCCGGCAGGTGTTCTGCAATTAAATTTCGCAATATCAGAAAGAAAACCATTTGTTCCTGCCCGATACGTTTGGGTGGGTTCTGTATGCCATTTTACAAGTAAAGTGTTGGGCTCCATCTGAGCCCATTCAATTCCGCCTTTTTCACCATATATACGAATCTTTAATGCATTTTCTTCACCTGCAGCGACCTGAGAAGCCATAAGTACACCAGCGGCACCATTGTCAAATTTCAACAAAACATTTCCATCATCTTCCAATCTTCGTCCCTCTACCATCGTATTCAGATCTGCACAAAGATGTGATATTTTCAAACCAGAAATATACTCCGCTAAATGTGCTGCATGGGTACCGATATCACCCATAGCTCCACTTTTCCCTGATTTTGTCGGGTCAGTTCGCCAAGCGGCACCTGCATTACCTTCACGTTCGGTGAGCGTACTTAGCCATCCTTGCGGATATTCCACATATATTTTACGGATTTTACCAAAAGCATTATCTTCAACCATCTGCTTAGCCTGCTTTACCATAGGGTATCCAGAATAAGTATGTGTCAACATCAGAAGCAAGCCCGTTTCTTCTACCTTCTTTTTCAACTGTAGAGCTTCGTCTAGACTAAAAGTTATCGGTTTTTCAATAACGACATGGAAGCCATTATCCAATGCCAACATAGCAGGGGCGAAATGCGCAAAATTAGGTGTCACGATTGTCACAAAATCCATACGTTCATCAGCAGGTAATTGCCGCTCCTTCTCAATCATTTCTTCAAAATTGAGATAAGTTCGGTTTTCAGGAAGAAATAACGCTTTTCCGCTCTCCTTAGCTATTTCAGGATTAATACTTAAAGCTCCGCAAACGACCTCTACTAATCCGTCCATATGAGCCGCAATTCGATGTATTGCACCGATGAAAGCATCCTTGCCTCCACCGACCATTCCCATTCGTAGTTTTCTATTCATTTTATTGGTTTAATATTTTTTGATGTATTGATACTATTTCTACTTTTAATTTTCAATAGATACTATTTTACCCCAGGTTTATTTTCATTTCTGAAAGACAATTTTTCACAGCCTCTACAAAGTAAATGATGGTTTTGATTGATTAAACAAACTAATAAAAATAAAGATACCGCTAAACAGCATGTAATTAATTCATTATATTAATAGAAAACAGGCAAATATTAACCTAAATAAATTTCAACAAATAAGTTACAAACCTAAAGATGGGCTTTAAATAAGTTTGAACGCATTATTGCAACACGATCTCACAAGAATGTTCATATAACATTAGTTTGGGGTAATATTGAGTCAGATTCTCCAGTTTGATCTGATTAAATTTGATTAAACCAGTGATTTATAAAAGTCACCAATTATAAACAAGCAAACCAATTGCGTATCACACGCAAGTACTAACAACTCGTAAATATGTATCGAAGACCTATTTATTCTATGCTCGTGATCTTCGCTTGTATATATATGATACAGGCATGCCATAGACCGTCATCAAATCAGATGAGTGAAGAACCTATACCTGACAGTATCAGCTATAATTTTCATGTCAGACCTATTCTTTCCGATAAATGCTTTGCTTGTCATGGTCCCGATGCAAATAAACGCGATGCAGATTTACGCCTCGATATACCTGAAGAAGCCTATAAAGCATTAAAGAGTAATGCCGCAGCGCACGGTATTGTACCATTTGAACCAAAAAATTCTGAAGTATTTTTGAGAATCTCATCAAAAGACACATCTTATATAATGCCACCCATAGCTACAAACCTCACTTTAACCGCAACAGAAATCGCTATTATTGAGAAGTGGATCAAACAAGGTGCTAAATATGAAAAACATTGGGCCTTCACAGCACCCAAAAAGCCTGCGATTCCCAAAGTAAAAAACACAACATGGGTAAAAAATGAAATCGATTATTTTGTACTTGATAAACTGGAACATAAAAAAATAGCACCAAATCCCGAAGCCGACAAAGAACGATTACTTAGAAGAGTTAGTTTGGATATTACGGGGCTACCTCCATCATTGCAGATGATGGATAAATTTATGGCAGACAACAGTCCCAATGCCTACGAAAAGGTAATAGAAACCCTACTGGCAAGCACTGCTTATGGAGAACGGATGGCTTTACACTGGATGGATGTTTCCAGATATGCAGATTCGCACGGTTACCAAGACGACAATTACCGTAGCCAGTGGCCATGGAGAGACTGGGTTATTCACGCTTTTAACAACAATACTCCTTATAATAAATTTATCAGCTGGCAACTCGCGGGCGACCTGATGCCTCAATCCTCTAAAGAACAGGTTTTAGCAACAGCTTTTAACCGAAACCATAAAATAACAGAAGAAGGTGGTGTAATCGATGAAGAATACCGTGTAGAGTATGTAAAAGATCGAACAAATACACTTGGAAAAGCAATCTTAGGAATCACCTTAGAGTGTGCACAGTGTCATGATCATAAATATGATCCCTTCTCACAAAAAGAATATTTTCAAATGACCGCTTTCTTCAATAATGTCAAAGAAGTGGGACTCGAATCAACGGTTGGTGGGCCGGAGACATTCGCTAAAAAACCATTCATGGAAATCAGTAATGCTGATGTCCAAGACATCCTAAAGTTTGTCAACAAACAAGATACCAATAAGTTGATCGTATCTGTGATGGGTGATCAAGACACCCTCCGTAAAACCTACGTACTCAACAGAGGTGTGTATGATGCCCACGGAGAAGTCGTACAGGCAAGCACACCTAAGTCAGTATTGGGATTTAGTGAAAAATACCCTAAAAACAGACTTGGTTTAACACAGTGGTTATTTGATAAACAAAATCCATTGACCTCCCGTGTATTTGTTAATCAGGTATGGCAGGAATATTTTGGAAGAGGCCTGGTCAAAACATCAGGAGATTTTGGAATGCAGGGAGAATTACCTTCACATCCAGAATTATTAGATTGGCTAGCAGTTGATTTTATGAATAACGGTTGGAACATTAAGCGGCTGGTTAAGCAGATCGTCCTCTCAGCAACATATAGACAATCTGCGGTAGTAGATCCTGACAAATTCAACGTTGACCCCGACAACATTTTTCTTGCTCGTGCTCCCCGTTACCGTATTCCGGCAGAACATGTCCGTGATGTCGTCTTATCCAGTAGCGGATTGTTGGTTCCAACCATCGGTGGTCCAAGTGTCAAACCCTATCAGCCGGCAGGGCTATGGGAAGCGGCCACATCAGGTCGTGGATTATTGGCCTCATACCGACAAGACCATCAGGCAAGTTTATACCGACGAGGATTATACACATTCATAAAAAGAACGGTACCTCCTCCAGTGATGGCCATTTTCGATGCCAGTAATAGAGATCAGTGTGAAGTTAAGCGGCTTAATACCAACACTCCTCTTCAAGCACTTGCGATGTTGAATGATCCAACCGTACTTGAAGCTTCTCGCGTACTGGCCGCTCGCTTACTACAAGACAAAGGAACTCCGGAGACCAAAATAATAACCGCATTTCGTCGCATAGTCTGCCGTAAACCCAAGGAACAAGAAATAAAACGGTTAACAACTTATTATGCCGACCAGTTAAATACATTCAAACAAAAAGCAAATGGTGATAAAGTCTTGGCTGTGGGAGAGTTTCCTATAGATCAGAAAGTCAATAAGACACAACTTGCTGCGTTAATGGGCGTAATTACCATTATATACAATTTAGAAGAAACCATTACAAAATCCTAAATTATGGACAAAAATATTTTAGAACATGGTCTTAATTTCAATAGACGTCGATTCCTTTCAAAGCTAAGTTTAGGCTTAGGCAGTGTAGCATTAGGGTCTTTGCTCATTCCCGATCTATTTGAAGGAGGCTTTGAGCAAGCAGGACTTCCATCGGGTATTCCAGATTTTGCTCCTAAAGCAAAGCGTGTAATTTACCTCTTTCAGAATGGGGCTCCATCACAACTCGAATCTTTCGATTATAAACCCAAACTCAGAGAAATGATGGGTCAAGAGCTTCCTGAATCCATACGGGGAGCACAAAGGCTTACAGGTATGACTGCCAATCAGGCGTCATTCCCTTTAGTAGGTTCCTACTATGATTTCAAACAATACGGAGAGTCGCGTGCATGGATCAGCGATTTATTTCCACATACAGCAAAAGTTGTTGACGATATCTGTATCATTAAATCTATGTTCACAGAAGCGATCAATCATGATCCCGCACTGACATTTTTTCAAAGTGGTGCACAACAAGGAAACAGACCCAGTATGGGTGCTTGGCTTAGTTATGGTCTAGGAAGTGAAAATAAAAACCTCCCGGCGTACACCGTATTATTATCACGCGGAAAAGGTAATGGTCAGGGTGTCTACTCCAAGTTGTGGAGCAACGGTTTTCTAGACTCGACCCATCAGGGCGTACAGTTCAGCAGTGGTGAAGATCCGGTGCTTTATCTAAAAGACCCTGATGGCTTAAATCGCTTCGAACGCAGAAAAATGCTTGATCAATTAGCTGAAATGAATGATCTCTCCTATCAGGAATTTGGTGATCCAGAGATCAATGCCAAAGTACAGCAATATGAAATGGCCTACCGGATGCAGACCGCGGTTCCAGAAGTCACCGATCTTTCTAAAGAACCCGATGATATCATCAAACTGTATGGTGCAGATTGCCTTAATCCCGGTACTTTTGCGGCCAATTGCCTACTCGCAAGAAAACTTAGTGAAAACGGAGTCCGTTTTGTTCAACTTTATCATCAAGGATGGGATCAACATGGTAACCTCCCCTCAGAAATGGCAGGTCAGGCAAAAGATGTAGACCAAGCATCGGCAGCATTAATTACAGATCTCAAACAAAGAGGTCTATTGGATGAAACACTCGTCATCTGGGGAGGAGAATTTGGACGGACCAATTACAGCCAAGGCGCCATGACCAAAGATAATTATGGGCGTGATCATCATCCCCGTTGCTTCAGTATATGGATGGCAGGTGGCGGAGTCAAACCAGGAATAGTATACGGTGAATCCGATGAACTAGGATATAATATCATCAAAAATCCTGTTCATGTGCATGACTTTCATGCCACAATCCTACATCAGCTCGGATTAAACCATGAAAAACTCACCTATAAACATCTAGGCAGACGTTATAGATTAACCGATGTAGCAGGAAAAGTAATCAATGACATTTTAGTATAACCTTATTTTTTATGGAAAGAAGATCATTTATCAAAAATACAGCAACCTTATCTGCTAGTTTCTTCATTATGAGGGACCTGATGGCCAAACCAAAAGGTCCAATATACGGCCATCATAACATGCGCTACACACTTGATAACAAATGGGGACAATTAAATCCGCTCAAAAACCCAGTAAATGACTGCCATGAAATGGTCCAAGATAAAAAAGGACGTATTATACTATTAACCAATGAAACTAAAAATAATATCTTAATTTATAACAAATCGGGTAAATTATTAAGCTCCTGGGGCCATGATTTTCCAGGTGCACATGGATTGACCATCGCCAATGAAGGCAAACAAGAATCGCTATTTATTACAGATACCGATAGACATCAGGTTTTTAAAACCACATTATATGGCAACATATTAAAAACCATCGATTGTCCTATGGAAACCGGTTTATATCAAAAAAAAGAAGAATTTGTGCCGACTGAAGTCGCTGTTGCAGACAATGGCGATTTCTATATTGCCGATGGTTATGGCTTGCAGTATGTCTTTCATTATAATGCTGACGGAAAGCTACAGGGCTACTTTGGAGGAAGAGGAAAAGAAGTAAAACATTTGGACAATGCTCATGGGGTTTGCGTAGATAAAAGAAGTGGAAATCCGACCTTACTGGTTACTGACCGTACACGCAACTGCTTTAAACGTTTTGATATGAACGGCAATCTCCTAGAAGTCATCGCATTACCAGGAGCATGCATCTGCCGGCCAGTCATCAAAAATGAAAATCTTTATGCTGCTGTTTTAAGATCTCCTGATCTCAATAAAGCAGACAGTGGTTTCGTCACGATTCTAGACAAAAACAATAAGGTAATATCCAATATTGGAGGTACCGTCCCAGTATATAGCAATGGCACCTTACAGCCCATGGCCCAAGAATTACAAATATTACATAACCCACATGATGTTTGCATCGATGACGACGAAAATATCTACGTAGCACAATGGGCATCAGGAAAAGTATATCCCTATAAATTTACACGAGTCTAATTTTTATATGAAAATTACCTTCAAAGGATTTACAGAACATGCACTATTTGCGCTAAATATTTTTATCATCTTTTTATTAATATTTGGAAAACAGATCTCGGTACCACTATGGCTTCAATCATTTGGAAGAATGCATCCCATGCTACTACATTTTCCAATTGTGCTATTGCTATTGGCGATGCTGCTTGAAATTTTTCGTTACAATAAATCCTATGCAACATTAACCCTATATCACAAATTTACATCGGGACTACTGCTAAGTGGTATTTTCCTAGCAACTGTAACTGTTATTATGGGTTTATTACTATCACAAGAAGATGGTTACAGCGGAAGTACTTTACAGTGGCACAAATGGACCGGCGTAAGTCTTGTCTTTATATCTTCTTTCATTTATTGGATACGGGAAAAATCATGGTACAATTCTCCACTTTCAAAGATGTTTGCCGTGCTCACCATTATTTCACTTCTTCTTACGGGGCATTATGGAGCCATATTGACCCATGGCGAAAATTTCGTGCTCGCTCCTGTCACACCCGCCCCAGAAAAAGTCTCAATAGAGAAAGCGATGATCTATCAAGACGTGATTCTACCTATTTTTACAGCCAAATGCGCCAGTTGCCACAATATGGAAAAAGCAAAAGGAAGCTTAAACCTCACTGACGCAGCATCTATGCTAAAAGGTGGCAAAAATGGAAAACTATTTGTTCCCGGCAATCCCCAAATCAGTTTATTATTGCAACGCCTCCATCTTCCAGTTGAAGATGAAAAACGAATGCCCCCAAAAGGAAAGCCCGAGCTTACTGCCACAGAAATAGCTGTGCTTACCCTCTGGATAAAAGGAAATGCACAATTGGATAAAAAAGTAATCGATTTACCACAGCAAGATTCTTTACGCATACTGGCTTCTACAACGTTAGGCCCATCACCTTCAATGGTACAACAATATGATTTTGCAGCGGCATCAGAGGCAACGGTCAAAAAACTAAATAATGATTATCGGGTTATTTCCATCCTCGATAAAGGCTCCCCTGCTCTGTCTGTTAATATCTATAACAAAACGATTTACAAACCAGAAGCCCTAAAAGAATTGACAGAAATAAAAAGACAGATTGTATCTCTCAACTTAAACGGATTACCTGTGCAGGACGAAGACCTAAAAACGATCAGCACATTTGAAAATTTACGCAAACTGAATCTCAACTTCACAGCTATTAAAGGCGACGGACTGAAGCATTTACTTCCATTAAAACAGTTAAATACCCTATCTCTATCTGGTACAGCAGTAAATTTCAATACCGTGAAGCAACTTCTTGCTATGAAAAACCTAAAAGAGCTATCATTATGGCGAACTGATATAAAGGAAAATGAAATTGGCCAATTGAAACAATTAGCAAAAGGAATTCGCATTATTACAGGCTTTAAAGACGACGGAAAGAGTCCCATAAAGCTAAACCAGCCACATTTAAGTACAACCGTTTCTATTTTCAAAAATAGAATACCATTACAGATTAAACACCCCATCAACGGTGTAGAGATCAGGTATACAACCGATGGAACCGAACCCGATAGTTTAAAGTCACCTCTTTACGACAAAGAAATTGAAATTAAAGAGTCCATTACATTAAAAACTAAAGCATATAAAACCGGATGGTACGGTAGTGATGTCTTGACTTTTAACTTTTATCAAAGTCGCTACAGTCCCGACAGCATTGCATTTATAGTAGCGCCAAGTGAAAAATATAAAGGTGACGGACCGAAGACGTTGACAGATTTACAACTCGGCAGCTTTGACATCCAGAATGGCAAATGGATCGGTTACAATGAAAACATGGCACTAATGCTATTTTTCAAAGAACAGCTACCCCTCAAATCTATATCGATCAACATGATGAAAAAAATCCAAACACATATCCTTCCCCCACAGGAACTTGAAGTATGGGGTGGTACTAACGAAAAAAACATGCGCTTATTGCAACGTGTAAAAAATCCAATGCCACAAAAAGATGAAGCAGATGCATTTATCAAGATGGAAGTAAAATTTAAATCGCAACCAATCTCCTGCATCAAAATTGTAGGTAAAAACTTCAAAAAACTACCAGAATGGCACGCCGGAAAAGGACAACCAGCTTGGATATTTATGGATGAAATACTTTTAAACTAATCAATTTAACCTAACTATATGCATCAAATTCAAACATCTAAACTATTTTGGGCAAGTTGTCTCGCTCTTTTAGTCACTTCGCTTTCTTTCGGTATCCGTGCGGGTATGATGGATCAACTCGGCATTGATTTTCAATTAAATGCCACACAGTTGGGAACCATCACAGCTACAGCTTTTTGGGGATTTCCACTTGCCATCGTGATCGGTGGTTTTGTGGTTGACATCATCGGCATGAAACGCCTTTTGGTGATGGCTTTCCTTTTCCATTTGACAGGTATTGTATTGACCATCTTTGCACAAGGGTATTGGACTTTATTTTTCTCCACCCTATTAATTGGTATTGCAAATGGTACGGTTGAAGCCGCTTGTAATCCATTAGTGGCCGCCTTATATCCGCAAGAAAAAACAACTAGGCTCAACTATTTCCATCTCTGGTTTCCTGGAGGTGTTGTGATAGGTACTTTATTGGTCACGCTATTTGTCTATCTAGGTATCGGATGGCAGTTCCAAGTTGGGATGATGTTAATTCCAACGGTCATTTATGGCTATATTTTTTCAAAGCTGGATTTCCCGGTTACAGAACGGGTATCCTCAGGATATTCCACTACAGACATGTACAAAGCAGTAGGCTCTCCTTTATTTCTATTCCTATTTCTATGTATGTTTATGACCGCTATTACAGAACTATTTACCGGTCAATGGATTAGTTTACTGCTTAAAAATGTAACCGACAACGCCATTTTATTACTTACTATCACCACCGGAATTATGGTAATAGGCCGAGCTTTTGCAAAACCAATTGTTCAAAAACTTGCCCCTCAAGGTGTACTCCTTTTTTCAGCAATCTTTGCCGCAGCAGGTTTATATATGCTTGGTAGCTTTACAGGTAACGCTGTTTTCTTTGCAGCAATTATTTTTGGTATCGGTGTTTGTTACTTCTGGCCAACTATGATCGGTTTTGTTGCCGAAAATATTCCACAGTCTGGGGCTTTGGGTTTAAATCTTATCGGTGGAGCTGGCATGTTTGCCGTTTCCATCTATACGATGATCATGGGCAGCTATTATGACGGATTAATCATCAAGCATCTACCCATTGGCTCCAATCTCGACCTGTATAGTTCAGCAACAGAAGGAACAGCAGAAGCTTTGGCATACACAACAGCTAAAAACCTAGCTGGCCCCGAAGTATTACAGATCACATTAATCCTTCCTATCCTATTGATCTTTGCTTTTGGAGGATTATACCTTTACATGAAAAACAAGAAAGAGGTGGTGCCTATAGGCAGTGTAGTGAATTAAAAAGTTGAATAAAACGCAAAGACTATACTATCAATAGCCCTTACATTTTATCAATTTAAAGCTAAGATATAGCTGATCATCGTTTCATATAAAACGTCATATACTTAAAAAAACAATTCATAGTTGACCATACATGACCGTATTTAATGACAACATTTCCGGTCGTTTCATCTTGTTTTACGTTTATTTTATTTATATATTTGAGTTAAACCGAACGGCATAACAAACTGGTTTCTACAGTACTATTTGTTCCTCGTTTATACAATTAAACCTAATTATAAAACCATAATGAAGCATCTAAAAAGCATTATATGTTTAATTACAATAGGCATATTGCTATCAAATGTATCTCCATCGGCTGGTCAAAGCAAAAAGAAAACAGTCAAAAAACCTCTAGTTGTATTTGTAACGGGCGACCACGAATACAGTGGCGAAGAAACCCTGCCTATGCTAGCTGCCGAACTTGAGAAAAACTATGGCATGCGAACTTTGGTACTAAAAGCAAGTCCTGACTATAATTCAGAAGAAAATATCCCGGGACTAGAAGCACTAAAAGATGCCGATCTTGCTATATTCTACCTTCGTTGGAGACGATTACCTGCCGATCAAGTTAAACATATCGACGATTATTTAAAATCCGGAAAGCCAGTTATTGGTTTCAGAACCAGCACACATGCTTTTAATTATCCCAGTGGACATCCCTTAGAGAAATGGAATGCTTTTGGTGAATTTGCTTTAGGAGGTCCTCCAGGATGGGGCAAAGGTGGTCATACCCATTACGGTCATAATTCCAGTACCGAAGTATCCATTATTCCCACACAAAGTAAAAATCCGATCTTAACAGGAGTAGATCCAAAATTTCATGTACGCTCCTGGTTGTATCATGTAGTACCCGATTATCCTTCAAAAGGATCAACTTGGTTATTAATGGGGACAGCTGTAGATCCAGATAAAAAAGCAGTTGAAAACCCTGTGGCTTGGACCTGGCAAACCGCTGCCGGAGGAAAAGTTTTCACCACGACACTCGGTCATCCAGATGATTTTAATGTAGCAAGTTTTCAGCGGTTACTGATTAATGCCATACATTGGACGTTAGGAAAACCTGTGCCTAAAAAATGGGCAGGAAAAATAAATATCAATGTTCCGTACAGACAATAATAGCATCAATACACACGATATATTTTATCCGAAACATTATATACCCTATGGAATTATCAATACATAACTGGATGCGATCCGAAACAATAGAAACAACAATTCGCAGAGCCTCCAGTTTAGGCTATACTAAAATTGAAATTGCTGGCAGTCCAGAACATTATGACACTAAAGAGGTCAGAAAACTTTTAAAACAATATGGATTATCCTGCTGGGGCTCTGTCACATTGATGTTAGGAGATCGAAATTTACTGGCTAAAGATGAAGCTCAGCGCTCCAAATCCATACAATATGTCAAAGATGTGGCGCGCATGGTTAAGGAACTCGATGGTCACATTATCTCTGTGGTGCCCGGTACGGTGGGTAAAATCATACCCGATGGCAGACCCGAAGAAGAATGGCAATGGGCCATTGACTCATTACAAGACGTATATCACTACACACAGTCATCAGGCGTATTGATCGGTATTGAACCAATCAATAGATTTGAAACCTATTTCGTTAACAGAGGTGATCAAGCACTAGCACTTGCTGCGGCCGTAGGTCCCGATTGCGGTGTGTGTCTTGACACCTTTCATATGAACATCGAAGAAGATGATCTCTATGAAGCAATCAAACGAGCCAAAGGAAAACTTGTTGGCTTTCATGTTGCCGACAACAATAGGATGGCTCCGGGAATGGGCACGCTGAATTGGAGTAAAATACTTGAAACACTCGATCAGATTGGTTATAACGAAGTGCTGTCTGTAGAATTTTGTTCTCCTTTGGACCGCACTCCTGCAAACCCTTACCCCAATTCTATTGATGAGCATCCCGAAAACCTCTCTCCGGAACAAAAGAAATTTCTTGAAGACCATGGTAGTGCATCAGTTTCGGAAGACTTTTATACAATGCTCACTCAGAAATCATTCGAAACTTTGTCCAAACTTATTAAGTAGCTGTCATAAAAAATGTTGTAAACTACAACATCCGAACAGGAGTCAAAAATATAAAATGAGTTTTTCGCAACACCAGCAACAATGCAATTGAATAACTCATCGAACTTGATATCACAGACTAAGGAGCAATCAATATTAAAATTCGGTAAAATAGCTTTATTTACCATATTATAAACAATAGTAACAATGAAGATAACAAACGTAGAAGCATTCTGGCTTCGATGTCCTATACCAAAAGAAAAACAGCATTTTTCAGATTACGGTCTGCTAACCAATTTCGACATGACACTCGTAGTCATTACCACTGAAGATGGTCTTCAAGGTTTCGGAGAGGCAAAAGCAGCTGTCGGATCATCTGGAGTATGCGCATCCATAGTAAGCTGCATTGAAAATGAATTAAAACCCATTTTAATTGGTAAAAATGCAAAAAATATAAACCGTCTTTGGGAGGAGATGTACAACGGCACACGCGATCATTATGCACTCACGAGAGGTCGAAGATTCCCCATCCTTGGTCGAAGAGGATTGACTGTAGCCGCAATGAGCGGTATCGACACCGCTCTGTGGGATTTAAAAGGTAAAGCGTTGGGAGTACCTGTTATGGACCTTCTTGGCGGAGCCTGTCGTGAACAAATGCCTGCGTATGCCAGTGGTGGCTGGGCTCCGGTTGATCACATAGGCGAGCAGCTCAATAGTTATGTCGCTAAAGGATTTAATGCCGTAAAAATGCGTGTCGGTATCATGGATCAAACTGTCCAAAACAGTATTGACCGTGTCAAAGCCGCAAGAAAAGCACTCGGCCCTCACATTAAGCTCATGACAGATGCACACGGTACCTTTAGTGTACCTGAAGCAAAACAGTTTTGTCGAGGAGTAGAAGATTGTAATTTGTACTGGTTTGAAGAACCCATTAATCCCGACAATAGACACGGTACAGCAGAAGTCCGCGCTTCCACTACAATTCCCATAGCTGCAGGAGAAAGTGAATTTACAAGCTTTGACATCCGCGATTTACTTGAAGTCAGAGCGCTAGATGTTTTACAGCCCGATGCAGCGATTATTGGAGGCATTTCCGAAAACATGCGCGTAGGACACCTAGCAAGTGTTTATCAATTAGAACTTGCTCCGCACTGTTGGGGTTCTGCTTTCTCATTTATGGCAGGGCTCCATGTCGCATTTGCGTCCCAAGCGGCAACAATCATTGAGTTTTCACTTGGAGGCAATCCTATGATGTATGATCTGGTCCAAGAGCAGATTACAGTTACTGATGGCGTCATCGCGGCACCAGTAGCACCAGGGCTGGGACTAACACCCAACTGGAATTTTATTCATGAGTTTAAACAGAAAATCTAACTAACAAAATAAATCAATAGATATGGCACGGGCAATCAAAATCAACCACGTTACACTTATCGTAGATAATCTTGAAAAGGCAGCAGCATTTTATCAAAACGAACTGGGTCTGGAACCCCTTGCTGCCTTTAGATTTGATTACCCTGTGATGTTTTTTAAATTTAATGATGAGCAACAGCTTCATCTCTCGGAATGGGAAGATACGCCTTCATTTCGCGGACATATTTGCGTTCAAGTAGATGATTTTAACAAGATTTTTTTTCGCATGAAAGAACTCCAGCTGATCGATATTACACCCTGGGGGAAAGTAAGAAAATTACCAGATGGTGCCATGCAGCTTTTTCTACGTGACCCAGCAGGCAATCTCGTCGAAATATCATCCGCACCGGGCAGTGAAATTGATCCACTTATTCTAGAAGACGATCTCTATGAAGAAGGTATCTATATTTCCAATAGAAATGATTTCAGGGGATACAAATCTGATGAAGCTACCTTATATCATAAATAAACGCCAATAAAGAGTACTGCGGAATCCCATCATATGACAATCAAAAAAAACGTTTTATTACTGGAAACTATAGCTGAAGAAGCCTTAGTCATGCTGCAAGATCAAGTTAATGTACTGACAGGCTACGACAGTATTTCATTGCAGAAAGCAATTGACAAATACACCATAAACGCCATCATTACCCGTGGAAAGGGTCAGATCAACAAGGCACTATTGGATGCTTGTCCCGCCCTACAGGCGGTCGCCCGATGTGGCGTAGGACTTGATAATATTGATGTACATGAAGCAACTGCTCGCAATATCAGCATCATACATGCTCCTGCATCCAATGCTTCAACAATTGCAGAACATACACTAGCCCTCATGCTTATGCTCACACGCAACCTGTACGAGTCCATTCAGCAAGTAAAAAATAACAACTGGAACTGGCGTAACCAATATAACGGAGATGAGCTCCATGGAAAGACCCTTGGTATTATCGGTCTGGGCAATATAGGTCAACGTGTGGCTAAACTAGCTGATGCATTTGGTATGAAGGTCATATATTCAAGCCGATCTACCAAAGATGTTCCTTATCGACAGGTTACACAAACAGAACTCCTGCAACAGGCCGATATTGTCAGTCTCCATCTCCCCTATACTACTGTTATCGGAACCTTATTGGGTGCGCAGGAGCTCAATCTGATGAAACCTACGGCTTTACTCATTAACACAGCCCGAGGAGCATTGATCGATCATGAAGCACTTGTAAAGGCACTAAATACAAACAGCCTTGCAGGTTTTGCTGCCGATGTATTACCAGAAGAACCTCCAAAGCATCCGAACGCACTTGTCGATCATCGACATACACTCATTACTCCGCACTCCGGTAGCCTTACTGCTACGACCTATAGACACATGTGCGTCTATACCATCAGCAATGTACTGGCGCTTTTACGGGACGAAAAACCAGAAAGTAGAAGTGTCTATAATTTGAGTGCCCTACAGAAGCAAGCTTAAGGGTATCGGCGATATAAAAAAGGTTAAGTAGCATAACACTACTTAACCCTTAGTATCAAATAAGTTCGTAACATTACTTTTCTAATGGAAACTCCTGCAACAATTCCGCTGGAGCATAAAACCCCTTTTTGCTTTCTGAAGCTGCCCTGACTGCTTTTACTTTTTCTTTGGAAACTGCAGATGCTTTGTTCCCAAAGGAATTGCGTACATATGTTAATACCGCGGCCACTTCCTCATCACTGAGCATTCCTTCAAAGGGTGTCATCGGTACCTGACCCGGAAATTTTGTTCCATTGACTTCCATCGGCCCATGTAAACCTTTAAGTACTACTTTAATTAAACGATCTTGGCTACCTGTCACCCATTTCGTTCCATGAAGAGGTGGAAAACCAGACATCGGTAAACCATTGCCATCAGCTTGATGACAGGTGATACAAAATCCTTCTTTTGCAAAAAGGGCCTTACCTTTAATATACTGATCACGTTCTATTCCGGTAAGAGACGTTTTGACTTTATCTGGACTATCCTTCAATTCCTCCCTCCCAGTCAAATTAGCAACAGCCATTGTATAGGCAGGTTCGATCCAATCATCAACACCCTTTTTAGCTATTGCCAGCATGATCGGCATGCCTTTCTCCCTTGGCATCCAAGATGCGGCAGTAAGCACCTCAAGACGTACACGGCCGTGCGGATCAGATGCGGCCTGCATCAGCAACTTTTCCTGATCTTTTACCTGATGCCCCGTATAGCGCAATACCCTTACTGCTGCAGCCCGAGCATGATAATCATCCGATTTCAACACCTTACTCAATAACTCTTGATCAACCTGATTCAAACCCCAGCTTACCCATAATGCTTCAACCAGCTGATGCGCATATTTCGGATTACTTTTATCCAATTTCGCTACCCAGTTTTTTAATTGTGGCAGTACTTCTGAGGATTTCCGCCCCCGGAGTTCAGCACGGGTACGATAACGGGTACGGTATTCCGGTAATTTCAGATTATCAAGCAATTGAGAAATAGATGCTCCAGCAATTTGAGCCGGTTTTAAAAGTGGTCTTGACGGGTAAGTGATCCGATAAATACGTCCGTGTACATGATCGCGCAACGGATCACGGGCATTATGCTGCATATGCCCGATTAAGATATTGTGCCAATCCGCAATATATAGAGATCCATCCGGAGCAAATTCCAGATCAACAGGCCTAAAATTCTTGTCAGAACTCTGCAATAAGTCCTGTCGATGCGTACTTTTGTAACCCGTCCCATCATCATTCAACCGGTGTTCTTTCGTTCCTAAAAAGCCGATGGTATTGTTGATCAAGAAATCACCTTGTAGAGAATCGGGGAAATGGCGGCTTGAAACAAACTCAAGACCAGAAGTGGGACGCACCCGATGTTCATCCTGTACCAGATTTCGGGATTTAGTCGTTGCTACACCATATTTAGGTTTTATAGTCACGGGCAGCATCCAGCTGACATCAGGTCCGGAGGTTTCAGCATAAAAATTTTGCCCCCATTCATCAAAAGCTATCCCCCAGGGGTTGGGTACATTAGGCTGCGCCATCCGTTCCAAATAGCGACGTTGTGGACTATAACGGTAAAAACCACCATTCGTACCACGAACTGGCCCATAAGAAGTTTCTATATTAGAATGTAAAAATACTCCTTCTCCCATAATGATTGCTCCCGAAGGATCGACCGTAAAGGCATGAATATTATGATGGGTATCGTGATCATCAAAACCACTCAATAAAATCTCTCTGACATCAGCCCGATCATCGCCATCCGTATCTTTTAAAAGCATAAAATTAGTTCCTTGAGACAGATAAACACCGTCAGCCGTAATTTCGAAGCCTACAGGAAGATGTAGTCCATCCGCAAAAACGGTCTGCTTATCTGCTTTACCATCCTGATCAGTATCTTCGAGTATAATCAACTTGTCATTGGGTTTCGAGTCTCCTGGTTTATAGTGAGGGTAACTAGGCATTGTAGCAACCCATAAACGACCTTTATTATCAAACGTAATTTGACAAGGATTAGCCAAATCTGGAAATTCCTTTTCTGAAGCAAAAAGATCAATCTTAAAACCTGGGGCAACTTTCAGGGTTGCTAAAGCATCATCACCGTACAGATAAGCCAAATTGCCATTCTTTCCAGGATCATAGTTTGTTTTTACTTCAGGTACAGGGGTTGTCTTTTTATCCGCTGCCGCCACATCCATTTTCTTTCCATGCGCAGCCAGCCAGATTGCCGTATCTCTGATCGCAGTCATTTCTCGGATTTTCTTAATTTCAGCAGGGTAATTATCAGGCCCAAATGGATCATATCTTCTACCATAAGCATGTACCCCATTCGGAATTTTAATATCGTTATGCCACATCCAATTTTTTTCAAGAACAGCATGACGTACAAGATCACGGTTATCTTCATTTTTAACATCAGCCTTCCCAAAAATTAGGTCTGCCAACAAAGGCGCAAAACGCGCATAGCCAGCATCTGTAAGCTGCGATCCATCTATTGTTAGGGGCTCTTTTGTCCAGAAATACCAGCGCTCTGTAGAGTTATACACATCGACAAAGTGTACGTTATTCTTCGCTGCGATCTCTTTCATTGCAGCAGCATATAAAGACAAATTCCGATTCTCTTGCTTCCCGTCAGGGAGATCATACTGCTTAGAGAGGTTTTCAAAAGCAATCGGAGAAACTAATGCCAGTTTCACCGGAGATGTACCGTTATACTGCTGTTTAATCGTATGTTTAATAAAAGCATCCAGCTCCGACTTATAATTTTCCAAACCCTCAGCGCCTTCAAACGATTCGTTATAGCCGAAGAAAGCGATGATGATATCAGCTTTTAAACGAGCCAGCCATTGATCCTCAGTCTCAAAAAAACCTTCACTTCCTGAGGGTTGAGCAAGATCCGTTTGAAAATTTTCTGCTCCAGGAAAAGCCCAAGGCGATTTCCGGCTCGCATGAGGCCTAAAACCAGGCGTGTTGCCCCCATCGCACATGTTTCTGATATAGAGGTTTGAATCTGGATAACGTAACTGAAGCTCTGTTTCAAAATGCCCATAATTCATCATCAGAGATCCCAAATTATTGCCAATAAGAACAATATGCGCTCCTTTTTTTAAAGGTAAGGTTGGTTGCTTTGATCGTACTAGAAAAAGAATAACGCCAACTGCCACGGCAGCCACGATAATAAAAAGAACCCACGTTCTTTTCGTTACAATTTTCATCATTTTGTCATTTAGGTTATCGCTCAATCTTGATTAAGCTTGGTTGCGTCTACGTTGCAATATAACAAATTATCAAGCAATTACATTTTTAAAACAATGCTATTTTATAAAAAACCCTTTTCAAAAAAACCTCCGAATAATATAAAAACACACGCTTAGGAGTACTACAAGCCGAAAAACACAGAAAATGTAACAAATAATTTCTTTGTATCATTATTGAAACATAAAGATATAGCGGGATAAAAATAAAAGAGACTATCATCCCAAATATTCTTTTTTTTCATAGAAAGCGTATCACTCAATAACCAAAATAGAACCAGTTTCTGTATTCCACAATGTTCTTTTTATGATTTTGACTGACGACAATACAGAAAAAGCATTGCCACACTGTAATCTTGAGAAATCATTTTGCGCCATGGCGATAAAACAATGCGCTATGGCAGATTGACTTCCCATCCCTTCCAACTCTTATAGCAGTATGGCTGCTTGTATTCACGCTGTAGCTTAATCATTTTGCGCCACGGCGGTACAGCTATTCGCTGTGGCCAATTGATTCCGCACAACCGCCATCACATATTGGTGTAAAGCGGAATACATTTGCACTTCGGATAGTTCATATTGCGCTACGGAATATTGACAACACGTGAAGGCTGAAAGCTATCTCTACGCAACATGCCTTAAAAGAAACAGGATTTTATTATTAAGAAAAACTAATTAGGTAACATGTAAAAAGGCAGTATTATCTAGTCTTCCGTCAAAACCAAAAGAACTTCTGGCAGACAGCCTATCCAGCTAGGGGAAGTCTAATTTTTAGTTGAATCTGTTCGAAATCATCTCGTGGGTCTTATTTTTCCTACTGGCTTAATAAAAAACCCATAGGATTCCTTTGCATTGCGGTACGGCGAAATAAAATAAGTATAGGGATTTGTGCGTAAACCATACCGCGACAAGATAAACCACAAGCGCGTCCGCTCCATGTTACGTAGAAAATTGAGTAAATCTTAGTCTACAACCAAAGAAACTATTTCGTGATTTTTATTTGGAAAAAACACAATTATGAAGATCAACCTATCGAGCACCAACGATCTTTCTAAAATTGTTTTTAACAAGAAAGGCTGTCTCATTTTATGATGAGACAGCCTTACCATTCTTGACTCCAAGTAAATAATACTACCTATTCTCCTTACGCTGAATGAGCAACGAAGTATTTTCAAGCCATGGTGCTGAAAACTGTACGGCAACATCACCTTGCCCCGGATTCAATTGAATGTAAGCAATCATTTTGCCATGATACAAGCGTTGCTTATTATCGGTATAGTCTGTCATATCGCTGTTATTTCCAGCCTCCAGTCCCAAAAGCCTAGCGGCACCCACGATCCTACAGGTAACCTCATCATCTCCCAGCACAACAGGTTTGTTGTTTTTGTCTACCACTTGCAGTTCCACTTGGATCACCTCGCCTGCTGTTGCCGAGACGGAAGAGTCTGAAATGATCGCTAAAGCATGAGAACGTCCGGATGTTTCTAGAACTTGACGTACCAGCTCCTTTTTTTCCTTGTCAAATCCAATAGCTTCCAATCTACCATCTGCATAAGGGATATCCCAATAAACAATGCCCTGCTCATCATTATACGGCTTGATATCACCGACAACTTTACCGTTCAGTTCTAATCTTGCAAAAGCGGTATTCGTATAGCACACAACACGTATCAATTGACCTTCCCTATAGTTCCATATTGGCCAAGCATCCATTGATGGAGCTTCATTTTTCCGTTGCCCCCTTTCAGCTTCGAGATCCGACCACACATCAGTTTTGCCAACCTCACCTTTCAAGGC
This sequence comes from Sphingobacterium sp. JUb20, assembly GCF_004342035.1. Classification (NCBI taxonomy): domain Bacteria; kingdom Pseudomonadati; phylum Bacteroidota; class Sphingobacteriia; order Sphingobacteriales; family Sphingobacteriaceae; genus Sphingobacterium; species Sphingobacterium sp. JUb20. The sequence continues at coordinate 250,002 of NZ_SLYV01000005.1, read as the reverse complement.
ATAAGTACCTAGATAGGCCATCGGTGTTTCTGACCATAATGCTTGTCGAAAATATCCCCTTGGTTTAATAAAACCTGCGAAATCCAACATCCCAGAATAAAAACCACGGGATGGCCAACGACCTGATTCACCGAGGTAATCGATTCCTGTCCAGAGAAACTGACCAAAAATATAATTATTGTCTCGGACAGCTTTCCACGCGGCCACATCATGTCTATTTTCGCTACCAAATATTACTCGTTTCGGATAGCGAATATGATCTTCTTGATAACGACTCTCCGTGTAATTATATCCAGTGATATCCAGAGCATCCGGATATTCGGTTTCGTTGGACATGGCAACTCCTGCCAATCCGCCGGTAACAGGTCTGCTCCTATCATATTTCCTCACCACAGCGGCTAAACGCTTGGCGATATCACCCAATCGCATTGCATCTGGAGCATCTTTTTTATATCCCCCAAAGATCGGCTGTGTAAAACCACTGCCTTGCTCCCCTGCAAGTATCGGATGTGAATAAGGATCATTGGGATAGTCAACTTCATTCCCGATACTCCAAGCAAAAATTGAAATATGATTCCGGTCTCTCTTTACTATATCTGCAAGATCACGCTCGCCCCATTCTTTAAAAAATTGATAGGATCCCTCAAATCCCGGTGTTCCAACATTCCAACCCGAAAGCCATTTACGCTTCGGATATTCCCATTCATCATACGCTTCATTCATCACCATAAGACCGAGTTCATCACAGAGATCATATAATGAGTTTGCTTGTGGATTATGACTGGTACGGATCGCATTGACACCTAATGACCTTAAGGTCATCAATCTACGTCTCCATACTTCAGGATAAACTTCAGCACCCAATACACCAGCATCATGATGGATACACACGCCCTTTAATTTTGTCCACTTACCATTTAACGCAAAACCTTGATCAGGGTCGAACTTTAAGCTTCGGAAGCCCGTTTTTATTTCCGATCGATCAATCTCCTGACCATCTTGTAGCACTAAGGTTTTTAAAATATAACGATTTGGCTGTTCCAGACTCCATAGTTTTGGATTTTTAACGCCCATTTTCATTGGAACTGTCAGATGGCCATTTGCGGCTACAGTAATCTTCTTAGCATACTTAGCCACCACATTCCCAGCTTCATCGATCAACTGCTGGATGACCGCTACAGCGGTTGACCGGCTTGTTTCATTAGCAAGTGCGACTTCGACATTTAAAGTTCCTTGATTTCCATTAATTTCAGGATAAGCATATACTCCCCATTGTTCTAAATGAATAGGATTCGCTTTGACAAACCAAACGTCGCGATAGATCCCAGATCCGGTATACCATCTCGAATCAGCGCTGTGGCTATGATCCACTTTCACTGCAATGGTATTTTCCTGACCGAAGTTGACGAACGGTGAGATATCATAAGAAAAAGAAATATAGCCATTTGGGCGCTTACCAACTGATTTTCCATTGATAAATACCTCACTATGATTGTAAACACCCTCAAAATACAGGTATATTTTTTTTCCTTGATCTGCAATCGGTATCAGCAATTTCTTTTGATACCAGCCGATTCCTCCCGGCAGATAACCGGTAGCGCTTGCGAGATTTGGACTTAACGGATACTTCACACTCCAATCATGTGGAAGCTGCACCGATCGCCAATTTTGATTGGCTTGTGCATTTATCTTTGCACCATCCAGATCTCCCAGATGAAACAGCCAGTCTGCATTAATTTTTTCAGCGCTCCCAAATCCAGGCTGTGCAAATAAAGATCTTGATCCCAGCAGTAAAACTGGGATAATTAAGCGGATATGTTTTAATATTTTCTGCATTTTAAACCGAACTACTTCAATAAATATATGTTACTCTCCAACGATCAGAAACCCGCCGTCTGCTTGAAGAGTCACTTTTACCAACTTATTTTTTTGCACAGGTATTTCCTTGTATTGTGCTGTTCTATCCTTATTATCGGTGTACAATTGCCACTTTTCTCCCGAAAGCATCGGTAAATGAATCGTTAACTCTTTTTCCTTTTTCTCTGCATTGATGCCTGCGATGTACCAACGGTCAGCATGTCTTCGGGCTAATACCACATACTTTCCCGGATATCCATCTATCAAGACCGTTTCATCCCACGTCGTGGGTACTGCTTTCATAAAATCAATAACATGTTTAGGCATCTCCGTCAGATTGTTAGGTGTAATTCCAAAATTCTGAACCGGTGTCTGAAACAGAACGGCTGTAGCCAATTGAAATGTTTCAGTTGTCTTTCGGATCATCCCACCGTTGTTTTCACGATTATGCTTTTTATTGAGTAGAACGGGGCCGAAATCCATTGATCCTACAGCATTCCGAATAAAGGGATGTAAACTCGCATTAAAAGCTTCATTATCATTCGCATGCTGCGTAAAGATCAAGTTCTCTGAAGCAAGTACAGCCTCGCTCCCCACAAAATTGGGGTACATACGTTCCCATCCCCTTGGCAGAGTACAGCCGTGAAATATAACCGATAGACCATAATCATTCGCATCCGATAAAATATCTTCATAGAGCTTCATGGTCTCCTGTTTGTCACCACCAAAAAAGTCAACCTTGATACCTTTTATACCGACACTTTGCATCCAGGCCATTTCCTTTTTTCGGGCAGTGGCAATATTCATCATATTTTTAGGCGTTTGTGGCGCATCATTCCAAAAACCGTTGGAATTGTACCATAAACAGATGCCGACACCTTTGTCTTTTCCATAGCCAATCAAAGCTTCAATTTTATCACGTCCGATTTTGCTATCCCACCAATTATCGACCAAAACAAATTCATAGCCCATAGCGGCAGAGAGATCTACAAATTTTTTCTGATCTTCAAAATTAATACTTTCATCTTGCCACTCCAGCCAACTCCAAGTTGAACGTCCATAAGAATATTGTTTTGATGCCTTGTACACAGGCTCAACCACATCAAATGAGATGGTAGTCTCTACAATGGGTTTTAACGTACTACCAACAGTCAATGTGCGCCACGGTGTATTGCCCGGTAAAGCAATTGCCGGTTGCGCACTACCGATCCCGTTGTTTTCCCCGATCTCCGGAAATGCGACCTTATATTGTCCGTCTTCGCTTCCTTCACTCAACTTAGATCCACAGTATAGTGCTCCTACTCCAGTTTCAGAAACGAGTACCCAGCCACGGTCACCAACACGGAATAATCCTGGAAAGGTATAACCGTATCCATACTTAGAAGGAACTCCCAATTGCGCATCCACCGTATACTCCTCTTCATAACTTGGTTTCGTTTTCATCCAACCAGACATGGGTGGTGCTTGAGGAGTCAAAAAGGTGGTCGTCAGATTCGGGAATTTAAATGCACTCAATTCTTCTTCAATATATAGATTGGCAGCTTCACCGACCTGTGGCACATGGTACCGAAAAGCAATATCATGATTACTAACCCGAAACACCACATGTAAAGCTTGTTTATCGCTATTTTCTAATTTACAGATCAGCTCATTTGCCTGGTAATGTACCTGTTTTCGCTTTATTTTATCCTCCTCATACCACACATCAACTTGGTTATTGATCTGATCAACTAGTTTCAAATTAGTCGATAGATCAACATGACGTCCTTTTAATCCGAGTGAAGATCTTTCAAGCATCACCTTTCCATCTAAATGGACATCATAATAAAGCTTGCCCTTTTCCATAGAGACATTGACCACTAATCGTTTATCAGGTCCAGAAATAGTCAGATTTTGCGCAAAAACCAACAGTGAGCTCAAGCTAAGAACAGTGACGATAAGTAAACGTTTCATTATAGTGTAAGTTTTTTTTGTATAAAAAATTATAAAGAAAGCAAACCTTACTCGTGTGTAGGAATTACTTTTTTAATAGTTCCATCTGCTTTAAATTCCAGCTTATCCATACATACTTCCCGATTGTAACCTGCTGCATCGCCCATATGTATACCATTAGGATAATTAAATCGGTGATAGACGATATACCATTCATCGGTACCGGGTATTTGCAATACAGAATTGTGTCCTGTACCATAAATTCCTTGTGCAGGATCTTTCTCAAGAACAATATTATTCTCTGGGATATGGATCTCTCCCATTGGTGATGATGAAGTACCATAACGTACCCGATAGTTCTCACTTCGGGTATCATCCTCAGACCAGAAAAAATAATAAGTTCCATTTCGGTAAATGACATAAACACCCTCACGAAATGTACCATCAATCTTTAAGGTTTTCATTGTATGTTGTTTGATCGATACCATATCCTTGTTCAATTCCGCAACAGCGAGATAACCATTGCCCCAATACAAATAACTTTTACCAGATTTCGGATCGTTAAAAACTGCTGGATCAATTTCCTGTCCGCCTTTAATACCATCAGGTTTAAAATCGATCAAGGGTTTTCCTGAATCCTTAAATGGACCTGTAGGCAAATCAGCAACAGCAACACCTATCTTTTGCGCGGCTGTGAAATAGTAATAATATTTATAATCTCCCTTAGCCTTTTTTTCCGTTATGGTTGGAGCCCACGCATTACGAGTTCCCCAAGGCACTTCTTTTTTCAAATCTAAAATAACGCCTTCATCTTTCCACGCTTTCAGATCATCAGAAGAAAATGTCTTAAAGTAATAACCTCCCCAGCCATCAAATCCATCACTCGTCGGATAGATATAATACTTTTTCGTTTTATTGGAATACAGCACATCTGGATCTGCATAGAACCCATCCAATACCGGATTTTTTCGATTTGGCACTGTGATGTCCTTTGGTGTACCCCAACGATCTGTCACTGCTTTAAATTCACTTCTTGACAATGGAATAATAGAACCGTGTCGGGGATGAAAATCCATGTTAACCTCATGATCAATCACCTTGAAACGATCCAAATCATCAGATTCACAGAACTGATACTTACCCTTCCCATACACATCATACATTAAAATGTATCGATCTGATTGATTAAGTTTAAACACACTCGAACCTTCAACAGCGTCAGTAGTCTGTTGTTTATAACCAGGCTGTTCGATCCATTTTCCAGAAGTAAGAGAATCGGTTAAAGCTAATCTAAGACCGTTACTGTGTCCTTCAGTTTTGTAAAACATATAAAATAGTCCGTTCTTATTGATGATATCGCCATCTATACAAGATTTCCCATTTTTAGGAACAAACAAGACCTTAGGTTCTGCTTCAAAATCAGTAAAGTCGCTATTAGCGTAAGCATAATAAATGATATCAGCACCATCGCCATGCTTCATCGACCAGTAAACCATATATTTATTAACAGCGGGGTCATATATGGTCTGTGGAGCCCAAACGCGCTTCAAATTTTCATGACCTTTAAATCGATCTTGAATATTAATTACGCGATGTTCCCAATGAATAAGATCATTCGATTTTAACAATATCAAAGCACGATTAGAGTCCCAACCTTTTGATGAGGTCATATCGGTCAGCACCATATAGAAAGACTGACCGTCCTCACCCCGCAAAATATGCGGATCGCGTACGCCACCCGTTGTACTAATAAGCTTTGAATCCAAGATAGGCTGATTCTGGTTCAATGCGCGATAGGTATAACCATCGGTACTAACAGCAAAACAAACGGATTCATCTGCTACCGAATTGCCTTTAAAATAAGCAAATAGGTAACCGACAAAATCCTTTTCGGCAGGACCGAATTTATATTCCTGACCTCTGGCCTGACCGATCATATTAATGGCAAAAAAAGTAATTAAGATTGTGGCTAACGGCCATTTTCTTTTCTTCATGTAAAGTTTAAGTTATGAGGTTAATAGAATAAGGTTGAGCATGCTTTTTACGAATTTACAAATAGGATTGCATAAATTACTTGAGGACTATCTTTTGTACCGGAGTATAAGTATACTCTTCCGACGAGGAAGACTTCACACCCACACGCGCAAAAATATAATCTTGATCTTTCAATCCTGAAGACAACTGAGCGGAAACACGTGTTTCCGTTCCTATCACGATGTTGTTAAGATCAATTTTAATCTCCTGATCAAAGACAACATGATCGGTCAACATAGATTTACGTAAGAAAACCTTTACTTGATCCAGATTGGAAGACTCAGCGGTCTTTCTGATGATAAAGTTTGCCGCTATTTGACCGTTTGTTGCCTGAAAACTTTCATTTCCCACAGAAAAATAAGGGGTAACGGGTACATCAAGAATGGTATTTCCATCCACATTTACGACAATTGTGTCGGTCGATTGCCGTAACCAGGGTGAATTTCCTTTTCGGACTAATTTATACTTACCTTTAAATAGGCTGGCAGAAAACTCACCTGCTTGATTAATATAGACCGGAATCAATGATTTTAAAGGATAACCGTCCTGCCATAACTCCAGTTCTGGACCGTTATTCCTTACACCGACAGGTTTGCCCTCAAAAACCACTTTTCCGGTTAACGAATCTTTAGGTGCTTCAAAATTATCATATTCACAACCAACTACTAAAAGACCTAGTGTAGCAGTTAGTACTGTTAAAAATTTTATTTTCATGACTCAGTAGATTATTGTAATGGATTTCTAACAATTTTTGGATTATTGTCCAGTACTCTTTGTTCAATAGAGGAATAATAATTTGCTAAACGGAAAAAACGAGCTTTGCGGAAACGACTAGGTTTGATGCGTGCATAGATAAATTTACCATGGTCCACATGTCCCGGACGTACCACACGATAACCATACAGACCGAGCACCACAGCATTCGGATCATTTTCAGACCCATTCCATACCGTATGCGCTAAACGCCATCTTTTCAAGTCGAAAAAGCGGTGATCTTCAAAAGCAAGTTCTACCCTACGTTCATTACGAATGACATCCATGGTTAATGTGGTGACACTGTTGGCTGGAAACCCAGCACGTTCACGTAAAGTATTGATATATTGAGTCGCTTCACCGATTTGTCCAAGTTCAAATGTTGCTTCAGCAGCATTGAGGTAGACTTCGCCAAGACGGAACCAAGGCCACCAATTAGCAGCAGATGTCCCTCTGGCACTAGCAGCAGGAGCATCACTCACAAATTTACGAATGTAAAATCCCGTATTACTCACATCCTGTGCATCATCCTTCGGCCCATCAAAACCAGTCCACAACCCACCTGCATTTGCTTCCCCAAGTTGATTTCCCAATTGTTGTCCCAATTCTGGAGCTGTTGTAAGCTGGTAAGTTCCGTTTTGCCATGTAGCAACACCTGCCTGTATGCTCACACCACTATTTCGGAAAGAACTTCCTGGATAAACCACAGTACCATATAGACGAGCATCCTTATTCTTAAAAATATCATCAATACCAGTATAAGTGATGTAATTTCCATTCGCATCACGATCTTGAAGTGTACCTTTTCGTCCATCAAGGTAGTCGAAACTCTCGACCAAGCTGAGCGAAGGAGAAATGGTAGATGAGGACTCGTTATCTTCTGTCAGGCTCTTCACAATATTATCATAGGTAAAGCGATGGGTTTTAAGACCAACTGCAAAATCCTTTGCAAAAATCACTTCAGATCCTGTTTTTTTGTTCAGCATTTCATAGAAATTAGAACCCTTATCCGGATTTTCATTAAACAGACGATAAGGACCGCTCATCAACTCTTTTGAAGCTGCTAATGATTTACGATAATAATCATTGGCCATAGCTGCTGGGATTCCTACTTCACCGCCCGCTGTAACAATAGGTTCTGTCATCAAACCATTGTATTTAGCTAAGGATGCCGCATACAACATTGCTCTACTTTCCAAAGCAAGAACCGTATATTTATTGGCTCTTGTCTTACTCGTACTATTACCTGCGAGATCCTCTTTTATTGCTTCCATTTCCTGATATATAAAATCGTAAATCTCATGCTCTTTAGCCCGAGGCACTTGAAGTGGCGTGGGATCACCGCTAAAATCATAGATAAGTTGCGTCGTCACCAAAGGAACTCCTCCCATACGTTTTACCATTTCAAAATAAACCAGTGCCCGAATAAATCGCAGTTCCGCCAAATATTGCTTCTTTGTTACTTCAGTTAACTTGGTACTTAATGTTTCTACGTTTTCTAATGAAAGGTTGATATCACGAATTAACCCATAATCCCAATAACGGCCGTAATCATCGCCAAATTGAAAATCATTACGCCAATTCTGATCACGGTGCCCGGACCACATGGCATCATCCAGCTCAGTCATACCTCCCGTGTTAAAAACACCATGAAGGGTTGGTAAGCGATTATAATAATTTGCCAGTATAGAAGTCAGCAATTTTGGATCGTTCCAAAGCTGATCATCCGTGATCATGCTTTTGGAATCCCGATCAAACCATTCGTCGTGTTTACACCCCCCAAATCCAAGGCATACAAACAGAGCCAAACATGTATATAGCTTTTTCATTATTGATTTTCTTTAAAATGTAACATTAAACCCAACCATAAATACGCGCTGCTGCGGATATACTACGGCTGCCGCTGCTTCGATCTCTGGATCGATCTGAAATCTTTTCACGTTATCAAAAGAAAACAGATTAGATCCATTAGCATAAATGCGGATTTTCTCTGCTTTGATTTTTTTCACTAAACCAGTAGAAAAGTTGTAACCAAGCTCTAGATTTCTGATTCTTAAATAACGGACATTGGTTAACCAAAAGTCACTGTTTCTGCTATTGGGACCCGAATTTCCATTTCGAAGTGCCGGATAATAACCTGCAATCCATTCACTATTTGAATCATAAGGATCGGCACGATGCCAGCGATCTTCCAAAAGATAGGCAGGAGAATTACCGCCTCCGTGAAAGGCATTACGCAGTTCGTAATCCTGAAACCAGGACTGTACCGCACCCCCAGAAAAATCAACATTCATGTCGATACCTTTCCAGTTCAAGCCTATCCTTCCACCGAATGACATAATTGGAGCCCAACCTGTTGGATAACCAATAGGACGTTCGTCCATACCGTTGATAACACCATCACCATTAACGTCTTTATAGATAAAATCTCCCGGCAGTTGCGTACGATTATTGGCCCCATCGTTGTTGATCGGATGATTGCGAATTTCGTCTTCCGATTGGAAACGTCCAACCACTTGATAACCCCACCATACACCACCCCAACGGTCTTCGGCCGAACTCCGGTATTCATTCCACGAATTGCTGAACCTTGGTTTGTATGATTCAAGATTCTTAAAGCGTGAGTAAGTAAGATTAGCACTCACCACATAGTTCAATTCCCCGATCTTATCGGTATAGGTAATGATACCTTCAGCACCGTAGTATCCATTTTTACCCAAATTTTCATTAGGAAGGTCATATCCAATTTCTACCGGAAGTAGAACATCGTATTTCTTTCCTGGAAATCCAGTTCGGATAATCTTAAAGGCATCTGCCGTCATTGTCAATTTATTGTCCAACATCCCCACATCTACACCAATGTTATAATTGGTATTTTTCACCCAGGAAAGTTTCCTTACCGGCAAACCTCGAGGCTGTAAACCGGGTACGTAATTCCCGTCCAGTACGGCATCGCCCGAAGCCCAATTATAACCCGCTAAGTAGCCGTGCATACCTACGCCTTCTTCCAGACCGGTCTGTCCGATAGATGCACGGATCTTCAAGTCATTAACGACTCCTTTTAGTGGTTTAAAGAAGTTTTCATCGGAAATCCGCCATCCAAGAGAAGCACCAGGAAAAAATCCCCAGCGGCGATCTTTATAGTACAAATACGAACCATCGTATCGTCCCAGTAACTCAAGTAAATATTTTCCTTTATAATTATAGTTCAACCGACCGATATATCCGGCACGAGCTTGATAATCCCAGTTGTCCCCAAGTTCATTTAATTCAGAAAGACGTAGCAACGGAATATAATTATTCGATGGATTTGCTCCCAGTGTTTTCATCGTTCTCTCCCAATCGGAACGTTCGTACCCGAGTGTACCGGAGAACGCATGATCACCGATCTGCTTATTATAATCCACTAAGAACTGCGCAAAACGGGAAACAATATCCCGATTGGTATCATAGCGCCATCCTGAACGGCTTCCTCCAGTAGCTTTATACTCATTATCTTCAAAACGGTATACATCATAGGTATATTGAAATCCGTCGAACTTATTATTCGTGTAATTATAAGAAACAGTTCCTTTAGCAGAAAGACCAAATTTAGTTTTATATGACGCAAATAAATTTACATTTCCAGCTAAGTACCGATTATCTTTATAACCCGCAATATCGCGGTCAAAAACAGCGGGATTGTACGCAAAATCATTGGTGTGTGTTGGGTAATCGGGATTATCATTCACATAAGGTGACACCGTAGGTCTGTTTTTGAACATGGCCAAAATCGATGAAAAGTAGCCATCTCCCCCTGGTAAACCAACATCTTGGGTTCCCTCATGTCTTCCTGAAATTTGTGTACCTACTGTCAAACCTTCCAGAACTCGGGCTTCCATATTAGCCTGTAGATTGGTCCTTTTATAATTAAAATCCTTAATCATGGCATCTTGAGTAAGATGACCTATCGAGAGAAAATAATTAGACTTATCACTACCTCCCGTTACATTGGCACTGATGTTACGTTGCGGAATATTCTTACGTATAATCATATCGTAATAATCATAGCTTTTATAACCAGGATCTGTCCCCATTTGCCATTTTGCAAGCTCATCGGGGGTATAGACCGCATTCGGATCTTTTCCCTCATTTTGGGCAGCTTCCACTAACCCACGTGTATATTGCGCCGCATTTGCAAGATCAGGAAAACGTGTTAAATTCTGCCATCCTTGGTATCCATTGATATTGATTTTTGCCTTTTCACCTTTATTTCCTTTTTTAGTGGTGATTAAAACCACCCCACCAGATGCTCTGAATCCATATACAGCGGCTGCGGCATCCTTCAAGATGGATATGCTTTCAATATCCTCCAGATTTAGGGCATTAAAGATATCCGCACCAGAACCATTTTGAGTTCCTACCCAGTCCGTACCTGTTTGACCGCCATAAGCTATTCCATCGATGACATAAAGTGGATTACCCATGTTACGGATCTCGAGAGCTGCTCCTCTTCCTGGACGAGCATCCTTTCCACGTACAGAAATACCCTGCACCTTACCCGCTAGTGCACCCGCTGCGGTTGTTGAAGAAGAACGAACAATATCTTCCGATTTAATATTACTCACGGCTCCTGTAATATTACGTTTAGACTGCGTTCCATAACCAACCACCACCACCTCTTCCAGCGATTGATCACTCGTTTCCAGTGTAATGAAAAATTTGGTTTCATTACCGATCGCAACACGCTGTGTCTTGTATCCAACATAGGTAATCAATAGGAAGCCTTTTCCATCATTCAATTGGAAACGACCATCATAATCTGTACTTGTTATTAAATTGGGCATTCCTTCAACAAGGACACTGGCGCCTACAATCGGCTCTTTGTCCTTATTTATTAACTGCCCCGTAATTTTAGTTTGTGCATATGTCAATAAGGGTAGTAACCACATAAAGACATATAAAAAAAGAATTTTCTTGTTTTTCATAATTTAGTCGTTTTTGATAACTGGTTTCATTTTTTTAAAATTCCGATCAGGTAAAAAGGGTTCATGAGCAAAATCAAATGACATAAGCATCAGAACCAGTAAAAAAAATGAAATGTAAAAACCATTATTATTAAATGTTAAACATACACTTAAAAAAATGTGACAAATTTTTTTATCCTTGATAAAAAATTCAAGCATAGTATTAGGAATCCATAGTCGCTAATTGAAGGTGAAAAAACTATATTGGTTATAATTGTAAAACAAATATAAAAAAATAAATGTAAAACAAACATTTATTTTTTTATATTCAATAAGGGCATTATCTAAGCAAAATAACAACAACGCAAATACTTAAAAACTTGTAAAATAGGCAAAAATCGTATTCAATTTTTTTGTATTTTTAACAATACGATTAAGTCATGCCTTCTAAAATCCAGAAGGAATTCCAAATTTATCAGTCAGTTTTTGCAGCTCGCTACTGGTTATAGACATAACGGAACCATGTCTGGGAGTAAACTTACCGTGCAATGGTGTATTTTGAACAAAAGTAAAATGCGATAGGTCTGAACTTTTACAAAACTGATAATAGCCTTCGGTGTAGCAATCATACATCAAAATATACTCATCCGAGTCGATCAGCTTAAATACACTGGAACCTTCAACAGGTTTATGCTGATCCGGATTGAGATGACGATATTCGGTGTGATAGGGTCCTGTTAAATTTTTACTTAGTGCTCGCATCACCCCACTCTTTGTCTGTAAACCATTATTCACTGTAGATAATCCCTCATCCTTAAAAAATAAGACGTACTCCTTTTTCTGTTTATCGAACACAATATCACCATCAATAGCTGCTGTTCCGAAATCAAATAACAATTCCGGTGTACTGATATCCGTAAAATCAGAATTTGCATACGAGTAATAGATCTTAAAATAGGGCTGCTTTTTATCTCCTACAGCATACTCCCAATCGTGTCTACCGATAGAGTAATAGATCATGTATTGTTGTTTGTCATTGTCCCAAATGGTTTGCGGGGCCCAGACCGCATGTAAATTATCCTGAGCAAATCCTTCGAGATCAGGAAACCGCTTTGGGAAATCAATCGCTTGATGTTCCCAATGGATTAGATCGGTACTTTTCATCAAGATAATACCATCATTGCTTTGCCAGCCCTCGCTTGAACGCATATCGGTCAGTACCATATAGAACGTTTTTCCGTCTTCAGAACGCATGATATGGGGATCACGAATACCTTTTTTTAAAGCAATGCTATCAGATGCAATAACTGGTTTCCCCTCATTTAAGGGCTGATAATTTAAACCATCTTTGCTTATTGCATAACGGACTTGTTCGCCGTCTGGACTATTGTCAGAAAAATAAGCAAACAGATAAGCTACTGCTTCAGATTTTGAAGCTATACTGTGTTGTCCGAATACTGTGATTTTAATCAATACCGCCATCAATATCAATGGCAATCGGATTATAATTTGTATCTTTTTCATGTTATTACTTATTTTTGAGCAGGTATGCGAAAAACGGTGAACGAATAAGGAGACAATTTGCATCTGTCTAATTGAAGTGTTACTGCAACAGGTCTAGCTGTCTGATCTGTTGGTTTTCCTGAAATAACAGTTGCATTCACTTGTTGATTTGCAACACCAATAGTCGAAAGATCAAGTTCAAGATCAATTTCAACGGGTAGCAGATTCACCAGTTTCACGATAATATCACCCGATTTAGCGTCGCGTACGATTGATTTTCCAACTCGTTTACGAACCGTTTCATCTTGATTAGACAACTGTAAATCGCTAAACAGATAGGTATCGCCAGCATGTTGTCCAAATGCCTGTTGGATGTAGTAACCCACAGTAGGTTTCACTGTCGTATTATCGAAATAAATCAGATCTGGAGACCACTGCGTATTTCCTTCTTTTGCCAATAGGGGTGCATAAGAAGTCATCGTAACGACATCGGCATTCCGCTCCACGTTACACAAGTGCAGTGCCTCTGCCAATGCTGTTTCAATTGTACTGGCACGATCAGGAAGATGCGCAGCATACTCTCCAAGATATACCTTAGACTTGTTACGGTCATAACGATCGTAAAAGTCTTGATTATGGATGAACCATCCTGGAGGGTTATAGTAATGTTCATCAATTAAAGGTACATCCAATTTTGTCGCTAAATCCCACCCTTCCACATAATCCGATCCTTCGTAAAAAGGACCCGCCGTTCCAATAACTTTAACATCAGGATATTTCTCTTTTACGGCTTGATAGATCATAGTAAAGCGTTCTTTGAACATATCAGTAATCAGATCTTCATTCCCAATACCGATGTATTTCAAGTTAAAAGGAGCAACATGTCCCGCTTCAGCACGTTTCTTACCCCAAAAAGTTTTACTATCTCCATTAGCATATTCTATTAAATCCAAAATATCTTGAATATAATCGCCCATATCTTCCATTGGAATGCCACACTGCTGCCCACCAAGTTCGTGACCATGATGTCCTGAATTTTGGCATGGTACGCCTGCCGCCACAACAGGCACTGGTTCTGCACCTAAATCTTCACAAAATTGAAAATATTCAAAATATCCTAAGCCAAATGATTGATGATACCCCCAGAGATTACGCTGTGGCTTGCGTTGCTCCACAGGTCCTATCGTATTTTTCCAATGGTAGATATTATCGATACCATCTCCATGAGCGACACAGCCGCCTGGGAAACGCACAAACCGAGGTTTCATGTCAGCAATAGTCGTAGCAAGATCTGCTCTTAAACCGTTCGCTCTATTTCGGAAAGTATTTTTAGGAAATAACGAAATCATGTCCATATCGACTGCTCCATCGTGGGAATAAGTAATCTCCAATCGAGCATCCGATATGGTTGCGTTTCCAACCATATCTAATTTGTACTGTTCCCATTTTTTAGATATTTTTTTTGTTTTCGTTTCACCAATAGTATTCCCCTTCCCATCTACTAATCGAATGATCAGTTGCCCAAATTGACCAGATTTTGTTCGAGCATATACCGAAAACTTATATTGCTCGCCTTGCTGTATAGAAATCCCACCAAATCCCTCATTAACAATTCCTCCTCCATTTTTAGCATGCATGCTTACATAGTGGCGGTTATTTTTGTGAATCGGTGATACCGTATCGATCTCAAGAATCGTTTCCGTATTCGTCGTAATCCAGGCAGTCAGACTGTTCCATTCTTTTCGGTCCATAGCTGAGTATTCAAATCCTCTATTCTGGATTAATTCTGCATATAATCCGCCATCAGCGGCATAATTGATATCTTCAAAAAATGCTCCAATAAGCAAATCACTAATCTTACGATCAGCAATATGTTCATCTAATTTTAGTTTTCCATTCAGAGCCGGCAATGTAGCAAAGCGATACCCATCATCGGCCATACGTTCACTGTTCAACTTCCCTTTGTAAGTATCCAATTGCTGTTTTTTTAGCAAATTTTCAAGGGTTTGCCACGCAACTTTATGAACAGTCCCTGTGTAGATTCCATCCACTAGACGTACCTCAACTTTGCTGTTTTGCGTAACCATTACTTTCTTATTTGCTGAAAATATTTTAAAATCCTTTGTTTCTACAGCGTAATATCCTTGAACATTCCGATCCGTCTTCCAGACGACCTGGTAGATACCTGTCGTTTTGTTGTAATCAATTACAGGACTGAGGCAGTTACCTCCTGCAAATACTAAAGGGTAAGACTGGCTCTCCCACTGTATCAAATCGCGCGATGCACTGTGTGCAAAAGCACCATCTTCTTTATTCAAACTCCAGACACAATGCCAAGTTCCCGTTGGAGATAAAAACAAAAAAGGATCAATCATCTTCTTTTCCGATCCCCATCGACCATAGTCAGACCTTAAGAAACTTGCTTCAGCGCCAATGTTGTTCCATTTCTTCTTATCCAGGCTCCACGCAAAATGCAAACCATTATGGTGATCGTTCTTTCCAGAGCTATAGGCAAAAATATAAACCGAATCCGGTTCATTAGCATACAAGGCTGTATGTCGTACAAGAAAGAAAAACAATAAGCATATATAAATAAGCTGTTTTTTCATCAGAATAAAAATTAATATGAGTTATTTATTTGTAATAACACAACTCAATTATGCGATCTTTTATGAATCAATAATTAAGTTATGAATTTAAACAATGGTGTTGTACACCTTTCATTTTTATCGTGAAATGAAGAGTCCTAGATGGTGCCAAATAGAAATTAAAGTGACATTAGTATAACAGTCTGCACCCTATCAATACTGACTGCTTCACCTACACCTTAAAGCCCATATCGCTACTAAAAATACCTTGAAATAATCCGAAATAGATAACTTACATCAACCTAAAAGCGCCAACACAACCATATGCCTGCTTCACCTTTCGGTTTAAAGGTTATTTTGATGTAATGCCTTTTTCTAGATCGCATCGATTTCAAATGATGTCCGCCTACAGTACCAACAAAACCAAGATGTACTGTTTCGAACGGCTTTAAAGACCATAGTAATTGTAATCACTTTTCCAAATGGCACCAAGTAGAACTTCAGATCATATCTTCCCTCACCGGCTGCATCATGCTCATCACATCTCCGCAGACAAATAATAATGGAGTCAACAAAATGATACGATCACGAGTATATTTATAACCTGACGCCTAGGTGAAGGCTTCAGGCTTAATCATATAACTGCTTTGTCTAAGACAAAGCTTCGTTTAGTTCATGGTGATTTTGCACTGCATTGCGACCCATGACCGTATCATTGTAAAAAACTTATTTTATTGAACAGCCAGCTTAATGACTGTCAAAGAGTATGGTGCAAACGTATCTGCTATCTTTTTCCCTTTATAATTAACTTGTTCCACTTTAGGCTGTATTTTCAATGGTTCTTCAAAACTTGTTGATATACTCAAGTCCCCATTTGCCAATGTCGTTTTCATAGCATTTTGTTTAAGTTTTTTCTTCGAGTTGATATCAAAGTTAACCTGTACCGGTTTACTATTATAATTCACAAATTTGATAATCAATTCCTTCGTGATACTGTCGTAAACAGACGATGCGAATAAACTATCTTTACCTGCGACAGCAGCTCCATTCCATTTAACGGGTACGATATCCGTACCAGTATTGGTGGAATACAATTTCTGCACCTGATAACTTGGTGTTCCATATGCATTTAAATTATCCACCCAAATCAAATCTGGAGTCCATTGCCAGCCATCCACATGGCCAAATAATGGTGCATACGATGCCATTTGCACAACATCAGCATTTCGCTCGAGTCCAGTTAAGAATGCTGCTTCTGATAGAGCTGCTTCCCAAGTACTCCGACCAGGACCGTTTGGTCGCGTAGTGTGTGAAGCATATTCACCGGCAAACACTTTAGGACCGTTACGGTCATAATCATCATAACGAGATACACTTGACAAAAACCATGATGGCGGTCTATAATAATGTTCATCAATAATATCAATCTTCATCTCCCGTAATTGTTCATCCAGATAAGCAAAACGCTCGCCATCGGGATCTGTTCCTGAGCTTGCTATAATGGCGATTTCAGGATGCTTCTCATTTAAAACCTTTTTAAATGCAGCTAAACGCTCTACATACTGAGATCCCCAATTTTCATTCCCTACACCTAACATTTCCAGATGGAAAGGAGCCGGATGCCCCATGTCTGAACGAAGTTTACCCCAAGTAGTCGTCACAGCCCCATTGGCAAATTCAATCAGATCCAAAGCATCCTGAACATATGTGTCCAACTCATCCATTGGAACAAGCTCTGCCGTATTAAACTGACATGCCATCCCACAGTTTAAGATGGGAACTGCTTTAGCGCCAATATCTTCAGCCATTAAGAAATATTCATAAAATCCCAATCCAAAAGTTTGAAAATAATCCGGAGCCGGTCTGTGCTTAAATTCAGTATTCCAACGGTTAATGATCAATTCACGTTCCTCGATCGGACCTACTGTTTTTTTCCATTGGAACCGACTCGCTAGATCCCTACCTTCCACTATACAACCTCCAGGAAAACGGATAAATCCAGGTTTCATATCTGCCAATAGCTGCACCATATCCTTACGTAAGCCT
This sequence comes from Sphingobacterium sp. JUb20, assembly GCF_004342035.1. Lineage (NCBI taxonomy): Bacteria > Pseudomonadati > Bacteroidota > Sphingobacteriia > Sphingobacteriales > Sphingobacteriaceae > Sphingobacterium > Sphingobacterium sp. JUb20. The sequence continues at coordinate 232,343 of NZ_SLYV01000005.1, read as the reverse complement.
TTAGATCTATTTTTCCAGGTATCCATTGGGAAAAGAGAAATCATATCCACTTCCACATCGCCCGCTCCTTCGATCCAGACATTCAACTTACCTTTAGCAACAGTCTCTAAAGCCGTAAATTTTGATGCCCCACTTTGCCAATCACTTCCACTAGCCAATGTTAACTCACTTGATCCAATCACTTTATCCTCTTCATTTAACAATTCGACACGAATACGCATTCCGCTAGAAGCTTCTTTAAAAAGAAGTGAAAATTCATACTGCTCCCCTTTCTTAATTCCCATACCTCGGAAACCTTCATTTTGCACCCCAAGCTGGACACCCTTTGGATTATGAATCTTCAATGAGCGCGGATTTCCTTTTCGTTTACTGTTGTTTGTAATTAGAAAAGTGCCTTCTGGTTCTTTAGTCAGTTTTTTCCATCCCATCCAAGGTTCGTTAAACTCGAAAGATCGGTTTTTAACTAATTCAGCATATATTCCACCATCGGCACCCATGTTAATATCTTCAAAAAACACTCCCCACATGTCTCGTGACATCTTTCCAGCAGATTGGTCAAGGTCCACTTTAAAACTTATAGGGGTTTGTGCAAATAATGCCGTAGATCCAGCCATCATAGCTGCTAGTAATAGCTCAATTTTTTTCATCCTATATTATCTTATGGTAAATCTATATTCCGATTTCGTGCTATAAGTTTGTTCTGGTTTCAACACCGTAGAAGCAAATGCTGGATGGTTAGGTGCATCCGGATAATGCTGTGTTTCTAAACAAAATGCAGAACGGAACGGATATACCAAACCACCTTTCCCTTTAGGATCAGTGTCCTTCATGAAATTGCCACTATAAAACTGTAAACCCGGTTCTGTCGTTAATACTTGCATTTCTATTCCCGTTTTCGGAGCATACACAGAAGCAACCTTTCTAAAACCAGACGCTTTACGCAATTCAAAGTTATGGTCATAGCCTTTTCCGATCTTCAGCTGTGCATCTTCTGTTTCAATGCGCTCACCGACGACAAATGCTTTACGAAAATCAAATGGTGTTCCCTCCACTTGAATACTTTTTCCTGTTGGTATCAAAGTATCATCAACTTCCGTAATTGCTTCCGCATCGATTTGCAATTCATGGTCCAATATTGTTGCAGATCCTGCACCACTTAAATTAAAATAAGCGTGGTTTGTGAGGTTTAATACCGTTTCTTTATCCGTAGTCGCTTGGTAATCCATTACCAGTCCGCCGGCATGACTTAATGTATAAGTTACTTGCATTTTCAATTCACCAGGATAACCCGCCTCTCCATCAGGAGAAAGATACGTGAAGGTAATGGAAGAATCTGAACTGTTCGCGACATCCCATACTTGATTGTAAACACCATGAGTGCCCCCATGCAGGGAGTTTTTTCCATCATTCTTCTCCAGTTCGTATTTAACTCCCTGCAAAGTGAAAGTTGCATCCCCGATTCTATTTCCATAACGACCTACGATAGCCCCATAAAAATTACTTGCATTAGCTTTATACGCTGCAACACTGTCATAACCAAGGATCACATCTGTCAAGTTGCCGGCTTTATCAGGAACCTGTAAATTCACTAACCTTGCACCATAATTTGTCAGCGCAGCTTTAAGCTTGCCATTCGTTAATGTATACAATTTGACATCTTTACTATCGATAACCGTATCAAAAGACTTATCCACAGAATCTGTCGTTTCATTCGTATGCTGTTTATTCGAGCTCTGTTGGCAACCACAAGCCAATACGGAGGTCAATAAAATACCATTTATAATTTTACTATTCATATTGTTATAATTTACAATTGATTAATCATTATTACATCTACCAAAAACGCACATATATAGCTGTTACTAATAAGAGTGTTACCACGATCAATACCAAAATCGAGGGCTCTACTTTGAACATCTTTTTGTCCAGAACAAATGCTTTTGGATTCTCTTTTGGACCCAATAAACTAACACCGATCATCATGGCCAAGGTAAAAGCAAAAGCTAGTCCCATACAGATCTGAAATGGAATTTCGTAGTTGCCGCTTTTATTGATGTAGGCTGTGTACAGCCAAGTTTCAGGACCAAATACCTTTGTTGCAAACTCATTGAAAAATATCGATAAACCAAATCCCGAAATCAATCCCGTGATTGCACCAGGACCTGTGGTACGTTTCCAGAACATTCCCAATAAGAACATTGCAAATACACCAGGACTAATAAAGCCCGTGTATTTTTGGATGAAAGTGAATCCTCCAGCACCACCAATTCCTAATGTATCATTCCAGGTAAATAGGACAGCCACAAGGATAGAAATGACGATCGTGATTTTACCTACCCATACCATTTTCGATTCCGAAGCACCTGCATTGATGTATTTTTTGTAGATATCCAACGTATAAATAGTCGCAATACTATTTGCTTTACCTGCTAAACCGGCAACGATAGCAGCCGTTAGTGCCGCAAGTGCTAAACCCTTCATGCCATTTGGCAGATGTCCGAGAATGGCAGAATAAGCATTATCAGCATGAAATACCCCTCCTGGAGCCATCTCTTCTTGCAATGCTCCATTTTTATAAAGTACATAAGCTGCTATACCAGGCAACATCACGATTAGCGGCATTAACAGTTTTAATAAGCCTGCAAATAAAATACCCATACGCGCAGTTTTTAGATCCGCTCCCAATGCACGTTGGGTGATGTATTGATTACAGCCCCAGTAATTCAAATTCACAATCCAGATACCTGCCAGGTACATGCCTATTCCGGGCAACATCAAATATTTATTGATCTCCTCTTGTGTCGCGCCGACTCCAGGTTTATCCACGATCATTTCAAAGTGCTTAGGCGAATCTTCCATTAGCTTGTTGAAACCAGCCAATACGTCCTTGCCTAGACCAAAGTGTTCACTCACCAATGTTAATGCAACATAAGTAGTAGCGATACCGCCGATAATCAAGACTACCACTTGGATGACATCGGTAAAACCGATGACACGCATACCACCTAGTGTAATAATCACAGCAAATACAGCCAGTGCCACCATGATCAAGTGAAAACTATCACCCCCACCGGCCATACTCGATATAGCGATTGCGCCGAGGTATAAGATCGACGTTAAGTTGACAAACACATATAAGAAAAGCCAGAAAACAGCCATAATCAGACTGGTCGTTTCATTGTATCGATTGTTTAAAAACTGTGGCATCGTAAAGATTTTATTCTTCAGATAAACAGGTATAAACCACACGGCCACAATAATTAATGCTACAGCAGCAATGAGTTCGTAAGCCGCAACGGCAATACCGACCTCAAATCCGTTACCACTCATGCCAATAAATTGTTCGGCAGATATATTGGATGCAATTAATGATGCCCCAATAGCCCACCAGGTCAATGAACCCTCTGCCAAGAAATAGTCTTTACTGCTATTATTGGCTGCTGTTTTTCTGCTGTAAATCCAGAAGCCATATCCGGCTACAATAATAAAGTAGACGACAAAGATGATGTAATCTACCGTTGCAAATTTATCCATAGTGTTGCGACTTGCTTATGATGAAGTCCCTCTGCAAAAAAACAGAAGGACAATTTCGTTTATTTCTTCATTAAAAAATAGAGTTCATTCCACTTCAATTGGTTTTCCAGATGCGTCAACGTCGTATTTTCATCAATAGCGACATACTCCAGTCCAGCAATACGGGCAAAATCTTCCAGATATTCAGGTGTTAAACTTAAACTGTAAGCAGTATGATGAGCACCACCAGCATAGATCCATGCACTACAAGCAGTTTTCATATCCGGAAGGGGTTTCCATAGAACCCGTGCCACCGGCAATTTAGGCAACTCCTCTTTCACATCAACACCCACCACTTTATTGACGATCAAGCGAAAACGAGTTCCTAAATCAATCAGTGAAGCATTCAAAGCAGGACCACTTAAGCCATCAAACACCAAACGCGCAGGATCGGCCTTACCGCCAATTCCCAACGGATGTACTTCTATTCGAGGCTTATCAGCTGCTAAAGCAGGATCAACTTCAAGCATATGCGAACCTAGTACCATTTCATTCGCAGGATCAAAATGATATGTGTAGTCTTCCATAAATGCTGTAGTACCCGGCAAACCAGCACCCATTACTTTACATGCACGCACTAAAGCTGGTGTTTTCCAATCACCTTCACCAGCAAATCCATATCCTTCTGCCATCAATCGCTGCACGGCTAATCCCGGTAGCTGTACAAGTCCATGCAAATCTTCAAAAGTATCAGTAAAACCTTTGTAGTTTCCCGATACTAAAAACTTCCTTAACCCAAGTTCAATACGGGCAGCTTCAACTAAACTTTGACGCTGCTCCCCACCTTCCACTACATTTGGCGCTAAATCGTAAGTCGCCTCGTAATCCGCTAATAGCATATTGATTTCAGATTCCGTTACCGCATCGACCACAGCAACAAGATCGCCAACGGCATAAGTATTCACTGAAAATCCAAATTCTACCTCTGCAGACACTTTATCACCATCAGTAACCGCCACGTAACGCATATTGTCACCAAAACGAACAAATTTTGCTCCTTGCCAGTCATGCCAAGCAGCTGCTGCACGTACCCACACATTTATGAGTCCAATGACCTCTTCATCCTGCCAGTGACCAGTTACTACTTTTCTACCAATATTCAAACGAGTCACAATATGACCAAATTCACGATCACCATGTGCACTTTGGTTTAGATTCATAAAATCCATGTCCATCGTACTCCAAGGGATATCACGGTTATACTGAGTATGCAAATGAAGTAAAGGTTTCTGTAAAGCCTGCAATCCTCTAATCCACATTTTGGCGGGTGAGAATGTATGCATCCATGTAATCACACCGATACAGTTTGCAGCAGCATTAGCAGCAGTTAAAGTACTGTATATTTCTTCACTATTTTTGACAATGGGTTTGTATACTACCTGTACAGGGATCTCTCTATGTGCCGAAAAGTATTGTGCCACTTCTTCAGCATGTACCGCCACTTGTTTTAGGGTCTCTTCACCATATAAATCCTGGCTCCCAGTAACGAACCAAACTTCCAATTTATTTAAATCGATATTCATAGTTAATAATTTTTGATTGGCTTTAGATCCAATCTCCTTTCAATTTTATTCGTTTATTTTTGATTATTAGGTATTTTTATTCTTGACCATAATACGCAGCACCACCATGCTTACGTTCATAATGTTTTTTGATCAATGCATCCTTTAGACGTGGAGCCTTCGGATTGATCTGCTCCGTAAGCAAAGCCATTTTTGCTACTGTTTCCAAAACAGCGCTGTTGTATACCGATTTATCTCCCGTTTTCCCCCATGTAAAAGGTGCATGGTTACCAACTAAAATCATCTCCACTTCCTTGTAATCGAGCTTATGTTCATTAAAATGATTGATTATCTGAAATCCTGTTTCGTATTCATAATTACCAGCTATCATATCATCTTCCATAGGTGCCGCACAAGGAATATCGGAAGTTAAGTGATCGGCGTGAGTCGTTCCAAAAATGGGAATATCACGCTGGCTCTGTGCCCAAGCAGTGGCATAAGTTGAATGCGTATGTGTAATACCACCCACACCTTCCCAATGCTTATAAAGTACAGCATGTGTTTTCGTATCTGATGATGGCCTCAGCTTACCTTCAACCACACGACCCTCAAAATCAACAACAACCATATGATCCGGTGTTAATTGATCATAAGGCACTCCACTGGGTTTAATGGCAAATACAGCCTTGTCACGATCCGCAACACTTACATTACCAAAAGTAAAAAGTACCAGTCCCAATTGAGGCAACTGCATATTACATTGATAAGCTTCTTCTTTTATAGATGTATATATCATTATTTTAAATTCAAAAAATTAAAAAATCATGAAGAGCGGTAACAATTAGTAAGGCGTTACGACACTTTTCGCTTAGTGTTTAGTTTCTTCGATAAATGTACCGAGCTTAAGGTAGTGCTGGTATCGTTTGGCATAGATGGCGACCATCTCAGCACGAGGTTCGTAAGTTTTTTCGAAACCCTGCCCCATCGCTTCCATAGCATCTTCAACCTTAGCATAAATACCAGCCGCAGTAGCCGCAAACATAGCCGCCCCTATAGCGCAAGTCTGTTCAGATTTATGAATACGGATAGGCATATTCATCACATCAGCCATGGTCTGCATGATATATGGAGATTTTTTTGCTACTCCACCCATACCAATTAATCCCTTGACTGGAATCCCTTGTTCTACAAAACGATCTGCTATACTTTTTGCTCCGAAACAAGTAGCTTCGACAATTGATCGAAAGATACGTACCGCATCTGTACCAAGATGAAGCCCCATTAAAGCGCCTTTTAAAGTTTGATCAGCATCAGGTGTACGACGGCCATTAAACCAATCTATTGCCAATTCAGAAGATGCTGTGACCGGTAATGCTTCAGCCTTTCGACTTAATTCAGGGATTAATTGTGTATCAATAAGGTTCGCGATTTTTGTTTTATCTGCGGCCGAAAAATCGTTTGATTGCGCAATTAAATTAGTAACTGGCCATGATAACACTTGTCTAAACCAAGCATAAGCATCACCAAAAGCCGACTGGCCAGCTTCCATACCCATCATACCCGGGATAATCGAACCATTGACCTGACCACAGATACCCTTTACCAATGTGTTGCCCACCTCATCTTGCGGAGCTACCAACATATCACAGGTAGAAGTTCCCATCACTTTACTTAAATAATACGGTTCGATCTGTCCACCTACAGCACCCATATGGCAATCAAAAGCACCAACACCAACAACTACATCAGTGGAAAGGCCCAGTCGGTCTGCCCATTCTTCCGAGAGCGTTCCAGCAGATTCGGCAGCAGTATACGTTTCGGTAAATAAACGATCAACCATACCATCTAAATACGGATCCAGTTCTGCAAAAAAATGATTCGGTGGAAGACCACCAAAATCAACAGCCCATAAAGATTTATGCCCTGCCGCACAAACACTACGTTTGATATCCTGAGCACTTTTTCCTCCTGTCAATAAGAACGGGATGTAGTCACAGTGCTCCACCCAGGTATATAGTGCCTTGCGAACATCCTGATCATCACGCAGTATATGAAGCAATTTTGCCCAAAACCATTCTGACGAATATATTCCACCAACATATTTTAAGTAATCCGTATCGTATTTTTGTGCATGCGCATTAATTTCCTTCGCTTCTTGAACTGCTGTATGGTCTTTCCAAAGCACAAACATCGCGTTGGGATTGTCTGCAAAACGATCGGACAAAGCGAGCGGTATTCCCTGTTTATCAACAGCTATCGGTGTAGAGCCAGTTGTATCGACAGAAATTGCTTTTACCGCTTTGACAATCTCATCATTATCGGCCTTTTGAAGGCATTCTCGTATCGTTGATTCCAGTCCCTCTATATAGTCTAACGGATGCTGACGAAACTGATTCGTCATCGGATCACAAAATTTACCGCTGCTCCATCTCGGGTAATAGAATACAGCGCTAGAAACTTCTTCGCCATTTGCCGCATCTACTAAAACCGATCGAACGGAATCACTCCCGTAATCTAAGCCGATCACATAAGCTTTATTCATTTATTGATTGATTTGGTTTATAATATTGATTTATAATGAATTACATATTAAAACACGTTCACGAATCCATCATGCGATTCAGCGTCTCTAGTAATTAATGTCAAATTAACATTTATTTTTTTAAATAATGAAATTTTAATTTTTTTTTTCGTTGATTTGTATTGCGATAGAAATAAAATATGACCTTTTTTATCACGCAATCGTATAAAAAAGACAGAAAATATATTATTTTCTTAAACATGTTAGATATTATAACAGATACGAGACATTTTGTATCTTTAATTAATTATAAAACGAGATTAATCAATTATGGATTTTTACAAGAACGAACCAAGCTTATTATTAGCTGTGGACTGTATTATTTTTGGCTTTAATGGCGAATCACTAGAAATTTTGCTGATAAAACGTGGGTTCGAGCCCGAACGAAATAAATGGAGCTTAATGGGAGGATTTGTTCAACCTGATGAAAATCCACAGCAGGCGGCTTCCCGTATCTTAAAAAAACTAACAGGTTTAGAAGATGTCTATATGGAAGACTGCGGTATCTTTGGAGATCCTGACCGTGAAAAATATGGCCGAGTTGTCAGCATCGCACATTTTGCATTGATTGATACCCACCAATATAAGCATATTATTAGTGAGGAGTTTGAAGCGCGCTGGTTTCCGCTCAAAGAACAACCGGAATTGATTTTCGACCACCCTCAGATGATCGAGAAAGCAAAACAAAAATTGCGCATGAAAGCTGCTCTCTACCCCATTCTGTTTGAGCTCTTGCCTGAAAAATTCACCATTCCACAAATTGTTGCACTTTACGAAGGTGTCTATGATACCGAACTGGATACCCGCAATTTTAGTCGTAAGCTCCTGTCTTCAGAACTGATCATTAAACTTAAGGAAAAAGACAAAGAAAATTCGAAAAAAGGAGCCTTCTACTTCCGTTTAAACAAAGATATTTATAAAGAAAAGATCATGTCATTTTTAAGCTACTTACCGAGTTGGTCCCTAAATGGTTAGTCAAATGCGCTCACGTACAAGAGCCATTTTTTTTGCCTAGCTCAATAAATGTATAAATAACATTTAATACTCTATTACAAAATCATTACCTCCACCTGAACTTTTATGAAGCTAAAACTAATCCTTTCCTATGCTACTTACGCGGTTATCTTTACGAGCACACTAGCTGCTCAAACGAAACCTCAAATAAGCTATTTTGAACTGAAAGATGTCCGTTTACTTCCGGGTGAATTCAAACATGCTGAGGATCTAGATTTAACATATTTATTAACACTTGATGCAGATCGTTTACTCGCTCCTTTTCTTCGCGAAGCAGGTTTACCACAAAAAAAAGAATCTTATACCAATTGGGAAAACACAGGATTAGATGGTCATATAGGTGGTCATTACCTTTCCGCTCTAGCACATATGTATGCTTCAACAGATGACATACAAATCAAAAAAAGATTGGATTATATGCTGTCCAATTTGAAAAACTGCCAAGATGCTAATGGTAATGGATACATCGGTGGTGTTCCCGGCGGAAAAACCATCTGGGAGGAAATCAAAAAGGGGAATATCCAAGCCGACGGATTCACGTTGAATGGTAAATGGGTACCTTTATATAATATTCATAAAACCTATGCCGGTTTACGAGATGTCTACCTCCTTACAGGCACTCCAGAAGCTAAGGACATGTTGATCAAAATGACTGATTGGGCTATTGCCCTTGTGCAACAATTGTCTGAGAAGGAGATTCAGGATGTGTTGCGCAGTGAACATGGGGGTCTTAATGAAATCTTTGCAGATGTTGCTGCCATCACACAAAACCCTGCCTATCTAACACTTGCGCGTCAGTTTAGCCATCATGATGTGTTAGATCCATTGATCAAACACCAGGATAAACTAACCGGTCAACATGCCAACACGCAAATCCCAAAAGTACTAGGTTTTAAAAGAATCGCTGATCTTGCGCAGGATGAAACATGGGAAGATGCTGTTCGCTATTTCTGGGAAAGTGTCGTGACGCAACGTTCTATCTCCTTTGGTGGTAATAGTGTTAGTGAACATTTTAATCCTACAGATGATTTCTCGAAGATGGTACACAGTATTGAAGGTCCTGAAACCTGTAATACTTATAATATGCTCCGTTTAACAAAAATGTTATATCAGACCGATCCGCAAGGTCGATATCTGGATTATTACGAAAGAAGTTTATATAACCATATCCTTTCCAGTCAACATCCTGAACATGGAGGTTTTGTCTATTTCACACAAATTCGTCCTGGCCATTACCGGGTCTATTCACAGCCCCATACCAGCATGTGGTGCTGCGTTGGATCGGGAATGGAAAATCATGCCAAATATGGAGAGATGATCTACGCGTACAAGGAGGCTGAGCTTTTTGTCAACCTCTTTATTCCTTCTCGTTTAAACTGGCAAGAACAAGGAGTCGAAATTGTTCAGGAAAATAATTTTCCTGAACAAGCAAATACCACATTATGTATTCATCCGAAAAACCACGCAGCGAACTTTACGTTGCATATCCGCAAACCAGCGTGGTTAAAGAAAGAAGCAGTGGTCAGGATCAATGGAAAAGTACAAAAGACCAATCCTAGAGAAACGGACTTCATCACCATCAAGCGGACATGGAAAAAAGCTGATCGCGTCGAAATTGAGCTCCCTATGGGTATCCATACAGAACAATTGCCTGATCACAGTAACTATTATAGCGTACTCTATGGTCCCATTGTCTTAGGGGCACGTACTGCGACTGAGCCATTACCGGATTTACTGGCCGACGACAGCCGTATGGGGCACGTGGCAAAAGGGGTGCAGATACCTTTACGTGATTTACCGATACTGAGCAGTGAAGCAAGTACCATCCCTAATTTAGTGAAGCCCATCGCATCAAAACCTTTACACTTTTCGTTATCCGGACTTCGACTAGGAAAAGAAGAACTAACCATGGAGCTAGAACCATTTTACAAGATTCACGATAGCCGCTATATCATCTATTGGCCGCAAGCGACGGAACAAGAGCTTGCTGGTACACAGGAAAAAATGCAACGCGATGAACAAGAGAGTCTCCGTTTAAACACCCTAACCATGGATAAAGTTGTCTGCGGGGAGCAACAACCGGAATCTGATCATTTTATTCAACAGCTGAATAGTCATGCAGGTGTATTTGACGATACCCGTTGGCGTGAAGCAGACGGCTGGTTCAGTTATATCTTAAAAAAGCAAGATGGCAAAAATGCAGACATCTATATCAAATATCTAACGGAAGAAGGTCCAAGAACGACAGAAATCATGGTAAACGATGTTATCGTTGGAAAATTAATGCCAGCAACAGCAACATCTGATATCAAAACAGCACGTTTCACATTGACACAGGGTCTAGAAGCAGAAAAACAATTAAACATAAAAATCAAAGGAGCAGACCAGAATAGAAGCCACAAAATTCTTGAAATTCGTATCCTCAAAAATCAATAAAAATTGAGACAATTATGTCTATAACTGGCAATACTTTACCTTGCATGATGATATCCTGAGACTCAATAACCAGTCTCAGGGTTCATATTTTCACTTCTCCTCATCTGCCTTCAAATCAATGATTTTTTCCGTAAGCAATTTCAATACGGAATCTATGGCAATTAGATTAAAATTCCATATCTCCTTTAAAAATAGAAAAGCTCCAAGAATTTCTTCTGGGAGCCTACCAATCAACCAATTATAATGATAACCATCTTACTTCTTTACTTGCTCAGCAGATAACCCTGTTAAGCGGTCGCCGACAATTGTAATCTCATTTAGCTTTGCCGTCAAACTAGTCAAATCTGAAGCGGAAAATGCATAAACTGCAGCCCAAAGATTCTCCTGCAAATGGGCTAATTTAGTTGTCCCTGGAATCGGTACGATAAAAGATTTCTGCGCTAAGAGCCATGACAGTGCCACCTGTGCAACGGTTAATCCACGGAGATCTCCAAATTCTTTAAGAGTGTCAATCAATTTCCAATTCGCAATTACATTTTCAGGTTGATACCGCGGCAATGAAGGCCTGTTATCATTATTAGGATCATATATTGAACGCTCATTTAAGTATCCCGTAATCATCCCACGACTTAGCGGACTATACGGGACAAAACCAATCCCCAATTCTTCACATAGCGGAATCACATCCTTTTCCGGTTCACGTGTAAATAAAGAATATTCACTCTGCAAAGCTGTTAGCGGTTGCACAGCATGGGCTTTTCTTATATTGTCCACATTCGCCTCACTCATTCCAAAATGCCTCACCTTGCCTGTTGCTATGAGATCTTTCACTGCACCAGCGACTTCTTCAATAGGGATATTAGGATCAACACGATGTTGGTACAATAAATCGATGTAATCTGTTTTTAAGCTTTTCAATGAATGTTCGACAACTGCTTTAATACGATCTGGATGACTATCGAGACCTTCAGACGGTTTACCATTTTTAAAACCAAATTTAGTAGCTATGATGATATCCTTACGAAACGGAGCCAATGCCTCCCCAACCAGTTCCTCATTGAACAGAGGACCATACGCTTCTGCTGTATCGTAAAAATTCAATCCCAATTCTGGAGAGCGTCTCAATAAGTCAATCATTGCCTTTCGATCGGGAATAAAACTCCGATGATAGCTCATACCCATGCAGCCTAATCCCAAAGCCGATACTTCAAGACGTTGCTTCCCTCTACCCAAAGTCCTTTTTTCTGATGAAAGATTCATTTTACTTTTGTCACTATGGTTTTCTTTTTCGGATGAACGATTACATCCTACAAGTCCTAAAGAAGAAGTTGCCAATAAGCTCGTTCCGATAAACGCTCCCTTTTTTAAGAAGTCTCTTCGATTATTCTGTTCCATATCATTTAAGTTTATTCTTTACTATTTAAAAAATCCCAAAAGTCGATTCAAGCTCTAAAGAATCCACGTTCTTGTACTTATTCAAAAATCGGCACAAATATGTAGCATTATAGGATACAAATTACTGTTTAACTTACCATTATTACAGATTACATGCTTTAAGGCTCCCATCAGACACTCAACATGTTCTAAGATTACATGAATCATCATCCTATTCTTCCGAGATCGCGAGCAATTCAGCAGATAGACGCTCACCTTGAATGGAGATCCTTGTCAGGGCAACCTCTATTTCGATCAGATCCTCGGCTGTCATCATGACGTTGGGCGCCTGAATATTATCATCAATGTAGTCGAGCTTATCCATTCCCGGGATAGGAACAATAAGACGGTTTTTACTAAGCAACCAAGCTAATGCGAGCTGCACCGTTGATATTCCTTTTTTTAGTGCCAATGCATTTAACATTTTGATTAAAGGCATATTCGCCTGCATCGCTACTTTGGTAAATCTGGGAAAGCTCGCGCGCAGATCAGTTTCAGGATCAAAGGTAGTTTCTGCTGTTATCGTACCGGTCAAAAAACCAGTACCCAAAGGGCCCCACGGCACAAAACCAATTCCCAATTCCTCACAAAGCGGTAGCACATATTGTTCCGGCTCACGTGTCCAGATCGAATACTGGTTTTGAACAGCAGTGACCGGTTGAATAGCGTGTGCCTTTCTGATAGTAGATGCACCCACCTCAGAAAGTCCAAAATGCTTTACCTTCCCCTCCGCAATTAAATCTCCCACCGTACCGGCGACATCTTCAATCGGAACATTCGGATCAACCCGATGTTGATAAAATAAATCAATATAATCTGTCCTTAATCGCTTAAGCGAATCTTCTGCAACTTTACGTATGTGTTCAGGTCGACTGTTCAAGCCACCTTCTTCCGAGATCATACCAAACTTGGTTGCGATAACGACCTCCTTGCGAATAGGGATCAACGCCTCACCCACCAATTCTTCATTTGTAAAAGGTCCGTAAGCCTCCGCTGTATCAAAAAATGTGATTCCTTTCTCAAAAGCTCCACGTATCACACGAACACCTTCCCGTATGCTAACTGCCTTTCCAGTACCAAAACTCAGATTCATACAGCCCATCCCTATTGCTGACACTTCAACTCCGCTATTTCCTAAAACTCGCTTTTTCATTTTCTTTACCCATTTAATTTGTTTAAATTCATTAGCCAATCATCATTTGTTAAATAACAGGACAAAATTCGCTAGGTTCAGTTGATTCTTGCTTATACAGATTACGGCAATGCTTACCATTATTACTGTTAATAGCCTAAGCCTATCCCGACCTATGCTGTAATTGCTTAATATTGAATTATAAAAAAAGAGTTATGGAAGAAATCATCAAAATAGACAGTATTGATGCCTACAATAAAATGCGTGGCATAGAAACCTTGCATCCCTTAATTACAGTAATCGACTTATCGAAAACAAAACCGATGCCTGCACAGACTTTTAACTTTGGTCTTTATGCCATCTTTCTGAAAGAATTAAAATGTGGCGAATTGAAATACGGTCGCAACAATTATGATTTTCAGGAAGGAACATTGGTTTTTATTGCTCCGGGACAAGTATTGGGCGTACAACCTAATATCACAACCTTTCAACCCTCAGGGTGGGCACTCTTATTTCATCCTGACCTGATCAAAGGAACTTCATTGGGAAAGAAAATCCATGAATATAACTTCTTCTCATATGATGTAAACGAGGCTTTACATCTTTCCGAAAAAGAGCGGCATATTGTTTTAGATTGCTTTACCAAAATCCAATATGAAATGGAACAAAGCATTGACAAGCACAGCAGAACATTGATTACATCCAATATTGAATTATTTTTAAACTACTGTACCCGATTCTATGACAGACAGTTTGTAACCAGGGACCATTCCAACAAGGGTATACTGGAAAAATTCGAAGATATATTAAACGCTTATTTTACCGAAGATAAATCTCAAAAGATCGGACTACCGACGGTAGCTTACTGTGCTTCAGAATTGAACCTATCTCCAAATTACTTCGGCGATATCATCAAGAGCGAAACTGGTATTACTGCGCAGGAATATATCCAAACTAAGGTTATCGATTTCGCCAAAGAAAGAATTTTTGATCACGAAAAATCAATCAGTGAAATTGCCTATGAATTAGGTTTCAATTATCCCCAGCATTTCACTCGTCTTTTCAAGCAAAAAGTAGGCATGTCTCCCTCCGAATACCGATCATTAAACTAATCAAACGCACTTCGCCAACAGAAAAACTGTAAGCACTTTCAAAAAGATTTAGAATTGCGATTAAATAATTGAACGATGTATTGATATTAAATAGATTCAATAGAAAAAACTTTTAATATCAATTCGTCGTCTTCCGCTATTAAAATCAACATGTTACTTTTCGTTTAAAAGGTTCTTTATTAACTGTAATCCTATTTCAATTTCTTGCTTTATATCATCCAGCAAATCCAATCCGGGGTTACTGGATGATAGTTCTTTTTCCAGATTAGATGTCAGCATACTCAGTTTTTTAAGCCCCGCAGTAGACGCTGTTCCCCGCAATTTATGGAGGATCACTTTCATTCGTTCAATATCTTCCGATTCCCTGACATTTTCCAATTGAAACCATGCTTGCTTAATCTCTTTGATCACAAGATCTAAGAAAAAAGATTTAAAACTAACGTCATCTCCAATCTGTTCCTGAAGTGCATCCATATCTAGATGATCATCAATCACAGCCTCTTCTTTTTGTTCAAGCACCTGTTTCTGAATAAATTGCTGCAATACAGTGTACAGATCATGTTGCCTTATCGGCTTAGGAAGAAACTCAGACATACCGGCCTCTAAACATTTTTCTCTTTCTCCACGGACATTTCCAGCAGTAATACCAATAATAGGTATAGCAGCATAACCTGTTAATAGCCTTATTTGTTTGGTCGCTTCGATACCATCTACACCAGGCATCTGCACATCCATTAAGATAAGGTCAAACTTTGACTGCAGGCATTTTTCGATTGCATCCCCTCCATTAGTAACCTCTATCAGTTCAGCATTAGGCATAATAGTGGCCATCATACGCAGATTGAGCGCCATATTTACAGAATTGTCATCCGCTAAAAGAACCCTGGCCTGTTGTTGGTAAACCGTTGTTCCACTATCACTATCCTGTCCCAAATGATTAACATCAGCTTTACTTTGCTGTATGGCTTTACGTAAAGTAAGATAAAGTTCGTCGGATCGAATAGGCTTAAGCAAACAATAGGAGCGTTCTTGTTGCCTGAAAGCAGAAATGACCTCATGCTCCTCCGACGATGTATGCAATACAATGAGTGGAATACTTTCCTCCTGTTTATAAAACAATTCCTTTATTTTTTCTATCGTCTCCAATCCGGAGAGAATAGGCATGTGATAATCCATTAAAATAACATCAAACCTTTCACCGCTCATCAGTAATTGTAAAGCCGCCAGACCATTCTCTGCAAGTACTGAATCAACTCCTCTATAAGTCAGCATATGCTGTATAATCGTGCGGTTATTGGCATTGTCATCTACAATAAGAACGCGTTTTAAAGGCAGTTCCTCATCCTCTTCGATGCCACCTTCTTCATAAGCGATCTCCAGATCAAAGTAAAAATCAGATCCTTTATTCAGTTCACTCTCTAGACAAAGTTTACTTCCCATGTATTTCAATAAATTATTGGAAATGGTGAGTCCTAAACCGGTGCCACCATAACGTTTGCTCACAGAGCTGTCTTCTTGGGTAAAGGCATCAAAAATACGTTGCTGTTTTTCTACCGGAATACCGATACCAGTATCGCGAACAGAAAAACGTAATTTAATTTTGCTTTCGTCACTGCTGCGCTTTTCGATCTTAAGTTCGATCTCTCCCTTTTCCGTAAATTTAACGGCATTTCCCAATAGATTGATCAAGATTTGCTTGATGCGTGCCTCATCTACCCAGATAGAAGCAGGTAATCCCTGCTCAATATTTAATAAGAGTTCGACATCTTTTCTTTGAGCTTGGTATAGCACCACATTAATCACCTGATGGGCCAGATCATATACATTGAATTTATCGATATACAATTCTAGTTTTCCAGATTCAATTTTAGAAAAATCAAGAATGTCATTAATGATATTCAACAAACTGCTTCCAGACTCATTGATGTAATTGAGGTACTGTTTCTGTACATCGTTCAAAGGAGTTTTAAGCAGCAGATCCGAAAATCCAATCACACCATTCAAAGGTGTACGGATCTCATGGCTCATATTGGCTAGAAATTCAGATTTTGCTTTACTGGCTAAGTCAGCAAGTTCTTTTGCTTTTTTAAGTTCTAAATTAACAGAAACAGATTCGGTGATATTTTGAGTAAAAATAATAATACCGCCAATACTTCCATCAGACAAATTCCAAGGCCTTACTTCCCAATTAAAGTGCTGTGGATCCGACTGGCCTTCTACATAAATTAATTCATCGACATTCTTATAGGATTTACCCTCAAGAGCATCATAGTAAATATTTTTTCTATTTTCTGGTATATTAGGAAAAACATCAAAAAGATTCTGATCTAGAATATTATCCATGTTTTTATGAAAATCTTCCATCCATTGATGGCTGACGGACACATAACGAAAGTCACGATCAAACATCGCTACAGAAGCCGGAACATAATCCACAAAAGCTCTGAGCATCGCTTCCTTACGTTCCAGTTCCAGATAGAGGTTTTTACTGCTATCAATATTTTGTATAATACCGAAAACACGCTTACATGTTCCGTTATCGAACTCGGGAATTCCTTTAACACGCACCCAAATGATTTCACCTTCTTGCTGTCTCAATCGCAATTCAACATCAAAAGAACAACCATGCTGCGTTGCTTCCTCAAAAATACCGGTTAACTTAACCTGACTGTCTTCATCAAAAAATCCTACGGCATGATCAAAGTTAGGAACAAAATCTTTACCTACTCCATGAATCAATTTTGTTGAATCGGACCAAAAAACCTGATGCAGATCCAGATTAACCTCCCATCCACCGACTTGTGCAACAGTATTCGTCTGCTCCAAAATCTGTTTCGTATGCAGAAGGTCATTTTCAAGCTGTATCCGTTCCGTCATATTGAGTGCCGTACTAACCACATAAGGTTTCCCTTCTGGATCCAGCTCGAGCATGTTATGATAAAGCCAATAGATCTTTTCCTCATCCTTCGACTTTAGAATCATCATACCTGAATCCTCTCCATTTTGAAGAATACGCTTGAGATATTCATCGAAAGCCTGCAGGTGATGTGTAGGTACAAGTTGCTTTAGATTGAGATGCTTTGCTTCCTCCTCAGAATACTTCAAAAGATTACGGCCTTTCTCATTTACAGCAAGAATATTACCTTCCATGTCGTGCATACTCATTAAACCGATGGCATTCTCGAAAAAATTTCGAAACTTGCGTTCAGAAACAGCTAACTTTAATTGTTCCTCCCGTTCAATGGTAACATTTCTCCCAAATCCGAAAATTTCTAACGTTGAAGCATCATATTTGAAGTACCATTCAATCACGACATCACTACCTTCATCATGCGATGTAACTGTCGTATATTGTATGCCTCCAGTAATATTTGCGAGATTTTTCAGACGCTGCTGAAAACCTTCATCATGATTATCCAATAAAGTAAAAAAAGAAGCTCCTAACACCCTAGACTTTTCAATTTTCAGCGCCTCAGAAAATGCAGGATTCAGTTCTTTTATCCGATATTGGTCGTCCAATACGCAGATCATATTATTGGTAATATGAAATACTTCCTCAAAATATCCAGCCTGAACCTTTCTCTTTTTCCCTAAGAGAATTTTGGCTACAGCTTTTCCAAGCTGTCCTAAAGAATCCACTTGCTTAGCAGATAATGACTTAGGTTCAAACCCGATGACACAGATCGTACCAAGTGCATTTCCTTCGTCATCCAATAAAGGTACTCCCGCATAAAAACGGATATTTCCCTCTCTGATCAAAGGATTGGTGGCCGATCTCGGATCCTCAAAAGTATCTTCGATGACGAGCACATCTTTACTCATAATCGTATACTGACATACCGTATTACGTCTTTCAACAGTATCCAGCTCCATACCAACACAGCTCTGGATCCGTTGCGTGTCTTCCTCCATCATGGCAATAAGTGCTGCCGGACAATCTGTTATAAGACAGGCTGCCTGCGCAAACACATCAAGATCAGGGTCTTTCCCCAATCCCAATAGCTCATAAGATTTTAATTGACGGATACGCTCCAATTCATTTTCCGGGACGGGGTATTGCTCCATGCCTTTAAATTATATAGTAAATAGATGTGTTCATTGAGATTGTGAAAATAACAAAAATAGTTCTCCTTTTAAATAAATAACAAACGAAAATCGGCAATAATCTTAAATTACAATATCATAAGCATTTATTCCCTAAATTTTCAGATTTTATGCTTTGCAGAACTCTTATATAGCAAAGTTATAAGATAAAACGATACCGTTAAAGCTATGGAAATTGCATTACTCATGAAGGATCTGAGAATTAAATTTTAGATAAAATCTTGCCAATTGGCAACTTAATATCAATTGTATAATCTTATTTTTGAAGAATGGAAGACTTGATCAATTATCTGCTCAAATTTGGACAACTCAACGAGAATCAATGTGCTTTAATATCAGCTAAAGCACAGCATAGGCAGGTCAATAAAGGAGATTTTTTTTCTGAAGCGGGTAAAGTGGCAAGAGATATAGGCTACGTCACCCAAGGAGTTTTCAGAATCTGTTATTACAATAAAGCAGGAGATAGCTTCACACGCTATTTCGTTTACGAAAATCGCTTCATTGCCGATACAATCAGTTTCATTGATGAGTTGCCTTCAGCAGAATATATCGAAGCCATAACCGACTGTAAACTGCTCGTTTTCTCTAAAAAAGATTTTATGGAGCTAGCGGCCACCATTCCCGGCTGGTCAGACATCTTTTCCAAAATCACCTCTTATGTCCTCGAAAATAAAATGAGAGCAAGCAGCAATATGTTGGTGCAGAATGCACAAACACGCTATTTACATTTCTTAGCGCATTACCCTGGATTAGCCAACCGGATTCCACAACTGATGCTCGCTTCCTACTTAGGCATTACAGCAACATCGCTTAGCCGCATCCGAAAAACCATTAGCTAAAGGTTTTATTGCCAATTGGCAATTGTAGCCTGACCCTTTCTCCCGAACTTTGTCATATTAAATATTTAAACATACGATTATGCAAGTTGATGTATTATTAGGTCTCCAATGGGGCGACGAAGGTAAAGGGAAAATTGTTGATGTGTTAAGTACAGATTATGATCTCATAGCGCGTTTTCAGGGTGGTCCCAATGCAGGTCATACGTTAGAATTTGACGGTAAAAAATTTGTATTAAATACGATTCCTTCCGGCATATTTTTCGATCATACCATGAACCTGATCGGAAATGGAGTTGTTCTGGATCCGATCAGTTTAATCAAAGAACTGGATATGCTTAAAAAAGCCGGCCACGACTTATTGAAAAAAGGTAACCTACTGATTTCAAAAAAAGCACATCTAATCTTACCATCACATCTTTTGCTTGATGTGGCATCCGAACAAAATCTAGACACGAACAAAATAGGATCTACATTAAAGGGTATTGGTCCGGTATATATGGACAAAACAGGACGTAACGGGCTCCGAGTAGGCGATATTTTGCTCCCAGATTTTAAAGAACGATATCAAAAATTGTTAACAAAGCATAAAGCAATGCTTGCTTCATTTTATGAGGTAGAGGTGAATACGATTCAAAATGAAACTGCTTTTTTTGACGCAATCGAACACTTGAAGCATTATCCTCTGGTGGATTCGGAACATCTGGTCAATCAGTATCTTCAGGAAGGGAAAAGGGTTTTAGCCGAAGGTGCACAGGGAAGCTTGCTTGATCTTGATTTCGGATCCTACCCTTTTGTTACCTCATCCAATACCACAACAGCAGGTGCTTGTATAGGTTTAGGGATTGCTCCAAACAAAATCGGTGAGGTGATAGGTATCTTTAAAGCATACAGCACCCGTGTTGGCAGTGGTCCCTTCCCAACAGAGTTGGCCAATGAAACAGGAGAGCAGATCCGTCAAACAGGCAAAGAATTTGGTGCAGTAAGCGGTCGTTCCCGCCGTACTGGATGGGTCGATCTACCTGCACTAAAATATGCCCTAATGCTGAATGGTGTGACTCAATTGGTGATGACAAAGGCAGATGTTCTCAGTGGTTTAGATCACATCTTTGCTTGCACCCATTATCGCCATCATGGTAAAGTGATCGATTATATGCCTTATGAGCTAATTACTCAACAAGCAACTCCTATACTTAAGAAAATAGACGGGTGGCATAAAGATATCAGCACAGTCACCGATGTTTCCGACATTCCACTGAAGCTCAAAGCATATATTAATTTCTTGGAAAAAGAACTTCAAATTCCCATTAAATTTTTATCTGTAGGCCCAGATCGGAAGCAAACTTTGAAGCTTTATTAAGGTTGAAAACACCTGTAAAAATAGGTCATAAATGATAAAAGCGGGTTTCCAACAATTTAGGACACCCGCTTTTTCAAATCAGAGCGATTTGCCCCCCAAAGACATCTTCAGATTGTGCTTTTCAAATCGATCGTATTTATAAATCAAGCTTAAACAAAAACGATTAATAATAACAAAAGCAGGTATCGTATGTTGTAGAGGTATGAAGATTGCAATGCTTGCGCCAATCGCTTGGCGGACACCTCCTGTTCACTACGGTCCATGGGAACAGATTACCTCATTACTTACTGAAGAACTTGTAAAATTAGGTGTAGAAGTCACATTATTTGCGACCGGTAATTCAATTACCAAAGCACGTCTCCAAGCTGTTTGTCTCTTAGGATATGAAGAAGATCGTGACATCAATGCCAAAGTGTGGGAATCGTTGCATATTTCAGAGTGCTTCGAAAATGCGCGCGAATTTGACATTATACACAATCAATTTGATTTCCTTCCCCTTTCCTATTCCAGATTGGTGCAGACACCTGTTGTAAGCACGATCCATGGTTTTTCGTCCCGAAGTATCCTTCCTGTATATAAAAAGCATAATATAGACGGTCATTACGTATCCATCAGCAATGCCGATCGTGCGGAAGAATTGGACTATATTGCTACCGTTTACCACGGAATTGACCTTGGACAGTTTACTTTTAACGACAACCCTCAGGATTATTTATTGTTTTACGGCAGAATCCATCATGATAAGGGAGCTAAAGAAGCTATAGCAATAGCCCAAGCCTTGGGAAAACGTCTAATCATAGCTGGTATTATTCAAGATGAAAATTACTTCAGACAGCATATCCAGCCCCATTTAAAACCCGGTAAAATTGAATATATAGGTTCCGTTGGTCCGGAAAGACGCAATGAATTACTCTCAAATGCCAGCGTATTGTTACACCCTATAAATTTTAAGGAACCCTTTGGTTTATCAGTAGTCGAATCGATGGCATCTGGCACACCAGTTGTTGCCTTTAACAAAGGAAGTATGCCCGAACTAATCGATCATGAACAAGATGGATTTCTCGCTGAAAACATTGACGAGGCCGTAGAAATGGTTAAAAACATCGATTTCATCGACCGAAAAGCATGTCGAAAAAAAGCGGAGAATCACTTTTCGAAGGAAAGAATGTGTCAGAACTATTTAGAAGTATATAGAGAGATTTTAAACAGATAAATGTCACTTAAAACAAATAACCTCCAGCTTCCACTTTAATTTCATATAGCGAGGGCTGGAGGCATATCTTATTGGTTGGAAACACTTATTTTGACCTCGATATTTCCTCTTGTTGCGTTAGAATAAGGACATACTTGATGAGCTTTTTCTGTTAAAGCTTCTGCTTCTTCCAATGAGACTCCCGGGATGTTGGCTTGAAGTTCAGCTGCTAATCCGAAACCACCGTTTTCCAGTTGTCCTATGCTCACTTTTGCCGTAACAGTGGTCTCCCCTGTCCGCACTTTTGACTGTTTGATCACTAAATTCAGTGCACTGTCAAAACACGCTGCATATCCTGCCGCAAACAACATTTCAGGATTGACATAATCATCGTTAGCTCCCCCTAAGGCTTTCGGCATACGCACCTCAAGATTCAACACACTATTTTCACTTTTAACCTGCCCATTTCTACCGCCAGTAGCTGTCGCACCTATTGTATACAAATTTTTCATTGTTATATATTTAAAGTTTAATGCTTTTTTTAATTTGACCGCGTCCCCACCGATAAGCTTTGCATTCCATATCGTTAAAGAATATATTATCCTGTTGTTTAATTACAATACAAACTTAATAAAATTATATTGCGCACAATATAATTTCTGGCAATATATATAGATTTTACCCAATATTGACAAATTTTCACCTAAACTCGCATTGGCCAAATATTTCCTTGCACTTTAAGTGAGTGAGCGGAATCTTGAAAGCTAGCTAATCCTCGTTCACTGCTATTTGAAATAGACCAAACTCTCAACATCTTGTCGCGTTTGTAACAAGTTCTGACTTATTCAGTCCGAGTTTTTAAGATTATTCATCCACTTCCATTAGTTTACAAATTTCATTAAATGAACTCCCGTTACATACAACAAATGTTCAACCAATAGCATATTTCATATATATCGCCCCACTTATTATATATAGGATAAAAACAGCAAAGCCTCCAGGTTTGGAGGCTTTGTAGCACAACAAGTTAATCGTGTGCAATTTTATGAAAGGTTATGTCAATATAATTATAATCATCAGATAAATAAAAAAAAATGTGTTATTTTTTTTTATTTATCTGATGATTATAGCACTGTAAAATCTGAAAACCAGTATTTGACATCGTTCAAGATAACATCATCTTATATAACAGTACACTCTTTAATCTGTGGAGATCATAGTTTTGACCCTGATCTTAAATTATCAAAGCTAGAAAAAGACTACTGGTATTGATATTATTTTATACCGCGATTACCTTACCTAACCACAGTTCAATAGTTTGTTGTGAGCCAGCCTTAAAATACAATGGAAGGACAATCATCACACAAATGACCAGTTGTCCGATTTTAATCTATTTAGAATAGTAACTAATCTAAAAATAAAAGTGGCTATAAATCCCGAAACTAGAACAGAAGTAACAATACCGATTAATGCTATAGTACTTTTCACTATCCAATCAAAAATCGTCTTGACCGACGCTCCAAATATTAGTAACAGTGCCATCAGGAATGAAAAATTTTCTGCTTTTTAAAAACTCTTTTATAAAACAAAATTCATCGTTTCGTCAGGATTTTTAATATTTTTCACATTTTGATAAACTTGACAGTGTCTATTCCAGCTCTTATCTAATGTTTACAGCTTATCATTGAAATTGATTTAGCATTGCTTTTTTATGCGTTAGTTTGTATCATATGTTTTAACAAAGCAGAATAAAAACGCAAAAAAAATTCTTATTTCAATATTTTAAACCTACATTAGCATTTGTTTATGCATGACTAAGTAAAAACCAATTACTTAATCATGCATAACCTAACCAACAAAACGTAATAACCAACTTTAAATTAATATTCCAATTATGAGAAAATCGCTATTGTTCTCAGTTGCTGCAGGTTTAATTAGTTATCCCGATGCTCATGCAATTGGCGTAGCTAAAAATGCCAATCTTGCAGTTACTGCCTCCGAATTTTCAAATAGAATCTTTCAAAATATGGTACAGGGTAAAGTTTTAGGATCTTCAGGTCCCATTGCTGGAGCTACTGTTACTGTTGCCGGCACAAAGAACTCTACAATGACCGATGCCGGAGGAAATTTTAAAATTATAGCACCAATAGGTGTTACTCTCCACATTTCAATTGTCGGTTATAAGGCACAGGACATTAAGGTAACATCAAATACCTTATCCACTACATTAGAAATTAATGAAAGCACTTTGGATGAAGTAGTGGTTGTAGGCTACGGCTCTCAAAAGAAATCTAACCTGACAGGAGCAGTATCCACTGTCAATGTTGAAAAAGTCTTAGGTAGCCGGCCTATCCCTGATGCCGCAAGAGGTTTACAAGGAACCATTCCAGGTTTATCTATTGTAGTCCCATCGGGAGAAGTTGGATCCGATCCAATCATGAAAATCCGTGGTCAGATTGCTTCAATAAATGGATCAAGTAATCCACTGATTTTAGTAGACAATGTCGAAATCCCCAGTATTAATCTGATCAATCCCAATGACATTGAGTCGGTCACTGTACTGAAAGATGCCGCTTCAAGTTCCATTTATGGTGCCAAAGCTGCTTTTGGTGTTGTATTGATCACAACAAAAAAAGGGGCTAGCACAGATTCTAATGTGGTCACTTATTCCAATAATATTTCGCTACAGTCACCATTCAAAGCTATTGAAATAGCAGGAATTGACGGTCTGGAATATACATTAGAGGCGCATGAAAACATGAAAGCAAGTGGTCCAGCAGGTGGATTTTGGCGGTTAAATAGAGAAAGCTTTGAGCGGGTGAAAGAATGGCAACAAAAATATGGCGGTACTGTCGGTAATTATGACCCCGTACTATATGGCCGTGACTGGTACTACGAAAGTGGAGAGAAATATGGATTAAGGCTTTATGATCCGGCCGCTGTGATGATCAAAGACAATGCCTTTTCTCAAATTCATAACCTGAGTCTAAATGGGAAGAGCAATAAAACCACTTATAATTTAAGTGCAGGTTACCTGGGTCAGCAAGGAATGATGAAACCTGCTCCACACGATGATTATACCCGTTTTAATGCCACCTTAAATGTATCTACAAAAGTAAGCGACTTGCTAACGGTGCGGGGTGGAGCCATGTATTCTGACGGAACCAAAAGATATCCTAATTCTGCTACGGGATTCACTTCGGATCCCTGGCTCTATCTGTACAGGTGGAGCCGCTTATTTCCGATCGCTGCCCAACAGGACGGTGTTGATATCAGGGATCCATATTTTGACACTAAAAATGCACATGACGCGTTTAAAATCAATCGCTACCTGAATCTAAACCTGGGTTCGACTTTAAATGTTACAAAAAATTGGGACATTCAAGTGGACTATGCCTACAGCACACAGAATAATTCGGATAAATCTTCCATGCCTACTTCAAAAGGTGCATGGCATTGGTATGCACCGATAGCCAGTGTTGATGCTGAAGGTTGGCCAATATATGTGGATGAAAATGGCGTTGCCACAGATACCGGAGGTATTCCTGCTTACCAGTTTCCAGTAGAGCAATACATCGGAAAAGATCAAACCTATATCTCCAGATCAAATTATTTTTCGAAAAAACATACTTTCAATGCATTCTCTACGTATAGCCTGATTCTAGCAGATAAACATGATTTCAAATTTATGGCTGGAACAAATATTGTCGCAAATTTATGGGAAAGCAGTTATGCAAAACGGACCAATTTAATGAATGAGAAAAATCCGCAATTCAATTTTGCTGTTGGCACGGAGACCTCCGGCGGAGATAAGTACTGGGAATCTCAGGCCGGTTTTTTTGGTCGTTTAAATTATGCATTCGATAACAAATATTTACTTGAAGCAAATTTAAGGTATGATGGGGCTTCAAAATTCCCTACCCATTTACGCTGGCGTTGGTTCCCTTCGTTTTCTGCGGGTTGGGTCATATCAAATGAACGCTTTATGAAACCATTAAAGCCGGTCTTAAGCTTTGCGAAATTCCGAGGTTCCTGGGGAAGCATCGGTGACCAGTCGATCGGTAATTCAATGTATGTGCCGACTATGGCCATAGGGAAAAATAGTTGGCTGAATAGTGCAGGAAATCAATTTTTTCAACTTGGAACACCAGTTGCTATTTCCGATGCAATCATGTGGCAGGATATTGAGCATATCAATCTAGGTGCCGATCTTCGATTTTTCAATAATAAGTTAGGATTGGTTGTGGAGCTGTATCAACGTAGTACAAAAAATATGATCGTACCTGGTGATGCTCTACCAACAACATTTGGAGCCGGAGCTCCACAGGGCAATTATGGAAATTTAAGAACAAGGGGCTGGGAAATAGCCGCAGACTATAGTCATAAATTTCAAAATGGCCTCCGTTTAAATTTTAATGCAAACATCGCTGATGCAATTTCTGTAATCGCCCAGGGCGTTGATCGAAAAGATAAATGGGAAGATAGAAAATTATCCACTAATTATTCAACAGGAAGAAGATATGGGGATATTTATGGTTTTGTAACAGACCGTTTATATCAAAAAGATGATTTTGTCTATGATGATCAAGGAAAATTTATGCAAACCACCATTGTTCGGGACGGATCTGCTAAGGTCACGAATATGCTGGCAGGTAATAACCCTGTGTATCAGACCTATTTTGAAGACGGGAATCAGATCTTACTGATGAGTCCGGGAGATGTGAAATTTGTGGATGTCAACGGCGACGGATACATTGATGCAGGTAAAGGTGTAAATGGCGACATGGGCGACATGGTGGTGATCGGAAATTCGACTCCTCGATATGATTTTGGATTTCGCTTAGGGGCAGAGTACAAGGGTTTTGATCTGTCCTTATTCTTCCAGGGAATCGGTAAAAGAAGTATCTGGGGTGATGGTCAACTCGCTATTCCGGGCTATCATGTTAAAGATGGAGCCATGCCCCAAGCGATCGCAGAAGATTTCTGGAAAGCAGACCGTACGGATGCATTTTATCCACGCGCATGGAATCTTAATGGATCCAATTCGGGATACGTCATGAGACCACAAACACGCTATATGCTGGATATGTCCTACTTCAAAATTAAAAATATAACTTTTGGATACGCCTTATCTCCTTCCGTACTCAAAACGATCCACTTAAAAAATGCCCGTATTTATGTCTCTCTGGAGAATTTTTTCACTTTTGATAATTTAAGAGGTTTACCGATCGATCCGGAAACAATCTCGGGCAACTCGATGCTGCAATCCGGTGGAAATTATAATCTAGGACGTACCGGAGCTGGAAATCCTTCCTTTAAATCCGCATCGATGGGTATTCAGATTGGTTTGTAATAAAAAACGAAAATATCATGAAAATCAACTATAATTTTATTTTAATCATATTAGCGCTATCTTTTTCAGGATGTGCAAAATTTCTGGACAGACCCCAACTAACCAGTGAAAACGATGAAACCGCTTGGAATTCGGAAGATAATGTTCGCTTATACGCGAATAGATATTACACCGATTTCTTTACCGGGTATGGAGTGGGTTTTGATAATACGGGAGCTTTACTCGCCGGATATACCTTTAGTGATGATGTCCTGTTTCAGGGCAATCAATCCAACTTCACACGTTCGGTACCCAATAGTCAGATCTGGAATTATACTACCGTTCGATCAGTTAATATTTTGCTCAACCGAATTGAAAATCGGATGTCCAAAATTTTAAGTACAGAAGCTTTTAATCATTGGAAAGGTATCGGACGATTCTTTAGGGCCATGCGCTATTCGGAGCTGGTCAGCACCTATGGCGATGTTCCTTATTATGGTGATATCGTTAGCGATGTGGACTTTGATAATCTTTATAAAAATCGCACGCCTAGAAATGAAGTCATGGATGCCGTTTATGAGGATCTGAACTTTGCCTTATCGAACGTCAGATTGAATGACGGTGATCAATTCGTAAATCGTTATGTGGTTGCGGGATTTATCTCCCGGCTTGCAATGACAGAAGGGGCCTGGCAGAAATATTACTATAAAAATCAAGATCGTGCTAAGAAATTTTATGAGCTAGCTTTGGAGGCCGCAAACTTTGTTATTTTAAGCGGAAGGTACGATATCGTTACAGATTATAGATCAATCTTTACGTCCAATGATCTAAAGGGGAATAAAGATGTTATTCTCTACAGACATTATGATGCAGCCGTCAATATAAAACATTCAATTGTCTCCATCCATAATTTATCAGAGTCGGTTACCTACGGGCCCACAACATCATTAATTAAATCATACATCTGCAGTAAAGATGGGCTTCCGTGGCAGCAATCGGCTGAAAAAAATGCATCTGATTTTTCGTTGGACAGTTTAATTGCGAAAAGGGATTCTCGGTTTGAAGCCACCTTTCATTATAAAAACACCATAAAAAATAAAGCATCATTCCTATATATAACAAAGTTTTTACCACGTGCGGTGCAGGCTACAGTAGCGACAGGTGGTGCACCTGGCATTGATTATTCGGGTTCAAATAATGTTACCGACGCTCCTGTACTCCGTTATGCCGAGGTTTTATTGAATTGGATTGAGACAAAAGCTGAACTAGCATCCTTGGGTAATGCCGCAGTTGACCAGGCTGACATTGACAGATCCATAAACAAACTGAGAGACCGACCTTTGGCCGCCGAAGCTGAAGCAAGAGGTGTAAAGAAAACTGCTCGTTTACAACTGACCAGTTTACCTGTTGATCCTGCCCGAGACGTTCAGGTTTCGAGTCTGCTCTGGGAGATCAGAAGGGAACGTAGAATGGAACTCACATTTGAAGAATCCCGTTTATCGGATCTAAAACGTTGGTCAAAATTGGAGTATATGGATACGGATATAAACAAAGATCTGCTCTCCGGCGGATGGGTTAATTTTCCTCAGGAGGCACCTGCAGAAATCAAAGCTGGTATTTCTATAGTTAAATTAGACGGTCAGGTTGTGGTATACAACCCTGCAGACGCATCAAGCAGTGCAAAGATGACCGGTTTTTATCGCTATACACTAAACAGTAGCAGACAGCCATTTCTAAATCTATCCAATATTAACCCTTATCTAGCCCCTGTAGGGCGTGTTCAGATGGATGAATATGCAGCAAAGGGATATGTGCTAAAACAAACAGAAGGCTGGCCTCAAAATTAAGATGGCATTTACCTGTAGTTTATTAAAAAGAAAGAGATGAAAGTTATATTTAATATTTCAAAAATAGGGTTCTGGGCAACATGTATCTGCCTCATTTCCCTCAACACCTTGTCTTCATGTAAAGATGATTTCCCGGACAATGTAGAGTCGGATAAAATAACAGTTTTAAAATCAATAAAGATTGTAAATGCGGGCAAATCGGGTAATGAAATTATAGAAGGTGTCGTGAATGAAAACACCAAAACAGTTTCTTTTCCACGGATTGATCCAGAAACAGATCTATCTGCCATTAAATTTGAAGCGGGTATGTCAGATGGAGCCATTTTAGAGCAGGACACCTATGCCCTCCCCTTCAAAGAGGGCGAAAGTGAAAGTACGGTGGTTCTCAAAGTAACCAATAGCCCCAGGTATCGGGAGTATCTAGTCAAAGTACGTTTGAAAATCCCTGTTTATGGTGCCGATTTCACAAAATCAGCTGTTTATGATTATACGAACAATGAGCTGGGCAATCCGATTTATGAAACTTTTACAGGTGCGCTCACACGCGGTACCGGTTTTGATGGCGAGCATGTCCTTATTGTCACTAGACATGCTTCCGGCTCTCATTTATTAAAAGTAAGTGATCTTAAAAAGAATGTCATCAACAGGATCCCCTTGAATATGACTGGAGTGACTCTGGGAACTTTCACCGTTAACGTCGGTGATATCGTTAATGGCCATACCTACATTGCAAATCTATCGGGTGCCAGTGCTGTAAGTCCAATAAAAATCTACCATTGGACAGATCCTGCTGCGGCACCTCAAACAGTGGCAAATATTGATGTCAGCAAAATTAGTGGCGCCGGGGTCCGTCATGGCGATAATATGTCTGTCAATCTGGACAAAAACGGCAATGGCTATATTTTTCTTGGGGACAATGCGGGCACTAAAGTCTTGAGACTGAAAGTTTCCAATTACACCACTGTTGGGGATCCGTTTGTTATTACTGCCGCAGTGAATGTTGGATCATGGAGTTCTTTTAATCAGATCGGTGAAACAGATGATTACCTCTTTACCGGGCACGATGCACCTATCATGGCCGTAAACAGCGGCGGCTCTGTTTCCTATACCCTATCCCGTACCGCAATCCCGGTCAGAAGCTCAGACAGCAGAGTGGTTGAATTTAATGGCGAAAGATATTTGCTCACAACTACAGCGGCACGTACAGGTTCCGAGCCCACTGCGCTCTCCCTGTATAATATTACAAAAGGAAACAATATTGTTGATGCACTGACGGCTTTCGAACAATCTGATCGGAAGGCCGTTTACGATTATCCTTTACTGGGTCCGGTTAATACTTCTCCTGCTACACAAACAGGATGGTCTGTGGTCAAAGATGAAGCAGGTAAGGATAAATCTTTATTGATCTACACGGCGGCCAGTGATGCGGGCTTTGTAATCATTGAGGTCCCGAAAAAAGAACTTGAAGATTAGTTTAAAAAGAACTGTGATCCGGCTCGGTTTACGAGTCGGATCACAGCCATGAACTGATAATGTTAAAATCAACTATAAGCTATTAAATGATGATAAAAAAAAATGTTATATATGCTACCCTGCTGTTGTGCTTTACAGCATTGCTGTTTAGCTGTTCCAAAGATTCGGATCGGACACTTGAACCGATAGAGCCGCCTGTTGAGGAGGGCCCGCTGTTTCCCAGGAAAGAAATGAGAGCCGTCTGGATGACGACAGCTTGGGGTCTGGACTGGCCTCAGAGTGTTTATTCGGAAAGTGCTCAAAAAGCGCAATACATCACTTATCTGAATAAATTCAAAACCTTAAATATCAACACCATTTACTTTCAGGTAAAAGGAATGGGAGATGCCTTTTTCAATTCTGCATACGAACCCTGGAGTGCTGCTATTACTGGAACAAGAGGAAAAGACCCAGGTTACGATGTGCTCAAATTTTTGATTGACGAAGCTCATGCACGTGATATTGAATTCCATGCCTGGATGAACCCTTACCGAATAGGTACGAGAGCTGGTACCACACAGCCCTACCCTACCTTACATGCTACTATTGATCCGGACTGGGTTATCAGTCATGAAAAGATTCAGATCTATAATCCAGCACTACCGGAAGTACGCCAGCGTTTATCGGATATTGTCAAGGAGCTTATTTCAAAATATGATGTTGATGGAATTCACTTCGATGATTACTTTTATCCAGACCCTTCCAGTGCCGGAACAATGGTTTCTGATGAACCGGATTTTGCTTTATACGGTGCCGGAGAGAAGACAATTGGAGATTTTAGAAGAGCTAATGTCGACAAAGCCATCAAAGCGGTCTATGATGTAATTATTCTTACAAAACCAGATGTTGCATTTTCTGTATCACCTGCACCAAGTAATGCCTATAATATGAATACACTCTACGCAAATGTAACCAAATGGTGTCAAGAAGGGTGGGTCGATATTGTTATTCCACAGCTCTATCAGGAAATAGGAAATGCCTCTAACGACTTTAAAACTAATTTAGGCTTTTGGCATCAGTATAATTACAAAGCGGCACTGGTTATCGGTCACGGATTCTATAAATTCGGAGATGCTACTAATCCAGCAGCTTTTCAGTCAACAGCAGAGCTGCAAAAACAAATTGACCTGACAAGAACTCGAAAAAAAGTAGTTGGCAATGCCATGTACAGTGCAAAATATATAATGGACAATCGGATTGGTATAACAGATAAATTAGCAGAAACATATAAGAACCCTGCTGTTCGTCCATTTGTTGGCAGAGCCGTAGCCGCTTTGCCCGGTGAAGCACAAAATGTAAGAATTGAAGGCGGTATACTGAAATGGACCCTATCTGGAGATGTAAAATCTGTAGTTTATTATTTCGAAAATTTAAAAGCAGTAGGAGAAGTTTTAGCGATTACAAAAGATAATAATCATATGATTACTAAAAACGGTTTTTACAGTGTATCCACTTTTAATCAGGATAATCAAGAAAGCAAACCCTCTTCTTTCGTAGAGAAAAAATAAAGCAATATTAAAATTATGTCAAAAATCCCAAAAACACATTTTTCATCATGTGATTTTGGGATTTTTGTTAACATAATATTGAGTTCAATCTGTCATGAATAATTAACTAGCCATCGAGTTGGATTCTTGTTTTTTTTATTGAAAGTATTGATCCTATAATAAGGTTAGAAGTCACCCTAACCATTTTATTTCTCTATCCAATTGCAAATTTATATTTAACATTTCTGCTGGAGTAAAAGGTTTTGATTTCTATCGTGACTGTTCAGGACAAACCTGTGCGTCGATAACAAAATGACCTGCTGATCAAATTTTCAATTTCAAAACAGATTAAAATTTATTGATAAAATAAGTAATTACTCGTATAAGATGATCAAACTTTAAGTATTTCTACGAGTAATATCATTATTTGCTAATTTGAAATTAAATTATCTTTCTTTAACTGCTTGGCCATTGCTTTTTTATAGCCTGCTAGAAAACTATCCAAAGAACCGGGATTATAACTTTCGGACTGGGTCGACCAGACGAGTTTCCCTGTGCTCACATCATATAAATTTGTTTCGATGTAATAAGTTTTCTCTGTAGTATAATAGCCATTGTTATAAAGGTTACCGTACCAAAAATCATAATAACCACCAAATGTTCTATAATAGCCAAAAGTGTTCGCTGGGTAAACTGAAACATTCGGAATGTATCTTGATTCTGACTTAGAATCAATCAAAGCAATGGTCAATATGGCATCACTATTTGTTCCGGCCACTTTCTGCATCGCTAGATCTGAACGCTTGGGTTCCATACTTGCAAGATTGGGCGGGAAGACATCTATACTTTTTACACTGGTCAACCCAAGTGATGTAAGAGATGAAGCGATTTCATCTTCCACCTTCTGACGAGCAGGTACATTGTCTGTCATAACTGCGACAAATATTCTGCTGTACTTCTTCAGATCGACAGATTGATCACGCCAAGATCCTGTAATCATACTGCTGGTGGAACAACTGGACAAGATAAGCACTATTGCGCAAATTTGTAAAATTAACTTTTTCATAATTGTTGTTTTTAATTTCTTTTATACTAAATTTTCAATGCGACAAACACAACATAAACTGGGCTTCTAGAACTAACATATAAAACTTACTCTGAAATAAATATTTCATACTATCCTTTTTCGATACCTATATTTCAATATAAGAACAGAATTTAAGCCTATTTTGTTTAATACTTTTATAACTATTATTAAAATTAATAAAACACTTGTTGCAGGGATAGTATTATGATTATATAATCTGGTTCTAACAGTGCTTCTATGAATCAGTCCAATAAAAATAGATCGATTGAAAATTATCAGAACTGGAAAGAATTAATTTGAGGATATTAATCAGTAGCTTATCAAGAAAACCTTTACTGCTTTCACAGCTAGAATCATCTTAAAAAACTGCCTTCTAAGTGTAGAGTTATAATTTCTTATAAATATTAGATTTTTTTGTAAATTGATTCTCAAGAACACTCCCAATGCCAATTCCTACAACAAAAGAAGAATTACTTCACGCGATTACAGCAAATTACGATAAGTTGTACAGTGAACTTAAAAATATACCAGACGAGCTTAGCGACTTAAAAGAACTTGAGGGTCATGCCAAAGGATCAATGATGAGTGTCAACAATCTTTTAGCTTATCTTATAGGATGGGGACAGCTGGTCCTGAAATGGAACAAAAAGAGAACCGATAACCTACCTGTAGATTTTCCAGAAACCGGTTACAGATGGAATGAGCTAGGCAAATTGGCTCAAAAGTTTTACTCGGACTTTGAAGAGGATAACTTCCAGATCTTGATTCAAAAATTTGACAAAACAGTAAAAGACCTAATATCTTTCGTAGAGAGCAAAAGCAATGAAGAATTATATGCTGAAGCCTGGTATGAGAAATGGACGCTGGGCAGGATGATCCAGTTCAATACCGCTTCCCCCTATACATATGCTAGAGGACGTCTTCGCAAGTGGATCAATAAGCGTCAAGATCAAGAGTTATGAAAAAACTAAAAAACTCTTCTGCTGTAAAATAACATGACACTTAAAATAGGAAGACTCTATCAACAGGGAAGATAAATAGATACAAAACCAAGCGCTCATATAAAATAATACTTTGAATTAAATAATAAAGACAAAGCCTTGTTTCAGTTAAATGAAACAAGGCTTTGTTTATGAAATAATTACAGATAGAATTATTTTTGATATGTTGTTTTTACAAATGGTGCCTTAAGTAGATAATCTATACTTTGTTTTAGTCCAACTTCCAGGTCGGCAGTTGTTTCTTCCAGCTCTACAAATATATTCTCAACACCTGCAATATCGGTATTAGCAAAAATAGCATCAAAACCTACCATACCGCTCTGGCCAATCTCACGGTGATCTTTAATATGCAAAGTAGCATATCTTCCTGGATATTTTTTAAAATAATCTACAGGACTTGCTTTTCCAATGATCGTCCAATATACATCCATTTCAAAAAAAACATTTTCAGGTTTTGTATGTTCGATCATGTAATCAAGCATAACCACTTTTCCTTCTACTTTTTCAAACTCATGGGCATGATTATGATATCCGTACTTAATACCATATTCACGACAAAGCTGACCAATCTCATTGAGATACTGACATTCAGTATCGAGATCTTTTATTGTCTTTGGTAAATCTAACCATGGGGTAACAATATATTTAATGCCCGCAGCTTTGTGTGCTATAATAGTCTCTCTCCACCACCCTAAGGCTTTGGAGAAATCACCGGTCGCTAATTCCTCTTTCGTTAAGGTTCTCGAAGCATGTGAAGAAAGAACTTTCATACCTGCTTTTTCAACATTACTTTTGAAGACCTGCGGTGTGGTATTATAAAACATTCCGTCTTTAAATCCAGCAGACTCAACAGATGTATAACCCATCTTAGCCAATTTTTGTAAAACGGATAAATAATCAGCATTATAAGTGTCCGGCTGAACATGGCTTCCAATCATACTTCTAACAGAATATAACTGTAAACCAATTTCTTTTGTTCTTATTTGTTCTTGCGCCTGTACGTTATTGAAAGTAATACCCATACCTGTCACAGCAAAAAGAAGTGAACAGGTTAAAAATTTAAGTTTCATATATTAAGTTTTATTTTTTTGTCTTAAACCAATGTTATCGGTTGGTGCCTAAATTCGTCTAAGCTCTTATCTGTAGTAGCTAAATTGGTAATCAATACATCGATTTGTTCTACATCACATACTTTAAAAGACTCTGTAACTCTTAAACGATCCTGATTTGCAAGAGCTAAAACTTTCTTTGCCGATGCAAGCATTGCCAATTTAACTTCTGCATCTTCTTTAACGACAGCAGATATACCAAATTTCGAATCAACCCCACATGTCCCCATGAAATAAAGATCTGCAATGTAACTTCTTGCCTCATTACAGGTTGTCTGCCCAACTGTACTTGCTGTTTGTTTATGATATTTTCCCCCCAATAAAATCAATTCAATATTGGGATAGTTTTCTAGAATTGGAATAAGCATGGCATTGCTTGTTATAATTCTAAGCTTAATATCAGTAGGCAGGTAGTTAACAATGGCACATATTGTTGTGCCCCCATCCATAAACAGAGTCATTTCTTCCTTTATAAACTGCTGTGCCTTAAGTGCAATAACATCCTTCTCACTCTTTAAATAGCTGTTTCGATCTTCGAAAGTAAGCGGATTTTTAGAACGTTGAATTGCACCACCACGCACTTTAGATAAAAGACCTATTTTATGCAAATGATCAATATCTCTCCTAACAGTATCTTCGGACACATCGAGCTTTTCTGCTAATACTTCATAGCTGACCATCTCCTCACTTTCGAGTTGATTTAGTATGAATTCAAATCGTTTTTCTTTTAACATAGCTACTACTTACTGATATAAAGATTTGCCAACAGGATTTTCTATTATTTCTAACAGAACTTCATTTGCAATAATATGCATTAAAATTTTAATTCGCAAAAAATTGCAAACCAATTTTTAAATATAATAATGCTACAAAATGCCCTGTATCCCCAATTTTTTCAATTCCACTGTTAATGCTATTGAATTTGTAAAATGTATGGCAACAAATCCAAGTTTTACGGAGGCCTTTATATTTTCGGAGTTATCATCTATAAAAATGCATTCTGTTGCCCGTAAATTATATTTTTCCAACAAAATTTTATAGAGCTTTTCATCGGGTTTAATATACCCTTCTTCACCAGAAACAATAATGCCATCAAAATCTGCAATAAAGTCAAATCTATTTTTAACTAATGGGAACGTTTCGGAAGACCAATTCGTTAAACCATAGACTTCATAATATTTTTTTAACTCCTGTAGAATTGCAACAGTACCAATAATTTCACCTTTTAGCATCTCCGGCCATCTTTTCCAGAATACATCGATTTCGTTTTCAAAGTTGGGGTACTGCTTTTTTAACACATACATTCCTTCTTTAAATGATCTTCCCCTATCTTGTTGCAGATTCCAATCTGTAGAACAGACATTTTCTAAGAACCAATCCATTTGATCAATTTGAGGAAATATATCACGATATACATAGCGAGGATTCCAATCTAAAAGAACGCCCCCAATATCAAAAATTACAGCTTTTATCATTATTTCTATCTTTAAGCCGAAATTTCTAAATAATTTCCCTCCGGATCCAGCACTACACTCTCATAATATCCATCACCTGTAGTACGCGGCTCACTTGCAATAGTAAAACCATCATTTCGGAACCTTTCTGTCAACAGATCAACAGCCTCAGTTCCCCCTATTGAAATAGCAAAATGAGCAATTCCTTTGTTAAAACCTCTTTTTGACGGTTCATCAAGAATATCGGGTCTATTCATAAGTTCTAAGCGCGTAACGCAAGTACCAAACTTAAGAAAATATGATGTGAAGCCATTTTTTAAATTCTTATATTTCTCACTACATTCTAAGTTGAAATAAGTCAGGTAAAAGTTGCGCATTTTTTCCAAGTCATCTACCCAAATTCCAATGTGTTCAATTTTCATGTTCATCTTATTATTGTTTAATTGTTTTGCAAAAATATGCAAATTTATATAAATTTGCATATGTTTGCAAAACAATATGAAGTATTAGAAAATTAATTTAGAAAAATAATAATGATAGAAAATCAAACAAAAAAAGCAAAAAGAGCAACCCAATTCATTTTTTTAGTGTGTGGATTAGCAATTTCAAGCTGGGCACCAATGGTACCATATGTAAAGGAAAGATTGGATATTAACGAGGCCGAATTAGGATTATTACTTTTATTTCTTGGCTTGGGTGCCGTAATTATGATGCCAATAACAGGTCTTTTATCAAAACGCTATGGCAATAAAATTGTGATTCTATGTACAACAGCAATCATTGCTCTTACACTACCTCTATTACTGATTATTTCATCAGCTTCACTAATGGCATTGTGTATATTTATTTTTGGTGCCAGTATTGGCGCCATAGATGTTGCGATGAATTCGCATGGTATACTAGTTCAAAACAAATATAATCGTCCGATTATGTCTTCATTACATGGTCTTTTCAGTTTGGGAGGCCTATTTGGATCCCTTGGCTTAGGATTTTTAATTAAAATGGGATTGATTCCTCAAATAGCAGCAATTTCAATAGCACTCCTGTTGTGTTTAATTGTACTTAGTCAATTCAACTGTTTATTTGATCATGCTACAGAACAAAAATCTCAGATTATACATAAACCAGAAAAACAGCTAGAACACAGTTCAAAAAAACTGATTTTTAATAGAAACGTACTTTTTTTTGGTCTACTATGTTTTGCCAGCTTTCTCTCAGAAGGCGCTATGCTAGACTGGAGTGCTGTATTTTTAAAAGATATCAAAGATATTGATGTCGAATTTACCGGAGCTGGATATGCCACTTTCTCTATTGCTATGGCTAGCATGCGATTAATGGGGGATCGTTTGGTTGAAAAATTAAATACAAAAATAATGGTCATTGGCGGTAGCCTGCTAGCAGCTCTAGGGTTGATAATAGCTATTTATTCAATCTGGATGCCTTTCGTTCTTTTCGGCTTTCTATTGTTAGGAATAGGTTCTGCAAATCTTGTCCCCTTGTTTTTTAGTGAGGCTGGCAGAATACCGACAGTCCCTACATCTGTAAGTATTCCAGCAATAACAACCATGGGGTATGCAGGTCAACTTATGGGGCCTGCTATCTTAGGATTAATTGCTCATCAATTCAATCTTGAAGTCGCATTTTTATTTTCAGCGTCTTTAATGGTATTAATTGCGGTCTTATATTTTTTCCGTAAATAAAAACAAAAATGGTGATACCTGCATGAAATTAACATTGACCTTAGCGTTATTAAAAAACAATATTTTATAGTAATTGTACACTTCTAAATTCTTTGTTAACTGATAAAAAACACTGTCACATTAAAACTAAAAGCTGTAAAAACTGATCGAATAGAGATGTTGTAAAATAGTTTTCTTAACCTAGGTGTAATAAACCAGCTATGGGAACCAAAAAAGAAGACGGTTGTAAACATAAAAATCACGATGCAGTTAAACTCCCAACATAAAGGGGCTAATGAAAGTTAGCCCTTTTAATTATTGATAATAACTCCAGAAGTAAAGTTGCCGATTCGATCTTGAACTGCGCTATGAAGAGACAAATCTCAAATTTTCCTCCAATCTCAGTTGAAAATTAGATGGAATTGCAAATCCAATTTTTGAAATATAATTATTATGGATATATTTAGATATAACTTTCTCAAAATAAAAGTACAAGAAGACACATCTAATCAGAACAAATTTAACTCATTTATGTATGCACAAGAATTATTAGCAGTGACAACAATCCTATCTGGTCTAATGTCGGGTTTCTTTTTTGCATATACATTTTCAGTGAATCTGGGTCTTGCCAAACTAAATAATAAGGAATACCTAACTGCAATGCAAAGTATTAATAAAGAAGTATTAAATTCCATTTTTTATATTAGTTTTTTCGGCACTTTATTTTCACTTATTATATCTTCGATCATGTATTTCGATATTCATTCGCCTAAATTTCTTCTGATATTTTTTTCATGTATAAGTTATGTAATCGGTGTATTCGGCATTACAGCTGTACGGAATGTGCCATTGAATAATAAAATAGAACTATTTGATATCTCAAAAGCATCGGAAGAATCATTACAGAAAATGAGAGTTATCTTTGAAAAGCCTTGGCTGTTTTGGAATAATATAAGGACATTAGCTTCATTCATAGCTTTCGTCTGTCTGGTCATAGCTTTGACTTTCCTAAACGACTGATTTAGATCCGTATAAAAGAGACAATATCCTATCAACAATTACACTATTTATACAGCAATTAGCAAGATCCGCTACTAACTAAAACAGAAATACTAACTGAAGATATTTAATTTTAACACATGACCTTATTACAAACTGTACATTTTTACTCTCCTAATTTTTCAATTGTAAGACTATAATTAATAGACTAATTTTAAATTTACTGCCTTTTTGTAAAAAAAGGAGCTATTTATCATCTACTTAGTGTAATTTTGTAGTTTAAATTATATTAAAATGCCATATCAAACTGTTTTTGTTGAATTTTATGAACACGTAAAATTAAGTATCAATCAAGGAACTTTTGCAAAACTTACCTTGGCCAAAACAATTGGAGATACTGACCTTAAAAATATTTATGTCCGTCTTCATATTTTAGAAACCGGAGGGTATAAACTTGCCTTAACATTGCGATACAAAACAGAAGAAATTGAGAGCTTTCACACTCTTGATGAAGCACTGACAATTTTAAGTTCATACCTTAAAAATCCTTTTATAACTGCTTTGCTTTTCACTACCGAAATGGATCTAACATTTAAAATCAACAAAAAAAATGCAGGAAGTCTTACAGAACAGCCCCCTACATTTAAAAATGCTTCACCAGTAATGTTAGAAATGATTGAAAAAGGGATCGTAAAATTATAATTTGGATCTCCGTGAAAGGATTTAATCCTTACTGCTGGCAAAAGCTATTCATGACTATTTCAAGTAAAGGCCTGAACAATAAATGATATGGAAAATATTATAATAATCAAAATAGCGGAAAAGGTCATAAATTTCGCTTTACAAGCCGAAACAATTTATATAACAACAGGTTAATAGAGTTCTCAAACCTTACTCTCCCGGTATTTGAAAATAGGGTATGTATCACAGCTATTCTTTAAAAGTATATCTTAAAGAATAGCTTCAGAAAATTTGTTACGGTTTTTTTTCTTAGTTGCAACGATAGAATAAATCATCGGTATTTTATTGTCCAAATGCTTAATACGGTATTTTTTAGGTTCAAACTCAATCATGTTATTGAAAACATCATAAGGCGAATAATCGTATTCTTGAAAACCCACTATTTCCATTTCGTGATTAAGCAGACTGCCTACAACCTCACTCATACTATGATTCCAAGTTATATAAGACTGAGAAATAGCGGCACCTTTGTCTGCATAGGTTCCGTTTTCTGTTTCCACAATGGGAGCCACATTAAAATAATTATAACCAATTTTATCGAAATTATCATCAAACATCCAAACAACTGGATGAAACTCAACAAAAATAAATTTTCCTTCTGGCTTCAAAAAATGCGAAATTAATGTTGCCCATTTCTCTAAATCAGGCAACCATGTTATGGTACCATAGCTTGTAAAAACAATATCAAACTGCTTATCTAAATGATTTTCTAAATCGTACAAATCACAGCAAATAAACTGGGCATCTGAATCTGTTTCTAAAGCAATTCTTTTTGCACTTTCAATAGCTTTGTCAGATAAATCAACACCTGTAACTTTCGCACCAAGTCGACCTAATGAAATGGTATCTTGCCCAAAATGACATTGCAGATGTAAAATACTTTTACCTTCAATATCTCGGAGTAATTCTATTTCTATTGGATTTAGTGAGCTTGCTCCTTTTAAAAATCCTTCAAGATTGTAGAACTCTGATTTTAAATGCGTATCAGTTCTATTATTCCATGAATGTTTATTTATTTCAATATAGTTATCTTCAGTTTCCATTTAAGTTTTGTTAAAAAACACAATCATTCATTAAATTATGACTTATGCCCGTTTATAATTTTCCCACCTTGGTTAAGGCTAAATTACAAAAAATTACAGGAACAATGTTGGATTTGATATGGTTAACCAGTTGGTTTCCTACAGATTCTTATCTACAATTTATTTTTCAAAGCTAACTTAGCTTTTACATAAGATGAACAAAAACACAGGCAACAGTAAGTTTTTTTTAGTATTTTATCTAATACACCTTTACTCTTCAGGAATAAGATAAATTAAACTTATTTTTGATTATGAGCATATTTACATACCATTTAGTAAAAACATCCTATTTATCAGCTTTAAAGGCCATTTTATTTCCGCCTAAG
This sequence comes from Sphingobacterium sp. JUb20, assembly GCF_004342035.1. NCBI lineage: Bacteria > Pseudomonadati > Bacteroidota > Sphingobacteriia > Sphingobacteriales > Sphingobacteriaceae > Sphingobacterium > Sphingobacterium sp. JUb20. The sequence continues at coordinate 190,411 of NZ_SLYV01000005.1, read as the reverse complement.
CCATTTCATAATTCGGGATTAATTCATATGGAATGTATGACAGCAATGACATTAGGCTCTGCCATCACATCTCCTTCTCGACTTTTTTCTAAACAGGTTGCTGTATTCGCACAGTGGAACGATGAAGCATCGGTTGACCAGTTCTTAATCGAAAACAAATTTGGGAGAGTATTGTCCAAAGGATGGCACACACGATTAATTTTTCTAAGGCAATGGGGGGAAATAACTAAATTCCAGATTCCGGAAGTAACACTTGAACTCGAACCTCTTGATAGCCCCGTTGTAGCAGTAACCTTAGCTCGCATGAAATTATTTGAAATTCCAAGATTTATACGCTGGGGCAAACCCGTAGAAAAACTGGTCCGTGATCATCCCGGCACTACTTTTTCTTTGGCATCGATAAGACACCCGAGAACTGTTTCTACATTTTCAATTTGGAGATCCCAAAAAGAAATGACTGATATGGTTTTAGGGCATAGTAATGTTCATGCTCCGACAAGACATGTCGATGCAATGAAGGAACGAAAACGCAAAGATTTTCACTTTGAATTTACAACTTTGCGATTTAAGCCTTTATCTGAATTTGGTGAATGGAATGGACGTAATAACCTCATACCTCTTCTATGATCAAAATAAGTTTCGCCCATCCGATGCAAAAGATTCAAGATTGGATTACACAACAATGGGTAATTCTATCCGGTCGAAAAATTGACTCAAAAAATGATAACTGGTTAATGGGTCCATTTGGTAATTTGGAAGCAATTGATAAGAACTACATCGATAAACTTGCTAAGCTAGAAAATCTAAGAATTGATACTCCATCCGAAATGCATGGATTGATACCAACAATGAGCCAACTTCATTTTTCTCCGCATGAATACGCCCGATTATCAGCTAAAGTGATTGATTTTTATGAACGAACAGGACATTATGATCTAAATGTTTCAGTAAAATGGAATTCTTTTTTTAAAGTTTTTGGATTTCTGTTAAAAAAATTATTCAGCAATAGGTTAAATCAATTAAATATCCCAATCTATGATATGCATAATTCGGAATCTATTACAAGCGAAATAGTAAGACTTTTGGATGCCAAAACGAACCAAATTAAATATATATTCTGGCTCAGAAAAATTGCATCAACTGGCAAAGGAATATATTCTGGAGCATATGGGATCTGTCAATTGCCAAGTGGCCGGTATTGTGTAAAAGCTATTTTCCCATTACCTCATGGTAATGCCACCGTTATTATGGCTCCTAAAGTTGGCGTAAATGGTGAATTAGTATTAAATTCGTCTGGTCAACGTTTTGGTGATGCAGGTTTTTATTTTTTGCTAAAAGATTCTAAAGGTGAGCATTGGTCAAAATATATCCGTTCATTCCGTGATGAATTAATCATAAGCGAAGCTGATAAACAATTGACTGCAACACAAACGCTAACCTTATGGAATTTAAATGTTTTGAAATTTAATTATGAAATATTTCAAAAACAATAGCCTACTAATTGGCGAAAACAATCTTACTAAATAAAACGTCATTAAAATAGCGAATCAAAGAATTTCATAGTTCTAACATCCTTTATAAAATTCGAATAATTCAGAATTGTAGGTGGTCAACAGGATCAAATAAATCATTAATAGCGGAATCTAGCTCCCGCTTTTATAACAAAATATAAATACAGTTTATTTTTAGGCGTCTAAATAGATACAATAAAACGAAATGTTTTACCTTTATAACCTGGATACAATTGTGCATTAAGAATTATTAAAAAGAACTTATGGTAGAGGAGAATGTCCTATTAGTTTTATCGCTATTTTTTGTCATGGCGATGCTATTTGTAGTAAGTCAAAGGATCAAAATTTCGTATCCCATTTTATTGGTCATTGGAGGTTTAGGCATCTCGCTAATTCCAGGCATGCCCGTGATCAGTATCAATCCTGATTTGGTATTTTTAGTGTTTTTACCTCCACTGCTATTTGAAGCTGCCTGGTACACCAATTGGGATAGTTTGAAGAAATGGCGCAGATCCATTATGAGCTTAGGCTTTGGTTTAGTTTTTTTTACATCTATTGCTATCGCCTACTTTTCCGTAAATATTATTCCGGGGTTTACTTTGGCGTTAGGATTTTTATTGGGCGGTATTATTTCTCCCCCAGACGCTGTCGCTGCGACATCAGTATTAAAAGGTGTCAAGATTCCTAAACGAGGATTAACACTGCTAGAAGGAGAAAGCTTGGTAAACGATGCAGCCTCTCTGACTGTATTTAGGTTTGCCATAGCGGTAATTCTTACTGGCCAATTTGTATTTCAAAAGGCGGCTTCGGAATTTGTCATATTATCAATTATGGGTGTTATCGTAGGTTTAGCAGTAGCTCATATATTATATTTATTTCTACGCTATGTTGCAAAATCTTCAAGTATTTCGACTCCGATCACATTAATCGCCCCATACATCATGTATCTTGTTGCTGAGCATTTTCATTGGTCGGGTGTACTTGCTGTTGTGAGTGGCGGACTGTTTCTATCATTTCGTTCAGGCGATTACTTAAATCATCATACCCGAATTCAAACCAAGGAAGTCTGGGCTACATTAGGTTTCTTACTAAACGGATTCGTATTTATTTTAATTGGCTTAGAATTACCTGTTATTGTAGCAGGACTAGGTCAATATTCACAAGAGGAAGCTATAAATTATGCGCTCATTATTAGCGCTATTGTTATTGTATTACGAATAATACTGGTATATCTTTCAGAATATCTACCTCGCATGCTATCTAAAAAGATCCGATCAAGAGAGAAAAGTCCAGGCTGGAAATTACCCCTTGTCGTAGGTTGGGCAGGTATGAGAGGTGTAGTATCACTAGCTTCAGCATTGGCTATACCATTAACACTAAATAATGGAGATCCATTCCCACACCGTAATTTAATTCTCTTTATCACCTTCGTTGTCATCTTAATTACATTAGTTTTTCAAGGACTGACACTCCCTATTCTCATCAAAATAATAAAGATGGATGATGTGGATGTGGAAGAACCTATAGAGAATCAGATTGACGAGATTCGGGTTCAATTGGCAAAAGATTCCATTGCCTATCTGGATAGCAACTACAGCAAGGAGATGGAAGAATACGAAACAATTGCAAGAATTAAAGAACAATTACAGAGAAGTATCCATGTATCTGAAAATGCTAAACTGGAAGATAGGCGTGCACAGTTGACTGCCGTAAGAAGTCTTTATAATAAAATTATGCTAGAAATAGTTGCCGTTAGAAGAAATGGACTTTACAAATTGCGAGAAGAAAAACACTACGACAGTAGCATTATCAAAGATCTGGAATATACACTTGATTTAGAAGAATCCAGATTAAAACGCAAATAGAAAAACATATTGTTTTCAGTATAATTCAAGATGGGTCATGAGTAGTGAAAATAAAGAATTGCTTTCATTTGAAGCTAAATTAGAAATTATCGGAATAAATCCGTTTGTGTTTTTACCCCAGACGGTTTTATCTGAAATATTAAGAAGAGCCCAAAAGGAAAAAGGAAAGATTCCAGTAAAAGGTCGGGTAAATAATACAGATTATAACCAGACATTGTTAAGATTTAAAGGAGAATGGCGACTCTATATAAATACAACAATGTTAAAAAATTCACCCCAAAGAATCGGTGAACTTTTACAACTGACTATACAGCTCGATACTGCATCAAGAATTATAATTCCGCACCCCAAATTGGTATATGCATTAAAAAACAATCAGGTCGCTGAAAAACGATTCAATGAACTTACCCCATCCTTAAAATTAGAAATTATTAAATATATTTCATTCTTAAAAACTGAAGAAAGTATCAACAGGAATATTGCAAAAGCAATAAATTTTTTAATGGGGCAAGGCCCTTTTATTGGTCGGAAAACCTTAAATATTAAAGGAGACCGAGATGAGATTTAGCAGCATAGTTGATTATCAAATCCTATTTTAGTAGGAAATCTTCACGTGGAGGATTAAAAGAATCGATTAGTTCACCAGCAGATATGCACTCACAACCATGTACTATATTTCCAGGAATGATGCAACTATCCCCTTCTTTCATGACATGTACAACATCACCAATAGTATAATGAAATACGCCCGATTTAACGTATGAAATTTGTGTATGACGATGTTGATGCAATTCGCCCCTAGCGCCTTCATCAAATCGAACCTTAGTGAGCATCATAAATTCATTATGTACCGCAACTTGCCTCTTAACCCCTCCTCCTAAATCTTCCCAATCATTTTCATTTTCAAAGTGAAATAATTCATTTTTCATATGCCAAACTGCTTTTATTATACGTCTTACGCTAAATATAGGAATGATTCGTTCTAAAAAAAAGTTTCTTTGAATATTATTAAAAGTACTGTCAAAGCATAACCCTGATGTTGTAGGTCAAAGACCCTGACAGCACTCCCAAATAATGAAATCACAAACTCTTTATTTTATCCAGCAAGTTTTCTTGGTTATTTCCAAAGGAATCTGTCTATATTTTTTATACAGAACAGTACCTCCAATTGCTATGAAAATGGTTGAAAACCTAAAAACATTGGCATAAACTCCCCCCAAAGCATTGGTATCGACATCAAAAATAAGCCAATACAAATTCATAAAGCAGTGTAAAAAAATTGCCGTCCATAAATTAAACTTCCATTCAGCATAGATCCAGGAAAATAAAACCGAACCTAAACATGTCAACATAAAAATTTGGATCAACTCGCCGATATCATTACCCTGATATAAATGCGCCGATCCAAATAATAATGAACCTAAAAATACAGAAGGAAAAAAACCTAGTTGTGTATACCGGTATAATTGTCCAAAAAGAAAACCACGATAAATCAGTTCTTCAAAAAAAGCAGCGGAGATTGTATTGATAATTATAGTATCAAAAGAAAGTGCCTTGTTCAAGTCAAATTTGAATATAAAACCAATCAACATGGGTAATGTCGCTATTACAGCAAAGGAAATACCCCTAGATACACTGTTGGATAAACCCAATTTTTCAGGAATATGTCGATAATCTTTATGAAGAATCCCGACGGTAATAAATAAAGGTATCAATGTTATCATATATGCCGTAACATGTCCCAAGGCTTTTGAATGCGTCACTGAGAATACACTTTTTAGTATTAAGGCAAAGAAATTGGCATCAATGTAAAAGTAAATTACAAACCCAATAATGAAAACTAAATAAAATCTTAATCTGTCCATAGTTGTTTTTTTATAATTACGAATATAGGCGACTTAAAACACCATGGAAAAACAAAGTGGTCGTTAGCAAATATTAGGGACGAACGGCAAACTCTTTTAAAAGAGGAATAACCGGAGTAATATAATTTCTCGAAACCGTGACCTCCCTATCTATATTTTCTAATGATATTTTATATCCGGCAGTATTCCCTTTAAATTTCGTCACCTTTCTTAAATTAACAATAAAGGAGCGATGCACTTTTTGTATCGTGTCACACTCGACCTGATCCAATAATTTAGTCAAAGAAATCCGGACCATTTCTTTTTTTAGAATACCCTTTTCATAAAAATGCAGGATACAATAATTATCGGCAGCCTCTGCAAGAATAAAATCATCAACATCCATTTCCTGATGAAAATTAGCATAGTCGGAAACAATACATAGTTTCAAATTATCTTCCTCTTCTATACAATTATCTGTTTTTTCAATATGTTGATAGTTCTCTCGCACTTCATTAGATCGATCTTTATTATTGAGGTAAATAAATCGTGCCAAGATATAAATAGATGAAACTGGAATTCCTAATGCCGCAGTGTAAGCAAACATATACAAAAAATTTTCAACAGAGAGCTGCACTTCACTCAAATACAATGAATTATATAAGTATGCAAATATTGAAATCAGAAATAAAATTAAAAAAGCCTTAAATAGTTCCAAACCTATTGTCCATTTCTTTTTCCACTGCAAGGATAAAAGATTGACAGTACAAAATGAAAATGAAGTCATTACTGCGTATGGAAATAATAACAAATATTTATAGGTATGCTCAAACTGGCTAGTTCCAAAAGGCTGATAAATAATCAATAACACATAGAATAAGATGCCTACAAGTGTTGACGTTAAAATAATTTCTTGATGTGATTCACTGTCTGGATAAGCAACATCTAATATCATCGCTATTTTTGTTAAAAATGGTAATAACCAAATATCTAAAAGTTTAATAACACAAACAAATCCAACACTGAGAATTAATTTTTATATATGCTCCTTCATTTCATCATGTCTACAAGTAATAGCGATGATTTACTCCTTCCACAGGATTAATATGGACATTTACCGCTGATTCAATGGTATTTACCGAACACCGCTAGACAAAATGAAATATTTCATTCAAATTCAGCTATAATTAAACCGTTACAAAAAACATATAAGTATCTTACCCTTAATAATCACTTATGAAATTAATCGCTGCTGTTTTCCTCATTACCTTTTTTGCAATATCCTCAGTCTTAGCTCAGGTATCGGAACGAAAATTGGTGTCCATTAACAATAAAAAAATGGCTTATCGTACATTTGGACTTGAAAATAGAAAAATCGGTGAACCGATTGTTGTATTTGAGAGTGGACTTGGTTCTTCTGGAGGAAGTAATGGAAGCTTATTTCCATTTATTCAGAATAATTTTGCAGGTATTGTTTACGATAGAAACGGAATAGGTGAATCTGAATTAGATAGTGCAGTAAAAACCGATGCCGATGTCGTAAAAAGACTTCACGACTTACTGACTACTTTAAAAATAAGCCCACCCTACCTCCTAGTTGGACATTCAATAGGCGGGCCATTTATTCGTTTGTTTGCTTCAAAACACCCTGAAGAAATAGCTGGTTTATTTTTCATAGATCCAACTGATTTTATGCTGACCAAAGAAGAGGATGATGAAGTAAAGTTTAAAACAGGAAGTAAAACAGGATATCAGGAACTTTTGAATATAAACCTTCAAAATATCATTAAAGACCCGTCCACATCGACAGGTTTCCGACATGAAGCAGAGAGAGAACTGAATGAAAGTACGCCACATTTTTTCAAAAATTACACTTCTTTACCACCACTACCTGACATTCCAGTTACCGTAATGATTGCATACAGTAAGCATATCGAACAATACGAAACAAAGATGAATAAAGAGCTAAACTTGGGTATCAACTTAATCCCGTGGTGGAAAGAACTCGATCAACTTCGTATAGAACACTATGCTGAGATGATAAAAAATAACCATAACAGCAAGCTGATCTTACTTCCAAAATACAGTCATGGTATTCATCAACAGGATCCAAAGCTGGTTGCAGAAGCCTTAATATCGATATATAACAGTACCTTACGATCCTCTAAACCCAGTAACTAGATCAAACCATCATCAGCTTATAAATAACGACCTGATCTGACCAAAACAAAAGATCATACATTAGCCATAAGGATAAAATCAAAAAACCGAAAATATAAAAAAAAACCCTCCGAAACTCTTATTCCGGAGGGTTACAAATAATGATTATAGCAGTCGCAAAAACAAGTGCTAATATGAATTTACAATTAGTTCGTTATCTTAATCGATAGCTCATTCAATAGGGCCTTAGCTTCGTTTAGATTTGAATTCCAAACTTTAGTTCTTTCTGCACTATTTAACTTCTGGATCGCCGCTTCGAAACGCTTCAAATCCTCAGTCAATCCCTTCTCCTTAAGCGCTTTCTTGACGATTTGCACTTTTTCATAATCCTGAACACCTTCGAGTGTTCTTTCATAACGGATCGAGCTTCGCCCATTTGGATACACAATATAGGTATCGCCAGCGGGCCAGGTACGGAATCGGGAATCTAAAATTGGGTTTTCTACCCATGAGTTGAATGCCCAATGCAGTAATCCATCAAAATCTGCCGCTTCAGCATACCAGCCCATATAAGCGGATTCTGCAGGATCTGAAAACGTAAATTGATTTGGAAAATTATTGCCACAATACACATAAAAAGTAGTAATCAAACCTCTTTTTTTACGATCTAGCAAATCTTCATGAGAAAAGGGATGATTTGCAGCAATACTAATATCTTTACTGTCAGGATAGCGCTGATACGTTTTCTGATTATCCGCATAAGAAACGCCTAAAGTTGGCGCCACCTTCTTCAAAAGAGATAAAGCACCATCAACTTCTTCTTTTGTGCGTTCATCCATGGCGATGTTTGTAATTCCCAACCAGCCTTTTGAATCCAAATGTTTTACAAGATCCTTTAGGAAAGGGGTCCATAATTCCTCAAATGCGGGTGTACCTGGTTTTGCAACAACATTGACAACTTCATTTTTTGCTACATCGCGATAATGTATTTCATTATTCCATGGGACAATCGAATAAATATTGATCATTTTTTTAATGCCTAGGTCCATCATAAACTGAACCCAACGGTCAAATACTTTATAATCGTAAGCCCAAGTACCATCTGCATTTTTGTTCCAAACAATCATGTCAGCATACGGATCATAAGTCTGCACATTCCATGGATCTTTGTTCATGGTTGCGGTGATCACTTTCTGTCCTGCATCAGCTAACATTTTCATAACAGGTTTCATAGCTTCAAAATGAGCATCACTCCACATTTCTAAACCATGCACACGTGCTACGGCCGACGGATGTTGCCATTGATCCAAATGGAAGACCCAGTCACTTGGCTTAGGCAATATATTTTCTAATACAGTAACTTTTAATGTTAATTGGTCAGTAACCTTGCCTTTGCTTGCGATACTTACTTTAGCCTCATATTCACCTGGGCTAGCATCACTCGGGATCTTCACCGTCAGCCAAACAGGACGTACTTTACTAGCTTCCAGATCGAATGCTGTTAGATCATCTAACATATCTGGTGATAATGAAGAAGCAAAATCCTCTTTCTTCCGATATCCACAGCCAGCGGCAAATTCGTCAGTCATTACATACCGAACGAAACGTGCTGAAGCAACATTTGAAGACATTTTAGCACCCTTTGCACCTTTGAAATCTGATATAGTCACCTTGACATCCGGCGCGGCATCTTTCGTCCATAATAACACTTGTGATGAAACACGTTCGCCACGCCAGCCAACCACTGCATCGCTAGACTTCTTCTCTAAATCAGGAACCAGCGATTTAGGATAACGCTTATCTATTGTTACGAATGAGCTATGTAAGCCTTTTTTAACCGTGGACCAGTCAGACAATGCATCTTTCGTTGGATCCGCCATTTCTTGAAAATTCACCATTTCAAAGGCAGGCGTCTGTGCCTTTACCGTTTGTATACTCCATAACGCTCCGACAAGAAGTGCTGACGCTAAAGTTTTATTCTTAAAGCTCATATTTATATAACTTATTTTTTCAATTCAGATTTACCATAAGGATGTGATTACTTTTTAAACAAGAATATTTAATAAGTAATCACAAAATATATTTTCACAATATGAAGCAAACTAATTAAATTTTAAGATGTATACAAATGCTAAACAAGAACAAACGTTTGCTCATTTTTATCAACACGTTAATTCCAGACCTTTTGATCGTAAGCGGCTTCCCAAAATTGGTACTCCAGTCTAGATGCTAAAACAAATGCTTCACTCATCTTATTACGAATAGCAACAGTCGTATTCGCGGCTACTTGATCACACATAGCAATAGCTTGCCGTACAGAAATAGCAAAATCTTCTCCTCCGTATGTATCAATCCATTTTTGGTAAGGATTGTCAGTTACTTTTTCTTGTCTGGCAATAAACTCCCCCACTTCTTTATATATCCAAAAACAGGGTAAAGTTGCTGCCATCCCAACCTCTATAGGATCTAGCGCTGCTGTACTTTTTAGGTAATGCACATAATGATGGCAAACAGGCTGAATATCACCTTTCTCGGTAACACCAAAATCCTTAAAATAAGAGTCGTGCAAGGCATTTTCCACGACAATTGCATTTTCTCCAAAACGCATATAGGATAGCGCATCTTGAACATCATGTGCTCGAGCACCAATAAGGGCTAATGCTCGACCAAAATGTTCAAGATAAAGCGAATCTTGAGTCATATAAAATTGAAATTTTTCTTTAGGCAAATTTCCTGTCGTAAGTTCCTTTATAAAAGGCATGTCTAATATAGACTGATATTTATCTGAGATACTATTCCAAACCTGTTCAGACCAATTCATATTTAATTTGTTTTTGAGGATTAAAAAAATGATTTAAAGGACCATTGCCCATTCCTAATTGTACATCTGCCCCTTGCTCTATTGCCACAAAAACATAGTTTTGCGCTAAAGAAACTGCTTCAGATATCGTATGCCCCTGTGCCAGATAAGCGGCTATTGCAGATGACAGCGTACACCCGGAACCATGGGTATTCTTTGTTTTAATTTTTTTACTTTTAAATATTTCGGGAGGGCAATTTTTATCAAATAATATAGATTGCAGCGTATCCTGCTCCAGATGCCCCCCCTTTACCAAGACGCGCTCACAACCTAATGCTAGGATACTTTCCCCTGCAACATACATATCTTCTAATGTTTCTACTTTCGCATTGGCCAGTATACCGGCTTCATCCATATTCGGTGTAATTAAATCTGCTAAGGGGAAAAGTAGGTCGATCATTGCTGCAATAGTTTGTTCCTCAATAAGCCGGTGGCCACTAGTAGCAACCATAACAGGATCAAATACAAGGGGTACTTTTTTATATTTCTGAAGCGTCTGCGCAATTGTAATAACCAATTGTGGTGTATGGACCATTCCAATCTTTATGGCATCAGGAAAGACATCGTCCATAATAGATTCAATCTGATCTGCTACAGCTTCAAGTGCTATGGGATAAATCTTTCGGACCCCCATCGTATTTTGCACAGGTAATGCTGTCAATACCGAGGTAGCATAGCATCCTAATGCCGAAAAAGTTTTGATATCCGCTTGTATTCCGGCTCCGCCACTTCCGTCGAAACCTGCGATCGTCAGCGTAGTTGGGTATCGGTATTTTTTCATTTTAAAATTTCATTTTTAAGTTCAAATGCTGCTTTTTCTGGATTTTCACTCCCACATATCGCAGACACTACAGCTAAACAATCGGCACCAGCCTTTATAACACGACGAGCATTTTGTATATGGATATTGCCAATAGCAACCAACGGTTTATCTGTTCGTTGTCGAATATTCACAATACCTTCTAAGCCCCATTCTGTGATGGTATCCTTTTTGGTTTCAGTATTGAATACAGGGCTGATACCCAAGTAATCGGATAATGGAATCTGCTCATTTTTCAACTGTTCAAGATTTTCAATAGAATAACCGACCAGAGGTCTTGGGCTATACCAAGCTTTTCTAATATGACTAGGAGAAATATCATGGTTACCTACATGAATACCAGCCGCACCCAATTCTTGGGCCACTTCAAGATTATCATTGATGATTAAAGGAATCCCATATTTGTCAGTGATCTCTTTCAATTGGCGGGCTTTTGCCAAGTAAAGACGTGTCGTTAGCTCTTTTTCTCGAAGCTGTATAATATCTACACCACCAATAATAGCGCGCTCCGCAACATGAAGATAATTTATTCCACGACAATCCTGCTCTGAAATCACAAGATATAACTGATAAGGAAAAGAAGTATCGAAATCCATTATATGCTAAATTTTAATGTATTCCCAAATTCAGTTTCAGTGATGTTATATAGCTTATCAAGAAGTTTAACCTGCAGACTACCCGGTCCATCACTTTCCTTTTCAGCTAGTTCTCCAGCTACTCCCATGAGAGCCATTGCAGCAGTTACTGCCTCTGTTTTATTGGCGATTACAGCTATAAAGGCTCCAACAATCGCACTTGCAGAACATCCTAACCCGGTTACCTTTGTCATCAAAAGATGTCCATTTTTTAGATGAATCTCCTGACTCCCAGAAATCACAATATCAGTTTCGCCAGAAATACAAACAACGGAACCATATTGTCGATGAAGATCTAATGCGGCTTTAACTGCTTCACCACTTTGAGAAGTACTATCCACTCCTTTCGTCTTTATAAGATTAGATTTGTTTAGTGCAATAATTTCAGATGCATTACCTCTTATGACAGTTGGTTTTTCACGAAGCAATTCTTTTAGAATATGATCGCGATAAGATGTCGCCCCCGCTCCAACAGGATCTAAAATCCAAGGTTTCCCTAATTGAGAAGCAGTATTTGCGGCCAATAACATAGATTCTGACCACACTTCATCTAATGTTCCTATGTTAATAACAAGTGAATCGCTGATAGTGACCATCTCGACTACTTCAGTTTTAGCATGAGCCATAATAGGTGAAGCTCCAACAGCCAATAAGGCATTGGCAGTATTATTCATGACGACAAAATTAGTAATGTTATGTACGAGTGGCGATTGTGCTCTTACTTGTTGGATATGCATCCAAAGTGTTTTCTCCATATTCATTTCATTTAATAAAAGATTGAATGCTTTAGGAAAAAACCACATACAAAACAGCACAGGTGTACTGTATTGCTTTTCCCTACGTCGGTATTAGCCGTGTCAGGTTCAAAGGGACTCTCTCAATTCTTTTTTAGAATACCCCTAAAGCATAACAAAGATATAAAATATAAACATTCATTCCCATCGCATGAACATTGACATTTTGAAATAATAATTATTATGTTGAGTTTATCTATAAAAAATCACATGTCATAATTGTAAAAAAACACAACACATTGATTGTTTTGACATTAAAAACCATTCTGATCACAAAAAATTCCATCAACAGAAAGCAATAAATTACAAAACTGCTGTTACATTAAATAAAAATAATATAGCTGTTGCTCTCGATAATTTTAAATTTAACATCCTAATTTTTACTAGACTTAATTCTAATTTTATCGTATCAAAACAAAAAAAATCGGCTATACTTACCAATTTACATCGTGATGATTCAGTAGATAACTATTTCGGTTCAGAAGCTATTTTCACCAGTTCAGTCAATTATTTCTTTCTTAAACCATCTAATCTTCTGTTATTTGTATTTGAAATTTTAATCATAAAAAAATGGTAAAGCAAGAATTCAAAGCAACAAACAATTTCAATCTATATACAGCCGTATTTGCTTTCGGTTTATTATTTATTTCATGTGGCGGACAAAAACAAGATGGATCGTATGAACAACAGGCTGTTCCTGCTGATTTCATTGAGCTAAAAGAGTCTCCGACTACGATTGTAGAAACTTATCCTGGTACCATAGAGGGAACAGTCAATGTCGATATTAGAGCACAAGTTTCCGGTTACCTAGAAGTGACATATGTGAAGGAAGGACAATATGTACAAAAGGGGCAATCACTTTTTAAAATTAAAAGTGATGTCTTCAATGAGCAGGTGAACAACAGTAAAGCTTCGTTACAGTCAGCACTAGCTGCACAGGCAAATGCACAGATTGAATTAGAAAAAATAAGACCGCTAGTTCAGGGAAAGGTTGTTTCAGACCTGCAGCTAAAAACTGCTCAAGCGCAATATGATGCAGCAAGTGCTCAGGTGGCACAAGCCAAATCAGCAGTAAGCTCTTCACAGTTAAACGCCGCTTTCGCAATTATCAAAGCACCAGTAAGTGGATATATAGGCCGTATTCCGAGTAGGGTCGGAAATTTGGTCACACCCTCTGATGCCAATCCATTGACAAGTCTATCTGAAATCGATCAGGTATTTGTTTACTTCAACCTCAATGAAGCAAAATTTATTGCTTTTATGAATGATAGAAAAACAGATGCCGGAATGAACACGGTAGAGATTATCATGGCCGACGGTAACAAATATAATCAAAAAGGTCAGGTTGAAATTGCAAGTGGTAACATTGATCGTAACACAGGAACGATATCACTAAAAGCGGTATTTTCAAATCCAGATAAAATTTTACGCTCAGGAGGTGCAGCGCGCGTGGTTTTAACTAAAAGTCTGAACAGTGCAATCAAGCTACCTATGGCAGCAGTGAAAGATATTCAAGACAAATTTTTTGTTTATGTCCTCGCTGACAGCAATAAAGTGGCAATGAAACCTATTGAAATAAATGGTAGAACAGGTGCAGATTATATCATCAAATCCGGCGTAAAAGCGGGCGATAAAATAGCCGTAAATAGTATTGACCAATTAACAGAAGGAATTGTAGTTCAACCTAAAGTAATAAGTCAAGACTCATTGAAAAATTAATTTTTAGACGAGTATCAACATGTTAAAAAAGATTATAGATAGACCCGTAATGGCCACCGTTATTTCGGTTGTGCTCTTAATATTGGGCGTTATAGGATTATTAAGACTACCTGTAACAAGATTTCCGGATATATCTCCACCTACCGTAATGGTTTCGGGTAGTTATCCTGGTGGAAACAGTGAGGCCGTGATCCGCTCAGTGGTAACACCACTGGAAGAGCAGATCAATGGTGTGGAAAACATGCAGTATATCAAGTCTACTGCAAGTAATGATGGTTCTTTTTCCATTTCCATTATCTTCAAACAAGGTGTCAATCCTGACCAGGCTGCTGTAAACGTACAAAACAGAGTGCAGCAAGCAACGCCGATACTTCCAGAAGAAGTAATCCGGATGGGGCTTACGACCTCAAAACAACAGAACAGTATGATCATGATCTTCAACGTGTATACGGATGATAATGAAAAATATGATGAGTTGTTTCTTCAAAACTATGTCAACATCAATGTTATACCACAGATTAAACGTGTACCTGGTGTAGGTCAGGCACAGGTTTTTGGTTTAAAGGACTATTCAATGCGTGTTTGGCTCAATCCGCAGAAAATGGCATCTTATGGTTTAGAACCTGCCGATGTAAGTAAGGCCATCGGCACTCAAAGTTTAGAGGTGGCACCCGGTAAATTGGGTGAAGAATCGAATGCGGCACTGGAGTACGTTATGCGTTATAAAGGTAAAAAGAGCCAACCTCATGAATATGAAAATATCGTTGTTAAACGTGATGGTGAGCTTTTGGTACGCTTAAAAGATGTAGCTCGTATAGAATTTGGTTCTCTTAGTTATAGTGGAAATACAACTATGAGCGGTAAAAACTCAGTTACTGTTGCAATTCTGCAGACTACAGGATCTAATGCAAATGATATCGAAATCGGTGTCCGCGATGTATTAAAGAATGCTTCTAAAAACTTTCCTCCTGGCGTAGACTACACCAGTTTGATGAGTACAAAAGAGCGTCTGGACGAAGCAACAGGACAGGTAAAATCTACTTTGATTGAAGCATTTATTTTGGTATTTATTGTCGTATTCTTGTTTTTACAGGACTTTAGATCGACCATCATACCTGCAATTGCTGTACCTGTAGCGATCATAGGAACATTTTTCTTTCTGCTTGCTTTTGGTTTCACAATAAACGTACTGACACTCTTTGCACTTGTACTTGCAATCGGTATCGTCGTCGATGATGCCATCGTGGTCGTCGAGGCAGTCCATAGTAAAATGGAAGGCACAAACATGACCGGAAAAGAGGCAACCCATAGTGCAATGGGTGAGATCACGGGTGCAGTTGTATCGATTACTTTAGTTATGTCTGCGGTATTTATACCGATCGGATTTATGACAGGTTCTGCAGGTATTTTTTATAAGCAGTTTGCCTATACATTGGCGATTGCAATTATTATATCGGCGGTCAATGCGTTAACCCTTACTCCTGCCCTATGTGCCTTATTATTGAAAAATAATCATGCCGATGGTCATCATGGAGAAACAGAAAAGAAAGGATTTGGAAAACGATTCTTTACCGCATTTAATGCTGGATTTGAGAATTTAACAGGTAAATATATCAAAGGATTACGGTTCTTAATTGTTAAAAAGTGGATTGGTGCAGGTTTAGTTGTTCTGATTACTGCACTAGCTGGTTGGATGATGATCAGTACACCAAAAAGCTTTGTTCCGATGGAAGATGATTCATTTATCATCTTCAGTTTAAGTATGCCTCCGGGTACTGCCTTAGATCGGACAACTGCCGCTGCTGCACGTATAGATGATATGTTGGAAAAAGAAGAGTCTGTACAGAATAGTACCATTATTACAGGCTTCAACATTCTATCAAATAGTGCCAGTCCAGCATATGCTATGGGTTTTATCAAGTTGAAAGATAAGAAAGATCGTGGTACGGAGAAAGACATTGATGTGATTTTAGGAAATCTAACAGCAAAGTTTGCAACCGTTAAAGAAGCTACTATAATGGCCTTTAGAAGTCCTCCAATAGACGGATATGGGGTTACAAGCGGTGCCGAAATCGTGTTACAGGATAAAAGTGGAAAATCCCCAGAAAAATTGAAAAAGATGTCCGATGAGGTTATTGGGAAAATTATGCAACAACCGGGGGTGCAATTTGCTTATACAACATTCCGTACGGATTTCCCACAACTTGAACTTGAGGTCGATGAGGATAAAGCACAACAAATGGGTGTCGAAATCAGTAATATGATGAACGTAATCCAGACCTATTTCGCAGGTGATCAGTCCATGAACTTTACACGATTTGGTAAATTCTACCGTGTCAATGTGAAAGCTGATGGAATATTCAGAACAGACGAAAATTCCTTTAATGAAATATTTGTCCGTAATGACCAAAATCAAATGGTTCCTGTGAAATCACTTGTTACTCTACATAAAGCATATGGTCCTGAATCCTTAAGCAGATACAACTTATTTAATGCGTTGACCATTAGTGTAGTGCCCCTACCCGGCGCCAGTAATGGTGAAATCATGGATAATCTAGAAAAAAATGTATTGAGCAAATTGCCTTCAGACTACGGTTACGAATGGACTGGCTTAAGTTTAGAGGAAAAGTCAGCAGGAAATCAGACGTTAGTTATCTTATCGTTGTGTCTCCTATTCGTTTACTTTTTATTAGCGGCACAGTATGAGAGTTACCTTTTACCACTTGCAGTATTGCTATCTATTCCAACAGGTATTATTGGTGCATTTGCATCGATTAAAGCCATCGGATTGGATAATAATATTTATGTACAGGTAGGATTAATTATGCTTGTGGGATTATTAGCTAAAAATGCAATCTTAATCATCGAATTTGCCGTACAACGGCGAGCTGCAGGTTATTCTATTGTAGAGTCTGCCATTGAGGGTGCAAAATCAAGATTACGTCCTATCATCATGACATCTCTAGCTTTTATTGCTGGTATGATTCCATTAATGTTTGCTACGGGCGGATCTGCAATGGGTAATAGATCGATCAGTACGGGCGCCGCAATAGGGATGCTTTCAGGCGTAATATTAGGTGTGTTTGTCATACCGATCCTTTATATTCTTTTTCAATATCTGCAGGAAAAGGTATCGGGTAAAAATAAAAATCAAAAAATTCAAAGTGTTGAATAATGGCATTATCTATAAATAATATAATTTACGGTATTGGAGTGGCAACTTTGTTGTCCTCATGTTCTGTAAACAAAAAATATAGTCGTCCAGAGTTGGAGACTCCACAAAGTTATAGGAATACGGTTGAGGTGACAGGTGATACCATTAGTTTGCCCTATAAAACTTTCTTTAAAGATACTTATTTGACGGCTTTGATCGATAAGGCACTTGATAAGAACAAGGATATATCGATCGCTATGATGAGTCTCCGTCAGCTAGATCTTTCCTATAAACAGGCAAAACTGGGACTTCTTCCAACAGCTGATCTTTCGATATCTGCGGCAAGGAACTATTTATCAAAAAGCTCTTTGAACGGTTCTTTGAGTGAGCAGTTTACAGGAAATCAACACATGGACGATTATTCTGCTTCTCTTAATATTTCGTGGGAAGCGGATATATGGGGGAAAGTTGCGTTGCAAAAAGAATCTGCAAGAGCAAGCTTCTTCATGCAACGTGAAAATTTATCAGCATTGCGAACACGTATTGTAAGTCAAGTCGCACAGGCTTACTACAATTTGATTACTTTGGATGAGCAACTTAAAGTTGCTTCGCGAAACATTGCTTTGAGCGATACGACTTTGCACATCATAAAACTTCAGTTCGAGTCTGCGCAAACCAATTCACTGGCAGTGGATCAAGCTGAAGCCCAGAAGAAAACTGCTGAATTATTGGTACCCCTTGCTAAGCAAAACATCGCACTACAAGAGAATGTATTGAGTATTCTTTGTGGGTCTTTTCCAGATAGCATATCACGAGCAAATACAATGGATACGACACCCTTTGTGGAAAGCTTTCCAATAGGTGTTCCTGCCGATATGCTCAGTAGACGTCCTGATGTTAGAGCTGCAGAATATGCTGTGGTAGTTGCTAACGCAGGTACTGGTCTTGCAAAGGCTCAGATGTATCCTTCTTTGAGATTAACTCCTTCTATTGGAACAAATTCATTCCAATTTGAAAATTGGTTTGATTTACCGGGTTCATTAGTAAAGAATATTGCTGGTAACATTACCCAACCTATTTTTCAAAATAAGAAGTTAAAAACAGCTTATGAAATAGCAAAAATCGAACAGGAAAAATCTGCCGAACAATTTCGTCTGGCAGTCATGACTGCGGTGAGTGAGGTATCTGATGCTTTAGCAAAAAGAGAGTACGCAAGTCAACGCATTACACTGATAGAACAGAAAAAAACGGCATTGCAAAAGGCTGTTAGTGATGCAATGTTGCTGTATAGAAGTGGAATGGCGACATATCTTGAAGTTATCACTGCACAGAATAACTCCCTTCAAAATGATCTAGAGGCCATTTCGATTCAAAAAGAACAATTTGATGCTTCAACAGATCTTTATCGTGCATTAGGTGGAGGAACAGAATAAATAATCATAGCATATCAAAAAGGATCGACATACCATCGATCCTTTTTTGATTTAATCACATCTCTTTTCTTACCCTCGAATCTATCCAAAAAAGATCATGCATAGGCAAAAGATCTTGTGGCGTTATGCGATTGTAAATTAACTGGTCAGTATCATCAGAAATGTTCCATCTATAATCATCCCCCTGAGCAGCTAATACTTTTAAAATAGCATCTTCATCACAGACCCAAATATCCGATTCTATTACTGCGACATTGTGCATCATAAACCAGTTATGTGCTTGAGTAGAATCAAGACAGATTAAAGATCGGGTCAAAGACTCCAAATCTTTCATTCCTACAGCAGCATGTTCTGGGTAATGTAATTGAAGGTAATCCAGATACATGCTATGATCCCCAGTATGTAGGGCATAATTGCGGATAATCAATCTTTGCGGGTCGAATGAAAAATCATAGACTTCCGGATTGGCTACAAATTGATAATATTGATTATAGATGTGAAGCCGTTGATTAAGTCTTAAGTAATGATCATCTTCAATAAATACTTCCCCATCAAGCTGTTCATCTTCCACATTTAATAAAGCGTCTTCAATAACAAGCACAGCCGGTTCCTGAAAACTCAATACCTTTGTTTTACCATCTAGTTGCAGCAGGTAATCCCATACATTGGGTACACTAATCGGATACCAAGTAGGATTCTCATCATCAATCCTGTTCTTAGATGTTAAAATATTGTACCCTTTAGACTGCAGGTCTAACAGGATGGATCTGGTCAGAGTAGCAAACTGCATAACGTGATCTTTAGGCGGTTCAACTTAATTTATTTAACACACAAACACTAACCATTGCAGATCAGTTGTTTATGACTAAACACTTAAATAACAAAGTTGTTTTACCTAGATATATTGTTCAACAAATGAAGATCCGAATCGAATCTATCCCATAAATAAACCCATTCGTCACATATAATTTGACAACTGATAAAAGGTTGATATTCTTGTATTGTCAATTAATAAAAGAATATATGAAAACGAAATTAATAATGGTATTTCTCGTATATGTAATTATCCTAAATCATCTTCATGCGACTGCGCAAAATCATAAGAATCTAGATCGTGATTACGTAAAAAAGGATAGTATCTTATGGAATGAATATGAAAAACGTATGGATAGTATTGTTAGAAATATTGCTGATAGACAAAAAAGAAAAGTAGACCTTATTGCTAATCTAGATGAAACAAATCGTAAAAACAAAGAATTAGCGATTTCGTTCAAGAATAGTATTGGTGGAATAGAACGTATATTTATGACCCGAGCACAGTTTTCAAAAACTGAACTCAAAAATGTTTTAGAAAGCACCTCCTTAAGAGTAAGAAAAACTTCAGCATTTAAAGCAATTCAAGACCATCTTAAAATTGATCAGATAAAAATCGGAGATTTATGGCCAGAGCATCTGATGATAGTCGATACGGCAAATTTACCTATAAGATTACAAAAGAATATCACAAATATCATTATCTATAATGGATCAGGAATGAGTGACTGCATGGGAGAATCCAATAGATCTGAATTGAACAAACTGGCTAAAGATGCACAATTCTCTAGCCGGGCTAAGATTTATCTATTTTACAATACAGAAAATATAAATACATTGAAAAACATTAATGCTAAATTTAACGATCATTTGGCATATACCAGTGACCTGACTGGTGATTATAGCAAATTTAAAATAGCAATGGGAAGCCAGGCAATTCCAACTGTTTATATCTTTAATTCAGATGGCAAGCTAGAAGCTATTCAACTTGGTGTTGAAGATATAATCACGAAGTGGCAAAATAAATAACCTTAAAATCAAAAAAAAATGAATCTGCGAAGAATTGAATTTATCATACTAACAAGTATATATCTATTTTTAATGCTCTTGATATATACACGAACCGCTAACGAACAAAGCCATGCAATGGTCTATCAAATCATCGGTCTTACCATCTTTTTGACCACAATATCCTTTATTTGTTATCTACGGCCCTACCTGTTTGGTAGAGGTAAAACAGATTGGGGAATTGGTGCTACAATACTACTTTTCATACTGTCATGGTCCACACTTACATGGTGCTATTCCAATATTAACATCAACCATAATTCATGGAAAGATAATTTTTTTGATTCACCTTCTTTTCCTATTTCATTGTTTACTTTCATAACTTTATTTGCCTATGAAGGTATAAAAACTTTGTTTTATTACTTCTCTCATAAAAAAGAAACTCTTATTAGAAAAATAGCAAAAGAGGCATTTATAGTAGTTATCTCAGGAGCTCTACTAACCTTTATATCTTTTGGCCTTTCCAGTTATTTAGCTTATCTGACTTTAGCAATTCCTTATGGATACTGCCTATATGCTCTACAGCAATATTTGCTACTAGAACATTTAGAATCCGGCAAATTAAACCGCTCACTGTATACCATATTTACCATCATCAGCGCTATTTTAACCTATATCCCTTTTGCCTCCATAATCAAGATAGCTTCAGGAGCGAGATTGCACAATGAGATTATTCTCACAGGTGTATTAATAAGTATTATGATCATTCCATTGACCTACATCCTATATTTCAATCAGCGTAAGCAATCTAGACAACTTGTTAATCTTCGCAATGAACTTGGGCAGACTGAATCAGATCTCAAACTTTTACAATCTCAGATTAATCCCCATTTCCTTTTTAATGTAATGAATACGATATATGGGATTGCCCTTCAGGAAAATGCAGAGCGGACTGCTGAAGGCATACAAAAATTAGGAGATATGATGCGCTTTATGTTACACGAAAATCAACAAGATTCGATACTATTGGCTAGAGAAATAGAATATCTAAAAGAATACATCGATCTACAAACATTAAGAACCGCGCCAGTGGAAATGATTAAGATTACTTATGAGATTCCTGAAGTACTCGAATCGCATGCTATTGCCCCTATGCTCTTAATTCCATTTATAGAGAATGCTTTTAAGCATGGTATAAGTCTTAACAAGCCGTCATGGATCCGTATTCATTTAAATATACACAAAGACGTATTAAAACTGAGTGTTTACAACAGCATTCATAGATTGAACGAACGCGATCCCGAAAGCAACAAATCTGGGTTAGGCTTAGATAATGTCAAACATCGATTAAATTTACTATACCAAGGCAACTATGAATTGCATATTGAAGAAACTCCAATTGAATTTTTTACATTTCTGACTTTGAAAATTGGAAAAAGTAGTACGCACGCTTATTCCTAAGGTCTTTTTATGTATATTAACTTTAAATCGATTATAATATAAATATGATAACAGCTATTGCAATAGATGACGAACCAATTGCATTGGATATTGTCGATCGCTATGCACAGAAAGTCCCTTATATTACTTTGGAAGCAAAATTTTCAAATGCATTTGATGCTTTAGAATACTTGAGGAGAAAACAAATTGATCTTTTGTTTCTCGATGTAAAGATGCCTGATATTTCAGGCATCGATTTTTTCAATAGCCTAAGTAAAAAACCGATGTTAATATTCACAACAGCGTACTCAGAACATGCCGTAACAGGGTTTGAACTAGAAGCAATTGACTATTTACTAAAACCATTTTCATTTCCCAGATTTTTAAAAGCCTGTAATAAAGCAAACGAACAAAAACAACCAGTTTCTACTGTAAATCATATCTTTGTTAAAGATGGAATTAATATGGTGCGGATTGATTTTGATCAAATTTTATTCGTAGAAGCAACAGGCAATTATATAAAATACATCTTAAGAGGTAAAAGTATTTTAGTTCGTATGACCGTAAAAGAAGCGCTAGAATTATTGCCAACACATCAGTTCTTACAAGTACACA
Source organism: Sphingobacterium sp. JUb20 (assembly GCF_004342035.1). Taxonomy (NCBI): domain Bacteria; kingdom Pseudomonadati; phylum Bacteroidota; class Sphingobacteriia; order Sphingobacteriales; family Sphingobacteriaceae; genus Sphingobacterium; species Sphingobacterium sp. JUb20. The sequence goes on along the minus strand of NZ_SLYV01000005.1, from coordinate 167,740 downwards.
GGTCATATATCATCAATCTAAAGCTGGTTGAAAAAGTCGAAAGACATCTTGTTTTGATCGCTGATCATATAATTCCAATAAGTAGCTCCTATATCAGTGATCTCAAAGAAAAATTAAAAGGCAATGTTAACATTAAATTATAAATTTCTCGATAATTCATTTATATGGGTCTAAAGTGAGTACTTCAGGATTGTAGTAAATAAATATTACCATTATATCACTAAATAATACAATTAATTTATAAATTTGTCATATTGAAGAATTTGAAGACTCATATTGGTATAATCTTATTATTCTGTCTTGGCTTTTTATTGTTGCCAAGTACGGGCTATTCCTGTGAAAAGGATAGTACTAAAAAGCAACATACTTCAACTGCGCACGAAAAGCACTCCACCCATTCAAAAACAATTAATACCTGTTCAGATAATACTTCTAAAAAAGCTGATCACGGAGACTGCAACCATAGCAAGTGCGATCATGTAACATGTAGATGCCTCTCTTCTTCTTGTTCTGTTTTCTTAACTATTCCATTTGATATAAATCTGAAAGAATTTTCTTTTGTTGCCAAACAAAAATTCGGATTTCAACAAAATATTTATTATTCGGAATTTTCAAACATCTGGTTACCTCCCAAAATAGGTTAAAAAGGGCCCTTAATGCCCAAAGTACGTCTTATCAAAAGCTATAATCAGCTTTTGAAAATCCTTAATTTATTTTATTTTAATTATTAAAATCATGAAATCTATATCAAAAATATTGGTAGTAATCACTGTATTATTATCATCTATAAATACATATGCCCAAATTAATAATACAAAAACTGAAACCGTCAATATCTATGGAGAATGTGACATGTGTAAAAAAACCATTGAAAAAGCAGGAAATAGCAAAAATGTCGCTCAGGTAGAATGGAATGTTGATACAAAAAAAGCTATAATCAGTTATGATACTCAAAAAACGAGTAGAGAAGAAATCTTAAAGCGTATTGCCTTAGCAGGTTATGACAGCGAAGATTTTCTAGCTCCTGCGGATGTATATATAAAGCTTCCTGAATGTTGCCAATATACAAGAGAATTAAAGACTGGCACCAAAACTGATGCCGTGCTGCTGAAAGATCATAATGAGATGTCCAATCATGCAACGCATGAGGCAACCACAAAAAGCAAAAATCCATTGCAGGCAGTTGTTGATAGCTATTTTTCGGTCAAAGATGCTTTAATAAAGACTGACGCGACAGCTACCTCCACCCAAGCAACTGTCTTACTTTCGACTGTTAAAGCAGTAGATATGAATACACTATCTTCTAAAGAACATGATGTATGGATGAAAGGAATCAGTGACTTAACTGCTCATGTAGAAAGTATTTCCAAATCTAAATCCGTTCCAAAACAACGTGAATTATTTGCAAATGTTTCCAAAACAATTTATGATCTAGCAAAAGTATCTAAATTGGAGAGTCCTATTTACTACCAGCACTGTCCGATGTTTAACGCAGGAAAAGGTGCACATTGGTTGAGTAAAGATAGTGACATCAAAAACCCATACTTTGGTTCTAAAATGTTGACTTGTGGTAGCACAGTGGAAACGTTGAATTAATAAATACAGTTCTAAAATAAGATAAACAACGTATATCATATTCTTATATGCTATATGTAACTATTAAATGCAGAAAAAACAAAAATACTTATTCACTGGTTAAAACATCAGGAATAACTTCCACTAAAAAATAAATAAACAATGTATATAGCTAAGCATGTATCTATAAAAGCATTACAGACATTGATTATGCTCATTTGTGCAACAACTGCGTTTGCACAAAAAGTTGTCAAATATGACCTGTATGTTCGAGATACCATTGTCAATTTTACAGGGAAACAAAAACGGGCAATTTCGGTTAACGGACAAATTCCTATGCCCACTCTTACATTTACAGAAGGTGATACTGCCGAAATTGTGGTGCATAACCAACTAAAAGAAAATACATCTTTACACTGGCACGGCATATTTTTGCCTAATAAAGAGGATGGAGTACCCCATCTTACCCAAGAACCGATAAAACCCAATACAACATATACCTATCGCTTTCCTATTATCCAACATGGTACACATTGGTATCACTCCCATTCGGGTTTACAGGAACAGATCGGTATGTACGGCAGTCTCATCTTGAAAAAAAGAAGTGATGATAAAACTTTCAGAAAAGGAATTGATGATTTACCTACTATACCAATTATATTGAGTGAATGGACAGACCTAAATCCGGATAACATACATAGAATGCTGCATAATGCGAATGATTGGGCCGCCATCAAAAAAGGTGCTACCCAATCTTATGCCGAGGCTATTAAAGAAGGTCACTTTAAAACTAAAGTCAAAAATGAATGGAAACGTATGATGGCTATGGATGTAAGTGATGTGTACTACGATAAGGTTTTAATGAACGGGAACGAGTTCTCCAATCTAGAAAAAATAGATAATAAGACTTTGAAAGCAGGAGACAAAGTTCGTCTTCGCATATCAAATGGTGGTGCATCATCCTATTTTTGGCTTCGTTATGCAGGAGGTAAAATAACCGTTGTAGCCAATGATGGTAACGATGTAGAGCCTGTACAAGTAGACCGATTAATGATTGCAGTATCTGAAACCTACGATATAGTACTCACAATCCCTAATGAAGGCATTTCGTATGAATTCATGGCGACGACAGAAGATAGAACAAAATCAACAAGCTACTTTGTAGGAAACGGAAAAAAACAGCTCATATCTCCCCTGCCTAGACTTAAATATTTTGAAGGCATGAAGATGATGAATGACATGATGAAAATGAACGGGGATCTGGATGATATGGGCATGAAAATGAGCCTAAACCAAATGGATATGAACGTAGTCATGTATCCTGAAATATCTGGTGATAAGACAAAAAAAGAAGATCATAGTCAACATGGTTCACATAAAATGACCGAGGATAAAGATCGATATAATGCCAATGCTATAGGAGATATTGTAACGCTAAATTATGCCATGCTCAAATCTCCTTATAATACTACACTCCCAAAAGATGCACCGGTAAGAGATCTTAAATTTACCCTAACCGGAAATATGAACAGATATGTCTGGAGTATGGACAATAAAGTGCTGGCTGAAAGTGATAAAATTCCTGTAAAGAAAGGTGAAGTATTACGCATCACACTATACAATAACTCCATGATGAGACACCCAATACATCTACATGGGTTTGATTTTAGAGTACTTAATGGTAAAAAAGAAAATGCACCTCTTAAAAATGTTATTGATATCATGCCAATGGAAGTCGACACTATTGAATTTTTAGCTAACGAAGAGGGAGACTGGTTTTTTCATTGCCATATTTTATACCACATGATGGCGGGTATGAACAGGGTTTTTGAAGTTGGAGATTATAAAAACCCCTTACTTCCAAATAAAGAAAAGGCCTATAAAGCCTTACAGAAAGAAAGTAATATGGCCCACTTCATGGCGCAGAATGATTTCGCAACAAATGGTAATGACGGTAGTGCTATGATTCAAAATGCAAGATGGTCATTAGGAACAGAGTGGAGATTAGGCTACAACGATATGCATGGATATGAAGTAGAGACCCATCTTGGAAGATACATCGGAAAAATGCAATGGTTGATGCCATTTGTAGGTTTCGATTGGAGATATAGGAGAATGGGCGAAGATGAGCATGAAAAAAACATCTTTGGTCAAGTTAATAAAAAAGATGTCAGAAGAGCTGTCAGTGCCGGATTTATGTATACACTTCCGATGCTTGTAAATTTTCAAGCTGAAGTTTATCATGACGGAATAGTACGCCTACAATTGATGAGAGAAGACATTCCTATTTCACCCAGATTAAGAGGAGGTTTTATGGTTAACACAGATCTAGAATATATGGTTGACCTTACGTATGTGATCAATAAAAATATGGGTATACGTACGCATTATGATAGTGATATGGGCTGGGGATTCGGATTATCATTAAACTATTAAGACTGATATATTTCTCTTAATGTGTTGTATCGTTAATAAGGAAATAAGAAAATAAGAAACAACTGAACGCACAGATAAAGGGTCTATTTTTTCATTAGACCCTTTTTGTTAAAGATTTATATTTACTTTCTAATGTATGAAATGACAGCAACTTGAATTTTTGTTTTAGAAAAGAACATAAACTCGCGGAGATGGTGTCGAAAAACTTTTTAAGGGATCAGTTTGTTCCTCTAATAGTTGTATTTCTAAAAAGTAAATTATGTATACAGATACTGTAACCGCAGGAATTTTAATAGATTTGATTCAGATTAACAACGACAGAATCGAAGGCTATACCTTAGCATTAGAAAACCTAAAAACAAATCGTGATAATGACTTACGTTCACTATTCGAAGATTATATCCAAGAAACCATCCTGTTCAACTCCGAGCTTGCTCCATTTACCGTTGTCGATGGCGAAGCTCCAACAATTCCCCCGCGCATCTCCGGTAAATTGCATCGCTTCTGGTTAGATCTGAAAGCAACATTAAGTGGTCATGATCGTAAACAGATTCTCGAAGAATGTGAACGTGGTGAAGACGCAAGTAAAAAAGAGTATGAAAAGGCTTTAAAAGAAGCCCCAGATCTTCCTATAGCTATCGTCACTATGATTCGAAATCATGCAGAAAAGCAAAAAAAGGCACACGATCAGATTCGCACCCTCAGAGATGAAGCAGATTAAGCGTTGCATTAGATAAAACGAACAAAGCTTCTTTAAGTCTATTAATGACCTACGGTATCTGTAGGATTCTCCCGATCAAGATTATTGAGGGGAAGACCTGATTTACCATCCTTAACATCAACAGTTGAGTCCCCCACTCTACTGCGATGCAGATTATCAAGAGGAAGCCCTTTTAATTGCTGATGAACTGTATCTAGCGTATTATTTAGATCGGAATTATTTTTCATATTCTCGCCACAAGACGAAAAGAAAACGGCATTCATAATCAGTATTAAAGCAATATTTAAATTTCTCATTTTCATTTATATATTTAATGTACATCAGCATTTAAATAAATAGCGCGATTGATAATAATATTACCTATTTTTCTCCAAGCCTTTTCAAAAGCGTTGCTTCATCCGTCAAATCTAATCGCAATGGCGTAATAGATACCATATCATGCTCCACAGCCCATCTGTCTGTACCTTCATCAGCTGGCTCTAGTGGAGATACCGTAAACCAATAGTGCTTTCGTCCCAATGGGTCCGTTCCGGGTATAATTGTACCATCATATAATCGCACAGACTGTCTCGTCCAGATGATTTCTGTTGGCTTTTCAGGAAAATTAACGTTATAAAGAGCCAATTCCTTATCCGCCAACAGAAGCGCCAATGTTTTCTCTACAAAGGGTTCTAGCGCTTCAAAGTCAGGTTCTGTTTTTCCCACGGGTGTACTCAGTGCGATACCTTTAATACCAAACAAGACGGCCTGTTTGGCGGCCGCCAAAGTTCCCGAATGCCACATCGAATTACCTAGATTAGGTCCCATATTAATTCCTGATAAAACCACATCAACATCATTCCATAAATGTATGCCCATGGCAACGCAGTCTGCTGGAGTTCCGTTTACGCGATAAGCCTCCACATCTTCAAATACAATCGGAGATTTTTTATAACTCAATGGTCTAGAATGTGTGACTGCATGTCCCATCGAAGACTGCTCAACATCTGGTGCCACTAATTTTACCTGTCCAAATTTCCGAGCCACTTTTGCTAGAGATGCAATACCTGGACTATAAATACCGTCGTCATTTGTTATTAAAATTCTCATAGTTTCTATCGTTTCTGCAAATAAATATTTTATATAAATAACAACAAATGGATAAGCTAAATGTTGTTATATAAATTAAATCTATGGAACAAGCAATCTTATTACACAATCCGGGCGCAGGCGATGAGGATCATTTAAAATCTGATTTAATAACATTAATTGAACAGGAAGGTTATGCTTGTGTATACTTTTCGGTAAAAAATGGAGATCAATGGATTCATCAAATTGATCAAGCAGATTTTGCTATAATAGCCGGTGGCGATGGAACCGTAAGAGGAGTCGTTAAGGAATTGGTGAAAAGAAATTCACTTGAAAAGAAAATCCCTATCACCATATTACCGATGGGGACTGCTAATAATCTGTCCATAGCATTGGGGATTGACAGTACCAAAAAAAATCTAGATCATATCAAAAACTGGAAAAACAGTAAGCGACAGCGTTTTGATGTAGGGGTGATTAAAAATGCTGATACGACAGATTTCTTCTTAGAGGGCGCTGGATATGGTGTTTTTCCACACCTAATCCAGAAAATGGAATCCGTTGATAAAAGTAAAGTTGACACCGCAAAAGATGAACTAAAATTAGCTTTAGAAGTCCTGCATGAAATTATTACGACTGCTAAAGCTGAAAAATTTTGGATAAAAGCCGATGATAAAATCTACGAAGGCAAATGCTTGTTACTTGAAATTATGAACATTCAATCCGTGGGTCCTAATCTAATATTATCACCAGAAGCGGTGACAGATGATGGTCTTTTCAATGTCGTATATGTAGATGAGGCACAAAGATCAGATTTCGCTGCTTTTATTAAGAAAAGATTAAACGGAGAAGAAGTTACATTTGACTATAAAAAATTTGAAGCTAAACAGCTTACCATTGATTGTGAGAGTACCTACATGCATATAGATGACGAACTGGTACTGCCGCTCAAGAATGTTGCAATATTGGAAGTAAGAGAAAACGTCCTTGAGTTTCTTGTTCCGCAATCATAGATAAACATTTATATTAGAGCCCTTTACAACTCGCAGGAGATAAAAATTAATGAACGATAAATAAATGTTTTAAAAAATATAGAGTTGAACTAAAAAAGGATCCTGAACAAGCAGGATCCTTTTTTAGTTCATATTGAATAAGCCATTCATTTAAACATTTAAATCTGATTTCGATAAGTTCAACATAGATTTAACAGCATTTTCAAGATCATCCAAGTTAAATGGCTTCTCGAGATAACTGTCTGCACCCGCTTCTTCTGCTAAGAGCTGAATATCATTATTAGCAGATACGTATATAACAGGAATATGATTGAAATCTGGGTGCTGTTTAACAAGTTGAGTAGCTTTGATGCCACCAATCTCAGGAATCCAGTTATCCATTAAAATAACATCAGGTTTAACAGCCGTTACTTTTTCAATAATATCATGTGATGTCTCAGATGTAGCCACCTGATATCCATAATTTTCTAAAATAATGGTGCAAACTTCCAAGATGTTCACATCATCATCAAAGAGCAATATAGTCTTATCTTTCATCGTAAATCAAAGTATGGGAAAACGTTAATAAGGCGCTAATATAATAAAAAACTAATGCAAGATTAGTTGCGTCAAATACGCAATTGATTGATATAAGACGCAATTTCGGTCGGTTTTAATACCTGGTCTACCTCCATAGCCAATAGGGCTTGCTTAGGCATATAATCTATTTCTGCTGTCTCTGGATCTTGCACCAAAATAGTTCCACCATATTTTTTAATTTCTTTCAATCCATTTACGCCATCAGCGTTTGCTCCCGATAATAGCACTGCAACCGCATGTTCCTTAAAGGTTTCTGCAGCTGATCGAAATGTAATATCGATAGAAGGACGTGAAAAATTTAATTTTTCTGAAAAGTCTAAGGATACCTGAGTTTGATTTTCAAACAGCATATGATAGTCAGGTGGAACGATATAAATACTCCCTGGCAAAATAGTCATCTTATCCTCCACCTCCATAACCGGCAATTTACTGCTATTAGCTAATAATTTATTGAGTACAGATCCAGGGTAAGATTTACGGTGCAAAATGATAACAATAGGAAATGATAAACCCATATCAAGTTGAGGCAATACCTCTAGTAATACTTTGATACTTCCTGCTGAACCTCCGATTACGAATATTGAATCACCCATTTAAAACGAGAATTATGATGAACGTGTTTTCCTCCAGATTCGTTCATCGTTAATTTGTTTATATTTTTTCTCCAAATTAGAAAAACGAATAGTTTCCTTAGACCCCAATGCCAGATATCCTAGCGTATCTAAGCTTTCATCAAATAAATCAAAAACACTGTTCTGTAAATCCTTGTCAAAATAAATCAGCACATTCCGGCAAAGGATTAGCTGAAATGCATTGAAAGAGGTATCCGATACTAGATTATGTGTCGAAAAGATCATTTTATCTTTTAAATCACCGTTAAACTTTACAGAATCATAATTAGCGGCATAATATTTAGAAAAATCCTCTAAACCTCCAGATTGTATATAATTCTCCGAATATTGTTGCATTTGGCTGATGGGAAACATCCCACTGCTTGCCCGTTCTAAGACTCCTGGATTAATATCTGTCGCATAAATCAATGATTTATGATACAAATTAGCCTCCTTGAGCAAAATTGCAATTGAATAGGCTTCCTCTCCAGTAGAACACCCCGCTACCCAAATCCGTATAAAAGGATAGGTACCTAATCGGGGAAAAACATCTTCGCGTAAAGCCTTATAAAAATTTGGATCACGAAACATTTCGGTGACGTTGACGGTAATTTCCTCAACAAAACGTTGCAGGTATTCGGGATCACTTATTACCCGATATCTCAGTTCTGCAAAGCTTGTAAATTTATCGATCAGACACAGTCGATTTAACCGTCTTTTCAATGAAGCTTTACTATATTGTGTAAAATCATAACCATACCGTTCTGCCACATCTGTCAAAAGCAACTCGATATCCTCATTTTTTATAATACTCGGTTCCCACATCTAACTATTCTGTTCAATTATACCTATTAATAGATCTAAATCTATTGGTTTTGGCACATAAGCACGAGCACCAGCATCCAAACACTTCTCACGATCTCCCTGCATAGCTTGAGCTGTTACTGCAATCACGGGAACATGACCATAAGTTTCAGATGCCCCAATCACCTGAATAGCTTCATAACCATCCATATCGGGCATCATCATATCCATTAAAACAATCTCAATATCGCTATTATTAGCCAATAATTCAAAGCCTTCTTGGGCACTATTACAGGAAAGTGACTGATATCCTCGCGACTTTAAAGCCAATCGCAATGCGAAGATGTTGCGATTATCATCATCGATAATCAATACTAACTTAGCTTTCTTCATCACCTATTTTATGCTCTTAATTATCATATAACCATACGCGGAGTAAAGATAACAGTTGGTCAGTATCAACCGGCTTAGATATATAATCAGAAGCACCTGCTACAATACACTTTTCCCGATCACCAGTCATTGCTTTTGCCGTAACAGCCATGATTGGTAATTTTGAATATTTCGGATTTTTTCGCATTAGCCTGATCGTCTCATAACCATCCATTTCTGGCATCATCATGTCCATCAGAACGATAGATACATCCGGATTATTTTCTAGCTGTACCAAAGCTTCCTTCCCATTTGTAGCTGATATAACATTCATCTGGTACTTTTCTAATGCTTTTGACAATGAAAATATGTTCCTTACATCATCATCTGCGATCAAAACCTTCTTTCCTGTTAATACTTCACTCAGAGAACCTAGCTTATTCACTTTTCTTTTCTGTGCGTCAGCAGAATTTTCTTCAACTAAGTGAAGAAAAAGTCCTACCTCATCTAAAATTCGCTGGTAAGAATGGGCCGTTTTAATAACAATAGAATCTGCGTATTGTTTAATTTTGACCTCCTCTGCATGTGACAGATTTTTTCCTGTAAAAATAATAATAGGAAGATTTTCCAAACCCTTATTATTTTTGATTGCTTCTAAAGTTTCATAACCAATCTTATCAGGCACCCCCATATCCAAAATCACACAATTGGCGCCATCCGAACTTAATGCTTGAACACTTTCATCAACATTTGTCTTAATTTCGGCAGTAATATTAAAATTGCTCAAAAAATAAGAAAGTGCTGAAGCATGTTTAGGATTCTCTTCAACAATCAGAACCTTTCTTGGGTAACGCGTTAGCGCATCCTCTATTTTTTTAAACATGATCCCGATCTGCTCAACGGCAACAGGTTTATTAATAAAATCTATAGCACCTTTGAGTAGACTCTCTTTTTTGACCTGAAGTGAAGACATGATATGAACAGGTATGTGTCTAGTAAGTGGATTGCTTTTTATTTCATCCATAACCTGCCAGCCATCTTTTATAGGCAACTGAATATCCAACAAAATAGCTAAGGGCAAATAGCGAGCAGCAAATTCTGCAGCAATATCTCCTCTTACCACAACTACCCCTTTATAATTCTGTTTACGTGTATATTTGAGCAAAGCCTTCGCAAATGCAGTATCATCCTCCACAATAAGAATAACTTTATCTCCTTTTACAATATGATCGCGATCATCTTCGACCTCTTCAGGAATAGTATAAACTATATTAGGAGAAACTGCTTCACCAACTATACTCTTCATTTCATCTATATCAGAAGCAATGATATCGATCAATCGCTCAGACGATGGTTTTATTACGTCAGAAGTTTTGCTTTTCGGAATAAATAGTTTGAAGACACTACCCTCTCCTTCTTTACTAGTCAATAAAATCTTACCACCAAGGAGGCGGGCTATCTCCCGGCTGATAGACAGTCCTAGTCCAGTACCGCCAAATTTTCTCCGTGTTGAACCATCTGCTTGCTGAAAGGCTTCAAAGATAATTTTCTGCTTGTCTTCAGCTATGCCAATTCCAGTATCCCTAACCTCAAAAATTAAATTCTCGGGATGATCTTTATCTTCAGAAATTGATAAACTTATCTTACCCTCCGACGTAAATTTAACAGCATTTGATAACAGATTTCTTAAAACCTGATCCAGTCTTAAACGATCGGTCTCTATCGTATCAGAAATATTCGAATCAATAGACACATCAAAAGAAAGTGATTTTTCCTTGATTAATGGTAAAAACAGATTCTGCAAATCATGCGTTATATCTTGTAATTTCACATCTTGATAGTCAAGTTCCATTTTACCAGATTCGATCTTAGAAAGATCTAAGATTTCATCTATTAAACTTAATAAACTTGTTCCTGAACTCTGAATAACTTTTGCTGATTCAATTTGATCTTCATTCAAATTACCGTCCGTATCCTCTGACATCAATCGTGATAAGAGAAGGATAGAATTAAGCGGAGTTCTAAGTTCATGTGACATATTCGCCAAAAATTCCGATTTATATTTTGTGCTCAGCGCTAGCTCTTCAGCTTTCCGCTGTATCTCTAGATTACGCTCGGCGATAAGATGGTTTTTTTCTTCAAGAGATTTTGACCGTTCCTCCAATTCGTGATTGGACTGTACAAGTTCTTCCTGCTGGACTCTCAATTCTTCTTCAGATGATTGTAATTTTTGAGTCTGCGCCTCGAGCTCCGTGTTTAAATTTTCCAATTCAGCATGTTGTGCCTGCAGTTCTTCCGTTTGCGTTTGCGTTTCTTCCAGAAGTTGCTGTACCTGATCACGGCTTTTCGCTGCAGCTATCGCAATCCCTATATTGCGGGTTGCTTCAATGAAATAAGGTAGTTTTACATTTTCTACAGCATTGATCGATCCCAATTCAATAACACCTATACAATGATAATCCGCAAAAACAGGCAATAAAAGCACATTATCGATACGAAATTGACCGCTGGCAAAACTCACGACATAATCACTGTTCGATAGATTTTCAAACCGTTTAACCTTTCCTTCCTTAAAAACCTGACCAATCATACCTTCTCCCGGAGTAAAATATTTTACCATACGGTCTTCTAAACCATATGCATTTTTAAGTACAATGCGATTTTGCTCCCACAGGTAAAATGCACCATTGGTACAATTACCGTAGGTGATAAGTTGATCTAAAGCATCTGATATTAAGATTTGTTCTGTTTTATTTCCAACAAGAGTTTCATTAAGTTGAGCTAACCCTGTTTGTCGCCATTCATTGTTATTTAGGTCATCAAATGATCGTTTTAAAGCATCAGCCATCTGATTCAACGAACCTCCGAGAATACCTAGATCATCTTGCTCCGTATCATTCACATTCACGGTATAGTCTCCTCCTGCAATCTTATTTGCAATCCTTTGCGTAATTTTTAGCCTACGGCTAATTTCTTCATCTTTATCTTTCAGTGATTTTTGTAACTCTTCTCGCTTGATAAAATCTTCCCGAATACGTAGATAAAAAACTATGGTGATCAATAGCGAAACAATAGCCGCAATAACGACAAAAATTGAGGTATAGAACGACGATTTATTAAGTTCATCAGATCTTCTATTGAGTAGAACCTCTTCAGCATCAATAAACCGGGCAATAATAGCACGGCAACTATCCATGTATTGCTTACCCTCTTCCAATTGTGCTAAAGAAACGTCTCCCCCCTGTCTTTTTATGGTAATGAGATTAGCTAAAATCCCAAGCCTTGAGTTTACTAAAGAGGATAGACTATCCGCTACTTGACTTTGTTTAGGATTATCAGTCACAAGTTCCCTTGTCAAGATTAGTGCTTGAGGTAAAGATTTTTGACTATTAATATACGGTTCTAAAAAAGTTTCCTTTCCGGTAAGATGGAACCCCCGCTGACCGGTCTCGGCATTTTGCAAATCATTTAAGATTTTATTTGCTGATGCAATAACGCGCCGACTATGATCAACTTTTGTACGGTTATTGATCTGCTCTTTAATACTTATATAAGATGCAGTAGAACTTGCCAATAACAGAACCAAGGAAAAACCAAAGCCAATCTGTAAATTTCTTAAAAATGGTTTAGACATTTTCTTACTAATTTAAAGGTAGAGTAAAATAAAAAGTAGATCCCTGACCCAATTCACTTTGGATACCTACAGTACCATTATGTTGTTTAATGATCTCCGAACAGATATAAAGGCCTATACCAAGTCCCTGAAATCGCACAGATGATTCTTCTACCCGATAAAATTTACCAAATATATTCTTTTGCTTATGTTCAGGAATACCGATACCATAATCCTTTACACTAACGATTAATTGATCATCCTCTTTTTCTGTACGTACAATGATCCGATCAGTATTTGGCGCATATTTAATGGCATTTGTCAAATAATTGATCAAAACCTGTTCGATACGAACTTCATCACCTAAAAAGAGCTCTTCTATTCGATCACCTTCCCTCTCAATAGTAACGGTATTATTTTCATGGGTTTGATAAATAATATCAATAGCATTGGTTAGTAAGTTTTCAAAATCAAAATTCTTTTTTGTAATCTTCAATTTCCCGTTTTCAATTTTTGAGATGTCCAACAAATCTGTAATAAGTCCGCTAAGTTTGGTGACCTGGCTTTGTACCCTATTGATATATTTGACTGCTGTGACGTCTTTAGCAGTATTAATTGTTCGCTCCAATAGCTGGGCATATGCCTTAATACTTGTTAATGGGGTTTTCAATTCATGACTGGCTATACTTAAAAACTCATCCTTCTTCTTTTCCATCTGTTTTTGATCATCAATATCCGTAAAGGTACCGACCCACTTAACCTGATTATTCTTTTCTTTAATGGGAATGATTCGTAATAAATGAAATCTGAACAGCTCTGCTTTTAATTCTTTAATACGTACTTCAAGCTCTATTGGTGTTTCAGCAATTAATGCTTCTGCCCAAGATACATGTATATCCGGATCATCAGCATGCGTTGCAGGAAATTTATTTGATGTTGCATAGGATAGCCATTTACTGTTCACAAATTCTATTTCACCATCTCCATTTGCCGTAAAAGCCAGCTGTGGCAGTGACTCTAATGTCGAATGCAAATTTTCAACTTGTTCTTTTAACTCCTGCTGCGCTTTTTTTCGCTCCTCAATTTCCAATCGTAGTATCTGCTGCATATCATTCAGAGCCACTGTCTGCTCATATAAACGAGAAAATGTTTTCACTTTCAGCATTAAAATATCTGGATCAATAGGCTTGGTAACATAATCTATACCACCTGATGCATAACCTTTCGTAATAAACTTTTTATCCTTATTGACAGCAGATAAAAAAATAATCGGAACATCCTTAGTTTTATTAAAACCCGATAACGTTTCTGCAACTTCAAAACCATCAATTCCCGGCATCTGAACATCCAAGATAATTAATGCATAATTATTCTTTAAAACCTTTTTTAGTGCCTCTTCTCCAGATAGCGCAGTATCAACTGAAAAATTTTGAGATTCGAGTAATTTCTTAAGTGAATAAATATTCGCTTCTTGATCGTCAACAATTAAAATCATAGCAGTTTAGTTCAATTCGTCTGTAAACAACAATCGTGTAAACACAGGTATTCGAATGATAAAGTTTAAAAATAGTATTTTATTTTTTAATAATGACACCTAGACACAAAGCAAACTATATTGGTCCAAAAATATTACTTTGCAAAAAGCGATATTTTCCAATTTTGAACAATAAAAAGGAATTATTTAAACGATAATTCTATGAGTTACTGACAAATAAAGAGACAACCTCGGTGATAACAGTAATTTATACCTGTTTATCAGAATAAATGCCTGTTTAGATCACCGGATTCGATTCGAATTGAACTTAACAGCGTTTACCCTGTTCTTAATACAAGAAGAATGTACAGAAATATTCCATATCATTCAATAATTCTTGTGGATTTAATTTATACTAAAAAATGAAAATAGCTATTATTGGAACTTACCCACCTAGGCAGTGCGGAATTGCAACGTTTTCACATGATCTATATCACTCCCTGCCACGATCTTTAGCGAATGATCATCACATATTTGCGTTATCTGATGGTTCGGAATATGTGTTTCCTGAAGAAGTAACTTATATCGTAGAGAAAGAAAATTTAGATAGTTATATTCAGGCTGCCGATGTCATCAACAATGCATTTGATGTCTGTATCATCCAACACGAGTACGGAATATTTGGCGGAGAAACAGGGAGCTACATTATTGACTTACTTCAACACTTAAATGTACCCGTTCTTACCAACTTACATACCGTGCTGGAACATCCGCATCATAATGAATACCGTATTCTCCGTGAACTAGCGCAGTATAGCAGTAAAAT
The DNA here is from genome assembly GCF_004342035.1 of Sphingobacterium sp. JUb20. NCBI lineage: Bacteria > Pseudomonadati > Bacteroidota > Sphingobacteriia > Sphingobacteriales > Sphingobacteriaceae > Sphingobacterium > Sphingobacterium sp. JUb20. The sequence continues at coordinate 152,648 of NZ_SLYV01000005.1, read as the reverse complement.
CACGGTTATGACGAGTCGTGCCATCAATATGCTAGAGACAATATATCAAATTGATCGTAATCAGGTAAGTCTAATACCACACGGTGTTCCAAACTTCGATTGCGACCAAGAGATGGCGAAGAGAAAATTAGGATTTCAAAATAAAAAAGTCATGCTCAGTTTCGGTTTTTTAGGTAAAAGCAAAGGTTTTGAAACAGCGATTCAGGCAGTTTCTGAAATTGAGAATGACGACTTCGTTTATATTATATTAGGTTCAACACATCCAAATGTTTTAAAGCATGAAGGTGACTCGTACAGACATGATTTGATGGATATGGTGATGGCCCTTAATATTGGTCATAAAGTGCAATTTGTCAATCAATTTGCATCCGAAAAACTATTAAAGGAATATTTGAGCGCTTGCGATATTTATGTCACTCCTTACCCAAATGAAAACCAAATCAGCAGTGGAACACTGTCATTTGCACTGGGTGCTGGAGCGGCCTGTATTTCGACTCCATATTGGTATGCTAAAGACCTGTTAGCAGATGACCGTGGGTTATTCTTTCCTTTTAATGATGCACATGCACTTTCGTCAGTTGTCAATGATCTTTTAGATCAACCTGAGAAAATGCACTATTACAGAAACAATGCTTTAGAATATGGAAAACAAATGTCTTGGGCAAATGTAGGAAAGAAACAATTTCAGTTACTGAATGAGCTATGCACAGCACCGAAAGCTTCAACAATTTGTTTCAATGACACTGTTCAGCAAAACAACATTACGAACATATTTCACAGCAATAAAAGACTATCTTCATAATGAAACTACCACAATGATTTGTTTATATGAAAAATAAAGCTCTAAAAACAATAGCAAAAATTCCCAAAGAGAAATCTAATGATTTATCTCAGAACAAAGTGAAAAGCAATACCGGTACACCACCAAAAAAAGACACGAATCCGCTTCCGCCAAATCCAAATGAAGTGGACAATCACGACACGTAGTGCCATGACTATCATGGCACTACATTCCAATTATTGAGCTCAAAAATTTATTCTTTACCTTCAAACTTTTTGTACAGATCATAATCAAATGGAATACGCATCGTCAGATCTTTAGCTTCCCAAATATCGCCTTTTGACGGCTGATAAAAATCATACGCGGGCTTAAGAAAATTATCTCCATCAGGTGCTTCCTGCCAATCTTTCTTATCTCTATTATATAACAAAATCATACAGCTTACACAATTGTAATTGCCATCTGTATTTGGGTTATCGTAACACTTACCAACTTTTATATTGATCTTTTGATTAATAATAACGTCCGTTAATCGGCCATCAGTATGGCGGATCAACGCAGCCTGTGCATCTTCATGATCAGGTCTAATTTTAGCTTCAACAAGACGATCAAAATTTGCTTTTTTAATCTTTTCAAGTTCACTTGCAACAACTTCAGGTGCCACACGGCTCGTATCTAACGAGTAAATATCATCAGGAGAAACTACCGCAGCTACCTCAGTTTGAATATTACCGCTTGTTGGATTATTTGCTAATATTCTTTTATTTTCTTCATAATTTTCCCAATCAGCTTTTGAATAGGTTACATATTGCTGCGCTTTATAGAGCAATGTTTCATTTGGCGTGATATATATAAAATTACTAGCAATAAGCAATACGATTAATACAGCTACTGTTCCTAAAAGAATCATTTTGGTTTTCTTACTTTTCATTTAAATTTATCTTATGTTTTAATTATTTATATTACTGAGGTTTTTACACCTGCAATCGTAGTCTTATCCAATTGATTACAAACAGACCAATAAAACAGATCAGGATATAAAGCTGAATTTTATTTACTTTTCTTGTTCCAAATTTCCAAACACAGATTCTGTCAATCACAATGATGAGCAAAACAGGAATCAGTCCAAAAAAAATGTACATCGCGGCTAACTTATCTGGAGCAGAAACCCCCGTAGCTAATACAATCGCAATTAAAATTCCGATCAAAATCGATAATGCACTTAACGTAAAAAAGATCGTTATTTTATTTTTAAAAAAATCTTTCATTTTTCAATAGCTTTAATAAACAGATTTTCGCAACGTTATTATTATACATAATAAGGCTTAAAAAAAGGTGTTCATTATTTTTTTTTAATTATTCCATTTTCATTTACATCATATTCAATACCTTCTGATACAAGTGTTACGCGACCATTTTCAAAACGACTTGGATAAGAAAAACGAGGTGGGCTAATTATTTTTTGATCAAAATCCATAATTCCCCATTTAGCGGTATTGTTACCATTACCTATAGGAATCAAAACTTGAAACATGATCAAGCCATTCTTGCCCATCATAAATAAATCATCATATTTTACCGGAACAATAACTCGACCAGTGGCATTGATGTAGCCCTTCTTATCATTTTTACTGACTTTTATCAATCCAAATTTTGTATCCATCGAATCGGCCGCATTATTCCCAAAATAGATATCATCAAATTGAGGGTTTACAATTTCAACACCCTCGCTATTGACTATACCATAATTATTAAGGGAATCACTAACGACGAAAAAATCATTTTCCGTCCTAATGCGCATCGTTACACTGCTGTAAATAGGCTGTATAATAACTTTCCCACTCTTATCAATAAGACCCAGACCCAAACTATTTCCATCTTTATCCAACTTACTGAATGTGGCATAAAGATCTTCTCCAAATGAAGAATAAGCATCATAATTGGGATCGCTGTTTTCCCATGTATTATCCTGCACATTATAATGTCCTGGCAATTGCACTATTTTAGATTTTCGCATGTCCTGCTTTTGTATCGTATTATTGGTACAGGCAGATAAAATCGTAAAGAAAAATAATAATAAATAGTTCATTTATATAATTTGAAAATGACACCATTAGCAATCTCGATGATGTTCAATTGTTACTATTACAAAAATACCTTAAACATCGACAATATTGTGATGGGTTTACAATTCGCTTAAGAGATCTTACAATCCGTGTTCGATTATTTTAAATGAAAAAACTAGTATATGATTTAGCTATGAAAATATTAATACTGAAAAGTACACTTCATACTCTTGCTAAAAATTTACTAATGACAACTGGCAGAATAACCATTAGTATTAAACAGCAAAGCGTTAGGATATGATCTTTACCATTATTTCCGAAAAAATAGATAACAAGTGACAAAACGAGGATAGGACTAAAAATATAAATCTTATGAATGTAATATTGATTTTCTTTACTTAGATTTTGTTGAATAAACTCGTCTCTATTTAAAAGATTTGGATAATTAATTTTTACAAAATCGTAAATCTGTTCTAGATCAATTGTTGTTAGCGCTCTAGGTCGTATCAATAGATCATCTATTGCAATGGTCATATCTTTTCTTTCGAAAGAGATAGCGCTAATTTTTTCTGCAGCATACTTCTTTAAATAACTTCTAGGATCTAGTGCATAGCCTTTATAATCTGCATCATTCTCCGTTGATAAACAATGTAGCTCTCTGCTATCCAAATAGAAAATTTCAAAACTATCAAGTGCCTTATAATCTTTATAACACGATTTTATGAAAAATAAAAAAGTTAGAAAAATCGAAGAAAGGACGATCTGTAAAAATTCAATATCCTGCCATTCACTCAACAGATATATAGCAACAAAGGACAAGCCAATAAAGTAGAGAAAATAGTTGAACTTGACGAAGCTATGAACAAGATATAGTACAGTTACTAAAGCAAGTCCGAAAAGTCCACTTTTCCAATCTATTAAAATGCCAATTATTCCTAAAAGAGAAAACATAATGACAAAAATTAATGCCATGGCACTATTATTCTTTCCAAACTTTTTTTTCGAAATACTGATAGAATTATTTTTTTTACTCATTATCAATTGACTTCAAAATATCATCAATGTATGGTATCAAAGTATATAAGCAACAACCTGAATTTTTAGCGCATAGCCTCAATTAAAAAGAAATGATTCCATGTCACATTGATCTATCTAGGACAAAGAGAAAGATTACATCGTCTATGAAGGTTTATATTATTTATGAATCTTTTTACTATTTTTCTCATTCCCCGTATTAGTTTGTTCGACCGGCAATGTCATTATAAGAGGTGCCACAACCTCCTTAGGCTCTTCATCATCGACCTTCTTCAATACTTTTCCTTTATAACGATATGACTTTTCGATCTCAGTACAGCTACTGAAGAAGATAGTTGAATCGGAAAATACTAATTCTTCTCGTCCCTTCATAACCCTATCCACAAGATTCTGTTTAAGAAACTGACTCAAGATACGATCATCCTGATACACATTATCTTCATAATAGGCATCATTATCCGGGTCATCCTGCCGCATATACTGGTTAGTAAATTTGTCCAGACGATAGGTAGAAAGATCCCTTTCAAAAGTACCATAATGCTTATTAACAAGCATAAAATCACGTGATTTAAACGATGTAAGATATTCATTTTTCATCATCATGATATCATTCCATTCATGATCACTTTTCTGTTTCTTATACCCATCTTCCCCTCCATAATTAGAAAGCTGGATCACCAATTGATTATCATCATCCTGATATAGCGCTCCGGAAAAATCTTCATATTCCCGTCGGGCTTTATTGTGTACGAGCACAAAATTATTAAAGTCTTTATCATTCTGATAATTCCATAAAGTGAGAGAATCGTCCTCACTATTTTCTGAGACATATAAACTAATACTTCTCGGAAAAGTATTTTTTTCATATACAAATGGGCTACTAAAGCAGTTCGCATCGTCATTAAACACTTGCTGTACACTGTCTTTATCAAACTTGACATAGGTATTTCCATCCTCAAAACCCACAAAAGCCATTTTCGTTCCCGCGCCTAGAGATGGATCTTGGTGGGCATAGATCTCAAATAGATCTTGTTTATCCGTATAAAAAAGTAAGTAGTCCTTTTCAAAACCATAATGCCCAAAAACTGCTGTAGCATAGCCATAAAGCATAAAAGTACCATCTTCAAAAAGACAGATGCCGTCATTACTCCCGTACCGTCCACTGATTTCTTTATATCTTTCTTGATTTTCTCCCAGCGGAAGATAACCCTTCCGCTGTGCCGATACAGAAATTGCCATCACCATAACACATACCATTAAAGATGCCTTTATCATCATGTATATTTAATAATTGAAAAATAATTCAACTGCCAGATATCTTTACCTCAGTTCGGAAAGAAAATAGCATTGACAGCAACAAACTTATCATTAATATTAATCTTATCGAAATAGTATTATCAAAAAAAATCCACACTCCCCATATTCATGAAAATCAACAATTCATAATAAAACCTTTATGATCACACATCTATACTACATTAAGATAACCCTTGATCAGCGGGTTTAGCAGGGATTTCTTCCACCACACGCTCGCGCTCCTTTTCTTCTACATAAACCGCATAGTCAGCAGGTTTGATCGGTATGCCGTTTGCAATGGCATTTTCACGGGTATAGACAGCACCAAAATATAAGATGGCGGCAGTATAGTATACCCATAGTAATATTAATACAAGCGCACCCGCAGCACCATAGGTTGACTCCGTTCCGGAAGATTCTAAATATAATCCAATGGCATACCGACCGATAATAAATAATAAGGCTGTAAAAAGAGCTCCCGTGCGTACAGTCTTCCATTCGATCTTAACATCAGGCAATGTTCTGAATATGATTCCGAATAAAATAAATATAATTCCAAAGCTTAATGCAAAATTAACTGCATTCATAAAGAAAACTGTTATATCAGGGAAATACACCTGCAATCGATCTGTAAAAGCTAGAATGATACCATTGACAACCAATGTGACCATTAATAAAAATCCAAGTCCAACAACCAGAGAGGAAGATAGCAATCGATCCGTAATCAACTTGAGCCAGCCTCGTTTTGGTTTTGCCCGAACATGCCAAATCCTATTAATGGAATTTTGAATATCTCCAAATACAGTCGTAGCTCCAATTACCAAGGTGATGATACTAGCAATCAATGCAAAATTTGATTTACCTGACAGTTTCAGATTGCTGATCACTTCCTGAATTTGTCTCGCGGCGCTTGGACCAACCAAACCTCTCATTTCTGAAAACACTTTCCCTTGAATCGCATCCTCTCCAAAAAAGATCCCTGCAAGGGAGATCATAAGCACGAGAATCGGACCGATTGAAAATATAGTGTAATACGAAAGTGAGGCACTATATTTAAGACAATCTTCATTCATAAATCCCGATACTGTCGATTTAAATATGTTTATGTTTTTGCTTATAAATCCTTGTTTTTTATTTTCCATAGTTCTGATCACTTTGTTAAACGCCTAGAAATCATTTTTTATGATTTACCTATAATACTACGTTCCCGTAATACTACAATTGTGGTACAGGAGCATTGTTATAAATTAAACCTTCATTTTTTAATTCCTCCCAAAGTTGAGGGGGAATTACGGTATTCAATGCCTCAACATTGGATCGTACTTGATCTGTAGTACTAGCACCAGGTATGATTGAAACGAAATCCTCACTTGCAAGCACAAATTGAAGGGCAATAGGGATAATTCCTACGCCATGAGAAGCTCCTATTTGTGCGATACGCTCACGTTTTTCAACCATGCCTTTTGGTATAAAAGATTTGTAATTATATCGGTTCCTCCCAGCAATAAATCCTGAATTATATCCAGCACCAGAAACAAGCTTTACTCCCCTTTTTTGCACAGCAGGTAGAAGGCGGTCGACAGCATCTTCATGTTCTAATATTGAATATTGAGTGGCAGACAGACAGATATCAGGGTCCGCTACTGCAAGACAGTCCAAAATAGGTTCAATTTTATTGACACCAAGTCCCCAGCCTTTTATTATACCTTGGTCACGGTAGTCGGATAATACTTTAAATGCGCCATCTACTGCTTGTTTGAAGTAATAGTCATAGCGGTCACCAACCTGATCTTCGGACAGATCATGTACAAATACAATATCCAGATGATCAACGCCCATCCGCAGTAAGCTATCGTCAATCGAACGCTTAGTTCCATCTGCTGTATAGTCATGTTCGAAATCAAATGGAAAGGGTGCCTTCCACATGGTAGGCGGAACAGCTTCGGGTATCACTGGATCAAATAATCGACCAATTTTTGAAGAGAGAATATAGTCAGACCGATCTTGATCTTTTAAAAATTCTCCAAATCGCGCTTCACTTTTTGTTAGTCCATACCAGGGAGACGTGTCATAGTATCGAATACCCAGATCCCATGCCTTTTGCAGTATATCATATGACTGCTTATCTGATAATACTTCAAAACCAGTTCCTATAGCCACGCCACCTAAGCCCAAGCGATGTTTTTCATTAAATAAATTCTTCATATACAATTTTTATAGCCTGCTTCCTGTATAATAACCCAAAATCCATAAAAATGTTCCTTTTATGGAATAGGAAAATACCATTATAAGAAATACAAACAGGAAAGTTGAAAACAAAAAAAGAAAGGCTTCCTAAGGTCTAAACCCAAGGAATGCCCTTCTTTTCACAAAATGGAAATTAATCCTGTTTAATTTTTATATGTTGATAAAGTTCCCTTTAGTCTTTTTCTTGCAATATGGATACGAGTTTTCACTGTACCAATAGGAAGGTTAAGATGTTCAGCAATTTCATTATATTTATATCCTTCGTACAACATAGTAAAAGGTATATAGAACCCTTCATCCAATTCTCCCAATGCTTTCTGAATATCTTCCATCACAAATTTATCTTCTCCACCATTTCTTACCGAAGAATATTGCAAATGTGAAGTACTGATCTCTTCTTCTGTTGTAATAAAAGAACGACTTTTAGTTGTACGTCGATAATTATTAATAAAAGTATTGCGCATGATCGTATAAAGCCATGCTTTTAAATTAGATCCTTCTTGAAAATTACGGAAATAGCTTACAGCTTTTAACATGGTATCTTGCAAAAGATCATTAACCTCGTCATAATCATTTGTAAAACGCTTTGCAAAAACTTTGAGCTCATTTGTTTGCTCGATCACTTGGGTGTTAAATTCTGTCTTTGTCATAAAGGATAGTTTTTTATTGCTGTACTTGCATACATCTTTGTTAACACTTAATCTAATTTTATCTAGCATGGATCATTTTAATATTCATGCATTGTTGATAACATTAAAGCAATCGCTGTGCTATATCCTTTAATATTTTTTCAAAAAAAAGAGTATTAATACCCCCTAAACCACAAGTTAAATCATCAACACTATTTTCAAACAATTAGAAATGTGTATTCAACCATTGAATTTATACGCAAGAGCGGGTATTTAACCCCAATGAAAGATCATAATTTTTCACATAAATGGTTAAATTTCTTTATGGTATTGCTATTCAACAAATAAACCGTCTACTTCTCTATACAATTTACTAAAAGTAAGACAAAAATTGGTATTTATAAATCTGAAAATATTCAAATATCAATTAAGTGTTCACGCTTTGACAATAGTTATAAGTTCGCTAAAGCTTCTTTAATATTACTAGGTGTGTCGAAAAAGGTTTTCCATGGATCCTCCACTTTCTTCAATCGCTCCGTTATAGTCTTTAAATTAAATTGTCTGATGTCCAAACCTTTCTTTACTTCCTCCCAATGTAAAGGCGTGCTGATAGTAGCACCAGGTTTAGGACGTATAGAATATGGAGCTGCGATGGTCTGTCCTCTTCTATTTTGTAAAAAATCAAGATAGATTAAACCCTTTCTTTTCTTAGGATCCCGGATAAGGCTTGTTGTATCAGGATGCTCCTCATGAATCATTTCTCCGATGAGCTGGATAAAATCGCGTACAACCTCATAAGTATACCGTTGTTTGGCATACAAGTAGATATGTAATCCTGTCGAACCAGATGTTTTAATATAATCTGCAACTCCAACTTGTTGAAAAATTCGATGAGCAGTCAGCCCTATTTCAATTACCGAATCAAAATCTGCTCCATTTGGATCAATATCCAGAACTGCAAAATCCGGATTTTCAATCTTTTTATACGTCGATAGCCATGGATTTATCTCAATAGAGCCAAGATTTGCAATAAACAAGAGGGTTGCTCTATTATTGCACACTATATAATCGATATTTTTATCCGTACTTTCAGCATATATGGGCACGGTCTTTACCCAATCTGGAATTTGTTTTAAATCGACATCCTTTTGAAAAAAACTATCAGCTCCTATTCCATTAGGAAAACGATGAAGTGAAATTGGCTTATCTTTTAAGTAAGGCAATAGTAAATCACCATATTGTTCATAATATTCAAGCATTTCACCTTTCACATATCCTTCATCTGGCCAATATATTTTATCAAGATTAGTGAGTTTTACACGATGGCGGTTTATAGAAATTATCTTCTCTTTTACCCTTTCATTTCTGACCTCTTCCATGACGATCTCCTTAGCTTTTTTATCTGTACGTAATCCCTTGAAAACCGGGTGACGTAAATGATGGTCCATTGTCCACTCCGAATAATAAACTTCGCAGACGAGATCCGGCTTCACCCAAGTCACTTCCTTTTCCTTCGCAACAGATACATCTTGAGGAAACGGCTTCTTGCTTATTATAAGCCCTTTCAATTTATCCATTAATATTTCCAACAACTCATCACTAAATCCAGTACCACAGTTACCTAGATAGGTTAACTCCGAATTGTCATAACGACCCAAAACGAGAGCTCCAAAAGAAGAACGGTTTCCCTGCGGTTTTGTAAAACCGCAAATAACAGCTTCCTGGCTTTGTCGAATTTTAATCTTAAGCCATTGATTGCTTCGTTTTCCAGCATGATAAAAACTGGTAAGATCTTTGGCAATGACTCCTTCCCATCCCTTTCGTTCTGCTTGACGATAAATGGACATAGGCGTCCCTTTTAGTAAGTTAACCAACTCAATCATTTGACTTTTGAAACCTTTAAAAAACAAAGTCAATAGTTCTTTTCGCTCAGATAAAGGGTATTGACTTAAGTCATTTTCATCCAAATTCAAAATATCAAAGATATAATAATGCAGTTGATAGGAACTACCCAATGGTTCGCCTGTTGCCAACATCTGAAAATACGATTTACCTCTGCTATCTTCTATCACCACTTCCCCATCTAACCAAACATTCCTATTTAAAGCCATTAGCTCCTTCACAATGGAAGGAAATAGTTTGTTCATATTTTTTCCATTTCGGGAATAAAGAAAAATATGTTCATCCTTTTTTACTGCAATAATGCGAAAACCATCAAATTTCTTTTCAAATAACCAATCATTCCCTTCGGGCATAGCATCGGTTAGCTTGGCCAACATTGGCGACAGCTGAGTCAGCTCTGGTTCACTATTATTCGATGGCTTAGCTATTCGTTTTGACTTCTTCTTTGCTCCTACTTTTTTATATTCTAATCCTTCTTTTTTTATTTTTTCAGGAACTGCATCTTCAGCATTATAGGATACTTCGGTTGCATATTCATCTTTATGTTTAATGAGTAACCACGACTTACCTTCTTGATCGCCTTTTATTCTGACAAGAGCAAATTCTCCTTTGAGCTTATCTCCATGTAGGACAAATTTAATAGATCCATCCGCTAAACTACTTAAAAAAGTATCTTCATCTTGTCCATTTAAAGGCTCATAATACCCTTTATCAAAAACACTTACGGTACCAGCACCATAATTACCTTCCGGAATTGTTCCTTCAAAATTTGCGTAATCGACGGGATGATCTTCAACTTGAACAGCCAATCGCTTATCGGTAGGAAACAATGATGGTCCCTTTGGTACAGCCCAACTTTTTAGTACACCGGCTACTTCCAATCTAAAATCATAATGCAATCTACTGGCATGATGTCTTTGTACAACAAAGCGCAATTTTTTATCTCGTTTAATCTTTAACTTACCTTTAGGCTCTTCTGTACTTTCAAAATTACGTTTCTCGTGATATTGCTTTAGTGTATCCATGTTTTTAGTTATTGATGTACATGAAACCCTCGAAGGGCTCTATCCTGACTGAATGAAAAACTAGGTGACGATAAAGTGTTTCCTTTTATAATTATAACGCTTAAATGCATCATTTTGTTAGTTTTGGTGGACAACCTTTTGTCCTAACTTTAAAACATGAGTTATACCCTCTTTTCGATGGTCATTTTCAATCATTCTAAACTTCCATCACAATAGTCTTACATAAAAGCATGTCAGATTTTAACATTGAATACTTATATTTACGTGAAATCAATCTATTACAAAATGAACAAAATTTATATATCTTGCTGTGTCCTCAGCATGAGCCTAATTGGTTCTTTAAGTTATGCCCAAACGAAATTTCAACCGCAGGATACCGAGTTTTATACTCCAGTACTGCGTACGGTGACAACTACTGAGAACAAAGCCCCTTCTGACGCGATCGTTCTTTTTGACGGCTCCAATCTGAACCAATGGGTAAGTTCCAATAACGTAAAAGAGCAGGCACCCTGGAAAGTAAAAAATAACGTTTTAACGTCCACCCCAAAAACAGGGAATATCCAGACAAAAGAAAACTTTGAAGATTTCCAGCTTCATGTCGAATGGAAAAGTCCCGAAGTCATCAAAGGTGAAGGACAAGGAAGAGGAAACAGCGGTATCTTTTTGCAGGGTCAATATGAATTACAGGTCTTAGACAACAATAATAACCCAACCTATGTCAATGGACAAGCAGGATCGATCTATAAACAACAGCCACCCTTGGTCACAGCAACCAAACCAGCTGGACAATGGCATACTTACGACGTCTTGTATACCGCTCCACGATTTAATGCCGATGGTGTATTAATCAAAAAAGGCATCGTAACCGTTTTACACAATGGTGTTGTGGTACAATACAATACGCAGATCGAAGGAACTACAGAGTACATCGGATTACCAAAAACATTAGTTCACGGTCCAGGACCAATCGTATTGCAAGACCATGGCGATCTTGTTGACTTCCGCAATATCTGGATAAGACGTCTTTAATCAGTAAAAAAATTAAAATGGCCGAGTGAATTACACTAGGCCATTTTACATTCATATTTATAGCTTGTACCTACAAAACTGTTTTTACAGAATACAGACTACCTTAGTTTGTTCCTGAATAAGGGTTTTGATCAGCCTCTGAAAGTGCCGTATTATTGGCAATTTCCAATTGTGGTATTTGACAGAGCATACGGTAGTCATTAGAAGGAAAAGTTCCCGTTGGTGCCGGACTGCTTGCAACATAACCGTTCAAGTTCGTCACACCCCAAGTATAGTGCCCCTCTACATAAGTTGCTGTTTCCTGAATACGGACAAGTGGTTTTTGCAAACGCAATAAATCATAAATTCCAGTAACTCCCTCACATAACAGTTCCTTGCGTCTTTCCACATAAATAGCCTCTAGCAACGGAGTTCCAGAAGCGGCAACTGTCAAGCCTTTAACTCCACGAGCCGTTTGCAATCTATTTAAATAACCCAAACCCTCACCATTATTTAATTGAGCTGAAGCCTCAGCCATAATCAATAACATCTCAGATCCACGCATTAAAGAAACCTCAGGTCTCGTATTTCCCTGTTTAGCACCATTCGCATCACCATAATGTTTGTACTTATTATACGCCCATTTTGTCGACCATTCTTTAGAAGCATTTTTAGTACGTTTCCAAAATTGGTAACGATCTTCCGTTTTTTCAAACAGTTTTTCATATTGACCATCAGCAAAGAAATCCAAAAATGAGTAAATAGGCCCATCCGTATAACCCTCGCCATAGCTTTCATCCTGGTTATACCAGAAGTTAAATTGTGTTCCTCCACCTAGGTTATTAGTCGTTGTAAATGGAACTGCCCACATCACCTCAGCATAGTTGTTTGTAATCACATCATCAAATCCAGACTGATACTGTGTCTTGGTCATCAATTGACTATAATTTGTATAAGCAGTTTTCGCCTCTTGATAAGCACCTTGCCAATTGTTCATCACCGAATACACACGTGCCAACTGACCAGAAACCACATACTTATCAATGGTCCATTTATTAGGCTGTGTATAATTAGCTAATAACGATTTTGCATCCGTCAAATCTTTGACGATTTGCGCATAAGTCTGTTCCACAGTAGCTCGAGGTAAATTTTCACTTTCCTTAGGACTCAAACGCAAAATAACACCTGGTTTCTGCATAGCCAACATATAAGTTTGCTGATAATTTTGAATCAGATGGAAATAGCAAAGACCACGAATCGCTTTTGCCTGACCCATAATCTGGTTTTTTAATGTCTCTTCCCCCTGCGCGGCAGGCAACGCTTCAATAATGATATTTGTTTGATTGATGATTTTATACATCATCGTCCAAATTCCATTAGATAAACCTGTCGTCTGTGTTTTTTGCGGTTCATAAGTATATGCTGTTACCTGATTGCCTCCCATATTGGTGTGACTCACAATATCAGCCCCCCCTAAATCAACATACATCTGCAAACCGGGTAAACCAGCATATACCCGATCCATTCCTTGATCATTGAAATACAATTGTCTATAAGTAGCAGTCAATACACGCTCCAATTGAGAAGCACTTGATAAAACAACATTCTCTGAAGTCGCTGTTGAAGAATTAGCATCAAGGAAATCCTTACAGCCTGTTTGCATTAAAACAACAGTTCCTAATGCAATATATTGTAAACTTTTAACGATATTTTTCATTTTCTATTCTTTCTTAAAATGACACTTGTAAACCAGCCATATACACTCTTCTTGAACCTTGGATTCCATTATCTTTATCTGCAGAACCATTATAATTATTACCAGATAAAGCCGTCTCCGGATCAGAATAGCGATTCTTAGCCGACCCAAACGTTAGTAAGTTGTCTCCAGAAACATACAGACGCACTTTAGAAAGCCCCAGTCTCGCCATTGTAGCTGTCGGCAGCGTATAACCTAGAGAAACATTTCGAAGTCTTAAGTAATCGTTATCAAACACATAGAAATCAGAATTTTTACGGGTACTCGCATAGTCATCATTCGAAAATTTAGGTAATAAAGCCTGATCACCAGGTTTGCGCCAATGGTCTTCTATTAGATCCTGGATTACACCAACACCACCACGTACTGCTGTACGCTCCACATAAGCATAATCAAACATTTTAGAACCTAGCGAATAGTACAACATGAAGGACATATCCAACCCTTTATAATTAAACGCATTGGTCAAAGAACCATACACTTTAGGAAGAGCAGACCCTATACGTTGATAATCATTCGAAGTGACATCCTTATCATAGTTTTCCGTCATTTTCCAATTTTCACCATCACGTATCCAGTAACGCATGTTTCCTGTTTCAGGATTAACACCTGCATTTTTCACCATATAAAATTCATACAAGGAATATCCCTCCGAAAGTTTATAACCAGCACCACGGTTGTTGTACGTAAATTCACCTCCTGGCAAATAAGTGATCTCATTCTTCAACGTCGAAAGATTCGCATCAATTTTCCATCTAAAGTTTTCATTACGGATCGCATCAGCACCCAATGAGAATTCAAAACCCGAATTTTTCAAATCACCTAAGTTTGTATTCAAACCATTCGCATTACCGACCTGTGCAGAAAGTGGAAACTCTTTGTAGTAAAGCAAATCAGAAGCAGTACGGGAGTAATACTCAATGGTACCGTAGATGTTTTTCAGAATACCAAAATCAAATGCAGCATTAAATTGCTTGTTCTTCTCCCAGATCAAAGCAGGCGTAGGAAATGCAGATGGTTTTAAACCCGCTTGACCATATAGATCACTTGCTTCATATACACCCTGGTAGGCATAGTAAATATCACCGGTTCCAACACCGTTATCTCCTCTACGGCTTAACTTATCATTACCGGTAGTACCATAACTGGAGCGGAAGGATAAGTTATCTAACCAGCTCACATCCTTTAAGAAATCTTCCTTAGCGATCTGCCAGGAAAGTCCTGCGGAAAAGAAATTTCCCCAGCGGTTATCCGGATGAAAACGGGAAGATCCATCACGACGGAATGAACCGGATAAATAGTATTTACCGCTATAATTGTAATCTAACTTTCCAAAGTAAGATAATAAAGCAAAACGGTTTTTATTGGACTGCACCTGCCAGTTCTTTGTTGTCGAACTTAGTTCATATTGCCCCAATTGCATAATGCCTTCACCATAACCATAGTCGTAAAGACTGTTGTTGGTATACGATTCCTGACCGGCCAATGCAGAAAAATTATGATTACCAAAATCCTGATTCCAGCTTAAGATATTGTTAAACGTCACTGATTTAGTGTTCGTATTCGAGCGAGTCGCATTTCCACCATTAGTAAGCACCGTTACACCATAAGGAGCGAGCTGTCCTGCTCCATGAACTGCAGATCCGTACAAAAAGTTTTTAGAACTGTTATCGTCAATACTGAGGCTCGTTTTGAAACTCAAGTTATAAGGCAAGTTAACCTGAGCAAAGAAACGGGATGCCATCATCGTACGCATAAAATTATTAAAATCTTCATCATTGTCATTATTCCAATAATCACCATTATTCTGTAACACATTGGCTCCAAAGAAATTATTAACATAATCGCCATAATCGTACATGCGTTTACCTGTTTTTTCGGAGTAAACCCAATCTGTATTATCGCGATTACGTAAATAAGGTGAATACATCGATGTCGTAAACACTAAAGCACGTGCTGCACCAGAAACATTCTGTCTAGACCCACTGTAAGAAACATTTCCACCCACCTGTAACCATTTGTTGATTTGAGTCGTCACATTCGCACGGAAGCCATAACGCTTAAAGTACTGATTGGAAGCATATCCTTTATCATCTAGGTACGAAGATGAAAGGAAATAATTTGTCTTTCCATCACCAGCAGTTCCCGACACATCCATGCCATAATCCTGTCTTAGTTTTCTAGAAAAAACAGCCTTATACACATCATAATCTTCTTCATTCCAGATCATTTTCAAGTTTGGATTGATATAGGGATTACCCTTACCATCATGCAACACATAGTCTTCATTGATATGCTGAAAAGGAGAAACATATGTAGGTTCACCTTTCGAATTGGTCACCTGCTTAAGCAGTTTACTCAAGACATTGTCCGAAGCCCAATCCCCGGCCTTGTCCGATGTTAAGTTATATTTATAGAACTGATCATTGTACATGGCTTCCCAAGTATTCAGTAATTGTTCCTGCGGAGAAGCTTTTGTCGGATTTTTGACTGCATTGTCCGAAGTACCCCATGCCGATCTAAAATTCAATTGCGGTTTAGCTGTTTTTCCCTTTTTAGTTGTCACCACGACCACACCATTTGCTGCGCGCGACCCGTACAATGATGATGCTGCAGCATCTTTCAATACTGTAACCGACTCAATATCCGAAGGCGATATTGAATTCAGTTGTCCATCATAAGGCATGCCATCCACCACATATAGCGGATTAGAATTACCCGACATAGAACTGATACCACGAATTTGAATACGGGTGTCACCGCCCGGGTTACCTTCATTATTCACCACATTAACACCTGGACTCATCCCCTGCAATGCCTCTGCAAACCCCGATCCTGATATTTTCTCCAGCTGATCCGATTTCACCACCGAGGCAGATCCTGTAAAGGTTGATTTTTTAGCGGTACCGTAAGCAACTACAACAACTTCATCCAGATCATTTGATGTAGACTCCAGTTGCACATTCAAGGTACTTTCCCCTTTCCATTCAATTTCTTTAGATGCATAGCCGACATAGCTGATCACAATTTTTGATCCTGCAGGAATAGTCGCTAAAGTAAATCGACCTGAAGCATCCGTAAAAGTGGCGATCGATGTGCCCTTTACAGCAATAGATGCTCCTGAGATCGGACCAGTCGCATCTTTAACAACTCCAGAAATCTTAACTTGGTTGCTTTGATATTCAGACAGCGTACTGGCGATCGATTGGTTGAGACCACCAAATCCAAATACCATAGAAAAGGCTAAAACATGAAATAGTTTAGAATTTTTCATTTAATTTAGTTCGTTAATGTATGTTAGTGTGCATGATTCCAAGTGAACACGCAGAAACAAATAAATAAAATATTTTTAACAATAGGTGTTAATTGCGTAAAAAATTTAAAATCATTTACATAATCATTAACAAAAAAGCAACACAAACAGCATTTTCATTGAAATAAGTGCAATACAAAACTCATCACTATGAAGAGCTAAATGATAGAAAATGACCTTATTATATGATTATGAATCTGCCTGCATATACTATGCAAAATGAAAAAATTGGTAGGCTTAAAGAGAGTCATATGCTACCCATAAAAAATCAAAATGGATCAGCTATTGTAACATAAAGTTAATAAATACTTTACTTTTATTCCCTCGCCTCTCCTGTAAAACAATATACTTTTGTATCAAGATCAACCTTATTTGGTTGCTCGAACCGTACAGCCTACAACGTGGTAGCTGCCCAATGGAATAAACCTCTTCTGGAGTATTCCACATCATTTGCAAATAGCTGTAGAAAAATCTGTAACTTCGCAGGATTATGGGTTACGCAAAAGAAAGAAAAAAGCTTGAGAAGCTTTCTGAAAAAACAAATGAACTTCAACATTTTGATAGTGCAAATTTAGCTGTCATCACGGATATATTTGAACAATATTCACACACGATAAGAATACTAAAAAATAAAGATACCGCAACATTTAACGATCTTTATTTAAATGAACTGCAAGCTGTAAAGACAGCTAAGACAGCTTTAAAAGTATCTGAAGAAGTAGATCGTCAGATCCATTTCATGGCATATAAGGAAGTATTATTGGATGCGATTACGAAGACAATTCAAGCAACACTAGAGGTCGCTTAAAGTATGTCAGTCTATTTTGTAATAGACAAAAACATTAAAAAATAAGGGTTGTTCAATAATTGAACAACCCTTATTTTTTAAATCAATACCCTCATTATTCCACAGTAGCAAAAGCATCAATAATCTGCATTAACGTTACCGCTTCTTCAATGGAACTTGGATTAGATCCCATATCCTTAAAGAAATTAACTGTACTTGCAATCATAGGTAGCTGTATATTTTCGGGATGATCAAATGAAAATTCCTCCTCTCCACTTTCATTTTTCAAAACAACTTTATTACCAAAAATTGAAAATGTTAAGCTCCCCGTTTCTCCAACTATTTCGCAGCAATCCACGTTATCCGACGATGCTACATTAAAAGACCAGCTTCCATTAAAAACGATCGTGCTATCAAAAACAATTGTGCCTCTTGTTTGATCAGCAACAGCACTATCCGTAGATTGATTTAGGCTAAAACCATGATAAGACAAAGGCGTGCCAAAAAAATAGATCATCAGATCCAATTGATGTGGTGCAAGATCAAAGAAATAACCACCACCAGATATCGCAGGATCTGTCCGCCAATCAGCAGCTCCCTTAGTGACTAAAGCCGGAGAACGGCTCTGCCAAAGACGCAACTCCACCATCCGGACATTACCAATAAGACCATTATTGATCATTTCTTTAATTTTTAAAAATAGCGGAAGCTGTCTGCGATAATGAGCAACCACCAATTTACCTTGATATTTCTGAACAGCATTTGCCAAAATCGACACTTCACTGGCGTTAAGTGCCACAGGCTTTTCAACATAAACATACTTTCCGTGCTTCAATGCTAAAAGTGCGTATTCCAGATGCGAAGATGGAGGAGTTGCAATATAAATGGCATTAATTTCGGGATTGTTTAGTATTCCGTCAACATCAGCATACCAAAAAGGAACTCCATGCCTATGCGCATAATCAGCAGCTTTCTCAGCATCTCTACGCATAACAGCAAGCAGCTCACTACCCGGTACTTTATTAAATGCAGGTCCGCTCTTTTTTTCCGTTACATCACCACAGCCTATTATTCCCCATTTTATCTTAGTAGTTTCCATAAAATACGCTTAAAATTATCGGTCCATTACTTTTCTAAACAATGTTTTAATATGATCAATTTCTTCCTGATGGAGTGTCTTTTTTCGACAACCAAAATATAACGTATTTTTGAGTTTTTTATCTCCTTCCCACACCAGTTGGATCTGCCCGTTATCAATCTCAGTATTACATAAAAAATCAGGCACAACAGCCAGACCTCCACCTGCACTTAAACAGCGTACGATAGAATTCAGATTGGGGACAATATAATTAGGTCTAAAATCTGGTTTTTTACCAAAATTTAAGTTCCAAAAATTAAAAAGATGTTCCATATCGCCAGTTGTACCGTACCACTTCTGCTGTTTCAGCCAATCTTCAATAAAACCCTTATTTTTTGTTTTCAGGACTTCTTTAAAAGCGTCAATATCGACCTCTTTACCCCCTACAAGTACTATTTTTTCATATGAAAACGGTTCATGCTCAATATTGGCCGACACCCCCTTTTTAGGGGTGATGATCAAATCTAGAATACCTTTGTCCAGCTGATCAAGCATTTCGGGATACTCGCCGAAACTGATAATCAGATTAAAAGGCAGTGTCGAGACATATTGTTCCAAAGTAATCTGAAAAGTTTCAAAACACATGCCTACACTTATTGTCGGGATATGTTTCTCTGTTGAGCGCTGAAAGTTTTTCTCCACCTCCTCGAGTTTTGTTAAGGGCTCGACCAACGCATTATATAATACTTTTCCATGTTCTGTTGGGATCATTTTTCGACCTGTACGGTCAAACAACTTATTACCAACATAGGTTTCTAATGAACTTAAATGCAAACTAACACCCGGCTGTGAAATAAATAAGATTTCCGCAGCACCTGTTAATGTTCCTGTCTTATAGATCGCTTTAAAAGTGCGGTACCATTCCAAATTAACCATATTATCAAAAATATGATTTAAAAATACTAAAAGTATCATAAAAATAATACGTCTATAACAATAAAAAGATTATAAATGCTAGTATCGGTCATTTTCAATAGAACATAAACCGTTATTTTTCAGAATATTAAAAAGGTTCATTAATGCTCACCCTCCTAATTCCTATATAATCGTCTATATTAAGTTTGGTAAATCATGTACGGTATGATGTGAAAATACAAGTATCATAAATATAATACTTAATTATAATTTATACTATTTCTGTAATAACAAAAACCCCGATACCTTTGTAACAGTAAATTTAAAATAAAGCAAAATGAAATATCCACGATAGCCTAACAGCAATAAAAATAATCTGGATATTCCATATGCCCATTAAAAGAAAATTCATTTACATATGAAACATATATTAATTATCAACGCCGGACAATCATTCGCGCATTCAAGCGGACGGTTCAATAAAACAGTAACCGAAAATACAATCGCTTTTTTTGAAAAATTTGACTCCGTAGAAATCAAAGTAACCCATATTGCAGATGGTTACGATCATGACGAAGAAGTTCAGAAATTTGTTTGGGCAGATTACATTATTTACCACACTCCAATGTGGTGGTTCCAGGTACCAAATGCTTTTAAAAAGTATATTGACGAAGTGTTTACCGCAGGGCACCGTACAGGCATATACCACAGTGACGGCCGCCGCTCTGAAAACCCGGACATCAACTACGGAACTGGTGGTATGTTGCAGGGTCGCAAATATATGGTGACCAGCAGCTGGAATGCGCCAAAGACTGCCTTCACTTTACCCGGAGAGTTTTTCAATCAAACCAGTGTAGATGACGGTCCTTTATTTGGTTTTCATCGTATGAATGCATTTGCATCCCTTGAAAAATTAGAAAGCTTTCATTTCCATGATGTGGAAAAAAACGCAGACATATTACGTGATATGGAAGCCTACCAAAAACACCTTGACAAAGTATTTACCCCACAACTAACAGAAGCATTAGTATCATGAAAATACATTTAACAGCTATCATTAAAACAAAAGATGAACATAGAGCAGAAGTTCTTTCCGTACTGCAGCATATGGTAGAGCAAACCCGAAAAGAGGATGCCTGCGAACTATATAGCCTGCATCAAGGAATCGATGACAGCAACCTGTTCACCTTTTATGAAATATGGAAGAGCCAGCAAGGTTTAGATGCGCACAATCAGCAACCCTACATCCAGGCATTTGGTGAACTTGTAGCAGATAAGCTTCAGGAAAAACCAATCATTCTTGCAACAACATTAATTTAAAAACAACCGCACAATGGAATATAGAAAATTAGGAAATACAGCATTAGAATTATCGGCCATCACGTATGGATCATTTGCCATTGGAGGCAATATGTGGGGCGGAAATGAAAAAAAAGACTCCATTGCTTCCGTACATGCATCACTTGATCACGGTGTGACAAGTATTGATACTGCACCTTTCTATGGATTTGGTCTCAGTGAAGAAATGATCGGCGAAGCCATTAAAGGAAAAGACCGATCAAAAATACAGTTACTGACCAAATTTGGTTTGGTCTGGGATGGAAGTAACCAGGGAAAAGGTGAATTTTTCTTTGATGCATCAGAGAACGGTAAAACAATACCGGTATATAAATTTGCATCTAAAGCCAATATCATTAAAGAGCTGGAAGAAAGTTTGAAACGTTTGGGTACCGACTACATCGATCTGTTGCAGATCCATTGGCCGGACTCGACTACCGCTATCAGCGAGACGATGGAGGCTTTAGGAGTTCTGATCCAGCAAGGAAAAATCCGTGCAGCGGGCGTTTGTAACTACAGCGTTGATCAATTAAAAGAAGCATCGGCAACACTTACCCTAGCCAGCAATCAGGTTTCATACAGCATGCTCAACCGCAGTATTGAACAGGATCTAGTGCCTTATGCATTGGAAAACCAAACCGGCATTATCGCCTACAGCCCGATGGAAAGAGGACTACTGACCGGAAAATACTTCACAGAAAACACCTTAAAACAAGATGACCACCGCAACGGTTATTTCTCACAGTTTGATCTCGAAAAAGTAAAAAGCCTGATCGCAACACTTGCCCCTATTGCACAAAACAAGGGAGTTACCGTAGCACAATTGGTCCTTCGCTGGACAACATTGCAACCAGGCATCACTGTGGTATTGGCAGGCGCCAGAAATGCGTCACAATCGATAGCCAATGCACAGGCAATGGATATCAATTTTACTGCAGAGGAACTTATTTTAATAAATAACGAACTATCAAAATTATAAGTTTTATAAGATTATTATCCCTTAGAAATGAAATGTATTCAATGACTCGCTTTAATACATGCATTTTTAAAAAAACAAGACCAGAAGTTAAAACTTCTGGTCTTGTTTCCATTCTAAATTAAGT
Source organism: Sphingobacterium sp. JUb20 (assembly GCF_004342035.1). NCBI lineage: Bacteria > Pseudomonadati > Bacteroidota > Sphingobacteriia > Sphingobacteriales > Sphingobacteriaceae > Sphingobacterium > Sphingobacterium sp. JUb20. Next base: position 130,369 of record NZ_SLYV01000005.1, on the reverse strand, counting down.
TACTTATATCTCAATGGTTTACAGATAACTCTAAACAGTATTTACTTAAAATTACAAAGCTTGTACTGCCTTTATGATGAAATCTGCAATCTCTTTAGGATGGGAAGTCATAGAAGCATGGCTGGCATCAAGACCAATTACCTCTTTTGCCTTTATCCTTTCGGCCATTTCCTTTTGTGTTTCAGGTGGAATCATATGATCGTTATTGGAAATCTGATACCAACTCGGTTTTACTTTCCAAGCGGGTTCATCAGCCTCAGCGCCAAAAATACTGCCATGAGTAGGTTTCTGAGACAAAGCCATTACCATTGATTCTATAGGATCAAGATCCTGTGAAAAACTCTCATGATACTTGTCATACTTGATCCAAAGAAAACCCTTCGCATCAGGGACAATATTAGCAGCACCGCTGGGCTGTTCTCTACGTGAAAAAATACCTCCTAAACTTTCACCCTTGTCCGGAGCAAATGCCGCAACATAAACTAGTCCCGCTACATTCTCATGATGACCAGCCCCTGAAATCACAGCGCCACCATAAGAATGTCCAACAAGTAGCACCTTACCTTCTTCTTTATCAATAAGATCGATCGTTCTTTCAATATCAGCGGCCATGGAGGTTAAAGGATTCTGCACGCTTCTAACCTTATATCCTGCCTCATATAAGATTTTTGTTACTTTACTCCAATGTGATCCGTCTCCCCAGGCTCCATGTACCAAGACAATTGTTATATCATTCTTTTCCATACTATTATATTTATTTTACAAAATTCAAATAACATCTTTATAAATAAATAATCACACTTTTTTGTTTGTCATAAAATAAAATATATCAAAAAGGCATTCACAAGCTGTTTCAATAAATTCCCTAGGATGTTAAAAGAATTTATCCGTCATTAATTTAAAGTTGAATGTATAGGTAAGGAAAAAACTTATTAAAATATGTAACTTAGTACTTTTTACAATATTTAGCCAAGTAATTTTCATCGAGTTATTTTCTTGTTATAAACATATAATATCTTTTACTTTTCATCAACGCTACATTACTATGAATTTCAAACAAAAAATACTACATACTTTATATCCCCTAATCAAAAAACTTTCCAGATCCGGAAAAATGGGAACAATATTGCATGCTCCTTCTGGCAAAACAGCACCACAGTCTTTTTACCAGTTAACAGCAGTAAAAAGCAATGGTATGACAATAGACTTCTCAGATTTTAAGGGAAAGAAAGTAATCCTTATCAATACCGCTTCTGATTGCGGTTACACACGTCAATATGAGGAATTACAAGCGCTATATCAGAAAATGGGCAACCGCATTGCTATCATCGCTTTTCCGTCCAATGATTTTGGAGAGCAAGAAAAAGGCACAGACAAAAATATTGAGCAATTTTGTCAGGTAAACTTCGGAGTCACCTTTCCTGTTGCAAAAAAAAACATAGTGATCAAATCTAATGAACAGCATCCTGTATTCCAATGGTTAACTCAAGCTTCACAAAATGGATGGAATGATCATGCACCCGATTGGAATTTCAGCAAATATATAGTCAATGAAAACGGTAATCTAAGTCATTATTTTGCGTCGAGCATATCTCCTTTGGATCCAGTATTTTTAAAAGCATTGGAAAGTTAAAATTTTATTAAAACATCGATTATGTTTTAGCTGCCAGAGATTTTACTAGGTATTTGTTTCAAAATCTATTTAAAATTTTTCATTAAATTCATCGCATAAAAATGATTCGACTGATGAAAAGAGCTATAATATATTTTAAGATTATAATTTTCTATCTTTTTACGCTCATTGTATTTGCCCTAGCTTCTGGTGTAACAAAAAATAGCACCAACCCTGACCTATTTTCACTAGGACTTGCTGCTACACTTACCTTCATAATTGCTTACCTCTTTACGTACTGGGATAAAATTAGTTTAACAAAAATCGGAATCCAATATAATCAGAAAAGTATAACTGAATTTGGAATAGGTATTTTGCTAAGTGTTCTGATGGTAATGACGATGACAGCACTACTGACATATTTTACTGATGTTACATTCGTAAAATCACGATCTTTTAATTACAAACTTCTTACCGCTAATATATTTTTATATTTTTTTGTATCCTGTCGTGAAGAGCTCGCTTTTAGAACATACCTTTTATGGCGATTGCGCGACAATTTAAGACCATGGCTAGCATTATCAATTGTTATATCAGTTTTTATCGGAGAACATATTTTAACAGGCACTAATTTAAAAATGGCAATATTTGGACCTGGATTGGGAGCAATTTTGTTCGGTTTAGCTTCTTTAAGAACAAAAAATATTGTCTTACCATTAGGACTCCATTTTGGATGGAATACCGCTCATTGGTTAATGGGATATAAAAACAATACTGGTTTATTTCATGAAACTGTACCTTTAGGATTCGAACAACAGGCAGAATCTACCGCACTCATTGCCTACACAATTACAATGATTTTAGGCATTGGAATTATTTTATTACTATTTCCACAATCTCAAAATAGCAAAAAAATATAACAGATTTTTATCCACAAAGTACGATTTCCATTAATTTTATTTTAGCCTCATCATAAATAAAATTAATTAATAACTGGATTCAAAAGTTCATATAAATAAAGTAAACAGTATTTATAATATTTCAAATCACCACTTGTAAGGTTAATTTTTAAACCAATCGATTGCAGCTTTTACTTTAGCATCATCAGACAGTGATTTAAAATTATCACCTGCATTGATCAATAAATCGGGTGAAATATCCTTTGCATACACATTATTATCCCTAGCTTTAATATCCCCCCCTGAGTAAGTAAAGATAAGATCATCACTAAATTGCACCAGCTTTGTCATTGTTAAATACCCTGCAGTATTTTCACCAATAAACTTAACATTAGACTTCCCTTTAAAAGCGAGTGCTGTTTGTTCTGCCGCACTACCAGTCAAAGGTCCTAACAACACTGCAATCTTGCTAACTTTAAAAGAGCAATCAGCTTTGGTGTTAGAAATTATATTGCCATTCTCCAGCATACTTCCATTAACTAATTTCACCTCAGTATTACTGTTGGCCTGTTGAACAGTAAACACGGTACCGTCACCAATTAACGGAGATAAACCACTTATTGGTATAGCATATGATCCTCCCAAACTTAATCTTAAGTCCACAATTATTCCATCTAACTTTTGGGAAGTTAAACTGCATAATGAATCTTGCAATGTCTGAGACATACTCGAAAGCATTTCTAAAGCAAGTTTTCTATCTTTTATCAATCCCAGTGAAATAGTAGGTGATGGTACTGATATATAACCATATTTGTCATTAAGTATCTTTGTACAAAATGCATATTGTTCATCATATGCATAAGTATAAAGCGACGAATCTATCTTACGATTAACGTATTTTTTTCTTCCTTTAAAAATATCATTTTTATATATAAGAACACCATGCTGATCACCGAGTAATGAAAAAAGCTTCTGAACTGCTGGAATGATTTGATATATTGAATCAGCAGCTTTAGAGTCTACTGATTTGTAAATAGTAGATTTTATATGTTTCCAATTTACAGAAGTTCTATACATAGAGTTATTCTCTAGCACTCGAACAATAGAATCAAGAACAACATGACGTTGCGCGTAACTGTGTAACGTATTGAAAAGAAACAAAATCACCGCCACTACAATAAAACGCAAATAAATGTATCTCATTAGATAACTTGTAAAAGGATTATAATATTTAGTATTGTTGTTATTAAATAAAGATACTATTTTCAGTAAATTTTAAACAATATTTTTCATTATTCTGACCGATATATCCCGAATACTGCTGGTTCTTTGCTATCATAAATTCTGAAAAATATAACTTGTATGCAGATATCATTTCTTAAAAATCCCCAATTTCAGCGAATGTTTTAGGAAACTAATCTTTTTATCTTTGATCAGGATCTTAATACAATTATAAAAATGGCACATCGCATTTACATCTATAATATCGACTCCCAATCTGGTGAAAGCTATCCCTATTATTTGGGAGAATGGAACTACGAAATACCCCCTCTTTTATTACCACTTTTTGCTTCTGAAATCAGGGCAAAAGGAAAACTATTATATGCAAACCGAGAAGCGGGAATTGTGTTATTAAGGCAATTCTACACGCTATTGGCCGATGAATACCAATTGCACTATAAAAAGGCGTATTACGAGCCCGTCAATCAGCTATTTGATTTGTTAGAAAACTTACCCTATGATACGTTCTTGATCGATGGTACGGATGTCTTCAATATGAATGAGGAAAGAAAATCAGAACAAGCGAAAGATTGGGTTATTGAAATCCAACAAAAAAATAAAAGTTACCTAAAGGCAACAAAATCTCAAAGCTTAAAACCGCTCGATAGTATATTGAAAGCATCCGGTTATCAAAATTTTCTTGAGGCTCTGAAAACAGATTGGATAAACTACGGATTAGGATATTGGAATGAAGATGTTTATAAACACGATTATGCTGAAGTGTTTGCAGAAAATGATGTAAAAGGATTAAAAGATATAAAAGGTAATATCATTACACCTGCCTACTATGATGAAATATCTGAATTTGAGGATGGAATTGCAGTTATTCAAAAAAACAACAAATTTGGTTACCTAGACACAAAAGGAACTGAAATAGTTCCACCAACTTATGATGATGCATCTCATGCTTTTGAAATTTATTACGGACTAGTTTCAGATTACGATTACGAATTTAAGCATCTAGTTGGTTGTGTAACTTCTGATGCTAAGGTTGGGCTTATAAATATGGTAGATCATCAATTGCTTATTCCAACTATTTATGAGGAGTTAACACATCTATATGGGAATTATTTTAATGCAAAAACAGGTAGCACATACACGTTAATCGATCATAAAAATGAAAACGTCATCAATCAAGATAGTGAAACTCCTTTTGATTTTGACGGGAGTGAACTTTTCTTTATAAAAATTGCAGGAACCTCAAAGCGTAAGTATTTTAATAATAGAGGGGTCTATATAGGCGATTATCTCGAAGATGTATTACATGTACTGCCCCATAACTTTTTCTATGTAAAACCAAATAAAGGGAATAAAAAAATTGAAATTATCAAATCTGATGGAAAAATTCTTGATACAGAAATAGATCAGGTAATCACACTTTCGAACTACCAGACTTTTGTTTACCGTAAGGCTAAAAAATGGTTTATTTATAATCCGATAAATGAAAATTATCTAAAAGAAGATGCTAATATTCAAAAAATTGAAATTGATTATCTGGCAAACTTCTTTAAAGATATCTACATATTATATACCGAAATTGGTAATGGAATTTTTGATGCCTTTAACAACCATTGGTTACTAGAGCCCAATGCTTCTTATCTTAAAATCGAACAGCTTGAAAAACACTTTTTAAGAGTGCACTTAAAAGAGGGAATGCAATATTGGGATGGACAGACCAATCAATTAAGTCCAATTTACGAGTATGTTTCAGAAGTAATTGACCATCATAACGATGAGCTTTTCCTCTATCAGAAAGAAGAATTGTTTTGTCTTGACAAACTGATGAAAATCAGAAAAATTACACCTGAGGAGATGGGTAAATGCTATAACCGAAAAGAGAATTTAAGGGGTAAAGACTTAGCTTTTTTCTTAAAATATTACACCGGTTGGAAATCTCAAACAGGTGCAAATTACTTTCACTATTTCGGTAATCAAAGCTTGTACGACTTAGGTCTTGATCTTTTAAAAAACAACAAAATAGAAGAGGCAATTGAAGTTTTAAAAATAGGTGCCCAACGAAAGCATCCACAAATGATGACCGAATTAGCCATGATTTATACCGATACCGAAGATCAAGTTCATGCCAACCTAGCTTTAGGTCTCGAATTATATGAAAAGGCTGCAAAATTAGGCGAAAAGAATGCCTGGAACAATTTGGGATATCACTATCAAAATGGCCTGGGCTGTGAGAAAGATATTGATAAAGCAGTAAATGCATACACTAAAGCTGGAGAATTGGACAATGGATTAGGATGGGCTAATTTGGGAGATCTTTATTACCACGGCCAATGGGTAGAAAAAGATGAAGACAAGGCCTTAGATTATTATCTAAAAGCGCAGAAATTATATTATTTCAATTCGGATAAAATAGCCGATATCTATTTTACAAAAGAAGATTATAAAAAGGTTCTACCGCTATTAAAAAAGGATTACGATGAAGAGTTTTCACCTATTTACTATGCGATTATGTATGAACTTGGCCTCGGTGGATTAAAAATAAATCTAAAAAAAGCAATCAGCTATTACGAAAAAGCAATGCAGATAGGTGTTTACCATCATGCTGTAAACCAATTATTATATTATTATAGACCTGCTTCAGAATATGCTAATGAAGCTCAATTTGCAAAATGGTATGCGTATGCAGAAGAAAATAACATCGAGATAGATCTGAAAGTCTTAGGCCTTGAAAAACAGCGAAAAGACTCGTTAGGTTCATTTTTTAAAAATCTATTTAAAAAGTAATAGAGCCATAAATAGTAATGTCTGTAAGACCAGAACATTCCATGGCCTTATAGACATTACTATTTACTGATTATTTACCACTTAACCAACTCGCCGATCCGATAAGTCAACACTCCAGTTGTTGGATTATAGCTATCTGTCGACAGAACCGGCATTGGCATTTTGATCTGATCCTGATCTGGATGATGTGTTCTGTTATGATGAGTTTTAATTTCCTTTGGAATAAATTCTTTATCATTTATCCTCAAATTACTTAAAGTCATATCAATGACCGGGATATCTTTATATCGGAGATACCTCTCTCCTAGTTTACGATCCTTACTGGCAAAATCAAACGCTTTATGATACTGCTCTGTAAAGTATATGATACTTTTGCCCATCACTAACTTCTTGCCAGGAAAAGCCATGGAACCTATGGTATCAATTTTCTTAGTTTCTAAATTTTCAACCGTGTAAGTCACCCACGTATGTTCCATATCACCCCAAGCGAAATATAGATCTTTAGGATTATATTGTTCTGGAACTGCCTTTCCAGGAACGTAATCTGCTTTTGAAAGTTTTAGGCGATATTTTCCCTTATTCCAATTAAGTTTATTTCGAACACTGATGAAATCACCTTCGCCATCACTACTATTGTAATATCCTTTGGAGCGAGTAGCGTCCTTACTTCGTTCATACCAACGCGAAAAGATCCCGCCTCGGCCTATTTGCTGATAGGAGTTATCTTTCACACTAAAACCATCAGAATGAGTTTGGATGCCCCCATATATAGGCATACCATTTAAGCTGATGTTGAAAGGTGAAATATAAAACGCATAATCATCAGGAATGTCATTCAATATTTCTACATCGATACTGAAAGATTGAAAGTCATTTACAGCGCTATCTAAAGTAACGAAAGAGTTTGTAAAATGAAGAGGTGCTAGAATCACACTATCGGGATAGGCTCTAGAATTTCTCATCTTTTTCTCCGTTTCCTTATGAAGATCGCTGTTTTCATATTTTTTCTTAAGCTCTTCTTTAGTCTGCGCCAATAGACATGTACTTGAAAGAGAAAGAAGCAATAAAATAGAATGTATTGAATATCGCATTGGGTTATAATTTTAAGACCTAAATTACACTTATTTTTAAATATTCAAATTTAATCACAGCAAATCTTAAAAGAAAAAAAAGTAAGGTTAAAATTATGATGTAGGCAGATCAACACGAACACCATTTTTCCAATAACATGGCTTATAATTTACAGGAATGTCTCCTGTTGAACCTGTTACATAAACATCTTCACCGTTAATAAAAATTCCTGAAGCTTGAGCATTATCTTCTAATTCGTGAAGAACGCCGTTTTTCCAATAACAAGCAGTATGACCAGTACTGTTTGATTGATGTTTATTAATTAATCCAACAGCATAGATATCATTGTTCGATTGTGTAATTTGCAGAACTTCACCATAACGTTCATCCAATACAACAAGTTCTTTATTTTTCCAATAGACCGGAAAACCACAATTACCACCTATATAAACTGTGTTTGCACTACCTTGAAAAATTGTTGTTACTTCTTTAAATATTCCTTTGCTCGGCAACGGTAGTTCTTCTGGAGCAGATACACCATTCCAATAAAAAGGTTTACCTATAGCTAATGAGCTTCCTCCGAAATTTCCAGAAACCTTTCCATACATTCCTGCAAACAATGGTTTATCATTATACATTGTCATAGTCCGTAGGACCCCCACACTATCACTATTCATCTTTACCTTCACATTGTTCTTATAATAATACATAACGGTATCTAACAGGAAGCTACCTTGGTCCATCTGATAGGATTCCTTTGCTCCTGACTTATTTTTATATTCAAAATTTATTCTTGATTTATCATCAATAGCTTTACGATAAAAAGTTCCATTCGGAATATTTTTAATAAATGTAGTCGCATCTATCTTTAGACCATCTAACCAATAGACTGTACTAACTTCACCAACAAAGGATCGATAGCCACTAATTGCAACGTGGCCATCAGTCGCGATAATGGATAGACCATTACTTAAGAGCTCCTGTTTGACATCCGATTTTTTACAAGAAAAAAATAGAAATATAATTGAAAATATAGCTAAAAGGCGACTAGGATATATGCGACTCATCATCAATGGAATTTATGTTTACTAAAATTGATTAGTTGTATTGTCAAAGTTAAAAAAAATATAAAGATCAAGCATATATTAATAGTACTTTTTACAGGCTAAATATAGTTGTCGTTTGGTTAGATGAAATGAGTTAAGGATAAGAAATTGTTGAAATAATATAGATTAGATCAATTTATTCTCTGTTGCAACCCTTACTAATTCGATCATATTTTTTGCCTGAAATTTTTTCAGGAGATTTCTTCGGTGAGTTTCTACAGTAATGATGGAAATGAATAACTTCTCAGCTATTTCTGCTGATGTTAGTCCGTCAGCTACAGATTTTAGAATCTGCTGTTCTCTCTTTGTCAGTCGTGGTATTTCGAAAGTATTGAGGGAAGGCCTTAACATAATCTGCTGTACTTCTTTACTTAAAGCAATCTCACCGCCCAATGCTTTTTCGATGCACGCAACGATTTCTTCTGAATCAGCATTTTTTAAGATATAACCATTACCACCATTTTCTAAAAACCGGAAAATAATACTGCGCTCAGCCTGATTGCTTATACCAAGCACAATGGAATGTGGTGATTTTTGTTTAATATTTTTACAAAAATCCAATCCATTACCATCACTTAAAATAATATCCAATAATACAATATCGACTGTATTTTCCTGAATAAAATCCAATATAGCGGCACCTTTTGTAAATGAAAACACTTGAAATTTATGTTCATTTTGAAGTAAAGATCTTAGTCCCTCCACAATCATCGGGTGATCATCAACTATTGCCAGATTTAACGTATTTTTACTAGACATAACATTCGACATTTATTGTAGTCCCTTCCCCTTTTGCAGAAGTAATATCTACCGTTCCATTAATCAATTGTACACGGTTTTCAATGTTCTTTAATCCTAATCCTTTTGTAATTTGATTTTTATCAAATCCAACGCCATCGTCTTCAATGGTAAGATTCAAAAGATTGTCATTCTGACTGATCTGAACAATTACATTATTTGCCTGTGCATACTTGATGACATTGCTTATACTTTCTTGGGTAATGCGATAAAGAGCAAGCTGAGTTTCAAAAGGAATATTTTCCGATAAATCAAAAGCTTCGAATTGAATGCGTAATTTTTTATAACTCATGGATTCACAAAGCTCTGATAATGCAGTTTCAAGACCTAGATTTTTTAAGGTCTCAGGCATCAAATTTCTAGAAATACGACGCATTTCCGAAATAGACCTATCTAGCTTTTGGACGATATCATTTGTTTCATTAATATTTCCTATCCCATCCTTTGAAATGGACATTCTGATGTTGGCCAGCATTCCTCCCATACTATCATGTAGATCCTGGGCAATACGCTGACGTTCCTGCTCTTCTCCTTGTAAAAGAGCGTGTGTTGCATCATATTTCCTTTTGTTCTCAATACGTAACAACTGTTGCTGATGACTCAAACTGATTTGTTCATTCAATTTCCTCTGTTTCGAATAATTGAGATAGGCTAAGAATGCAATAACCAAACTCAAACCAAGCGCAATGCCCAATAATATAGTACGCAGATTCTTATTTCTAGCTAAGAGTTCATTTTCCTTTTTTTCCTGTTCTAAACGATTTATGGTTTGTTGCTTTACTGAAGTTTGATGTGAGATTTCCAACGCGTTCATTTTCTCCAGTAATTTTTTTTGTTGCAGGCTATCGCTTAATGCGCTTGACTTTTTTAACCATTGATAAGCTTGTTTATAGTCGCCCATTAATTCATTAACCGTAGCCAATTGGGTTATTATTATCTTACGATTGATACCTTCTTTTGTCAAGATATCCTCATCTAAAATCCCCTCCATTAAGGCTTTAGCTTTCGTATAATCTTTTTGCATCAGATAAACATTATACATCCTAAATTTTAACATCTGCAACATCTTTCCTTGCCTTTTTATTTTTGCCAATGGAATACCCTTACTTAGATTTTCCAAAGCTGGAGTAAATTCCAGTTTTGTTGTATGATACATGGCTACCTGATAATAATAATTAGCCGCATGCTGTGTATTGGGATATTTTTTAATAAGTGCTGTTGCCTTGTCCAGATAGATTTTTGCAGTTTTGCTGTCAGGTTTATAACAGTAATTACTAACAAGATTGAGATAAGTAATAAGATGAGCTGTATTTTGTTCAGGTATACTAAGGAGTTGCTCCAATGCCTTTTTTTGATATTCTTCAGCAGTATTAAGCTGTCCAACAGACATAAAAGTTAAGCCTAATTGGGTATAGCAATAAGCTAAAAGTTCTGTATTTCCACTTTTTTCACTCAAGGGTATACATTTCTCAGTCAAAGTCTTGACTAAAAAATCATAACCTTTTTCCTCCATTTGCATGTATGCGTAGTTATACCAAGATTTGATCAAGGTACCTTTATTCTTTGATTCTTTTTCAAGTATAGATATCGCATCATTGTACAATTGTTTAGCCTTAGTTTTATCACCTTGACTTGTTTCATACACTGCCTGGTAATAACTTAAAAGTCCGGAGCTTAAAATATTTTTATTCTTAGCGTGTAATACTGCATCCAATGCCTGCTTGCTTTTTAAAGCGTCTGTTGGCGCCCAATATTCTGAAAGCAGTAAATAATTGTAGAGGCGTGTACTATCGCTATTACCACGATTGATCTGATCATTAATTTGCTTTACATAAGCCTCTTCATCCAACGGGATAAGCTGTTGTGCTTTCGCATAATATGCAAAAATAAAAATCGAAAATATGATTGATAAAAAATATCGCTTTAACATGGGTTTAGTAATTAAATGACAAATATCTGCATAAAAAGAGTTGATCTTTTATTTGCAAAAAAAATCATGGTAAACCATTAGAAATTAAATCATGGTTTAAGATGATTGTTCAAATAACCCAATCTATGGAAATTTGCTATCACAAAATAAATAAAATTAGTAATTATGAAAAAAGTAAATGTAAAAATAGCACTTTTAGGGATTTTGTCAGCGCTGACATTTAGCATGTTGACGATAGGCTGTAGCAAGGATGATGATAATACAATACCAGAACAAAAGGGAAGTCACTATAAAATCACAGTAACCCTTAACAATGTAAATGCTGACCAGGATTTTGTTTCGATTGCTGTGGCAGGAGGAAATCCAGGCGGAAAAACAGATGTCTGGAAAGTTAATGGTGTCGTGAAAACAGGTGAATCGGCTATTGGATTAGGCGATACTGATTTCACTGGTCCTACTAAAACATACGTTATTGAAACGACAGAACCGATTCGCGCATTTTCGGGCGGTGTACAAATAATCAATTATGGCGCACCTTTATCTGTAGACTATAAAATAGAAGTAGATGGTAAAGTTAAAGTTACTGAAAATCCTACACTAACAGGAGATGGTGCGAACTTAACGAAACAATATTCGTTCTAAGATTCTTACCTATTTATATTATTTATAATAGATTTTATTTAAAATCTCGTGATATAACAAGAAAAGCCTCTATCGAGGCTTTTCTTGTTTATTGATTAATACAATAGCAAACAGAATCAATATAATTCCACCCCACTGTATTGTATGAACTGACTCATTTAATATAATTACTGCCGATAATATCGATACAGGAATCTCCAAGCTGGCAAAGATATTACCAAGTGAAATTCCAACTTGCGGAATACCTTTAGTGAAAAGAAGTGGAGGCAGAATAGTTCCAAAAATCCCAATCATAATTCCCCAATATAAACTGACCGCACTCATTTGTTCGACAATATGAATATTCCAGAATAAAACAACTAAGATTAATCCACCAAGAACAAGATACTTACTTCGTAAATGACTGGGTACATCTAAAGCTACGGAACTTGAAGCAAAGAGTGACAAAGTGTATGAGGCTCCGGCTCCTAATCCCAATAGAAGACCTTTTACGCTGATATTAAGTTCAGTTTCAAAAATATTTGTCGCAAGCACTGTACCAATTAAAACAATGATTACACCGATTATTTTAGCTGTAGTGGGTCGTTTTTTATGGACAACAATCTCCACAATGAGACTAATCCAGATAGACTGCATGAGAAGAATAATTCCTACGGATACAGGAATATACTGAATCGAAAGGTAGTATAATGTGGTTGTGAGTCCAAGTGATGTTCCCCAAAATACCAATCTTGACTTTGATCTGAAAGATACAATAACCTTCTTCTCCCCTCTTCTTTTTTTCCAGATCAGGTCGAGGAATAATAGAAATATAAATCCAATAAAAAATTGCCAAAATGTTAGGGCACTTGTCCCTATACCTAAACCATTCGCATATTTAACGATAGTCGCCAATAATCCGTAGCTAATGGCGCCTGCAAGTACATAAATAACTGCTTTAAAGTTTTTCATAGTAAAAGTAGTTATTAAATAAAGCCAATTGATTGGAAAGCGATCTGCTCCAGTAAGCGGTATCGTGACGACCATTTGATTCCTGGTAAATATGATCTACATTTGCCTTTATCAGCTGATTATGAAAGTCACGATTCATACCGATCATCTGCTCGTCCTGAATACCGCAGTCCAAAATATAAAACTGATCTGCAGTTTGCATTTTTGCGAACTTACTGGATGTCAGAAATGCTCGATCTAACTGTTCGTATTGACCTAATACTTGATCAACTTGGTATCCATGATAAGCTTCTCCAAATCGAGTAAAATCCAATGCTCCACATGAACTGCCTACTAATGAGAATGATTTTGAGTAGGTAACACCAATATTTATAGCGCCATAGCCTCCCATACTCCAACCGAGAATCCCTCTACTTTCTCTATGAGCAAAGACTGGATAATGTGCGTCTACATAGTTTACTAATTCATCTCCAATAAAAGTTTGATATTGTGATCCTATGTCGACGGGACTATCGACATACCAGCTGTTAAAATTAGCATCAGGTAAAATATAAATAGTTTGGTAAAGTTCCGACTTTGCGACAAGATCTGGAATATCTTGCTGATGAGTTCTTTCGGAATTGCCACTATAACCGTGCAAAATATAAACAGATTTATAGCTTTTCCCCGCTATTATATGAGGTGTGATAATGACCACTGGAATTTTCTTGTTCATTTTCGCACTATAAACATGTTCATGGACTATGTGTTGTCCAAAAACAGGAAGTATTAATGTAAAAATAAAGCACATCATTGCAATTTTTTTCATCTTCTTATTGTTTTAATTCAAGACAAAAGTCAAGTTTCAAAAGATGAAAAACGTTTACATATGTTGAAGGATTAAAAATTTAATTCTTTTCGTATTCGACTGAGTTGTGTTGGCGTAATGCCAAGATAGGAGGCAATATGATGTTGCTTAAGTCTTTTAAACAATTTCTGATTTTCATAAAGCTTGATATAACGTATTTTTGCTGTATCCCATTTCAGGTCGATTTCCAAAGGCTCTTTTTTTACAACCCAATTTTTCTCTAAATAATGAATATGAAACAATGCAAGATCGTGATATTTGATCAGCAATTCACGAAAAACTTGAGCAGGATACATAATTACTTCACAATCTTCAAGCGCTATGATGTGGAATAAACTTGGCTTATGTTCAATAATTGCGGCTGTGGAAGCCACAAAGCTATTCTCTTCAAAGAAAAGTTTGAAAATTGTATTACCACTCTCATTAATAGTATAGTAACCCAGCAATCCTTTACGAACATAATAATAATAACGTGCCATATCTCCCGCTCTTAAAATTAAATCATTCTTTTTAAAAGAGTGTATTTTGCAGATTGCCTTCAGAGCATCTGCTGTTTCTTCAGATAGTGAATAATAGGAATTTATCTGTTTCAAAAAATCATCCATGTCGAGTTGAATTACTATCCGCTAAATTAGGTAATGAAAATTAATATTAGACTATATTCTGCATGCCTTAATAATAATCACTTGGCATAAATTACCACCAGCTTCCCGAAATATTTAGTTATTTTCGCTAAAGCGCTATTGATAAAACATCAGCTTTAAAAGAATATATTTTAAAAGTGTTTTAAGGAATTTTGAAATGTTGCTAATACATGATAACAAACAGTAAAAATAAAAGAATAACCTACGTTGGTTTAGTAGCCATCACGATAATATTTGGTTTGGTTTCTAGAAGAATTGATTTTGTTCCTGCAATAACAGGCGACATACTATACGCCATAATGGTATATTGGTTCTGTCGTTTTCTGTTTTTTGCTCGTCCATTCTTAATTTCATTTATACTAGCTCTTGTTTTCTGTTTTTCCATCGAATGCATGCAATTAATACAAACTCCCTTCTTTATTTATGTTAGAAACAACCCAGTTCTTCGTCTTGTTTTTGGACAAGGTTTTCTCTGGTCAGATCTATTCGGTTATTTCGCCGGTGCGGGTATTGCCTATCTATTGGACAGAACTCTTAGAAACACTACTTATAAAGAAAAGCCAACATTAGAATAGTACGATAATAGCTGTCATAGATAGATATTTATTTATAATAAAAAAGAAAATTATGATTAAAGGATTATTTGAAACTCATATTGAAGTGAGTAATTTGGAAAATGCAATCACATTTTATTCTAAAAAAATGAATTTGGAATTAGCCTACATTGACCAACCTCGTCGAATTGCATTCTTATGGCTGACTGCCGAAAAAAAAGCGATGTTAGGTCTATGGGAAAAAGGTGCACCGATACAAAAAAGACACTTCGCATTTCAATGCGATGTCGAGTTTGTCCGTGACAATGCAGTATCTTGGTTAAAAAAAAATGATCTAAAACCTTACAATTTCTTGAAAGACGATTCGAAAAAACCTATGGTTTTTGCATGGATGCCAGCTCTTGCAATCTATTTTGATGATCCTGATGGCAATAGTTTGGAATTTATCAGTATGCTGGATGGAAAAGGGCAACCTGAGCAAGGTGTACTAAGCTATGCTGATTGGTTAAAAGTAGTGGAAAAGCATTAAAAACAAATAACTTCATATTTAATAGCATTCCTATTTATTGATATTTTCACATCATATGATCACCCAATTAACTTTTAAAAAATATACTGCAGCAGACTTTCCGGATTATTATAATCTTGTTAAAGAAGATGACCTGATGCAATACATTACCGGAAAGGGTCTCTCTGAAACAGATGCACGGAAAAGATTTGCATTTATATTAGATTTAGGCCAACAGCATCATTCTCTTGGCTATTTTCAAGTAATAGACTCATCTAGTGGTCAAATAATTGGAGATTGTAAATTGGTCTTTTACAAAAAAGATTCGCATATTTTTGAAATCGGTTATTTAGTACGAAAAGAGCATTGGCAAAAAGGTCTAGGAACTAAAATTTGTAAATATTTGTTATCATTAGCGCCGACAATCGATAAAAAAAACGATATAATTGCTATCATTCACCCACAAAATATTGCTTCAAGGAAATTGCTCGAAAAGTTTGGCTTTAAAACCTACTTTGAAGGAAAAGAAGATGGTGCTACAATTGAAAAGCTGATGCTAAACAAATAAAGCAAGATTAAACTGCAATTTTTATTTTTTAATCGAATTAAATAGTCTCATTAACCATATGGAATTATTAATACTTTAATAAGTAAAAACATATAAATCAATACGAACTTTAAAACGAAGGGCATGTATAAGCTGATTTATATAATAATCTTCTTTTAATAATAAAGTATTCTAGTTACTTTTGAAGCATAAATGAAAAAAAGCATAGGTATAATTTTTCTGATGATCTACATGTTTACAACTACGCAACTCGTGGAGGTCATTAAATTGCCTATTCTCGTCGAACATTTTGCTTCTTATAAAGGTAATTTTGTTGATTTCATTGTGCATCATTATGGTGGTCATGAAAAAGATGAAGACTGGGAAACAGATATGAAATTGCCTTTTATGCAATCTTCAGATATTATGTTTGCAGCTTCTGTCATTCCTGACTTGATTGCCTCTGAAAATGTTCTTTTTTCATCGGAGTATACCATCACTCCTATTCGCAGATTTGCACCGCATCTCTGCTCCAACTACCTATCAGAAATATTCCAGCCTCCCCGTTTTTGTTAATTGATTAATATATTATGTTTTGCTGTTCACAACTGTTGAACGGTAATTTTCTATATACCAAATCTTTTAACAATTTATCATGCTAAATAAAATCATTGAGTTTTCCGTACGGAATAAACTCATCATTGCCCTGTTTACATTAGGGCTACTGGTTTTGGGTATCTTTGAACTGCGTAAGCTACCTATCGATGCTCAACCAGATATAACAAACAATCAAGTACAAGTCATTACTGTTGCCCCTTCGTATGGTGCTGCTGATATCGAACGACTGGTAACTTTCCCAATCGAACAATCAACCAGTAATATCAGCGGAATAACAGAAATAAGAAGTTTCTCTAGGTTTGGGCTTTCACTGGTAACGATCGTTTTTAACGATGATACCGATGTATACTGGGCTAGACAACAGGTTTCTGAACGACTGAGCTCTGTCAAGGAAATGATTCCGGATGGTATTGGAACACCTGAATTAGGTCCTATCTCAACTGGATTAGGAGAAATATTTCAATATGTAGTCAAACCAAAACCAGGTTACGAGAACAAATATACCGCTACTGAATTGCGTACTATACAAGACTGGACTATTCGCAGACAATTATTGGGAACCAAAGGTGTTGCCGAAGTCAGTAGTTTTGGAGGTAAACTGAAACAATATGAAATTGCTTTAGATCCTAGTCGCTTAAAATCCTTAAAACTTTCTATTCAGGATGTTTTTGATGCCTTGGATAAGAATAATCAAAATACGGGTGGAGCATACATTGAGAAAAAAGAAACCGTTCTATTTATACGTAGCGAAGGTCTCATTGAAGACGAAAAGGATATTGAAAGAATTGCGGTTTCAAAAACAAAAGACAATACTCCCATCTTATTAAAAGATGTTGCTACAATTCGTATCGGTCATGCGATACGTTATGGTGCAATGACCTTCAACGATCAAGGAGAAGTGTCTGGAGCAATTATCTTAATGCTTAAAGGTGAAAATGCTAATGAAGTCGTTAAAAATATTAAAACAAGACTATCTGAAATTGAAAAATCACTGCCTGAAGGAATTGAAATAGAGCCTTTCTTGGATCGAGCCAAAATGGTTACCAATACCATCAGTACAGTTAAAACTAATCTGGTTGAAGGGGCATTAATAGTCGTCTTTATCTTAGTGATATTTCTGGGCAATATACGAGCTGGATTATTAGTGGCATCTGTAATTCCCCTTTCCATGCTATTTGCCATCATCATGATGAATCTATTTGGTGTTGGCGGAAACTTGATGAGCTTGGGAGCGCTAGATTTTGGCCTTATTGTAGATGGTGCTGTTATTATTGTGGAAGCAGTGCTGCATCAATTAATACACAATAAACGTTTGCCAGGTTCTATGTTACGCCAAAATGAAATGGACCTTCAAGTTACAAGCTCTTCGTCTAAAATGGTAAATAGCGCTGTTTTTGGTCAGATAATCATTTTAATAGTTTATCTCCCCATATTTTCACTGGAAGGTATAGAAGGTAAAATGTTTAAACCAATGGCACAAACAGTAGCATTTGCTTTGGTTGGAGCTTTTATTCTATCGTTAACTTATATCCCTATGATGACTTCACTGGTGATCAGCAAGAAGAAGCCGACATCGAAAAACTTCTCGGATAGAGTAATGGAAAAACTAGAGTTAGGCCATCAAAAATTGCTCATTAAAGCGTTAAAATGGAATAAGCTTATCATTGCGGTTGTATTATTATTATTCACCTCGGCGGTCTTTATGCTAACACGCATGGGAGGAGAATTTGTCCCTTCTTTGGAAGAAGGAGATTTTGCAGTAGAAATGCGTATTCTTCAAGGAAGCAGTATCGATAAAACCGTAGAAGTAACAACAAAAGCAGCCCATATTCTTAAAACTAAATTTCCTGAAATAGAAAAAATAGTAACAAAAATTGGTAGTGCTGAGATCCCTACAGAACCTATGCCGATGGATGCTGGCGATATGATCATTGTTTTAAAGCCCAAAAAGTTGTGGACATCTGCTACATCATTTCCCGAATTGTCCGCGAAAATGAGTGCCGAATTAAAACAAATACCTGGCTTAACAACTGGATTTCAATTTCCTGTACAGATGCGCTTTAACGAATTGATGACTGGAGCAAGACAGGATGTCGTTTGTAAAATATTTGGAGAAGACTTAGATTCACTGGCTCGTTACGCGAATGCACTTGGAGCTATTATAAATAAAGTCGAAGGTGCGCAAGATCTATATATTGAACCTGTAGTTGGTGCTCCTCAGGTTGTTGTCGCGTATGACCGCGATGCACTTGCTCGATATGGAATTCAAATCGAAACTGCCAACCGTATTTTAAATGCCTCATTTGCAGGTCAGCAAGCTGGTTTGATCTACGAAGGAGAGAAACGTTTTGATATGGTGGTAAAACTTAGGGATGATAAACGACAAAATTTAGAAGATATTCGAAATTTATTGATTCCAACAGGAACGGATCAACAAATCCCGTTACATCAATTAGCAAATGTCGAACTCAAAAGTAGCCCAAATCAGATACAAAGAGAAGACACGAAGCGACGAATTATCGTGGGATTCAATATCAGAGGTAGAGATGTACAGACAATAGTGGAAGAACTGCAGACAAAGGTCGGGCAGGAAATGAAAATGGAGACTGGTTATACCATTGCATATGGTGGAACATTTGAAAATCTCAATAAAGCTAAAGCCAAACTAGGGGTAGCAGTTCCGGTTTCTTTACTCTTGATCTTCCTTTTATTATACTTTGCATTTCGATCATTTAAACAAAGTTTATTGATCTACACAGCGATACCACTATCTGCCATTGGCGGTATTTATTTCTTAGTACTACGTGGAATGCCGTTTAGTATCAGTGCGGGAGTAGGATTTATTGCTCTCTTTGGTGTGGCTGTTTTGAACGGAATCGTATTGATTGCCGAGTTTAACCGTCTGAAACAAAATGGAATACAAAACAACACCCGTATCGTGATGATGGGTTCACGTGTTAGACTAAGACCAGTACTCATGACGGCTTTTGTAGCATCGCTGGGTTTTCTGCCAATGGCACTTAGCAGCGGAGCTGGAGCTGAAGTTCAGCGACCATTAGCAACAGTAGTGATTGGAGGTTTATTATTAGCAACAGCCTTAACACTCTTTGTTTTACCAATTTTATATGTACTTATCGACCGCGTAAAAATTCCAAAAATGAAACGGAAATATACCATCATCCTATTCCTGCTATTGCCATACGGATACGCTAATTCACAAAATAGCATCAACCTGGAGGATGCTATTAAAATGGCAACGAGCAATAATTTGGAAATAAGACAACAGGAATTAGAGCTTGATTATCGCTCTAAAATGAAAAATACTGCTTTAGATATCCCGCAAATAGAGATTTCGACCGAGTGGGGACAGCTTCAAAGTTCAAAAATGGACAATAAAGTTGGACTTATACAGCGATTTGACTTCCCTACTGTCTATAGCCGTAAAAAACACGTGTTAGATGCATCCTATAAACAACAAGAAAGTTATCAACTTTGGACCAAAGCCTTGGTGAATAAATCTGTTAAAGAACTTTACTATGCCATATTACTCTTACAAGAAAAAGATGCCATCTTGGTCTATTCAGATAGTTTATATGAGAGCTTTGTAGATAAAGCAAATTTAAAATTTCAATTAGGTGATGCCAATATTATGGAGACCACTGTTGCAGATCTGCAACGAGAGCAGATCACTTTGCAACGTAAAGAATTAAAGATGGAATTAGAACGAGTAATTTTACAATTTCAGTTTATTTTACAAACAAAAGACCCTGTTCTCCCTCAGAAAGAATCTATTAAATTTCAACTGCAACAAGATCAACAATCGACGCTGGAGCAGCATCCTGAATTACAAGTTTTAGCACAACAAATAGAAACGAAGCAGGCTGAAACAAAATTAGAGTCTAGTAAATTACTCCCAACCCTCAATGCAGGCTGGTACAACCAGTCCATGAAAGAAATAAGTGGCAACCGATTTAACGTCGTTCAGTTAGGCATTGGGCTACCTATATTCACAAAAGGTCAGAGAAACTTAGTAAAAGCTGCTAAAGTACAAGAGATCGTAGCTCAAGGAAATTTTGAGCTAAAACTAAAAGAGAATAGCAATAAGAAAAAACAATGGCAACAACAATTTGCCAGCAGACAAGAAGTAGTGCAACGTTTTGAACAAAATCAATTGAATAAAGCGACAGCATTATTGAATACAGCGATGCAACAATATAATGCTGGAGAAATCAACTATTTAGATTGGGTAATCCTCATAAATCAATCTTTAGGAATTAAAAGTCAATACTTAAATGCGATAGAAAAGTTGAACGAAAGCACTATTGAATTGGATTATCTATCTATTAATTAAGCAAAATAATGAAAATTAAAAATTATATTACAACGAGCCTTATACTTGTATCAATTGGGTTAATTTCATTCTCCTGTTCAAATGGAGAAGCGAAAGAAGAAAATAAAATCCCAAAACCAGTAGAAAATATTAGTACAGAAATAGTAAAGCTAACACCAGATCAAGAACAGAACTTATCCATTTCCCTCTCTTCAATATCAGAGCAGATAATGGATAAGACTATAAAACTAAATGGAAAAATGATCGTATCACCCAATTTTCTCCATAGCATCTCCAGCTTATATGGTGGTCATATAAAAAACATCCAAGCTATGCCTGGTATGTCATTTAAAAAAGGTCAAATATTAGCAACATTAGAAGATCCTCAATTTATACAGTTGCAAGAGGATTATTTAAGTAATGTAGCCTTGTTACAGACTGCCAAACTTAACTATCAAAGACAATTGGAATTAAATAAGACCAAAGTTGCCAGTGATAAAATTTTTGAAGCAGCAGCTTTAGAATATAAAAAACTAAATATATCCAATAAGTCCTTAGCAGAAAAAATAAAACTAATCGGTATCAATCCCAATATCTTACAAGTCGAGCAAATAAAAAGTCAAATTAATATCGTGGCTCCTTTCAATGGACGAGTTCGTGAAGTCCTAGTAAATAAAGGTCAATATGTTTCTTCAACAGATAAATTATTTGAATTGCTAGATCCAAATGGTTTATTAGCAAATTTTAAAGTATTTGAAAGTGATCTTACTCATATTCAGATAGGACAACAAATAAGAATAAGCACCAATGCTTCACCGAATAAACAATATGAAGCAAAAGTAATTACGATAAATCCACAAGTATCTGAGGACGGATCTACTGATATTTTAGCAAGCATAAAAGGTTTGGATTCGGAGCTTATTTCTGGCCTATTCATCAACGGAATGATTAGCATTCAAAAACAGCCAACTCAAGTTCTACCTAGTTCCTGTGTCGTTTCTTTTGAAAATGAAGAATACCTTTGGGAAAAATTAGAAAAAGGGCAATTTAAACTGATCCCCGTAAAAATAGGAACACAATATAACAATTTCACAGAAGTTAGTTCTTCTGTAGATCTTCAAGGAAAATCGTTTGTCGAAAAAGGAGCGTACGATCTATTGATGGCACTAAAGAATAAGGCAGAAGAATAGTTAAAGAAAAACAATCTTCGAAAGTGTAAAAACAATTAAAAAAGGAGTAGAAAACAAAAATTTTCTACTCCTTTTTTACGATGATTTTTCGTTAAACATTTCTAATACAAAACATTTACCATTATAAACAGCTGATTATTTTTTTAGATGCATAAATGATCTATCGTTGTTAGTAACGAACGGTATCAGAAGCTAGAAATGGTAACTGATAAGATCCTGTGTCGATCAGAACTTGTTTTGATATCTTCCTCAAATTTTCAACACTTACTAATGTCGCTTTTGTCTGATAGGCATAGATCTGTTTCAATTTGGGCATTTTGTTGAGCTTTTCTAATCCTTTGTCTGTAACAGGTACTGCAAATAAATTAATGTAGGATAAAGTTGGATGTCCATTAAGATGTGCAAGTCCTAAATCTGTAATTTTTGTGTTTTCTAAATGCAACTTCATCAAATTAGGGAATTCCGACATCATTTTAAGCCCTTGATCAGTTATAGCGGTATTTCCTAATTTCAACTGTACAATGTTATCTTTAATCTTTAAAAGATCTTTTAAATCTTGATCCTTAAATTCAGGATAGTTAATTGCGTTGATGGTTACATATTCATTAGTACTTGCAATAGGCAAAACCTTAATTCCTTTTGCTTGTAACTGCTGTACAAAATCAGCTGGTAGCTTTTTTGCCTCCGGTAATTCTTCAAATGGAGAAGTAGGTTCACTACCTTTTTCCAATTTCCCTAGAATCTCTTTAATTTCCGCTGTCTGCGCCAAGTCACTCGATTTTTTACCAAAATCAGCACCTTCTTTTACCCACCATCCGATCAACTTAATTTGTTCTGCAGTAATTGGCTTACGTCCTTTTGGAGGCATTCTTTTCTTATGCCCCTCTGGCAATATCAATCGCGCATATAATTCACTTTTTTCTAAATTATTTCCAACAAGTACTGTACCGCCATCACCACCTTTCAATAAATGTGCTTGATCGTGAAGAGCAAAACCACCTTCTTGCTTTTTCTCGCCGTGACAACTTTGACACCGCTGTTTAAGAATGGGCTGAATAATTCCTGAATATACCTGCGCTTGCTGCACATTAGTCAGTAAAACAGGTTCTTCCGATGCTTCCTCTATCCCTACAGCTGTTTTAATCGCTGTAGGAAGTGCGTCCTTAAAATATCCCTTCCCATGTGTCAAAGTACCTCCAAAGTGACCGGTAACACCGATCAGAATAAACATCAAAAACAATATTGCAACACGCTTAGATTTAAACTTTTCTATGAATGAATTTCGAACACCGTCCTTATATAAAAAATATAAAAAAAAACTAATAGCAGCAACTGCAAGTCCTAACCATTGATGAAAATTTAAAGTATCTTGCTCGTAACCACCTTGTAAAGACAACAGATACCCTGTAAAACAAGCGAGTATAGCAGCCACACTACCAAACAATAAGGATAATGATATCGCTGGACCTATATTCTTATAACTTTCCTTTCTTGAAAAAAGTGCCAATACACAGGCAACAACTAACATTCCAATAGGAAAATGTACCAAAACGGGGTGCCATCTTCCTGTAAAATTCATTAACTCTTCAAAAAACAACATCATGATTTATAGCGTGCCTTTAAAAGATTTAACATAAAGACATTGATACTCCATTGATCAGCTACAGGCTGTTGTGTATAAGGTAAAGTCGGCAAATATCCAGCGGGGCCAAATTCAGTTGTTATGGTTAGAACTTTTGCGTTACTTTCTTTGTGAATACGTACAATTTCATCCCACCAGGCCAAATGCTGATCCAAAATAGATTTCCATTCTGGGGCTGCAGGATCGTTAACCTGTGGTCCTTGCGGATGGCCAACACGAGCGTGTATATGTCCTGTTTTTAAAAGCGCCAATTGAACGGCTTCTTTCTGATCTGATAACATAGACTCATGAACATTACACCAATGTGATATATCTAATGTTAAACGCAAATGCGGAATCTCTTCTAAATATTTTTTTGTAATATGTGCGGCAAAGCTAAATCGGCCGCGGTGTGTTTCATGTCTAACTGGGATACCCGTTTTTTTAGAAATGGCTTCTGCTGCATCAATCAAAGCTTTATTTTGTTCAAACGTATAATACTCTTTTCCAGTATGACAATTAATATAATCTGGTTTTTGTTGCGCGGCATCCTCAACATTTTTTATAAAAGAAGCAAGATACTGATCAAAATTGGCACCGCCACCTCCACTTAATAAACCCAAAGAAAGGTTATGTTTTTTTAAAGCATTAAACATAGCTGTACGCTCTTCCCCTGCCGCTGGAAGCCAGGTCTCTAAACCATCAAATCCAGCCTGACTTACTCGAGCACAGTAGCTGTCCCATGACTCTGACATACCCCAATTGGTACAATAGAACTTTATTTTTAAATTATTATTCACTTGAGCTTGATTTGGTAGAGCCCATAAAATAAAAAGCATAATGCTGTATATATATTTCATTCCAATTATTTATTAAACAACTGCACTAATCAGGTTACCTTCAACATCCGTTAAACGGAATGGTCGGCCCTGAAATTCATAAGTAAATTTTTCATGATCGAAACCGAGCAAATGAAGCATTGTCGCATGTACATCATGAACGGACGATCTTCCGCTTACACCCGTAAACCCGATTTCATCAGTCTCTCCATAGGTCACCCCTTTCTTGACACCGCCTCCTGCCATCCAGATCGTATAGGCATCAGTATGATGATCACGTCCTAAAAAGGGCATATCGCTGTTATCTCTATTTTCCTGCATTGGAGTTCGTCCAAATTCTCCTCCCCACACTACAAGCGTTTCGTCCAGCAATCCACGTTGCTTAAGATCCATAATCAATGCGGTCATAGGTCTGTCAATTTCCCTACATTTATTACGGAAACCATAATCGATAGAATCGGAGGCATTAGTTCCATGGCTATCCCATCCCCAATCAAACAACTGTACATAACGGACTCCTTGTTCAACCAGTTTTCGTGCTAATAAACAATTATTCGCAAAAGACTCTTTACCCGGTTCTGTACCATATAATTCATGAATATGCGCCGGTTCTTGACTGATGTCCATAACCTCTGGAACCGCGACCTGCATTTTGTAAGCCATCTCATATTGGGCTATTCGAGATAATGTTTCAGGATCCTTATAGGTATTATATTCGTCCTTGTTGACTTCATTAATCGCATCGATAGCATGTCTCTTTAAGTCTCTGCTCATTCCCTCTGGATCGGCAAGATATAGAACAGGATCTCCTTTCGAACGGCATTGCACACCCTGATATACTGAAGGTAAGAATCCAGATCCCCAAACACTTTTTCCAGCATCAGGAGTCTTTCCACCGGAAGTCAATACCACAAAACCTGGTAAATTACTATTTTCAGATCCTAAACCATAAGTTACCCAAGATCCAATACTAGGCCTACCCAATCTTGCACTACCCGTTTGCATAAACATTTGTGCAGGACCATGATTAAACTGATCTGTATGTACAGCCTTTAAAAAGCTGACATCGTCCACAACTTTACTGAAATGTGGTAAATGATCAGATACCCAAGCTCCACTTTGTCCATACTGTTTGAAAGTCGCTTGAGGCCCTAACATTTTAGGAGTACCTCTAATAAATGCAAAAGTTTTACCTGCTAATAGTGACTCAGGACAGGGTTGATTATGTAATGTCTGCAACACTGGCTTATAGTCAAAAAGTTCCAATTGTGAAGGAGCTCCTGCCATATGCAAGTAAATAACACTTTTTGCTTTTCCAGGAAAATGAGGTGATTTTGGTACAAGTGGATTCAATGCATTTAAATCTATAGCTCCAGATCCACTGGAGTTCCCTCCACAACTTGCCAAAAAACTTGCTAATGCTATGCTTCCAACACCTGCTACGCAATCCTTCAAAAAATGTCTACGCGTTACCGCCTGCAATTTCTGCTGTTGCAATTCACGAAATAATTTATCGAGATCTTTCATGTTGTTTACGATTTTGTTAGAAATTCATCCAGGTTTAATAAAGCATTGGCTACAACCATGTAAGCAGCCTTTGATGTTAAAGATGGATCTTTTAAATCACTCGCATTGACAGCCATGAATTTAGCTGCCTCTGCTGGTTTCTTATTAAAATTTTGTAATGCTTCTTTATATAATTTTTCCAGTGCTACCACTTTTTCTTCACTCGGATTTTTCAACATCAATTTCTTATAACCATAAGAAATTATTTTCTTAGAATCCCCTGCTCCTTCTTTCTGCATAAGTGTCGAAAGATGTTTAGCGGCCTCCAGATAAACGGGATCATTCAACGTAGTTAGTGCTTGCAATGGTGTATTTGTTCTGATCCGATCAACCAAACAAACTTCTCTACTAGATGCATCAAAAGAGATAAATGAAGGATAAGGACTTGTCCGTTTCAAAAATGTATAAAGCCCCCTTCTAAATTGGTCTTCACCTGTACTTGTCGCCCACGATTCACCACTATAAACCGTCATCCATACACCATCCGGCTGATAGGGCATAACCGACGGTCCATACATTTTCGAACTTAGGAGACCACTTACGGCTAATGTCTGATCCCGAATCTGCTCTGCAGAAAGTCTAAATCGCGGACCTCTAGCTAAAAATATATTGGCCGGATCTTTATCCGCATCTCCTTGATTTAAACTCGATGATTGCTTATAGGTAGAAGACATGACAATATCCTTAATAAGTGCTTTCATGCTCCAATTTTTATTTTGCATGAGATCTAGCGCTAAGTAATCCAATAAATCAATATGCATAGATGGCGTGCTCTGCGTCCCCATATCTCCTAGTGGTTCCACCAACCCGCGTCCAAATAATTGCGCCCAAATTCTATTCACCAAAGTACGTGCTGTCAAAGGATTATCTTTACTTACAATCCATTTAGCAAATCCCAATCTATTGTTAGGAGCTCCCTTTGGGAAAGGATTTAATGTTTCAGGAACCGCAGGTTGAACCTCTTTACCTAACGCTAATCTATTTCCTCGCTCAAAAACATGTGTTTTCCGATGCATTTCTGCAGGATTTTCAATCATCACAGGCACACTTTCCGGATTTGTATTAATCAGTTGCATAAAGTTATTTTGCATACGCTGGGACTCCGGGTCTGCAGATACTGGAAACCCTTCGCGCAATGCGAACCACTCAATCATACAAATCGGCTGATCTTTTGCTGCTGTTGCATTCTTAAATATTAAATAAAGGTCATGAACTCCGGTATCTTCCTTCAGATCTGCTTGAATAACTTGTCTTCCTGAAGTACTAGGCAATTGGACTGTCGTCAGTAACGGGCCTGTTTTACTACCCTTTCTGACTTCTATGGCACCTCCATTTAATGATGTCCAATAATTAATATAAAATTGCTTTTTACCCTGCAAGGTGATGTGTTTCAATCGAGCACTTCCACCTGAACGTATGCCTAACCATTTGGTATCGTATAAGGCCCCATTTTCTACCTGATCACTATAATGTGCATGAATTTTTGGTTCTAATGTATGCAAGAATAAGTCTGTTGAACGGATCAACTTTTGATTTCCTTTCTGGGTAAGCCAGTACTTTATACTATCAACTCTGCTTTCATCTTCGGCCTTATAGAATCGTAACCTTGGATGATCACCCTGAGTATCTTCATCACGTGTATTATTAAAAAAAGCAACAGATTTATAATATTCTTCAAATTTAAATGGGTCGTAAGTATGGCTGTGACACTGTACACACTCAAAAGTTGTACTTAACCAAACCTGATAAGTCGTATTAACACGATCTAAAACAGAGGCAACACGAAACTCTTCACTATCTGTTCCTCCTTCATCATTATTCATTGTATTTCTATGAAAAGCAGTTGCAATTAGCTGATCTTTAGTTGGATCAGGCAATAAATCACCTGCTAACTGCTGTACCGTAAACTCATCAAAAGGCATATCTTTATTAAAAGCTTTAATGAGCCAGTCACGATAAGGCCATATTTGTCTTGATCCATCCTTTTCATAACCTTTAGTATCGGCATATCGGGCTAAATCCAACCACCAGCTTGCCCATTTCTCACCATATTGTTGTGAAGCTAATAAACTATCAACTCTTAGTTCGTAAGCATTTTCCCTAGTATCGGATGCAAATGATTGCAATTCGGATAAACTAGGCGGAATACCGACCACATCCAAATACAACCGTCTCAATAAGGTCTCCTTATCTGCCTCTTTTGAAAAAGACAGGTCTTTCTCTTTCATTTTATCCTGAACGAAATAATCGATATTATTGGATATACCAGATGGATTCATCCCGAATAAACTGGCAAAAGAAAATGGTTCAGGTACTTCAACTTTTTCAGGCAAAGTATATGCCCAGTGCTTGCCCCATTTCGCCCCCTCGTTGATCCATCTTTTCAAGATGTCGATTTCATCATCACTCAAACGTGGTGCATTGTAAGGCATTCTTAATTCTGGATCATCAATGGTCAACCGTTTAATAAATTCACTATGATCTGCATCACCTGCGATTATAGCTGGCTTACCAGACTCTGCTTTAGCAAATGCTTCGTTTTCAAAAAGTAAACTAAAACCTCCATTTTTCTTTACGCCACCATGGCACGTAATGCAATGCTTATTAAGGATGGGCTTCACTTCAGCACTAAAATCAACAGGATCTTCCTTCTTAAAGGTAAACAATCCGACGACCACAATGGCACTCAATAAGAGGGATACGACGACGACTTTCTTTTTCATGTTTAATACGATTTATAACTGCTAAGCTTTTATTTTAAATCGCAGTACAACGATTTTAAACAAAGCCAATTAGTTTTATTCGCTTATTAGGTTTATAAAATAATACAAAGGTTTTATAATGTATCTTGCTAACAGCAGTTCTTCTTCATTTATAAAAAATAAAATTAAAGATCTTTAACCTCATAAAATACAACCTCATTAACAAATAATGACAGTATATTGACGTTAATGCCTTTTTTGTGTAATTTATTTGTTTCTTTCAGCATCATAGTCTCCTATCATTAATTAATGATGCCCTTTATAAATAAAAATCACACGGCCATCACGAACAATTTTTTCTATAAAATCTAGCCACCATATTCACCGAGCATATCTAAAAACTTGGTTATTAAAATTTGATAACTTAGCTTACACGAATTCGCACATCAGTATAAATCAACATCATCAGTTCATCTTTTACAACTATATATCCCTAAAAAGCGATCATCGATCACAAAAAATCAAAAATTGTTTTATTATGCCGAAATTTATATATTCGTAGGTTATAAGCCAATTATCTAGACGAATGAAAGCTAAATTAATAGAAATCAGTCCACTTCCGAAGAAAACAATACATATCAAACATGTGGACGAAGCTTTTTTTAGTAATCCTTTGCACTTTCATGAACTATGCGAACTAGTCCTTATCGAAGAAAGTTACGGCAAACGTATTGTTGGTAATCATATTGACTCATTTAGTGCAGGAGATATGGTATTAATCGGGCCTAACATTCCACATATTTGGCATAATGATGATGCTTTTTTAAAGCCAGACTACCATGAGCGTGCTAAAGCTCTTGTTATTTACTTTCCAGCTGACTTTCTTATTCAATTGACCGATGATCAATCGACTATTCAAGCCATGCAAAAATTTATTGATAAGACTAAAGATGGTTTACGATTTTATGGGAATACACTAAAAAATGCAATGACTCTCATGCGGGATTTAGTCCATAAAGATTCTTTTTCCAAAATAACCGGTTTTCTAAATCTTATAGCATTGCTGCATCAAAGCACCGAATACGATCATTTATCCTCAGGAACATATAAACCTGTTTACAGCGAAAAGGATAATAAACGGATAAACATCATTTATGTATACGTAATGCAAAACTTTAGAGATACCGTTTCGCTGCAGGAGGCGGCCACCCTCTTAAATATGAACTCAAATGCTTTCTGCAGGTTCTTCAAAAAACATACCCAAAAATCGTTTTCTAAATTCGTGAATGAAACACGCATAGGACATGCCTGCAAATTGCTGGAAGATAAGAATCTGAATATTTCAGAGGTATGTTATGCTAGTGGTTATCAAAATTTAACAAACTTCAATAAGTTTTTTAAAGAAATTATGAACAAAAATCCGAGAGCCTATAGAAAAGAAATGGAAGTTGGTAGATTTAGCGCACCAATTAAATCTATTTCTTCCAATGTTTAAGTAATATGCATTACGAATAATGTGTCCCCAAATAATTAGGGTAACATTCATATTCCAAAGTTTACAAATAAAAAATAATTCGCTTTCTTTGGAACTGAAAAAGAATAATCGTTAAAGGGTATTATAGAGTATATATATGATATCAACATAAACCATAAAAATTAAATGAAAATAATTAAGAAAATTGCGCTTTTGGGATTATTATCGACAGCAGTATTATCGAGTAATGCGCAATCTCTTCCATACGAAGGAGTGACCGGATGGGAGGAAACAAAAGACAGTCGGATGGAGTGGTTCAGAGAAGCTCGATTTGGACTTTTCATCCATTGGGGACTTTATAGTGCCGCTGGAGGTAGCTGGGAAGGAAAACAATATCCACAACATTACGCCGAATGGATTCAAGCATGGGCAAAATTACCGAGCAAGCCGTATGCCGAAGTTTTAAAACCAAAATTCACAGCTGCAAAATTTGATGCCTCTGCCTGGGCATCGCTTGCAGAAGAAGCAGGTATGAAGTATGTCATTATAACCTCACGACACCACGAAGGATTCTCAATTTTTAATAGTCAGCAACCTTATTCATTAAAAAATGACATCACAGGAGGTACTAATATTTCACCTAAAGGACGTGATCTTTATGGAGAAGTCGTTAAAGCATTTCGTGCTAATGGCTTAAAAGCGGGTGCTTACTATTCGTTATTAGATTGGCAACATCCGGACTCTTATGAAGGTCTTTCCTATTTGAACCCCAACCCTACTGGTTATAAGCCCAATCATGAAGTCTATAAAGATTACTTATATGGCCAAGTGAAAGAGCTTGCGAATAATTACGGAGGTCTGGATGTCCTATGGCTTGACTTTAGTAGTAAAAATCATCAGGGAGAGAGCTGGGGAACAAAACGTATTCTTACAGACTTAATTAAATGGCAACCTCAAATTATAGTCAATAACCGTTTCTGGGATGGTCTCGAAAATAAAAATGGTGATATTGGAACTCCCGAAAAATATATACCACCTACAGGTCTTCCGGGTATGGACTGGGAAGTGAGCCACACGATGAATGAAAGCTATGGTTATAGTGCACATGACCAGAATTGGAAATCATTTGATAAAACAATGCGTTTATTTATCGAAACAGTGAGCAAAGGCGGAAATTTCTTACTCAATGTAGGTCCCGATGGAGAAGGTGCTATTCCAGAGAAAGCAGTGAAGTTACTGAAGGACATCGGTCAATGGATGAAAGTTAATAATGAATCCATATATGGAACTACAGCTAGTCCGTTTCAAGGATTAGATTGGGGCTACTGTACTCAAAAAGATGGTAAACTATATTTCCATGTATTCGATATTCCTTCAAATGGGACTATAGAAGTACCATTGGCAAGTGCTATTAGTAAAGCATATCTGTTAGGAAGTGCTAAAAAATCATTAAAAATATCAAAATCTACTTCGGGAAAAACAATCCAATTACCTGCGGACTTTAAAGGACAGATGCCAATGGTTATCGTTGCAGAAATTAAAGGAACTCCTGAAGTAATACAACAACAGATATTAACTCAAAAAGATGGTAGAATAGTCTTAACGGCTAATAATGCTAAATTAATCGGTACTGGAGGAATTAAACTTATTGGCGCAACGACTCATGATCCGAATCGTCCAAATGCAATTGGCGACTGGTCTAAAAAATCCGATCAAGTGGCGTGGGATGTAAAAATACAGCGTCCTGGTACCTATAAAATAGTCGTTAATTATCTTCCAAACGAGCAAAAATCAGGGACTATTTCACTTAGTCTTGGAACGAACAACCTATCGTATAAACTTAAGGCAACGAAAGGTAACCAATTTGTTGATGTTGAAACAGGAACATTTGAAATTTCACAGCAGGCCCTAGGTGACACAGCTTTAAAAGTAGAACTTAAAGCGCTTGAAATTACGGGAAATTCACTACCGGAGATTAGTTCAATCAGTCTCGTTCCTGTCAAATAAACTGAAATAAATAGACAGCTAAGAGCCCTTTTCCATCTGTAAAAAGCAAATGGGAAAGGGCTCTTTTCTTTTAAATTTGATGTCGAGTTTCACAAAAAATGAAAAATATTTTTTGTTTTCAATTAATTGCCGTTAAACTACTTTGAACAGAAAGAATTAAAATTCAATTTTTTAACATCAGATTCGAATGATTTATATTGCTCTGCAGTCATATTTTTGACTGGTAGTCGAAATTCTCCACAGTCTAATCCAACCTGTTTCATATATGCCTTACCTACTGAAATACCGCCATATTTTCCAAGAAGGGTAATCATATCAATAGATTGTTGCTGAAGATCATTTGCCCTGTCGAAATCACCATCATCAAATGCTTTGATCAGGTCATAATATAATGGTGCGGCATAATTGTAAGTACTCCCAACCGCTCCCCTTGCTCCTAATACTAGAGCAGATAGCATATTCTCATCTCTGCCCCACAGCATATCATACTTTCGATCCGCATAGTTCATACAAGATAGAAAATCCATAAAGTCTTCATGTGTATACTTAATTCCTGCAAAATTCGGAATTTTGCCATCTACTGCTTTCAGTAAATCAATCATTGGAAAATTACCACCTGTCAACACCGGAATATGATAATAATAGAATGCCGTATTGGGAGCTGCTTCAGCAACAGCGGCACAACATTTAGCAAGCTGATCCACATTTGAAGGCTTGAAATAAAATGGTGATGTAAATGAAATAGCGTCTACGCCTTCTGCTTCAGCAATTGTGGCCAACTCTCGGCATTCTTTAATGTTTGTACCTCCTAAGAGAATCATTAAACTAAAATCAGGATCGCTTTTTGTTAACTTGGTCCATGCTTTTAAGACATCGACTTTTTCTTGAAAAGTTAATGAGACTCCTTCACCTGTTGATCCACAGATAAAGCCTCCCGTAACCTTATTATTTTTTAAAGACTGGTAGTAATTTGGTATTTGTGCTAAATTTAATGCTCCATTCTCGTCAAATGGCGTAAAAGGTGCGGCAATTAAGCCTTCGATGTTTTTAGTGATCATATATAATGATTAGATTTGGGTTAAGATTAAGTGAAATTCTACTCCGTTATGGAGTAGAATTTTTGTGGTTAGGTTCCGGAATAACCAGGATTTTGTTGTCCAGTTAATTTCGGATCTGCTGATAACGTCCCTAAATCTATAGGCCATAAAAGTTTATGTTTCTGACTTTCAGTATTATCCAAAACACCAACTAAAGGCAAATCACGGCGAAACACAAGAGGCTTGCCACTAGCATCTTGCATGCGACGCAAATCAAACCATTGATGTCCTTCCGAAACAAATTCTTTAGTACGCTCGTAATAAATGGCAAGTTCATTACTTTCAAAAGTTCCATTTACAAATAATGGCGCTTTTCCATTATATGCACGATTTCTTACTTTCATAATTTCATCAGTGGGATCTTGACCTAATTTATTTTTTATTTCAGCTAAAAGTAAATAAGCGTCCGCAAGTCTATAAATAGGATAATCATCTGAATAATTACGTACCCCGTCAATTAAGGTCCCTAAAAATTTTCGCAAGAATGTTGCAGAGGTATTACCTTTATTAAAATTTATAAACGTAGCATTTGCCCTAGTATCATTTTTCTCAAATAATTTATACAAATCAATTTTATATTGATAACGGATGATACCAGTAGAGCCTGCCTGTAGTGGATCTTTCGGTATAGCCATGCCATTTTCGTCAACATATCCCGAAATGTCATCAGAAGCTGCATATATAAAATTATTAAAGAAATTGGTAGCTTCCTGATTCATGTAACGTAGCGTAAAAATAATTTCAGAATTACCTTTCATAGCCGGAATACTAGCAGATTGAAATACGTTTGAAAAATTATTCTGTAAAGAATATCGCGGTATTACATCTTCAACTGCACTTTTAGCAATATCGAGATCGGCTTTAACATTCTGAGGAGCCTTACCATCTAAATCAACTTTAGCTGTCCATAAGTACACCTCTGTTTTCAACATTTTAGTGGCAGCTAAAGACCACTGTGCTTTTTGATTTTTTGTATCATAAACAATTCCAAATGATTTTTCAGATTTATCAATTTCTGATTTAATAAAAGCCATTGTTTCTAGCTCTGTTTCTGTTCGAGCTTTGTACGCTTCTTCCGCTGAACTAGGTGTATTAACTGCTGCTTGAGGTTCAGTAACCAGTGGCACACGTCCGTAAGTTCTGAATAAGTAAAAATAATAGAAAGCTCTAAGTCCATATGCCTGTCCCAAATAGTAGCCTTTTTGTGCTTCAGTAAGATAATCGGCTTTTTCTACCTGGTAAATGAAATTATTAACTTGAAATAAAGGTCCATAAAGACCAGCCCAAGCACTAAATCCAGGTGAACTTTCACGAATGTCCTGAATTATTATATTAGCAGAATTTAATGAAGAGGTACCAATATCTGCAGTACCATTTCTCAAAGTTCCACCACGAAGTTCACCTAAACTCCATAGCGTTTGTTGTTGTCCCCTCAACTGTCCATGAAGGCCCAGCATTGCCCCAGCAACTTGATCGTTATTTTTCCAAAATGATCCACTAGCAAAATAATCTTCTGGGGCCAGATCTAATTCCATTTCTTTACAAGAGGAAAGAAATGAGGAGGCTATTAGTAAGTAAATAAATATATTTTTCATCGCTTTGCATTAAAATGTTAATTGTAAACCTAATATAAATGTTCGGGGTAATGGATATCCTCCGCCTCCCTGTCCGACACTACCGCTTTCTGCTGAAAATAAAGTGTTTTTTGTCCAGTAATGAAGGTTTTGTCCTGTTAAAGAAACATTTAAATCTTCCATTTTTATCTTATTTGCTAAGGTTTTAGGTAATCTATATCCAAGGGTTAATTCGCGAAATGCCAGATAGTTTCCCTTATTGTAAAACATGCTACTTTCCCGACTTGTATTATTTTTAAATAATTGATCTGCCCAGTAATAAGAAGGGTACTGAGCATTGGGATTTTCCGGAGTCCAAGTATTAAATACGTCTGTTGTCGTATTAAATGTTCCTTGCATCATTCCTAGAAACCAAGCCCTTGGTCCATCATAGGCAACATAACCTAAGGCATAATCAAAACGGCTATTTAAACTAAGATCTTTCCAGCGTACAGAAAGCCCGAAACCTCCAGTCCATTTAGGAACTGTATTTCCCATATAAACACGATCATAAGAATTAATAATACCATCACCATTTACATCTTTCCACATAACATCACCTAGAGCTAATGGGTAATATAGTCCTTTCTGATCGGCTGGTAGCGCATTAAATACATCTGGATGAACAAGTGTTCTTGCTCCGATCAAATCCTTTAGTTGTAAAGCATAATTATCTAGATCCTGCTGGGTACGAATAATACCTGTAGCTTCATAAGCATATGCGACATTTGGATCTTGTCCTTCTTGAAAACCACCAACCCAGATCAATTCCTTAGTTTTTGAATCATACACCTGCAAACCGCCCTGTCTATTATTTTCAACACCATTATATGGTAATTTTAATATTTTGTTTTTATTATAAGCGGTGTTCCAACTAACATTTACATCCCAATTAGACTTTCGGAGTAATTGATAATTTAAATCAACTTCCACTCCTTGGTTTTGCATATCACCATTGTTGGTTGTAATAGTTGTGAATCCAGCAGAAGCAGGTAATGTTAGGTTAGCTATTTTATCTTTTGTCGTACGATGATAATAAGCGACCGTAAGATCTAATTTATTGAATAGTCTAGTTTCTAAACCAACTTCTTTAGTCATTAAACTTTCCCATTTCAAGTTAGGGATAGATAAAGTTGACATCGTGTATCCTACCTGACCATCATATTTAGTAGTTCCATAAGAACCTTGTAAGGTATATGAACCTATTCCACTAACATTTCCGTTTGCACCATAACTTGCACGCAGTTTTAATGAATTCACAGTATGATCAGCACCTAAATAATCCTTTAAAAAATCTTCTTTATGTAAAGCCCAGCCTAGTGATATTCCAGGAAAAGTTCCCCATCGATTATTAAGGAGAGTAGAATAACCATCGCGTCTTGCTGTCAAAGTCATCAGATATTTTTCCTTATAATCATAATTGACACGTCCAAAATAGGAAGTTATACGTTGGCGATCATGATACGAGTCAATCGCTCTCTTATTTGCTTCTGGGCTTGTTAAACCCAAATCCATAAAATCATCTGTTGGCGCTCCTGTTCCTGAAGCGGAAAAACCATTATTATATGCATCAAAAAATTCCCAACCGATCATCGCATCAATATGATGATCTTCACGAATGTTCGTATTGTAGTTTAATACGGCATTATAAGTTTGGTTATAGATCTTATCATAGGAAGCAGATGAATTACGTGTGCGTACATAATTTCCCGGACTTGCTAAATAATCCTTATTAAATGATTCTGCTGTTGACTGATTAAAAAACCAATTACCACTAACTCTTAAGCTTAAATTTTCTAAAAAATTGACGGTAAAAGCCTGTGATAATGTAAGCTTTTGATTAATATTTTTCCGAATAAACTTATCATCATTTACAACTGGATTACCATCTTGCCAATCTTTTCCAACAAGCAATTCTCCATTGGCATTAACACCGCGCATAGTTGGAGGCGCTCCTAATGCACGGGTCATGTAATTACCTTCACCATTAATAGCATCACGCCATTTTGTATAAGCAAAATTGACTCCTGAAAAGGACTGTAACCAAGGCTTAATTTTATAATCACCATTTAATACAAAGGTTGTCCGATCATAAAAACTACTGATTGGCATTCCCTTTTCATTATATTTGCCAACACTTCCATAATACTTCCCCTTATCATTCCCACCTTGAACGGCAATATTATAGTCTTGAGTTAAGCTGAAATCACGTAATGCATAATCCGCATAATCGAAATCTTTAAAAATTAATTCTTTACCCGTAACTGGATCAAGCATTGTCTGCCAGCCTTGCTGCAATAGCTCTCTATTTGTATCATCTAAGAACATTGTGCTCCAAACTGCATTACTTGTTACATTTCCATCTAAAATGTTTCCATTTGCATCTTTATACAAATTACCAGTACCAAATGGGAGAACTTTCGTTAATTGATCTAATTGGCTAGGTTGATACTGCCCTGACAATTGAACTCCCTTTCGACTCCAATTTATATAATCTCGTGCATTTAAAAACTTAAATGGAGAGTTTAAAGTATTAATACCAACTTTAGATTGAAGTGTAACATTAGATACGCCTTCTTTTCCTTTTTTAGTAGTGATTAATACCACCCCATTTGCCGCTCTTGCTCCGTAAATAGCTGTAGCCGATGCATCTTTTAGAACATCAATAGATTCAATATCATTTTGATTAATATCATTAAATCCGCTTCGAATTAAACCATCAACAATTACTAATGGATTCCCACCGCCAGCATATGTAGTCCCCCCTCTTAGCGTTACTGATGGCACCGCACCAGGCCTACCTGAAGTTTGCTGTACTCTAATACCTGGAATTGTTCCCGCCAATGCAGAAGCTGGATTGGATCGAACACCCGTTTCTAAAACTTTCTTATCCAATCGACTTACGGAGCCCGTCAAATTGGATTTTTTCATCTTTCCATAGCCCACAACAACAACCTCATCAATTTGCTGATTGGAAGATTCTAATTTAATTTCCAAGGATTCTGCCTGTCCAACTTTTACTTCCTGAGGTTTGTATCCTGTAGAAGTAATGACCAGGATCGCATTCGGATTTGTCGGTAAAATAAAGGAACCATCAGCTTTTGTTTGTAAAGATTGCTTACTTCCCTTCACGTTAATAGTTACATTTCCCAAAACTTCTCCTGTAACGGCATCTCTGACTTTACCTTGAATGTTTCGATCCTGCGCATGGATTACAGCTAGATTTCCTGCTAGCATAGACCAGAGTAATAAATGTTTTAATTTTCGGTTTGAATACATATTGGTTATTATTAAGTATTACATAAAGCAAATTTATATAATTTAATTTGTAAAAAACAACATTAAATTAAGATTATGTACAACATACTTGTAAAAATTTATATGTATATTTGTTTTTAGGCGTATAAATGCACTTTTATGAGTACAAATCCAACATTGATCAATTTTGTTAACACCATTGATACCTCTTCACTCGTTGATAAAGTGGAGAAAGAAATCATCAATTTATTCATTAGTCAGGGATTAAAAATAGGCGATGCACTTCCCAAGGAATTAGAATTAGCGGAAACTTTAGGAGTAAGCCGCACTGTGATCCGAGAAGCAATGTTACGTTTAAGACTAGTAGGCTTAGTAGAATCTAAAAAACATAGAGGTGCTGTATTAACAAGTCCGGATCTGATCAGTCCGATGAAAAAATCGCTTTACCCAACGATCATGGACGATAAGACACTCCGTGATTTATTTGAAATGAGATTGATATTGGAACTTGGAATGGCAGATTTACTTTATCAAAGAATTACACCTGCAGATATTCAAGAATTAGAAGTAATTGTTGCTAAAGAATCAAATGATAATGACAACAGCATATTCGATATCGAAACAGAAGTTGCATTCCATGGTAAATTATATGAGATCAGTGGGAATATCATGCTTAAAGATTTTCAAAATCTTCTTTTACCCGTATTTAAATTTGTTCACTCAAGTGGCATGCTGATTGAGAAATCAAATTCAAAGAATTTCATATCTCACCGCGGTTTGGTGGACATATTAAAGGTAGGAACTCCTGAAGTTTTCAGAAATGCTATGCGCCAGCATCTGGATAATCACTTTCAGCGTATACAACAATACGATAACAAACCTATTGATTAAAAATTCAATATTTCATCATAACTTATTACTATACAGCAACTGCTTTCATACCAGAAGTATGAAAGCAGTGTATCTCATACCTATCAACTTGCTACTTAAATGTTAAGTATAATGAATAT
Organism: Sphingobacterium sp. JUb20; assembly: GCF_004342035.1. Taxonomy (NCBI): domain Bacteria; kingdom Pseudomonadati; phylum Bacteroidota; class Sphingobacteriia; order Sphingobacteriales; family Sphingobacteriaceae; genus Sphingobacterium; species Sphingobacterium sp. JUb20. The sequence goes on along the minus strand of NZ_SLYV01000005.1, from coordinate 90,912 downwards.
GTAGCGCTCCCGTAGCCGACTTCATTCGAACAACATCTATATTTATTCTAATTTTAAAGCTCACTTCTATTTACCTTTATGTCCACAAAAAAAAGTACGATTTATAAAGGCTTTTCTTTAGCAATTGCAGCGGCTATCCTATGGGGAGTATCTGGGACATTAGCACAATTTCTATTTCAAAAAAGGGAAATAAATGTTGAATGGTTGATTACAGTTCGTATGTTACTATCTGGCATCTGCTTACTAAGCTTTGCAAAAACTAGCGAAAGAGCGCCTATATTTAAAATTTGGAAAACTAAAAATGACCGTTTACAACTACTTGCCTTTAGCATTTTTGGTATGCTGGCTGTACAATATACTTATTTTGCGGCCATTAAGCATTCGAATGCCGCTACCGCTACTGTGCTACAATATGCTGGTCCAATCATAATGGCCATCTATTTAGCGTGCAAGTATAAAAGATTACCCAGCCTTTTGGAATTATTTGCTATTATTCTGGCAATAGTTGGAACTTTTCTATTAGTTACGAATGGCAACATCAATACCCTTGCCATATCTAATACCGCGCTGTTTTTTGGTTTAGCCTCTGCGGTGGCACTGGCCATATATACTCTAATGCCAGCTGAACTGCTATCAAAACATAAATCCTCGGTTGTAATTGGTTGGTCTCTCCTTTGTGGTGGTATTGCATTCAGCTTTATGAAAGCCCCTTGGGATATTCAGGGAGTTTGGGATACTAAAACTTATTTATTTACGGCACTCATTATTCTTTTAGGTACTGTATTTCCATTTTACTTCTATCTCACAGCAGTAACACTGATCGGTGGACAGAAAGCAAGTTTGTTAGCATCAGCCGAACCTCTTTCTGCAACACTCTTGGCGGTATCTTGGCTCCATATTCCCTTTTCCTTGTGGGATTGGATAGGAACTTTCTGCATTATTTCTACGGTCTTCTTATTAAGCAAAAAATAAAAAAAGGCTGTAAGATTACTACAGCCTTTAGGTAATTTATAAAATCTTAGAAAGAAAAATCATCTTTAGATGATTCACTAGCATATGCTGGGTCATCAAAATTAGGCTCGTAGCGTTTTTCAAGAACTTCCTGATTCGATTTAATGTATTCAACAACATCAGTCAAACCCTCTGCAAATTTCTCAAAGTCTTCTTTATACAAGAATATTTTGTGTTTAATAAACTGGCCGTCTTCAAAACGTTTCTTGCTTTCAGTGATGGTAATGTAATAATCGTTAGACCGTGTAGCCTTTACATCAAAAAAATAGGTACGTTTACCCGCTCTCACTTTTTTTGAAAAAACCTCTTCTCGCTCTTTGTTTTCAAAATCTCCCATTGGTTATTATTTAAGTTTAAGTTATCTTAATCTTTGATAAATATATAATATTTAGCATGTAACTTCCAAATATTATTCAAAAAAAATAAATTTTGAACCTATATTAAGCTCTTTTAACGAACTTGATTTTTAGATTTGATCGATAAATGTCACCTATCGCTCATCAACGATATTTTTTCACCGAGGATTTTATTACATTTACCGAATATTATTGATCGATTACCTATTTCAATTACTCAAGAAGATATAACAGCTATACCTTTGAAGTATAAATTTTAAAAGTCATGGAAAAAGAGCCATTCGTACCAAAAAGCAACAACAGTAAAAATATCATAGGTGGTATCATCATACTCATTGGTATTCTTTTACTATTAAAAAATTTAGATTTAGACTTCTTCTTCCCTTCATGGATATTTGGCTGGTATATGATTTTGATTATTATCGGTCTTGTAATAGGTGTCAATTCTAATTTTCAAAAAAAATCTTCTATCATCTTAATTGCGGTTGGTCTGGCATTTCTAGCTAGAAGAATCATGCACACCGATTTTGGAGGAATTATATTCCCGATCTTGATTATTGGATTAGGAGCATATTTTATCATGGGAAGAAAAAAAGGTTTACCTCCTATGCCTCCCATGCCTATCAACCCGAGTGTTCCTCCAAAGCCTCCCGCAGACTTTGACTGGGATAAGCGTGTTATCGATCCGGCAACTGAAAATGATCAACAAAAAGTAGCTGAAAATGACGAGACAAACGGAAACGCCAACAGCAATACAAATAGCAATCAAGGTCTGCCTAATGAGCAGGCCTTTGCCACTCCATATTATGCACAGACAGAAAATAGCTTTGAAGATGTTTTAAATGTCAATTCCATCTTTGCAAGCCTCAAAAAATTTATTCTATCTAAAAATTTCAGAGGTGGTAACATAGCATGTATGTTCGGTAGCGTATCCATTGATCTGACACAGGCGGATATAACCGACATAGCCGTTATTGATGCTTTCCAAATGTTTGGAAGTGCTAAAATTATTGTTCCAGCTAATTGGACTGTTTATTCTAACGTATCATCCGTATTCGGTGATGTTGATGACCGACGTTTCAATGTAGGTCTAACAAGAGATCCAACTAAAAAATTATATATCACAGGTACTTGTCTTTTTGGAAATTTAACCATTAGAAATGCCTAGACATGAAGGATAAACTTTTATTGCAGAATAAAAATAAACTGATTTTAATCATTTGTTTAAGCATATTGCTTGGCTACTTTGTCATGCAATATGCTTTGATGTATAGATCTGGATTTCCCAGCGAAATAACAATCAAGGACTCCATTATCAACAGTTTAATGATGATGCTCTGTTGCTATGCAATTTCCACCACGCTCAATTACTATATACCTAAACCTAACCAGATCTGGAAAGTGCTTATTATAGGATTCATTATGAGTGGCATAAGCATTCTTGGAAGCCGACTGGTCGTTCAATATTATCTTCCGAAGGAGCATTTAAAAATCTATGACCTTATTATTCCTTATCGCTATATTGTTAATTTTTTAATCTTAACATCTGTAGCAATTTTCATTATTGTATGGAATATACAGGAAGAATATATTTCTAACATCAAAAGAAAGCAAGATTCGGAAAATCAACTGCGCGAAGCAGAATTGTACAACCTTAGACAGCAATTACAGCCTCATTTCCTTTTTAACAGTCTCAATTCCATCATTGCTTTAATAGGTAGTAAGCCAGATGAGGCCCGCAATATGACCTTTCAATTGTCCGATTTTTTAAGGGGTACACTCCGAAAGGAAAATAACCAGTTGATCGTACTTCAAGAGGAATTAAACCATCTCGAACTATACTTAGATATTGAAAAAGTAAGATTCGGTCACCGGCTTAATATCCACATTGATCATGACCAAGATGTTTTATCGACCAAAATACCGGCGATGATTTTGCAACCGCTAGTTGAAAACGCTATTAAACATGGCCTATACAATGTAACAGAAAATGTAACCATCAGCATTAAATGTTTCTTAGATAATAAAACATTACATGTTTCGATAGAAAATCCCTTTGAGCCAGGTGAATCCGTGCAATCTAAAGGAACAGGCTTTGGGCTTACCAGTATTCAACGGCGCTTATTTCTTCTTTTTGGAAGAAATGACCTACTGACGACACAAACCGAACAAAATATATTTACAAGCAGTATCAAAATCCCGCAATATGATTAAAGTTATCCTTATAGATGATGAACCTCTAGCGCGTTCTATCTTAGTAGAGTACCTGAGCAAAGATCCGTTAGTTTCTATTGTTGCAGAGTGTGGAGATGGATTTGAAGGAGTAAAAGCAATACAGCAACACCAACCAGACTTACTCTTTCTAGATGTTCAAATGCCTAAATTAACAGGCTTCGAAATGTTGGAATTAGTCGAAAACCCACCCGCAGTAATCTTTACAACAGCATTTGATGACTATGCACTCAAAGCTTTTGAAAAAAATGCGATTGACTATCTGATGAAACCAATTTCACCGAACAGATTTAAGCAAGCATTCGAGAAGTTCAAATTAAGTTTTTCAAAACCAAATGCAGAACCGGCACCTAATTATGAAGCAGTCATTCATCAAGAGGAGTCAAAACTAGACCGCATCGTTGTAAAAACAGGAACACAGATTAAAATAATACCCGTTCCACAGATTAAATATCTGGAAGCTTATGATGACTATGTGAAAATTCATACAGCAGATGGTCTCTATCTGAAAAATAAAACAATGGCTTTCTTTGAAAAGCATCTCGATGAACAGACATTCGTTAGAATACACCGTTCTTATATCATCAAGATCGATCAGCTGGCACGCATTGAACCTTGGGAAAAAGATAGCTTTGTCGCTATTTTAATAACCGGTGAAAAGCTTAACATCAGTAAATCTGGATATGCCAGATTAAAACAAATGATTGGCATATAAATAAAGTTTATGTAAATTTGTAGCAGTATAATCATTATGAAAAATTTTATTGCTGCACTTTTACTCAGTAGCTCATTGACTGCTGTTGCTCAAAATTCTAATCAAGAACAAATTAATCACACGTTCTATAATAAAATAGAATTTTTTATCAATTCACAACAGACAGATTCCATTTATAAACTGGCGAATGAAAATTTTAAGAGAGCAGTACCTTATTCTTCTTTAAAAAACTTACTGGAAAATGAGATTTATCCGTTAGGTAGGATCAAACATGCTGAAAAAATAAACTTTAGTAATGGAGTAAGTCAATATCGTGTAGATTTCACAGATAAATCCTTTCAGGTTCCTTTCGGTGTGGATAGCACGTTGCATTACCACACTTTAGGTTTTCAACCCGTTACAAAACCTGTTGCAGAGAAACAGGCACCCGTATTAACAAATACCGTTGTCGAAAATAAAGTTGATTTTTTCATTGATTCTGCTGCCAATATTTATACCAAAAAGGGGAATACACAATCTTTAGCAATTGGTGTCATAAAAAATGGTCAGTTAAACACCTACTTTTATGGTGAGACTGAAAAAGGAAATAAAATTCTACCCACAAGCAGTACCCTTTATGAAATAGGTTCACTGTCAAAAATCTTCACGGCTACATTATTAGCGGATTTCGTTCAAAGTGGAACATTAAGTTTAGAACAGCATATCGTTGATTTTTTACCTGATTCATTAAAAATAAATCCTAGCTTACAAAAGATAACGTTTAAAACCTTAGCAAATCATACTTCCGGTTTGCCCCGATTACCAGATAATCTTGAGAAAACAAAAGGTTTTGACCCCAACAACCCGTACAAAAATTATGATAGGAAATATTTACACCAATATTTGGCAACTTTCAAAGCCGAAAATGAAAGCGGAGAAAAATATGAATATAGTAATCTTGGGTATGCATTATTAGGAGATATATTAACATCACTCCATAAAAAAAGTTACAACACGGAAATTCAGGAAATTATCGCAAAACCTTTAGGCTTAACATCGACTACGGATGTTCTAAATCCTAAAACACAATATCTGCCAAAAGTCTATAACATAAAAGGAGAAGAAACGAAAGCATGGGATTTTCAAATTTTTAGTGCGGCTGGAGGTTTAAAATCGACTGTTACCGATTTAATGACCTTTGCGCAGACACAGTTCAAAATGCCGGAAACACAATTGGAGAACGCTATGGCACTGACACGTCAGTTCACATATTTCCTTCCTCCTAGCACAGACATTGGCCTGGCTTGGCACATGGATTTATTGGATGATATTACTTACTGTTATCACACAGGTGGTACAGGTGGCAGCAGTTCATTCATAGCTATTGCACCAGATAAAAAAACAGCGGTAGTTTTACTTTCCAATGCTGCCGAATCTATCGAGACAACTGGATTATCGATCTTCCATTTTCTTCTTTCTCAAAAATAAGATAAAGCAAACATTCAAATACTTAGGGGACATATTGAATAATATGTCCCCTATTTTTTTAATCGCCTCCATAAAATAATGATGAACCAATGAGATATCGATTTGTTTTACATATATAATTACATCATAAATAAAACAAATTTAGCTAAGTTTGGTAATAGAAAATTGATTTTAAGCGTATGAAAGTTTTTATCTGCAGAACAATTCCTCAAAAAGCGATTGATAGTTTACAGCAAGCTGGTTTTGACATCACCTACCGCACAGAACCCGGAAATATTATACAATCAGATTTAATTAAAGCCTGTCAACAGGTAGATTATTTATTTGCCGCCGGACATAATCTGCTAGATGAAAAATTTTTCGAAACATGTCGTCATCTTAAGGGAATAGCATTGATGAGTGCCGGATATGACAGTGTTGACCTTGAAGCCGCAACCAAATACGGTATTCCTGTAAGCAATACACCTGATGTGTTATCCAACGCAACTGCTGATATCGCTTTTCTATTAATGCTGGCAGTGTCGAGAAAAGCTTTTTTCATGAATCGCAAAATCATAAATAACGAATGGAAAGATTTTGAATTAACGGAACATCTCGGTGTGGAGCTTGATGGGAAGACTTTAGGAATTTTTGGATTAGGCCGTATTGGTTTTGAACTCGCAAGGAAAGCCAAAGCTGCTTATAATATGGATATCATTTATTACAATAGACATCCAAACAGTAATGCAAAACGACTTTTGGATGCTACTTACGTAAATTATGATGAATTATTAACCCGAAGTGATGTGCTGTCGGTTCATGCAAATCTGACAGCAGAAACGAAAGGAAAATTTAATAAAGAAGCTTTCACAAGAATGAAAAACACAGCTATTTTTATCAATACAGCACGTGGGGGATTACATCAAGAAGAAGATTTATACACGGCATTAACAAGCGGAGAACTGTGGGGGGCTGGTCTAGATGTCACTAACCCTGAGCCTATGGCATTTGACAATCCACTACTTAGCTTGCCTAACGTAGCAGTATTGCCCCATATCGGATCTGCTACAACAGAAGCTAGGGATAATATGGCGCTAATGGCAGCTCAAAACTTGATCGCCGCTAATAAGCACATCAAAATGCCTCAAATTTTAAATAAAGAGATCTATGAAAATAATATATAAATTGATCAATAAAATCAATAAACTGATTTTACCTCGATATGCAAAGAAAGATCCAACAAAACTAAAAAAGTACCAACAAGCTATATTAGCTTATCGGTACTTTATTTTGGTCCGATCACTCGATTAAGATTTCATAATACGGTCCTGCCCTCCATTTAGATCCGAAATAATACGCATCTCGGTCTGTGGATAAGGAATACTGATGTTATGTTTATCCAAAGCATTTTTAATAGCTTCTTGATTTTCATTGTTCGCTGGCCAAAAATCTTCCTTTTTTGTCCATGCACGAATGGTGAGATTAACGGAACTATCTCCCAACCCTTTCACAAAAACCTCAACTGGAGGAGTTTTCAGAATACGTGAATCATTATGAAGTACGTCCATAATAATCTCACGCGCTTCCTTAATATTGGCATCATATGAAATACCGACCGTATACTCAAAACGGCGATTGGTAATTTTGGTGAAATTTTGAATAACAGAATTTGCTAAAGGACCATTTGGACTAAATACACGAACACCATCTCCAGCAATTAACGTTGTATATAAAATATCGATTCTATCCACAGTGCCCGATGTACCGTTACTGCTACTCACATAGTCTCCAACTTCGAAAGGTCTAAATAAAAGAATCAGTACCCCGCCGGCAAAATTACTTAAACTGCCCTGCAATGCTAAACCTGCTGCCAGACCAAAAGCTGATAAAGCGGCAATAAAGGAAGTTGTTTCAATTCCCATGGTACTCGCTACTGTTAGGAATAATAGGGCGTAAAATACAACACGCAAGATACTCATCGCAAATCCCCGTATTGATAAGTCTACATTACGCTTTTCAAATCTCCTACTGATCAGGCCAAGTAAAAATTTGACAATGTAGCTTCCAACGATTAATATAATAATCCCTGTAATAATACTTGGTGTCTTTAAAAGTACAACTTCTAGTAACGTATCCAGACTGCTTTCTAATCTATTCATTTGTTATCTGTTTTTGTTTCTCATAAATATAACAATTGAGTCACGAATTGGCAATAAAATTATCAATCGTTGAAAAACACCATAAAATCGATAATTAAATCAGTTGCAAATGTGATTTTTGAAGTAAATTTGTACTGTGATAAAGAAAAGTACCATACCCGTATTAGATAACTGCTCCATCAATAACGATTCGAGCAGCCTCTTATTTGTCGATCATCTTGCTGATTACATCGCTATGCATCACAATATGGTATTTCCGCATAAACACAATTTCTACCATTTTGTGCTCTTTACAAATGGTTCCGGCAATCACCTGATCGATTTTGAGAAACACGAAATAGAAGCATATCAAATCTACTTTATGGCCCCGGGGCAAGTTCACACTTGGAATTTCAACGGTGATGAAGAAGGTTTTGTTGTAAACTTTGATCCGGAATACTTTCAATCTTTCTTATTACGAACGGATTATTTAAACCGTTTCTCGTTTTTAAGCGGTCAGAATGATCAGATTGTATTTACAATTCCCGAGTCGAATAGACAAGACGCTGTAAAAATATTTGAGGCATTTTACCAGACAAGTAAAAATCCGACTGCTAGCGATTTAATACGGGTGAGCTTACTTCAGCTATTGCTCTGGATTGAATCTTGGCATGGTACAAAAACAGAAAAGGCGAGTAATCCCTATAATTATACCATATTCCACAATTACCAGCGTTTAGTGGAAAAGAATTTTAAAGAGATTAGATTACCTAAAGCATATGCGGAACAGTTATTTATTACTCCCAATCATTTAAATGCCATCTGTAAATCCTATATCGGAAGTGCAGCAGGAGAAATAATACGAGAACGCGTATTACTTGAAGCAAAGCGATTATTAGTCAATAAAAATCTTAATATTAATGAGATCGCTATCGAGTTGAATTTTAATGACAACTCTTATTTTACTAAATTTTTTAAAAAAGCTACTGGATTAACACCCGATGAATTCAGAAAAAACAACAGTTAGATATGAAAGAGAAGGAAACTACTTACGAATTATCAGAATTTAAAGCCGCCAGCAAGGCACTATGTCCACGCTGTCGTAAAGGAAAAATATTCACAGGGAATACTTATGGCTTTAAAACACAAAAAATGAACACACATTGTGATTATTGTGGTTTACGCTACGAACGTGAACCCGGTTATTTCTACGTGTCAATGTTTGTGAGTTATGCATTCACCGTTGCTGAGATGATAACAGCCTGTGTAGCAACTTATATACTAACGGGAAATGACAGTTCTTTTTGGCTTTACTCCATTGTGGCACTTGCAACCGTTTTTGTATTGAGCCCTTTCAATTACCGTTATTCCAGAGTGGTACTGATGTACTGGTTGAGTCCAGGATTGAATTACAATCCGAATATCAAACAAAAAGAAATCAACCCCACATCAAGGACTTTATAAACAAGATAATATTTACCTTTATACAATGAAGGAGTTAATTTATCTCGACAATAATGCAACAACTAAAATCATGGATGAAGTATGGGATACCATGGTACCCTATTTCATCCATAATTATGCAAATGCATCCAGTGTGTATCATAGCATGGGGCGTGAAGCCAACGGAGCAATAGAAAAAGCCCGTCTACAGGTTGCCCGATCTCTTAACTGTCAACCTAAAGAGATCTTTTTCAATTCAGGTGCAACCGAATCCATTAACACAGTACTAAAAGGAATTTATAAAAATTATAAATCCAAAGGCAATCACATCATTACAGTCAAAACAGAGCACAAAGCTGTTTTAGAAACCCTGCTACAATTAGAAAAAGAGGGGGCTTTAGTTACCTATCTTGATGTTGATCACAGTGGAAAAATAGATTTAAGTATTCTAGAAGAGCATATTACGGCACAGACCATATTAGTCTGTATTATGGCCGCAAATAATGAAACCGGATATATCCACCCTATTCAGGAAATTGCGACGTTATGCAAAGATAAAGACTGTTTATATTTTTGTGATGCTACACAATACATTGGCAAAATCCCACTTAACCTTGCTCACATCCCCATTGACATACTATGTTTAAGTGCTCACAAACTCCATGGACCAAAAGGCATCGGCGCATTATTCATCCGTCGCAAGTCCAAACCCATCCAAATCAGTGCATTGATTACAGGAGGAGGGCAAGAAAATGGTTTTCGGGCAGGTACATACAATGTCCCCAATATTGTTGGTCTCGGATCAGCAATAACCCACATACAGCATCATGAAAGAGATTTTGAGCATACGATTCAATTGAGGGAATATTTAGAAAATGCATTAAGTAAAATCCCTGCAACTTATATTCATGCAAAGACTGCTTCACGTTTACCTAACACCACGTCGATCTGTTTCAAGCATTTACTTGCGAGCGAGCTCATGACCAATTGTCCACAATTAGCATTATCATCCGGTTCTGCATGTGTTAGTGGTACCAGAGACCCGTCTCACGTACTACTTGCAATGGGGGTTTCAAAAGAAGATGCGTTAGCAACAGTACGATTCAGTATAAGCAGATTGACAACAAAAGACGAAGTAGACACCACCACTAGGCTCATTACAGAAGCCGTGACAAAAATTAGACAAAACTCTCCTATCTGGCAACTCTTCCAAGCCGGTCTTATTACTTAATTATTACATTTAGGGTCAGATTTGTATTGGAAATAAAAAAGAAGTTAGCGTAATTTGTACTATTCAATATTAATATAATTATTCAGCGATATGGTAACCGTTACAGACAAAGCAAAATCTCGAATTGAAGAGATAATGAGTACTGAAAAATATGACAGCAGTTATTTTGTGCGTGTTGCTGTTGAAAGCGGAGGTTGTTCAGGCCTAAGCTATAAACTGCATTTCGATAACGAAGAAAAAAAAGGTGATCAGTTTTGTGAAGATAAAGGTGTTAAAGTATGTTTAGATATCAAGTCATTCTTATATCTAGCTGGAACAGAGCTTGACTATTCTGATGGATTAGATGGTAAAGGATTTGAATTCCATAATCCAAATGCCACAAGAACTTGTGCTTGCGGTGAAAGTTTCTCCGTTTAAAAAAACAAACATATAAAAAATATTGGAGGTCGCCATATCAAAATGGCGACCTCCTTATTTTTTAAGATCTCATCAATTCAGGCAATTTCTTGCCATCACATCAAAAATATATCATTCTGGAAATAAATTTACCAACAATACCTTGTTATGTCTGAAATATTGCTATTTTTGAGGAAAATTGAGGGAATCAGAATTTGTTTTGAGTATAACTCTATACAGATTCTTAACAGATACAAATAAAAAATAGATAACTAAGAGGCTATTTTTTGATATATATACATTTCATGGATAAAAGAAAGTTATTAAAAACTGAAGTTGCTATTAGTTTTGTAAAGGATACTTTTGCACAACAACTTAGAAATAATTTAGGATTGATTCCTATCTCATCACCTTTGGTTGTACTTGATGGTACAGGTATAAATGATGATTTAAATGGCATCGAAAGACCAGTAGCCTTCCCTATCAAAGCGCTACAGGAACGTAAGGCTGTTGTTGTTCACTCACTAGCAAAATGGAAGCGCTTAAGATTAAAAGAGCTTGAACTTGAGGTTGGAGAGGGCATATTGACAGATATGCGTGCATTACGTCCTGATGAGGACTATACGCCGATTCACTCTATCTATGTAGATCAATGGGATTGGGAAAAAACAATCTCCGCAGAACAGCGGACATTTTCTTTTCTACAAGATACCGTTCTAAAAATATATGATGCTTTACGTTTCACTGAAAAGCAAGTAGAACGTCAATACCCAGATATTAAATCTGTTTTACCTGAAGAGATTACCTTTATTTCTTCAGAAGAATTGTTGCAAAAATATCCAACATTCACACCTAAAGAGCGTGAAAATGCCATTGCAAAAGAGCATGGCGCCGTATTTATCTATGGTATAGGTGGAATTTTATCTAATGGCGAAGCTCATGATGGACGTGCAGCAGATTACGATGACTGGAGTACTGAAAATGGAAGTGGAACAAATGGATTAAATGGTGATATCTTAGTTTGGAATCCTATTTTAAACACTGCATTTGAACTATCTTCTATGGGCGTACGTGTAGACAAAACTGCGTTAGAGCGACAGCTTAAAATTAGAAATAATGCTGAACGCGCAGCATTATCATTCCACAAAATGTTGTTAAATGATGAGTTGCCAGAAGCCATCGGTGGTGGAATCGGACAATCACGTGTATGCATGTTTATGCTTAAAAAAGCACATATTGGTGAAGTTCAGGTCAGTATATGGGATGAACAGGAAAAACAATCCCTACAAGATAAAGGAATTCATTTATTATAATTGAATCCATAAACATAAAAAAAGGTCTGCTTACGGCAGACCTTTTTTTATGTAATACTTTGTGTACTTTTGCAACATGCAAATAGACGCCATATTACAAAAACTCCATATCTCTTCGCTGAATGACATGCAGAATGAGGTCATGGATAAATTCAAAGAAAAAGAAAATCTCATCTTACTTTCACCAACCGGTTCAGGTAAAACATTAGCTTTTGCACTTGCTTTGATGAAAACATTAAACAAAGATGTAGCTGACGTCCAATCTTTGATCCTTGTACCCACCCGCGAACTGGCTTTGCAGATTGAATCCGTATTAAAAAGAGTTGCTACCGGTTTTAAAATCACCTGTTGCTATGGCGGTCATGATACCAAGACTGAAAGAAACAATTTAAAGAATCCTCCTGCTATCCTCATTGGTACACCAGGTCGTATTGTTTATCATCTTGAAGGAAACCACTTTGATCCGACACAAATCAAGACGCTGGTTTTGGATGAATTTGATAAATCATTGGAATTAGGTTTTCAGGATCAGATGTCTTTTATAATTGACTACTTAACTAACTTAGAAACACGCATCTTAACATCGGCTACCGCAATGAAAGAAATACCTGATTTTACAGGCATTTCTGCTGCAACAGAGGTTAATTTTCTAAGTCACATACAAAGTGCACCAGCGTTAACGATAAAAAAGATTGTTGCTCCAATCCATAAAAAATTAGAAGCGCTATTTCAATTGCTATGCAAAATAGGTAATCAAAAAGTACTTATCTTTTGTAATCACCGCGATGCTGTTGACCACATCAGCGAATTGCTACAAAACCGTGATATCATACATGATGTATTCCACGGCGGACTGGAACAAAGTGATCGCGAACTTGCACTATTGAAATTTAGAAACAATAGCAATCATATCTTGATTACGACCGACCTTGCTGCCCGAGGACTTGATATCCCCGAAATCGATGCCATTATCCATTATCAGTTACCTTACCGTGAAGATGATTTCACACATAGAAATGGTAGAACAGCACGTATGCAAGCAAAAGGAAAAGTCTTTATCATCTTAAAACCTGACGAAGATTATCCATATGTGGCGGATAATATCGAAATCGAAGAAATCGAAGGTGAATATAAGCTACCTGAAAATTCTGATTTCGCTACCCTATACTTTTCTGCAGGTAAAAAAGATAAAGTCAACAAAATTGATCTCGTTGGCTTCTTACTTAACCTCGAGGGAATAGAAAAAAGCGATGTCGGTATTATTGAAGTTAAAGACAGGGAATCTTTCGTTGCTGTCAAACGCTCTTTAGTTAGCACCATACTTAAACATTCTAACCTCGGTAAAATTAAAGGCAAAAAGATTAGAATATTAAGAAGCTAGGCTATTCCTATCCTCTCCCAAAAACAGATAACTGTTATTAAAAAAGGCCAAATTAAATCATGATATTTAATCTGGCCTTTTTTTAATCCAGTCTTTATTCATTTTTCTTATCTTGCCCTATCGTAAAATTAATCTAATACCATGAACAAAGTATTTTTAGCTTTTTCAGTGCTTGCAACAACCTTTTCATTTCAAGTAAAGGCTCAGTCAATCCTCGAAACAGACTATGTTAAAAAGAATTATGATAAAAAGGAAATTTCAGTTCCGATGCGTGATGGGGTCAAATTATTTACCACGATCTACACACCAAAAGACAAAAACCAGCAATATCCTGTTTTATTAAACCGCACCCCTTATACCGTAAGCCCTTATGGTGAAGATAAATACAAAGAGACGTTAGGGAATTTCCCGGCAATGACTTTAGAAGGTTATATCTTTGTTTACCAAGATGTACGGGGCAAATGGATGAGCGAAGGAACCTTTGAAGACATAAGACCGATAAACTTAAAAAAAGGAAAAAAAGATATTGATGAAAGTACGGATACCTATGACTTACTAGAATGGCTTAGCAAAAACCTAAAGAACTACAATGGTAAAGCAGGTATGTACGGCATTTCTTATCCAGGATTTTATTCCACAGTAAGTCTTACGAAAACACATCCATCATTAAAAGCAGTATCACCGCAAGCTCCGGTAACAAACTGGTACCTGGGCGATGACTTTCATCATAATGGCGTACTTTTCACAGGAGATGCATTTAAATTCATGTCCAGCTTCGGTATTCCTAGACCTAACCCCATTACTCCAGATCAAGCGCCTAAGACCTTTCAGTATCCTTCGAAAGATGTTTATCAGTTTTACATGAACGCAGGAACAGCCAAAGATTTGAAGGATACCTACTTTGCCGATTCCGTCAAGTTTTGGAATGATGTTTTCGCACACCCTCATTATGATCAATTTTGGAAAGATAGAGAGATATTACCGCACTTAACCGATGTTAAACCAGCCGTTATGGTAGTTGGAGGCTTTTTTGATGCCGAAGATGCCTACGGAACATTTGAAACTTACAAAGCGATCGAAAAACAAAACCCAAAGAATAATTCGATCCTCGTGGCTGGCCCCTGGTTTCACGGAGGCTGGGTGCGTGGTGACGGTAGCTCTTTTGGTGATATTCAATTTGACCAGAAAACAAGTGTGACGTATCAGGAAAAATTTGAACTACCCTTTTTCAATTATTATCTGAAAGGGAAAGGTGATTTTAAAGGTGCAGAAGCTAATATCTTTGTAACAGGAAGCAACCAATGGAAATCATTTGATAAATGGCCTCCAAAAGATGTAGAGGACAAAAAACTCTACCTACAACCTCAAGGCAAACTTGGGTTTGAAAAAGTAGGACGTACAGATTCTTGGGATGAATATGTTAGTGATCCTAACAAACCTGTGCCTTATCAAGGTGGTGTTATGGAGAGCAGGACACGTGAGTACATGATCGACGACCAGCGTTTCGCCTCATCTAGACCCGATGTTATGGTTTATCAAACAGAACCTTTAAACGAAGATATCACAATAGTTGGCCCCGTTAAAAACTTCCTAAAAGTATCAACCTCTGGAACAGACGCAGATTATGTCGTAAAACTTATTGATGTCTACCCTGCAAACAGCCCATCCTCCAACAATAAAGTAATGGATGGCTACCAAATGCTGGTTCGCGGTGAAATTATGGCTGGAAAATATCGGAATGGATTTGAGAAGGCAGAACCTATGCAACCGGATTTTGTTACTGCGGTTAACTACAGCATGCCTGATGTAGCGCATACGTTCAAAAAAGGACACCGCATCATGATTCAGGTACAAAATACGTGGTTTCCAATTGCAGAACGTAATCCACAGCAGTTTTTTGAAGGTTATGAAGCCAAATCGAGTGACTACAGGAAAGCAACACATCGTATTTTTCATGATCACAACAATTCGTCATATATTGAATTTTCGATCTTAAAATAGAAAAAGCATGCTTTACCATTTCTTTCTTGCCCTACATTCGGCTAGCAGATGGATGATCGTCGTTTGTCTTATCGCATTATTAGTACGTGCCTATATGGGCTGGAAAAAAAAGTATCACATGAAACCGTATGATTATATACTACAGATAGTAACGTTAATCTTACTTTACATACAGTTTATAGTAGGATTAACACTCTATTTTGAAAGTCCGATCGTACATTATTTTATCAAAAATTTTAATGAAGCCATCAAACTGCGTCAGGTACGTTTTTTTGGAATGGAACACATCACCATGATGACTATTGGCATTTTAGTGTTTACCATTGGATATATAAAGGCCCGTAAACAACAAAGCAGTGTAGCTAAATTCAAAATGATATTTATCTACACTGCTTGGGCTATATGCATTATCTTCACCTCTATCCCGTGGGAATTTTCACCTTTAACGAGTAGACCTAACTTCAGAATGTTTTAATAACAATTACTCGCCTTTCCAATTTGGAGGTCTTTTTTCCATACGTGCAGCCATTCCTTCTTTAAAATCATGGCTTGTCCTCAGCCTTTGCAACTGCTTAAGAAGAAAAGCATACTGATCAGCCTTTCTAAGCCCTTCTAATTGCCTCGCCGACTCAAAGCCCATCTTAACTGCTAATGGCGCGACAGAAGTCAGCTTATTAATCAAATCGGACAACATATCGGGCTTCTGATCCATCAGTTCAAAAACTAAACCTATATTTTTCATTTCTTGAGCCGAAATCACCTCTGGACGAATGCATAGATCCATTGCTTTGTTATGGGGCAAATGCTTCAGCAGACCCGCCAAAACCTGAAAAGGAAACAATCCTAACTGCACCTCTGGTAAAGAGAACTGAACGGTCGACTTCGCAATAACATAGGTGCATTCCAGAATCATTAAAAAACCTCCCGCAATCACATTTCCTTCGAGCACTGCGATCGAAGGTTTATTCAATTGTGACATGACTTCTCCCAAAGACAAATCAACATGTGGAACCGTCTTTGCCAGCTCCGAAACATCTGGATTTTCAAAAGCTTTCAAATCCATGCCCGCACAAAATACAGGACCTTCCGCGTCGAGAATAAGCACCCTAACATCCGGATCTGAATCTGCCATTTGTATGGCATGATAGATCTCATCGATCATCAACGGTGTAAAAGCATTTCGTTTTTCAGGACGGGCCAAGGTCAAATAAAAAACATGATCGGCCTGTTTCACCTTAATAAACTTATAATTCAAATGACCACTCATAAACTTCTGACTTTATGCTATTAAATTAATAAATTCACCACCAAAGGTCAATATTTTATCCTGCCCTTTTCGCTCAAAATAATATATCAAATCTTCCGTTGGAATATTCCCTACCAACTCATCTTCGGCAAACGGACAGCCTCCGTATCCTAAAATAGCACCATCAAATTTTCGACATCCAGCAAGGTAAGCGGCATTGATTTTATCTAGACTACTTGCCTTAGGAGAATGAAAATGTGCCCCGATATTTAAGGTTGGAAACCGTTGTAATGCCTGTTCAAAAAGTTGTGTTATCTGTGGCAATGTTGCCTCAGAAGTTGTGTCGGCCAAAGAGAATTCCACCACCCCTAGGGCAGCAATCTTGTCCATCCAATCAAGCACGAGCTCATTACTCCAAAAATCACCAAATGGATTTCCAAAAGCCATGGATATATACACCACCATTTCTTTTTTGTGTTGATGTGCAATTTCCACAATACCTTTCAGTCGTTCAAATGAATCAACGATAGAAGCATTTGTATTTCGTTGCTGAAAAACCTCAGAGATGGAAAAAGGATATCCCAAATAAGTGAGATTATCCGATTTCACAGCTCGTAGAGCACCTTGTTCATTAGCAATGATCCCCAGCAGCTTCGTTTTACCGGACGTATTCAGCTGACGAAGCACTTCTTCAGTATCCGCCAATTGCGGAACAGCTTTTGGAGAAACAAACGATCCACAGTCAAGCCAGTCAAACAGTTCGCTTTCAAGCAACATGTTCAAATACTTAACTTTTTTTTCCGTTGGAATCACATGCGACATCCCTTGAATGGCATCCCTGGGACATTCTACCAAAATTATATCTTCTTTTTTAGGCATCTTTTTGAATTTCCCGAGAAATAACCATCTTCTGGATACTTGACGTACCTTCCCCGATTGTACATAATTTTGCGTCTCTAAAAAACTTTTCAGCAGGATAATCTTTTGTAAAGCCATATCCTCCAAAAATCTGAACAGATTCATTAGAAACCGAAACTGCCGTTTCTGAAGCGTATAGCTTTGCCATTGCTCCTATTTTAGAAATGCGTTCACCACGATCTTTCATATATCCAGCTTGACGGGTCAGCAGCTCTGCTGCCTGAATTTCTGTAGCCATCTCTGCAAGCTTAAATCCAACCGCCTGAAATTCAAAAATCTTCTGATTGAACTGTTCTCTTTCGTTTGCATACTTTAACGCACATTCATAAGCACCACGAGCAATACCCAATGATAAAGCAGCGATAGAAATACGGCCACCATCCAATAGTTTCAATGCCTGAACAAAACCCTGCCCCTCTTCACCGACCATCTGATCCTGATGAATACGACAATTATCGAAAAACAAACATGCGGTCTCTGAAGCACGCATCCCTAATTTATTTTCCTTTTTACCTGCAGAAAAACCTTCCGTCCCCTTCTCGACAATAAAAGCAGTAACACCCTTTTTGTCACCTTTCTCACCGGTACGGGCAAGTACAACAGCTACGTCCGAGCTTATGGCATGTGTGATGAAGTTTTTAGAACCATTCAGCACAAAATAATCACCGTCGCGAACTGCAACAGTCGCTAATCCTCCAGCATCAGACCCCGAACCCGTTTCTGTTAAACCCCAAGCTCCCAGCCATTCTCCTGTTGCCAATTTTGGTAGATATTTCTGCTTCTGACTTTCATTTGCGAAACTCAATATATGATTTGTACACAATGAATTATGTGCCGCTACCGAAAGTCCTATGGAACCACAAACTTTGGAAATCTCGTCCAAAACGGTTATATACTCCTGGTATCCAAAGCCAGATCCACCATAAGCTTCCGGGACAATAATGCCCATAAAGCCATGCTCGCCGAGCTTCTTAAATAAAGGTGCAGGAAATGTTTGTGCTTCATCCCACTCCATGATGTAGGGACGAATATGAGTTTCAGCAAAGTCTCTAGCACTTTGGCGAATCATCATCATTTGTTGTTCATTTTCAATAAACATAAATGTAATCTTTAATTTATAATTGGAATTCTGTTATTTACAATAATAACAAAATTATAACATCTTTTTTTAGAGAAACTCAAAATATAATGTTAAATTTATCTCATATTATCAAATTCTGAATTTGACATGCTTAAAATCCAATTATAACATGAATGAACTAATTGTAGAGTTAGAACTAAAAAGAGCAGCACTTCGCTTGGGAGGTGGCGAAGATAAAATCAAAAAATTAAAAGCCAAAGGAAAGCTCACCGCATGGGAGCGTGTCGAATACCTCCTAGATGATCACAAAGCTTATGTTGAAATTGCCCAGTTTGCCGGAGACAATATGTACCCTGAAGAAGGCGGTTGTCCAAATGCAGGTGTTGTCTGTGTTTTAGGGTATGTTAAAGACGAATTATGCGTCATTGTCTCTAATGATGCAACTGTAAAGGCTGGTGCCTGGTTCCCCATTAGCTGCAAAAAAAATCTACGTGCGCAAGAAATTGCTATGGAGAACAAAATTCCCATCATATACCTTGTCGATTCTGCAGGTGTCTTTTTACCGATGCAGGATCAAATATTCCCTGATAAAGAGCATTTTGGACGCATTTTTAGAAATAATGCTAAAATGTCATCTATGGGTATACCTCAAATAGCCGCTATAATGGGCAGTTGTGTTGCGGGAGGTGCCTATTTACCGATCATGTCCGACTACGCATTTATCGTTGAAGGAACCGGCTCTGTATTTTTAGCTGGCCCCTATCTGGTCAAATCTGCTATCGGTGAAACTGTTGATGCCGAAACATTAGGAGGCGCAAGCACACATTCTGTTATTTCTGGCGTTACAGACAATAAATTTCCAGATGAAGCAAGCTGCCTTGATGCTATAAAAGGTGTTATGGATAAACTTGGTGCGCATCCAAAAGCAGGATTTAATCGTAAAGAAGCCAAGGCGCCTTTACGTCAAAGCTCCGAAATCGCAGAAATATTGCCTTTAGATCGCACAAAACCGTATTCCATGCACAAGCTTTTAGAAACTTTAGTGGACGAAGGTACTTTTGAAGAATATAAACAGGATTATGGCAAAACGATTGTCTGTGGTCTTGCCCGTATTGACGGATGGGCAGTAGGAATAGTTGCAAACCAACGTGAAATTGTTAAAGCAAAGAAACCAGCTGGTGCTGTTGAAATGCAGATGGGTGGCGTAATATACAGTGATTCTGCAGATAAGGCTGCACGCTTTATCATGAACTGTAATCAACAATTAATTCCACTGGTATTTCTGCAAGATGTAACAGGTTTCATGGTCGGTAGTCGCTCCGAACAGGGCGGAATCATCAAAGATGGAGCTAAGATGGTCAATGCGATGGCAAATTCCGTTGTGCCCAAGTTTACCTTTATCATCGGTAACAGTTACGGAGCTGGAAATTATGCGATGTGCGGTAAGGCATACGATCCTAGACTCATATATGCTTGGCCTACGGCGCAGATGGCTGTTATGAGCGGTGCTGCGGCCGGAAACACCCTATTGCAGATTCAAGAGTCTGCCTTAAAAGCGAAAGGAATCGAGATCTCAGAAGAAGAGAAAAACACCCTACTCGATGATATCAAGAAACGTTATTTGGAACAGCTCTGCCCCTATTACGCGGCTGCCCGCATTTGGGTCGATGGCGTAATCAGACCCGATGAAACGAGAAGTGTTATTAGTCTCGGTATAGAAGCTGCAAATCATAATCCAATTACTGAACGCTACAATGTTGGTGTGATCCAAACCTGATCTCCCAGCATAACACTTATAAAAGTAATATTTGATAATAATGCCCCATTTTTTAATTCGGGGCATTATTTTTTATATATAGCAACTATTTACATAAAGACCATTACTTACTATCCAATAATGATTTGACCCAAAAATCAAGAGACTTAGGATCTCTTAATACAGCGACGCTGACCGCTTTCTCCAGTGGAGTTCCCATCATAATTTTTTTCACAGGAATCTCCAGTTTCTTACCACTAAGCGTGTAAGGAATGATTGGTACTGCTACAATAGTATCGGGTACATGACGTGGACTATAGCTTTTTCTTAGCTTTAATTTGACAGCCGTTTTCAGCTCATCGGTCAAAGAGACTCCATCCTCCATCTGCACATACAGGGGCATGGTAGACGTCCCGTCCGCATGATCAAGACAAATAATTAAACTATCGGCAACTTCCGGAAAAGTATTTAATATATTATAGATTTCAGCAGTCCCAATTCGTACGCCACCCCGATTCAAAGTAGCATCAGAACGGCCATAAACGATAACACCCTGATGTTCCGTAAATTTGATCCAGTCGCCATGACACCACACTCCTGGGTATTTTTCAAAATAGCTCTCCTGATACTTTTCATTATGAAGATCATTCCAAAAATATATGGGCATTGATGGCATAGGGAGCGTTATAACCAGTTCACCTACTTCATTTTTCACAGATTCTCCATTTTCATTATAGGCTTCAATCTTTGACCCTAAGGTTAAACACTGTATTTCACCGGCATAAACAGGTAATAAAGGATTTCCGGATAAAAATGCGCTACAGACATCTGTACCGCCACTCAGTGAAACAATCTGCGCTTGGGGAAATTGCTTTTGTAACCAGGAAAAGGTCTGCGGAGGCAATGGAGAGCCTGTTGAACCAATCGTTTTGGGTTGAAAACGAGGTTGCGTCAATTCAATATGCTGATTGGCGATATAATAGGCGGCGCCAGCCCCCACATGGTCAATCTCGTGCTGTCCAATAAAATTCCAAAAAGATAACTTTTCAGGATAGGCCAATGAACCCTCATAAATACAAAGGGTAGCCCCCAATAATAAGGAAGAAAGCGCATAGTTCCACATCATCCACCCGGTGGTTGCATACCAGATAAATCGCTCCCCCTCTTGCACATTCTGATGTAAAGCCAATGCTTTAAAATGCTCCAACAAAATACCACCACAGCTGTGCGTAATTGCCTTAGGTTTACCTGTCGTACCAGAAGAGTATAAAATCCAAATTGGATGGTCAAAAGGTACAGCTGTAAAACGCAACGGCACTCCTGTCTCTTGTGATACCACATCTTTCCAGACCTGCTCATCCACAAAAACGACATCGTGTACCAGACTTTCTAGATTTGAAGATAGATCAATCATTGAAGCTTTAAGATCAAATAATTTGCCGTTATAGCTGTATGCAGCATCTGCGAACAAAAGCTTAGGTGTCACCTGAGAAAATCGTTCCAATATACTTGAAGATCCAAAATCTGGAGAACAGCATGACCAGATAGCGCCAATACTGTTAGTTGCTAAAAAAAGAGCGATAGAAGCCGGACTGTTTCTCAACACACCCACAACACGATCTCCCTGCTCTATACCCTGCCCTATCAAGAACTGCTGCAATGAACTAACCATTCCTTCCAGTTCGTCCCAAGAAATGCTCTGAAGGGGCTTATTCTCTTCCTGGAACAAAAGAGCCGGCCGTTCTGCAGTAGATTTTCGGAAAATATGATCCGCATAATTTAAAGTGGCACCTTCAAACCATTTAGAACCAATAAATCCTTGTGGAGAAGCTTGAAAAATTTCTTGGTAAGGAGTATGAAAAATTACGTCAAAAAACGCGGCGATATCTTCCCAGAATTCCTCCAGATTTGAAACTGACCAGTCCCAAAGTATAGGATAAGAATCCATCTTAAATTGTCGTTTCTGTTCTACAAATTGCTTAAACTGGTATAAAGAAGATTCCTGTTGATAAGCAACAGAAGGCTTCCAAAGTAAATTACTCATTATTCTGATTCATTTGGTTTGAATCAAATCTAACGAAAATAATGTAAAATAAATCAGCTCAAGAAATTGATTTGTAAACAATAAATGTATTGCTATAATCAGGTCTTAAATCTAATAAAAATGATAATCAGGGTTGTAGCCATTATGAGAAACATCAATAAATTTAAAAGATTCAAACATAGACATCAGCTTTTATACCCCCCGTTAAATTCGTGAAGAGAACTCCTTGAAAGTCCGTACAAGTCCATGAAAGTCCGTGAAAGTCCATACTCTACTCGACAACGGCTCTGCATTGATAGGTATTTACTAGGATACACCTCCGCCTTTCGTTCGACTCCTGTTCGACTGTACTTCGACTCCTTTTCGATAAAAAGGCAAACAAATGCCAAATAATCATCGAACGAATTCCGAACCAGCTCCCTAGCATCCCCGAACCAACACGAATCAATATCCGAACCATTATCAACGGATCTCAAAAGAAAATGGCCTAAGCGTATTTAATTTTAACATGAACCCCTAAATAATGGCTAATGTTTGTACTAAAACACATCGATAATCGTATCTGTTTCAATTGGATGCCCCGTACAAAGTAAAATACGTCCATTTTCAACTTCACGATCTGTCAGTACCTCATTATACGACATACGCACTTTTCCTTGGGAGCAATTTGATATACATGTACTGCACATACCCGACTTGCAGGAATATGGAAGCTTAATCTTGTTTTCCAAACCCACATCTAGAATAGATTTATTATAAGGAATATCTAAATGATAGCTTTGGCCTTGAAAGTTTAATTTGATGGAGTAAGTCGTCTTATCCACCTCTTTTTCTGTTTCATCATCATCGTCTTCTTCATTTTCAGGAAGCAAAAAGGTCTCCCGTTTGATTTGAGATTCATCAAACCCCATCCCCAACAACGTGAAACGACACAAGTCCATATAGATCACTGGACCACAGGTGTAAAACAGAACATCCTGATGTGCAGTTGGCAAATGATTTTTCAAAATGTAAAGGATATAATCTCTATTCAATCGTGCTGTCATCAGATTTTTACTATTTGAATAAATCCAAATGATCTGAAGACGATCCGGATATTTTTTTGCCCATTCCTGTAGTTCTTCTTTAAAAGGAGTTACCTCTGGAGAGCTATTGCTATAAGCCAGCACAATCTTTGATTTACTTTCCCGAACCAACGCAGTCTTCAAGATGGAGAATAAAGGAGTGATACCAATACCTGCGGCGAATAAAAATACGGTACGTTCGCTATCTTCAATAGGTTCATAAATAAACAGACCTTGTGGATCTAATGCATCCACAATATCTCCCTCCTGAATTTTATGGTGTAAAAAACGGGAAATCTCACCATTCTCAACCCGCTTAACCGTAATACTTAAGGGTTCATCGACATCTGGTGAACTACTAAAAGAATACGATCTCCTCAACTCCCGATTAGCAAATTCAAAAGATAAAGTCAAAAATTGACCAGCTTTATAATTTGGAAACTCCCCTGATACTGGTTCGAAATTTAGGGTTACATTGTGATTTTCACGCGGAATGATGTTCGTAATTCTGAGCTTGTGCATAACCAAAGATAGTATTCACATCGAGTTTTATCAAATCATTAATTGCAATAGGCTATAGATAGCTATAATAAACAATTCATCTATTTCTTAACCAAATCTATACGAAAAATTTAGTGCTTAATGGATCTGCTTTATCTTCAAAAAAGTTGAACATTATGCTTCCCAATTATCAAGCATATCATCTACAGCACCCATTCCCTGATAAAAAGCTTCTTCAAAAATAGAAACTCCACTTAAATCAGAATGAGCAAAGAAAATCTTGTTAGCAATTGGTAGAGTCAGCTGTTTTCTATATTTAGAAGACAAATAACCCGGAATTGGGGAAACCATGCCATGGCCATGCCTAAAAATCTCTATCGAAATGATTTCATCTTCAATACCAAAATGCGCTATTGAAAGATCCTTAATAATAAACTCCTTCCATTGCTCATCAGTTTGATTATACAGTTTACGCCTTTGTTCATTTAAATCCGTACCATCCAAACTATGATAATAAGAAATCACAAATGGACTTGTGAATTGGCCTAAACTCTGGTGCTGTGCATATACATACCCTAATCCCTTTGCTCCAAAAATAATGTTTTCCCAGGCAAGATTGGCGCCATCAGCAAAAGGAAATTTATGCAACACCACTGTTGCAACAATCCAGGGAGCATACTGTAGCAGTTGAAAATTTTTACCTCTTTGCGGCAATAGGTACTTGTTGACATATTGCGGACAGCAATTAATCACTTTTTCAGCTATTATTTTTTTTGACACCTTTCTCTGCGCATCGAACAGCAACACTTCAACATTACTTTCATTTACCGTTATTTTGTAAACCATATGTTGTTTCAGAATTTGATTTTCGAAGCTTTCAGCCAATAACTTGGCTAATCGATTATTTCCTTCTTGCCACGTAAGTACAGCATCTTCATATTTTTTAAAATCGTGTTTTCGAGCTGCAAAATAGTGGATAACAGCAAATGCAGCAGTATATTTTATTCCAGTACCATAGTCATCCCTACAGCAATAATTAATATATTCATGAAGATAGCGCGATGTATAACCTTCTTTCTGCAGCCACTCTTCCATCGTTATTTGATCAAAGCCTAAATCAAATTTTTCAGGTGAAGAATAACACATTGGAATATTAAAAATAAAATGACCATTGGGATCTTTGAGATTCTTAAATACCTCCATTTGATCCAAAAATCTTTTAATTTCCTCTTGATCCAAATCACTACTCCCATATTGTGGCACGATACCTTCTTGCCATTTATTTTTGATAAATAAACGTTCCTGTGGCGCAAAGGACAACTGCTCTTCGTCAAAAATTGGATTTCCATCGTCTTCTCGGCCAATTACCACTCCTACTTCAAATAAAAAATCAATCAACTCAACATTAGAAGCATTTGGAAGCGGCAAATAATGAGCTCCAAGTGGATACTTGGAATACTCGTTTTCTCCACTCTTTGCATTTCCTCCCGTCTCAGTCTCTAATTCTACAAGAAGAAAATCTTTCCCACCACGCTTATTTAATGTATATCCGGCTGTAAGCCCTGCAATCCCACCTCCTATTATCAAAACTGGAATCTCCATTGTCTCACTAATATTTGGAAAATCAGGAAACCGTAGTTTATGTCCTAAAATATGGTTTGTCCCCGTTAATTTTAGAAATATGGTATTCATTCTCCTTTTACAAGAAGATAAAAGATAGCTTCCTAACGTCAGTAAAATACTATTTTTAACAAATGATCGCCTGGATTCTTTATATTTTACTCCACTCCTCATCAAAATACCGTACTAAAATCTGATTATCTAAACGATTTATTTCCACATCTACAGCTTTCATATCAGCTGGAAAATCGGTCATTTTCTGAAGATTATAATTATAATACTTCAAATTTGGAACACGCTGGTTTACGCGATTAAAATTGACTCTCATATCGGGTGAGAAGAGGTTAAATCCCCATTCGCCAAAAGAAGGAACATAAGTATGATAGGCCAAATTATTCGGAAAAACAGATGCGATAGTCTCATAAATGCACCAATAAGATTTTGGTGCAAAATATGGAGATGTTGTTTGAACAGAAACGATACATTGCGGCTCCATGAGTGGATATAGGCTTTTGTAAAAATTGTTTGTATAGAGTTTTCCCAAACTATAATTAGATGGATCAGGAAAATCGATAATCATCACATCAAATTTATCTTTTGCTTCCTTCACCCAAAGAAACGCATCCCTATTTATAACCTCAACACGAGAATTGTTCAATGCATTAGCATTATGCTTTCTCAACAGTTCATTTGTCTGGAACAATTTTGTCATCCCCTCATCCAGATCGACAAGCACTACTTTTTCTACAGAAGAATATTTTAAAATTTCTCTTACTGCAAGCCCGTCACCCCCTCCTAAAACAAGTACTTTCTTTGGACTTTTAGCAATAGACATCGCTGGGTGGACCAACGTTTCATGATATCGATATTCGTCCTTTGTATTGAATTGTAGATTATTATTTAAGAACAGCTGATATTCTCCTTTTGCCTCAGTCAGTACAATACGTTGATATGGCGTAGAGTGTTTATAAATAACATTGGTACTGTATAGCTGATTCTCGGAATATTTTAACAGTTCATTAGAGTAAAAAAACAAACCAATCAAAATAATAAAGCATACAAGTGACTTTATTTTAAGAATAATTGGATTTTTAAGTTGTTTACTCAAATAAAAAGAGAGAAATATGCCAACAGTAACATTGATAATTCCAAAAAATAATGATGTCCCCATTACCCCAAGTTTCGGAATGAGTAATATTGGAAATAATACAGAGGCAATAAGAGCACCGATATAATCAAAAGTGAAGACATTAGAAACCAAGTCTCTAAAGTTGACACGATCTTTTAAAATATTCATTAACAGCGGTATTTCCATTCCGCTAAGACATCCTGTTAAAAAAACAAAAAGATATAAGATCAACTGGAAATGTTCAACTTGTTGAAATAACAGAAATAAAATAACAGAACTAGTTCCACCAATTATTCCAATCAACAACTCGATATCTATAAATCGGTCTAAAAGATTTTTAACAATATACTTAGCAAAAAACGAACCCACGCCCATCGCAAAAAGATAGGTCCCAATAATAAATGAAAATTGTTTTACAGAATCTCCTAACAAATAACTAGCTAATGCACCTGCAACCAGTTCATAAATAAGACCACATGTAGCAATTATGAAAACAGATATCAGCAGAAATATGGGCAGATTCTTTTTTTTATCCATGAATAGCTGCCGCAATAATAATCGATATGCCTAGAATGAATGCAGCAAAAACAATCGCTAATGCAATATTTTTGTTTTTAACGATTTCTTGCCATGATTTTTCAGGTGTTAACCTCTCTATAACCCAATAAGCAAATATAAAAACGACAATTCCGATTATAGAATAGACAATAGATGCCGCTATTCCTTTGTAAAAGATTTCATAATTCATATGACTATATATTTTTATTTGTGACTAGAACCATAATCCGAATATGTTGGTCGATAATAATGATACCGAGATCCGGTATATGTATTATCTTCCACTGTATTTACTTGATAAGATGTTGTACAAGTTTTGATATATTTATTATAGTACTGTAAGCCTAAAGATAATCCAAACAAGATCACGAACCAGGATCCAAAGCCTTTATAATTCAATACCGTTAAATAATTAATTTCTTTATTGACAAACATAAGGCTATCTTTTCCAAGTCCTAACAATGAATTTCTTATCCACAAGACCAACAATACGAGCAAAACATAAGTAATAATTAAGCCCCAGTAATCTACACCTCCAAAAGTAATCTTGTAGTCTTCATTTAGATATACTGAAGCAACATTCTTATTAGTTGAGTAGGTTTCAAATACCATGTGATATGTGCCGGGCTCTACTTTGCAAAAACTCACCGAAATACCGCAAGCATGATTAACTTCATTATAATGATGTTGCAAAAGTGCTGTTTCCTGTATTTGGTTGGTAAGTTCATTAACCAACTTGATCCGAAGATGCACATTTGGAACATTAACATCTGAAATTCCTTGAAAAGTTAATTTTTGTGGTTCACTGCCATTTACACTAAAAGACTCCCCAATGTACTCATTATTCAATTTTGAGGAAGTAAATTTTTGATCAAATTGATAGTAATACTCCTGAATATTAGACCTGTTAATTAAAAAGAATCCTAATCCGATTAAGATAACAAAACCAATGGTCAATATATTGAGGATCGTACTCGTCTTTTTCTTCCGGCTTAGGTATTCATTATAATATTCAAAGGTTTGAAAATAATCTTCTTGATTTTGATATGTTCCACTATAGTACTCGTTCACGTTATCAATTATTTCATGCGATACGAAACGATCTTCATTGATACTATTGATATAAGTATTAGCTTGAGATCTTGCATCAAGATCTTCAAAGACAAACCCTTCCGCGTACACTACCTTTAAAGTATCCTGATATTTTAAAATATAGGTCCTTGTCTGTAATTTAAGCCGATCTTCCTTTACTGATTTTATTTCTGGCAGTCCAACTGAATGTAGAATAGCTGCATAATCAGATCCATCACTCCAATAAATTTCGTTGTTTTTGGAATTGAGACCTACATATTCATTACTATACTCGCCATCTAGATTAACCCTTTGTATTTTGGTAATAACCACATAATCGTTTTTCTTTTCTCCAATCCGTTCCCCTAAGCTAGTCCATAAAATATATTCAGGCTTCGGAAAGACTTTAACAAAAGTCCAAGTTGTATGATCTTCACCTTTATAATAACTTCCGCAATTAGAACATACGAAACCCTTATAATCAACCACTTCAACATCAAAACCATGTTTAAAATTACATTTCGAGCAAATGATAAGCATAAACTATCGATTAACAATGGTTTCATTCAATACTGACGCATCAAAATAATGCTTAAAAACCTCCCCTAGCTCAAGTACTTTCTTCGTATTATCCTTGAGATAATTACATAGATAAATATCTAGTGTAAGTTGTGAAAACTCAGGCCATGTATGGATACAGATATGTGATTCCATCAAACATATAGCTACTGTGAAACCTTTACTGTCAAATTCATGAGATGAGATTCCGACAATTTTCAGACCATGATCATTTATTTGATGTATTGTAAAATCTAAAAAATTCGACATATCGGTTAATAGATTAACATCATTCACCTGAAGTGTTAACAATTGATGGGTTCCTGGCTTATACTGTTCGTTCATTTCTAAAAATGGTTCTCGGCTATGGCGGCAAATATATACATTTTTTTAATTTAAAAGATATTAAAATAGAGTAGATTAACCAACTTATTGCCCGATATGACACTTAGATTCATCGGCTATACGCTAATTATCTTATTCATAAACATCTGTTTGCATTTCAATCAACCTGTTTTTTAAAATGGAATAATTGCTCGTCATTTAAAGGTCTCATTTCAATAAATTAATTTAGATCTATTACAAATAATGTATATTTGTAATAAGGTATGATTATAAAAGCAAAGATAAAACAACATAATGAATGGCTATTTTGGGAAGAGCTTCCTGAGATCAGCTCGATCAATACCATTTTATCCGAAAAGCATATTGCAATCAATAAAAGCCCGATAAATATCAGTACCTATCAGATCCTGAGCAGAGGCTTGTTTGTGCTCTGCGCGGATATGCGTGTTTCAGCTCCCGTAGATATTATCTCGGAGATAGAAGGCGAAGCTGTCGTGAGCCAATTTATCCTCAGTAAATCAGAATCTGCGCATGGATTTACGTTCAGTAAACATAACATACGTTACATTCCTTCTCTTTACGAAGAGCATCCGATTCAGAGCAATCAGGACTTCCTGTATTTTATGGTCATCATGACACCTGAACTCTATCAGAATATGATCAGCATACATACGCCACTTCATTTGGAATTCAAAGAGAAGATGAAGGAAAAGAAAGTGATCTCCATTGTCGAAGAAGATCTTTTTGTTACCACAGAAATGAAGGGGATCATTGATAGTATTCGTACCACGACAAATAAAAATGAATTGAAGCAGATATTTGTCAATGCGCGCATTCTCGAACTCATCATGCTTCAGTTTGAACAGTTCAGTTTCATCAGCGATAAACTTACGGATCTTTTAAAGATCGAAGATGTTCAAAAACTGGAAGAGGCACAGCGGATTCTTCGCAATAATTTTGTCAATCCGCCAACACACAAGCAATTATCGAAATTAGTACTATTAAATGAGTTTAAACTTCGCAATGGCTTTAAACAACATTTTGGTACTACCATTTACAACTACATCACACGTATCCGAATGGAGGAGGCAAAACGTCTGATTTTAAATGAAAACAAGAACATGTATGAGGTGAGTACGATCGTGGGTTTTAAACATCAGGCTAGCTTTACACATGCATTTAAAAAATATTACGGCTTACTCCCTTCAGAAATAAGCCGTTAATTTACTTTTATACCTTTTGACCTTGCAATAGCGAACGCCATGATTCTAATTCAGGAATACCCGGTTTTCGTTTCCCAAAAAGTTGAACAATTAGATTTCCCTGCTTGTCGTAAACTTCCAATGCGTTTACATCACCATCCGTAGAAGGTTTTCTAACCTGCCATATTTGGTCAATCGCATCCATATTAAGATGCAGATTAAACTGTGGATCTAGTACATTAAACCAATTCTCCATAGTTACAAGTTTCGTGATCAATCCCGAATGTATCTGTATACAGCCTTTATTGCTAACAAAAACCATGACAGGAACTTCCTGTTCTGAAGCCTGGTTTAAGATTTCTGTAAATCGCTCTAATGGCAATTGCTCTGCGAAACCAGAAGGTGCCAGGCGTAATGCCTGTGTCCGCTGTAAGCTATATTTACGTAAAATACCAAAGAATTCATGGCTATCCTTCATATTCAGCCAATCTGACTGAAAACTATCGACAGCAATTTCCGTATCTGGAATGGAGATATCGCTTAAAACTGCGGGAATATTGATTGTAAAATACGTCTGGTCTGCAGCACGATAAGAATTTACAACTTCTTCATAAACAGCAATCGGATTAGAGTCTTTGGTCAAATAAACTTTATGAACAGCTAATCCCGCTGTATCAAAGAACTGGATACTCAAAAGATCTTTAACTTTTACAGCAAATGCATAGGCCCAATTCTGAATAAAAACGCGTAGGTCAATATCATCATTATGAAATAGTACGACATGCCCCTCATTGGAAGGTGTGGGATACGTTCCTTTTCTTTCATGAACACATGCATCATTACGTGTCAAAGCCATAACATGCCCTAAGCGTGGTAATTCCTGCAAAATAGCCCAAATATCATCCTTAAGTAACACCACATCATCTGACAATTGTGTCAATAGAAGCTGTGCTTCACTTACCTTAAGTGCTTTTGCACAGTCGTAAATCCTTGCCTTAGGATTATCTTTTTTATAATTTTCGTACTTTTCTTTTAATTCCATCGCCAGTTCATGTTTATAATTTGAATTAAATTTTGCTGCTGAATAATGTACTGTACAGGTTTGTACAGACGGTGTCAGCGTAGCCATATCAGTACTCACTTTTGTTTGTACACCAAATATAGCATATATATTTTCAGGCTTGAGCACTTCAATAGGAGCTCCCTCCCACCATTTCCTACCCGATTTGAGCATCAATACACGATCGGCATACTGTGCAACAAGATTCAGTTCATGTAATATGGCGACAACACTAAACCCAACAGCAGTCAAAGCTTTCGCAATGGCTAGTGTTTGATGTTGAAATTGGATATCCATACTCGCTACAGGCTCATCTAATAATAACAAAACGTCTTTCTGGTCCCACACCTGTGCCAATACCCTTGCAAAATGAACACGTTGCTGCTCTCCACCCGACAGTTGCTGTATTTTTCTATCGCCCAGATGTTCGACTTCACAGATGCGCATACACTCTGCTATAGCCACGTTGTGTTGCTCCTGAGATGCTTTCAAATGATAGCGTCCCATACGGACGACCTCCTCGACAGTAAACGCCATAGCCATACTATTGGACTGGTGTAGGAAAGCTCTCGCATAAGCAAGTTCTTTCAATGAGTAAGAACGAAGTGGTTTGCCTTTAAACAATATTTCTCCCTTTGCAGGTTTCAGATCGGAAGCCAACATACGTAACAAAGATGTTTTTCCGGCTCCATTTGCTCCTACAATTGCGTAAAATTCGCCTTTTTGAATAGAGATATCAATATCCCTTAAAATGGGACGCCCTTTGATTTCGTATGATAGTGATTGTACTTGTAGCATAAACTAGATTTTATTCTTGTCTCTGATCAGGATAAATAAGAAAACTGGAGTACCCAATAATGCTGTAATAACCCCAATAGGAAGTTCCAATGGCTGAATAATTAAGCGGGAAAGCAGATCAGCAAGTGTGAGGACCAATGCTCCGGCAATACTTGATGCCACGAGCACGTACCGATTATCAACACCACCAATCAACCGGATTGCATGCGGCACTAATAAACCCACGAAGCTGATAACTCCGGAAAATGCAACAGCTGCTCCTACTGCCAATGTTGAAAACAAAATAACAACAATTTTCAACCGGCTTGTATTGACGCCCATCATTTCAGCTTGAGATTCTCCTAAAGCAAAAACATTCAATTGTTTCGCAAAAAGAGGTAGAATAACTAAAGAAATCAAGACACAGGGATACAATACTTTAATATTTTCCCATGATGCTCCCGCTAAACTGCCCAATGACCAAAAGGTGATGGAACGTAATTGTTGTTCAGTTGCTAAATAACTCAATAATCCCGTTAAGGCTCCTGCAAATGCATTCATAGCAACACCTGCTAAAAGCATGGTTGCAATATGAGATTTCCCATTGTTCATGGATATACGATAAACAATAAGCACTGTCAATGTTGCTCCTAAAAACGCGGCAAATGCCAGAACGTAATAACCCAGGCTTGCAGAAATCATGGGAAGTAACAAGCCTTCGAAAGAGATAACGAGTGCGGCAAAGAAAGAAGCGCCTGAAGAAATTCCCATTAAGCCAGGTTCCGCTAATGGATTTCGAAATATACCTTGGATAGCTGCTCCACTGATTCCTAAAGCTGCACCAACTGCAATTCCCATTAGAATTCTAGGTAATCGTATTTGCTCCAAGACATTCACGGTCAGCTCATCAATACCTGATGAAGCTTTAAGACCTATCTTATGTAACAGTATAGAGCAAACATCCCAAAAGGAAACCGAAATCGATCCCATCCCTAATGAAAATATGACTACGATAATAAGTAATATGCTGAGTAGCGTGTAAATTAAGGTATTTTTCATTACAGCAACTATTTTCCAAATAATTTTTCGTGCAACTGCTGTATCGCCTGTGGTAAACGCATACTGAAACCATTTAACAAGGATGCATCCATAGCAATTACTCTTTTATTTTTACCTGCTGTAGTTAAGTTAACACCTGGTAACTTCAAAATAGCTTCTTTTCCTCCTAAACTGGACATCCCAAAATCAAATAACAAAATAACTTCCGGATTGGCCTGAACTAAAGCTTCTGTATTATATGTTTTGTATCCTGTAAAACCTTTCATCACATTTTGAGCACCGGCTAACTTGATTACCGCATCAACGGCAGTTCCTGAACCAGATACACTCATTGCTCCTGCCCCACGTGCATATACAAACATCATTTTAGTTGCTTTACTCGATTTCCCCTTCGCAATTGCCGACTTTAGATCTTTCGATAATTGATCTGCAACCTGATTTCCCTTTGTAGTAACATTTAAAGATTGTCCTACTTTGCGAACCAATCCTGTTAATCCTGCCTCAGAAAATTCCTGTTTAAACAAAACACATGAAATATTCAAGGTCTTAAATTGCGCCAATACAGCCGCACTGACCTCTCCTTCAAAACCTAGTACGATATCTGGACGAAATGAAGCAATTCCTTCAGCCGTAATTGATCTGTTTTTGCTCACTTTAGGAATCTCTTTCACATAACTTGGATAATCGCTTGTCACATCAACAGCCACTAGATTAGCACCTAGCCCTAATGCATCAACAATTTCCGTCAAACTTCCACTTAAGGAAACAATTCTTTTTGGCGTGTTGCCCTGTGCTATAGCTACTGTATAGCTAGACCATAAAATGATGACAAGCGCAAAATTATTTAATATTTTCTTCATATAATTTGTTCATTTATGAAGAACAAAAATGGGCTTATTTAAACTAATTACAAATAAAGAGTTCTGTTTGCAATACGCTTACACTAATACACAAGAATAGATATAAACAACTTAAATACTCTGGTTAACAATAAATTAACTAAATAGCAGGGATCATTATGTCATTTAAATAATATCATATTGCACAAAAATTAATACGCTTTGCACAAATCAAAATACACAATGCATAAATAAACTTTGGCATTTTATGGAGATACTTGCATTATTATTTAGAATTATTACAAATAACTTTGAAGACAACACACTATCTATGCCTGCTATTTAGTTTTCTTTTTCTAATCGGGAAAAGCAATTCAGTGCTTGCACAACAGAATGCGCAATTTCAGGGGCTTATTGTGGATGAATTACAAAGACCGTTGGCAGATGTTAGTATTTTAATCGAACCAGACCGATCTACGACAAAAACAGATAATCGGGGAAATTTCATAGTCAAAAAATTATATGCCGGAACATATACTTATACTTTAAGTGCAATTGGATATGAAACCTTAACTGGCTCTATTGAGTTGATCGCAAAAGATAAGCAGCTACATCGCTTCCAGCTTCATAAATCGAATCAAGTTTTAGATGAAGCATTGGTTACGCAAGAGATTCAAAACCGTCCAACATTAATTGATCCTAAGAACTCTGCTATGCCGGTTACTATTATCGACAGGAAGGCAATTGAACTTATGGGGAGTAGACGTTTGGACGAGGTCTTAAAAGAACAGACAGGTATTGCTATTGTTAACAATACTGCTGGGGGTAACCGTTCTGTAGGTGTGCAGCTGCAAGGATTCTCTAGTGAATACGTCATGATCCTTATTGACGGACAGCCGATGCTCGGCAGAAGTTCCGGTAACTTTGACTTATCACGTATTTCGGTAACAAATATAGAACGTATAGAGATTATCAAAGGGGCTTCTTCTTGTCTTTATGGGAGTGATGCACTGGGAGGAGCGATCAATATCATCACCCGTTTAGGTAAAGTAACTCCTCAAATGCATGCAAATATTAACTATGGAAGTTTCAACGTATTGGATGCAACCTTAGAAGGTGAGACTTCCTTTAATAAAAATAGAGGAACAGCTTTACTCTCTACGAATTACTACCGTACGGATGGTTTTAATACAAACAAAAAATTTCAGTCAAGCGGAACCACGGTCCCACCCTACCAAACTTTTTCCATCCAGGGAAAAGTAAGACATCAATTGAAAGATAATCAGCATTTCATTGGCGCTTCAGGGCGTTATAACTATCGCCAATCCGATATGCACCGTGGTTACGGACAAGATTTCAGCACGCTAGATCAACAAAAAGAGACTGACATCAATGCTTCATTGTTCTACGATAGCCGTTGGAATGAACGCTGGAAATCACTTTCTACCTATTACGTATCGCATTATCAATCCGATAATAAAGTAACAGCACAGCAAAACAATGCCAATTTAGCTTCAGACAATTTTACACAGATGGTCCATCGTCTGGAACAACAATTTGCTTATCAGTCAGAAGGCTTAAATGTGACTATGGGACTAGGTGGCGCTATAGAAGCTATGGATCTTGCTGAAAATTTTGACAGCAAAAATCAGAAGAACTTCTTTTTATATACCCAAGCGAATAAAACAATCGGAGAAAAAACCACTGTTGTTGCAGGATTGCGCTATGACCAGACAGACAATTACGGAGGGCGATTAAACCCAAGTTTAGGTGTGACCTATCAATTGCTGCCTCAGCTTGCTTTGAAAACAGGTATAGGAACTGGATTTAAAGCTCCTGACTTCAAGACCCGTTATCAGGTGTTTTACAACCCTGCTGCCAATTACTACGTTATCGGCAATGAAGTTTTAAACAGTACTCTGGATGAAATGGATGCCGCAGGACAAATTTCTGAACGTCGCAATTACATCATCAATCAACTTGATGGTAACTTAAAAGCCGAGCACAACACCTCAATCAATGCAGGTTTGACCTGGAAGCCGTTAACGAATACAACAGTAGAAGTCAATGTATTTCGTCATCAGCTTAAAAATCAAATCAATAGTATACAGGTTGCTACAGGTATGCAAAACATGGCGATTTATTCGTATCAAAATTTACCAAAGTCAGTCAATAAAGGATTTGACATATCTTTTTCTACTCGGGTGTTAGAAAAAATCACAATCAATGCAGGCTATCAATACCTGATTGCGAAAGATATGAGTGTTGTTGACAGCATAAAACAAGGGAATTGGCCATTTAATACCTTAAGAGATCCAAAGACCGGAGAGACATTTACGCCAACATCAAAAGACTACTGGGGCTTAGAAAACAGATCAAGACATCAATTCAACATAGGTGCAATTTATCAAGCTCCTTGGAATCTGACAATAAATGCACGTGCTAACTACCGAGGGAAGTATGCATTTTCAGATGCAAATGGCAATCATTTTATTGATCGTTTTGACACATTTGTCAATCAGCATATTCTCTATAATGCAACTATTGAAAAAAAGTTTGACAAACTTCCTTTAACTGTCCGGGTGACTGGAGAAAACCTCGGAAACTATATTAATTATTTAATTCCAGGCCAAATTGGTCGAAGTTTATCCTTTGGCCTATCCTACAGATTAATAAAGTAAAAAGATGAAATTATCCATAAAAATATTCTTTTATAGTTGCATAGCAACAGTGTTTACTTCATGTTTTAAACCTAACATTGAGCCAGACATCTTAGCCGACGGAAAAAGTACGATCATAAAAGATCTTGCTGGTGATGTAAATGCTTATGTCGGAGCTGGTGTCGGTGGCGGAAACCCCAAAGAAACAAGAGACTTTTATACTTTCCTATTTCGGTTTTCAGATCAAAACCAGACTTGGTTAAAAAATCATACCGATTCGGTAACGAACTTTGCAAAAACAGATTGGGATCTTGCCTTTACAGGACAATACAATGGAACACTTTTTATAAATGATGGAACGATGGAAAATAATCCCGCTTACGGAAATCCATCAAGACACCGCGTCGTACTGATTAAAAAGCCATATGACCAGGTCGATTCAGCTCCTGAGGATATTGAATTTGAAAACTCAAAAATAAATGCATTCGGTATTATTATGGATGCCGAGTCGTCAGGCTGGTATGATTATAATATACAGCGCCATTTGGTACAGGCCATGCCTGACCGCACCTATGTCATCCGTTTAAGTAATGGAAAATATGTCAAGCTACAAATGATCAGTGTATATCAGGGTATTCACAATTTTACGCCTATTACTGACCTTTACTGGCCTGCCCCCTACTTTACTTTCCGATATTTCATACAAGAAGATGGAACAAAAAATTTAAAAACGAGTAATTTATAAAATTAATAAGCAAATATCATGTTAAACTTAAAAATCAAAGAAGCCACAAAAAATGGCCATCAAGAGTTAGAAAAAAATGTTATTTTTAAATTGAAGGCTATTGAAAATAACTTAGATTATGCAGACGTATTGAAATATTTCTATGCTTATTTCAATGCTGCAGAAGGAAACATTGAAGCGGCATTACCAGCAAGCTTAGCGTCTTACTATGCCACACGCAGAAATGCATCACATGTTGCCAAAGATATCATTGAACTAGGTGGTAGTTTAGAAAACTTACCTGAAGTTGTGTTACCGACGATCAGCACAAAAAACCAAGCTATCGGTGCTCTTTATGTACTAGAGGGATCTATCATGGGCGGGCCACATATTGTCAAAATGCTTCAACATAGAGGTATCAATTCGGGATTTAACTTTTTTAATGGTTATGGTGACCAATCAATGGAAAAATGGGCGGAGTTTACTGCAATAATCAATGCAGAAGTTGCCGAAAATGACGAGCAAGAAGCTATCGATGCTGCATTAGCGACATTTGAAGCATTTACCAATACATTTAATTCAAAAGCAGTTATCTCGTAATTTTAAATCCGTGTAATCATGAAATCATCACACAAATTAAAAAGTATCCTGTGTGTTAGTGCTATTGCACTGACCTCTTTTCAATTTACAGCTTGTAAAAAAGATAAAGTTGAAGATCCAAAAGAAGAAGAAGTTTTCAAAACTGAAGGACTTAATGTTGCTGTACCAAGTGGTAAAACCATATTTTACGACTTAAAGAAACAAGAAGATGCGACAGAAAGCTCTTATACTTTTAAACTTTCAGGCATGTACGGGTCTCGTTTAGATTTGGGAAACCAAGGCTATCAAATGGGATATTTTGACTTGAAAAATACGAGTATCAAAGATATTAAATTGACCAATACAGCAGACTTTAACCAATTGGATGTTAAAGAAACTAATTTTTTAACTATAGATGCATCCACTGCAGGAGAACCGGCAAACGGTCCAACTTGGATTATTTATGACTATAAAAATAATCATGCTGTATACCCGACTGCAGATCGTTATATTGTATTCTACAAAAAAGCAGACATCACAAGTGGTGCACAAACTGAAGTCATCATTATGCAAGCAGATAAAGTAACAGCTAAAGATGGAAATGCACGATACCAATTAAAATCGGAATCGCATGATATCAATATCCTCAAAGAAAAAGAGGTAAAAACAGGTACTGTTGCTGTTGCTTCTGGGAAAACAGTATTTTATGATTTATTAAATGATAAAATTACTGAAACTGTCGAAACAAGTCTAGTAAATTTCTCAGGAACTTCCGGTACAACTCTTAAACCAAGTACAGCAGCTTATAAATTTGGATATTTTGATTTAAAAGGAAAGGCTATTGAAGATATCAAAATCGCGAACTTAAAAGAACTTGATTTTAAAGAAGCAACATCATTAGGATTAGATGCCACAAGCATGAACGTACCAGTAACAGGTCCAACATGGATGGTGTACGCAGGTGCTCCAACACATGCTGTATACCCTACTGCTGATCGGTATGTAGTATTGTATAAAGGAACATCCTTATCTGAAAATCCAAATGAAGTCATCATCTTCAAAGCAAATGAACTCGTTACTGCAGGTAGAGATGTGACCTTTAAATTGAAAATAAAACAGTTCATAAAATAGACCTAAAAGTCAATTTTTATAATAGCATGAAGCATCTTGATTTGTATCAAGATGCTTTCTTATTTTTAGTACGATGTATGATATCTCCGTGATATTCGGTCTCTTTTTTGAAATCAACTGATTTCAGCATAACTTAGGGAAGGTAAAAAAATCTTAGATCTGATCATTTTACGCAGCAATACAGACATTCAAACTACTGCAACCATATTGCTTATACTGCATTTTATTTCCGAACCCTAGTCAACAATATAAATAAGCTATTTAAAAACAGCGTTACTTATTTCTTGTTTAATTGGAAAGTCCTATTATATTTGCCGTTCGATAATACTATTTACATCTCAAAGATCTACAACGTGCAGCCTATGAACACTCTTGTGTTGATAAGAAGCTCAGACCTGTTTGAAAGAACATAATTAACTATTGATGAAAAAAATCAAAGATATTACGACACTAGGATTCGCCTTATTTGCTATGTTTTTTGGAGCTGGGAACTTACTGCTTCCTCCTTTTATTGGATTAAATGCGGCAGATCAATGGGACTGGGCAATAATAGGTTTTGGGCTTACAGGTATTTTACTTCCTCTGTTAGGCGTTTTATCGATCATCAATTCAGGTGAATCATTCAAAGATTTAGGTAATCGAACTCATCCTTATATAGCCACCATCCTGGGTATCATCATCATGCTGGGTATAGGGCCTCTAATTGCCATTCCGAGAACAGCCGCGACTACTTTTGAAGTAGGTTTATTGCCTGCATTTCCGAACTTATCTCCCATCTGGGGTTCAATACTATTTTTTGCGGTTACTTTTATCCTTTCTATCCGCCCTTCCAAAGTCGTGAATGTAATTGGAAATTTTCTAACACCGTTACTTTTGATTTTATTGATCGGTATGATCATCATGGGAATTTTGTTTCCTTTATCACCGAATACCGCACATCAGATGGAATCCATGCAAGCCTTTAAGCTTGGTTTCATAGAAGGGTACCAAACATTGGATGTGTTGGCTTCAGTCATTTTTAGCAGTATTATTATCGCTGCAGCAAAAGCCAAAGGATATGAAAAACTTAAAGATAAAAATAGAATCGTCACGAGTGCAGGTTGCCTAGCAACATTTTGTTTATTATTGATCTACGGTGGTTTAGTTTTTTTAGGGGCAAAATCTGGATATCCTTTATCTCCAGATGTAAAACGGGCAGAGTTACTCCTGTTTATTTCGCATAAAATCTTTGGAAGCTATGGCGTGCTTGCCATTTCAGTCAGTATTGCTTTAGCGTGCCTAACTACTGCAATCGCCTTAACTTGTGCTGTAGGTACATTTTTTAGTCAGCTGTTTAATAATCGAATTACCTACGAGTGGATTGTCATTATTTGCTGTCTCTTTTCGGCAGTACTTGCCATAACCGGCGTGGAGTATATTATTCAAATTGCTTATCCATTTTTAGCATTCATTTATCCAATTGTAATTACCCTCGTACTCTATGTACTTATCTTTGGTCGTTTGATTAAATCTAGACTACCCTACATTGGAGCTTTAGCAGGAACAACACTTGTTTCTACAATTTATCTCTTAGCAGGATTTGAAATACATATTAAAGGAGCTGAAAATATATTAGCATCAATTCCTTTGGCGACATATGAACTGTGGTGGGTTATCCCTTCAATTGTTGGATTTTTATTGTTTTTGCTCTTGGATAAGTTAAAAGTTAGCCGCTAGATATAATATCCTAAAATGGGTTGTTGTCAAAGAGTATGATAACAACCTTTTTTCATAACCGCTATATACAAAACCAAATTTCCCGTCAGAACTATTGCTGGTGCAAGATAAATGTGGCTATCCTCATGCATTTACAGCATCAGCAAACAATTATAATTTCAAAAGAAGAGCTTGTGTCATACCGCGGTATTTCGACTAGAAGTTTAAATCGTGTCTTAAAAAGGTTGAGCCACGAAGTCAACATTAAGAGTTAATACTTCGCCACTTTTTATACTTAATTTTAACTTTATTAATTTTAAAAGAAAATTACAGCTACAATAGCATCTTAAAAAAATAGCAAAAGTCATGGTTTAGTAACATTCTCGTTCTATTCTAAAATTTCCCGTGTTAAAGAATAATAAAACAAAAAAAACGCGTTATATTACTACCATTAACTTAATAAATAAAAGAATGCAAACACGTAGAAACTTCCTTCACAACAC
Source organism: Sphingobacterium sp. JUb20 (assembly GCF_004342035.1). Classification (NCBI taxonomy): domain Bacteria; kingdom Pseudomonadati; phylum Bacteroidota; class Sphingobacteriia; order Sphingobacteriales; family Sphingobacteriaceae; genus Sphingobacterium; species Sphingobacterium sp. JUb20. The sequence continues at coordinate 49,129 of NZ_SLYV01000005.1, read as the reverse complement.
CGCTAAAGCAACCTTGGCTGTCGCAGTATCGGGCAGTGTTTTAACTAATTTAGCCCAAGCTGAACCTGCACGTAATCAAGCCGCTCCTCTTTCTTTTAGTCAAATCAAACTTCCTTATACTTATTCCGACCTCGAACCCAATATTGATGCCTTAACAATGGAAATCCATTACACGAAGCATCATACTGCATATATTAAAGCTATCAATGAGGCAATAGTGGCAGAAAATATTACTGAAACTTCTGAAGAGCAGTTGTTGGCAAATATTTCTAAATATTCTGCTAAAGCACGCAATAACGCTGGTGGGGCTTGGAATCATAATTTTTTCTGGGAAAACCTATCTGGAAAACAAACGGGTCCTTCTGAAAAAGTGATGCAATTGATCATCTCATCTTTTGGATCAATGGACAAATTTAAAGAACAGTTTGCGGCTGCGGCGACTTCAAGATTTGGTTCAGGCTGGGCCTGGTTAATCTTGGACGATTCAGGTAAGCTAAAAATAACATCAACCGCTAATCAAGACAATCCATTAATGGATGTGGTCGATCAAAGAGGTATTCCAGTTTTAGCATTAGATGTATGGGAACATGCCTACTATTTACATTATCAAAATAAGAGAGCAGATTACATCAAAAACTGGTGGAATGTAGTGAATTGGAATAAAGTACACGAAAGACTTGCATAATATATAAAATGAAAATGTCTTCCAAATTGGAAGACATTTCTTTATAGACTGAAAATTTATAGGATAAAATAGGGATAGATTATCCTAAAATCTCTTTCAATTTATTCACTTGAAAATCAGCTAATTTTTGAAGAGGTCCTGAAGCGATCATTTTCATCATCATATTCAAGTCAGCTTCAATCGTAAATGTTGCCACTGTTACGTTAGCCGAAACTGTTGACAAAGTCCATTTTAATGTAACATCAAAAGGAGCCTTTTCAGATGGAACTAGTTTTATTTCTTGATCTTCTATCCTTTCGTCTACTTTCAGGGCCAACTTAGCCATATTCTGAATTGTAAAACGTGCCTCATCGGCAGTTGACGACCAATTATAAATATTCTCAGGCATCAATTGCTCATGATTATTTAAGTCTTTCAAAAAAGCATAAACCTCCTGAACCGACTTTTCAATTGTTACATTGTTCTGAATAGTTGTCATAAAAATTCCTTTTTATAAATTAGACAATTGGTGACCAGGTTGAAGGATTTTTTCTCCAATCTTTTAATAACTCAACATCTTCTTCAAAAATAAAACCATTTTCTGCAGCCACTTGAATGAGTGAATTGTAATCACAAAGACTATGTAAAGTACATTTTGCATCAGCAAAATTCTTTGTTGCTTCATCCAGACCATATGTGAAAATAGACACTAGACCTACCACATTACATCCTGCCTCACGTAAAGCTTTTACCGCAATTAAACTACTTTTACCCGTTGAAACTAAATCTTCAACAACAACAACACGTTGACCGCTAACAATCTCACCTTCAATCATATTTTGACGACCGTGATCTTTAGCACTGCTTCTCACATAAGAAAATGGTAAGCCCAAATCTTGAGCAACTAGTACACCTTGTGGAATACCTGCAGTAGCTACACCAGAAATCATATCCACTGATCCAAATTCTTCTTGAATCAACTTTGAAAGCTTCTGACGAATATACGTACGGATTGCTGGATACGATAAAGTAATACGATTATCACAATAAATTGGAGACTTCCAACCCGATGCCCAAGTAAAAGGGTTTTTAGGTTGCAATTTTATTGCTTTAATTTGCAATAAGGATTCGGCAACTTTTTGTTCAACCTCATTTAAATTATTCATGTCGCAAATTTATAAAATTTATATGAACCAATCTGTGCTAATTTTGGCAGATTTTGTTCCCACGGGTATTAAAAACCCTCAAACTATTGATGTTCAAGATATTGAACTTGAAAAACTTTTTAAATTATCTGAACAAAATGACATTCCTAAATCATTTTTATATATTCATAAAGACTGTGAATTGATTTTCCATAAATTAAAGGAAAAGAATAAAATCATAAAAGCGGCCGGAGGCTTAGTGAAAAATGGCGATGGCGACTATTTATTCATCTTTAGATTAGGCAAATGGGACCTTCCGAAAGGGAAAGTAGAAAGTCATGAAAAGATGAAAGAAGCTGCTGTAAGGGAAGTGGAAGAGGAATGTGGCATAAAAATAGATTACCTCGGAAAGAAAATACAGACATCATACCATACCTATTATTTGAGAAATGGTGATTTTATCCTGAAACAAACCAATTGGTATGAAATGGGTGTTAATAAAATCCCTAAACTCATACCTCAAACTGAAGAGGATATCACCAAAGCAGAATGGTTAGATAAACATAGTCTGAAGCAGGTAAAACAAAATACCTATCCGATCATCGCAAATATTTTAGAGGAAAACTTGTAATTATTAAATTTGATTGACATTAAACTGGACTTGAATCAGTAATTTTAAAACATGGAAAATATAGCTGGGAAAAAAGCACTCGTCACTGGTGGTGCTCGTGGATTAGGAAAAGCAACTGCTATCGCACTAGCGAAAGAAGGTGTTCATGTGGCTATCACAGGTCGTAACGAAGAACTTCTGAAAACTACGGTAAAGGAATTACAGGATATAGGCGTACAAGCTACTTATGAAGTTTTTGATGTTTCAGATTTAGCAGCTGTGCAGGAAGCAATAGCAAAATTGAATGCTTCATTTGGTCAGTTTGACATTATCATCAACAATGCCGGAATTGCAGCCTTTGGATCTTTAGTGGATATGGATGCCGAAACTTGGACAAATATTATTAACACAAACGTATTGGGTAGTTACCACGTAACAAAAGTAGTACTTCCACAGTTGATTGAAAAAAATGAAGGTGACATTATTTTTGTTTCTTCTACCGCAGGGCTGAATGGAGCCGCAACGACTTCTGCTTATAGTGCATCAAAATTTGCTGTAATCGGTATGGCGGATTCGTTAATGCGGGAGGTCCGTAAACATAATATTCGCGTTTGTACGCTAATGCCAAGCACAATTGCTTCGGATATGTCCAAAGATCTCGGATTAACAGATGGAAATCCAGAATCAGTATTGCAACCTGAGGATTTTGCAGAATTGATTATTGCAAACTTAAAATTACCAAGAAGAGCGATGTTAAAATCTGCTTCGCTTTGGTCAACAAATCCATAATATAATTTAAAGGAGCATGATGCTCCTTTTTTATTTCATTTAAATCATTTTATATGAGCATTCTATTTTCAAGCCTTAGCCTAAAAAACATAAGTTTAAAAAACAGACTAGTCGTTTCTCCGATGTGCCAATATTCGGCTGTAGATGGTTTTGCCAATAACTGGCACCTTGTTCATTTGGGACAGTTTGCAATGGGAGGCGCCGCCGCCATTATTCAGGAAGCAACAGCTGTTTCGCCCGAAGGAAGAATCAGTGCCGGAGATCTAGGGATTTGGAAAGATGAACAAATCGAAAAATTAAAAGAAATAACGACATTCATAAAAGAACAAAATTCAATACCTGGCATACAGTTAGCACATGCTGGACGCAAAGCAAGTTCAGGCAAACCTTGGGAAAATCATTATCAAATTGCACCGGATGCTGAAAATGGATGGCAAACAGTTGCACCTTCTGCTCTGGCATTCAGACCCGAGAAGGACATAGCCCCTAGTGCCATGACCTTAGATGATATCAAAAAAACAATTATTGATTTTCAGCTAGCTACGAAAAGAGCTGTCACCGCTGGCTATGATATTATCGAAATTCATGCCGCTCACGGATATCTAATCCATCAGTTTCTATCTCCCCTATCGAATGACAGAACTGATCAATATGGTGGTTCTCTAGACAACAGAATGCGATTTTTAAAAGAAATCATTGAGGCCGTTCAGCATGAACTTACAACACAATCGTTATGGGTTCGTATTTCTGCGACAGACTGGGCTAATGATGGCTGGGATATGGAACAGTCTATTACTCTTGCCCAAGAATTGAAACAATTAGGTGTTGAAGTAATTGATGTTTCTACTGGTGGAGCAGTTGCACATCAAAAAATTAGTCCTGCAAAAGATTACCAACTACCTTTTGCTGCGGCAATAAAGAAAGAAACAGATCTTATCACAGCAACTGTTGGGCTTATCAAAGAAGCGTCGCACGCTGAACAAATCTTACAAGATAAAAAAGCAGACATCATCATGATAGCGCGTGCTTTTCTAAAAAATCCACATCTTCCACTCTATTTTGCAGAAACTTTAGGTGATCACATCGAATGGACCAATCAATACGTCCGTGCTAAATAATCTGGTATGAAATTAAATTTACAACAAGTACATCATATTGCTATTATTTGTAGCGATTATGAAAAATCCAAAAAGTTTTACACCGAGTTACTCGGATTTACCATTATACAGGAAGTGTATCGTGAAAACAGAAACTCGTACAAATTAGACTTAGCCTTAAATGGCAATTATATCATTGAGCTATTTTCATTTCCAAATCCTCCCAAACGACCTTCAAGACCTGAGGCCGTAGGGCTGAGACATCTTGCTTTTGCGGTACAGGACATCTCCAAAGAAGTCCAACTATTACAGCAGTCTGATATTTCAGTAGAGCCCATCCGGGTTGATAAACTTACAAATAAAAAATTTACATTTTTTGAAGATCCCGATGGATTACCCATTGAGCTTTATGAAATTTGATTTCAATAGCGCTAGCTGTACTTTAGTCCAACATTTTTTTATTTCATTCCGGAACTTGCTTAGTCCTATTTAATCAATTTCAAGTATAAAATAATTCTTGAAGGTAGCGCAGATATCGATAAATTTGTTTTATATTATGATACAATTAAATAAAACAAATTTATCTTAGTTTAGCTAAAAAATGCTTAGTATTTATTTATTCTGAGGATCCAGCCATGAAGTACAAACAAATAAACAATAACTCCATTAACCAAATCATGTTGATTACGATCATACTTTTGATCTGTATATTAATATTTACAAATTTATCATACTATCTACCGGGCTTTTTAGGAGCAATAACACTTTATATATTATTTAGAAATATTTACCATACCCTCACTGAAAAGAAAAAGTGGGGTAAATCTATTTCAAGTATATTCCTGATCAGTCTTTCTGTGATCTTTATTGTGTTTCCATTATGGGGATTGATTAACTATCTAATTCCCCAGTTAGAACAGCTTATTGTTAATCAAAAAGACCTATTGTCTAAATTTGATTCTGTAAAAGACTATATGCACAATAAGCCTGTATTAAAAAACATAGATTTATCCGATGCCGCAATTCTTAATTCTCTTCAAAAATTAGCAAAATACATACCCAATGTTTTAAATTCTGTCGCGGAAACTGTCGTCAATATCATCGTCGCTTTATTTGTACTTTATTTTATGCAATATTATAGCAAAGAGATGGAATCTACGATTCAGCATGCTATTCCTTTTTCGCAACAAAGTAAAAAGGAACTCTGGAACGAAATAAGCATGATGGTACGTTCAAATGCTATCGGTATTCCAATTCTTGGCATATGTCAGGGCGTTGTTGCCGGTATTGGCTATTGGATTTTTGGAGTTGACAGCCCTATTCTACTGGGAATAATAACGGCCGTTTCCACTATTATCCCGGTCTTGGGCACGATGACTGTTTACGTACCTACCGCAATTTATCTGTTAGCTATTGGCTCGACAGGAAATGCCATTGGTCTGGCTTTATATGGATTTATATTAATTGGTGGTATTGACAATGTACTTCGTTTTACGATATTGCGTAAACTTGGCGATGTACCGCCACTGATTACGGTATTTGGCGTATTACTGGGGTTAAATCTTTTTGGTATGCTGGGGCTTATTTTTGGACCATTGATCATCTCATCAGTTCGTGTATTATTAAAAGTATACAACAATGAATATGGAAAGGGAAAACCTGAAATCATAGAATCAACCTCCTTCACAAATTATGACAATGATAATAATATCATTACTTAACATCGTATGATTATACAGTACAGTGTCATTAATCAGCTTTTTTAAGGTTTAAATTCAATATTTTTTATAGTTTTGATAGATAATTGATACCCATTACCATGAATAAAAAATTAATATTAGGCATAACAGGAGTTGTCACAGCGTCCCTGTTATTCTCTTGCAATTCAAATACTAAAACGCAAGAAGCGGCAAAAACAGAAGCACATGATGAGCATGATGGTCACGATCATAGTGGGCATGATCATAGTGCACATACGGAAGCTCCTGCAGCTATGCAAAAAGAAGCTGCAAAAACACTTCCTGACTTCACTTTTTACCAATTAAGATCGGGTATTAAAGTTTCAAAATCAGATGTTTCCAAAGATAAAAACACAGTTTTTATACTTTTTGATCCAGGATGCAGCCACTGTCAACAAGAAGCAACTGCTTTAGAAAAAAACAGAGAGCGCTTGAAAGATGTTAACATCTACTATGTTTCAATGAATGATCCTGCTTTAATATTAGGCTTCTTTGACAATTTCGCTCCAAAATTATCAAAAATGGAGAATGTTGAAGTTTTAGTAGACAAAGGCCAAGAGTTTATTCAAAAAATACATGTTCCTGAGCAATTCCCTGCAAATTATGTTTACGGTGCCGACGGTCAATTAAAAGCACAATGGGAAGGTGATAAAAATATAAATGAAGCTATAGCTGAATTTCATAAATAAAAATCAGTTATGCATATTGCAATCAATGGGTTTGGACGTATTGGCCGTAATACACTGCGCAATATTTTCATTAGGGATGCTGAACATCTAGAAGTCATTGCGATCAATGATCTAACAGATACAAAGACATTAGCACATCTATTCAAGTATGACTCTGTGCACGGTCCATTTTCTGGATCGGTTGACTTTGATGACAATCATCTCATCATCAATAACAAGCGTATTTTAGTCACGAATGAAAAGAATCCCGAAAATCTGCCCTGGAATACGCTTGACATTGATGTCGTTATCGAGTCAACGGGTCATTTTACCAGTAAAGAGAAAGCAAATTTACATTTGATAGCGGGAGCAAAAAAAGTAATCATTTCTGCCCCCTCTTCAGATAAAGATATACCAACAATCGTATTGGGCATTAATGACAAGGATTTTGACTTAAATGTCCCTATTCTTTCTAATGCTTCTTGTACAACGAATAATGTTGCTCCTTTGGTCAAAATTTTAGATGAAAACTGGGGAATCAAAGACGGTTATATCACGACGGTACATTCCATGACAGGTGATCAGAATCTGCATGATGCCCCCCACCGTGATCTTCGCCGGGCACGTGCTGCGTCATCTTCCATTATTCCAACTACAACTGGTGCTGCCAAGGCAATTACCAATGTTTTTACTCATTTAGAGGGTAAACTAGGTGGTGCCGGTATTCGTGTTCCTGTTTTAAACGGTTCGTTAACAGATTTTACCTGTACATTGACACATCAACCAACAGTAGCAGAGATTAATGCAAAATTTAAAGAAGCAGCAGAAGGTGAATTGAAAAATGTACTTTACTATACAGAAGATCCAATTGTATCTGTTGACATCATCAACAATCCATATTCTTGTGTCTTTGATTCAGAACTTACCTCAATTGTAGGAGGTCTGGTAAAAGTTGTTGGCTGGTATGATAATGAGTTTGGATACTCAAATCGACTTGTTGATCTTCTTGATAAAATCAGTAAGCTATAAAAGACGAAATCACATGCTATTCAAGATAAAAAGGGCCTCCATGGAGGCCCTTTTAACATAAACTATAAGCAAACTAAACATTTTAAAATTTATACGTCAATGTTGTCATGAAACTTCTTGGAGGAATTGGATTCACACTGTAGTTTTCATGGATATAATAATTGAAAGCATTATTAACATTAGACATTTTAGCTAAAATGCTCCATTTTTTATATGTATAACCAGCAGAGATATCTACTGTTGTGAATGGGCTAACAGTAATTAAACGGTCAACACCATCTCTCACATTGATTTTTGTGTTATTCCAACCGGCATTTCTTCTTCCAGTGTAAAATGCAGAAACCCCAAATTTCAGACCTTTAGCACCACCATTTTGCAAAGTATAGAAAATAGTTCCATTGGCTGTATGTGCTGTTGTTCCCACCAGACGTACATCTTCCTCATTACCAGAAACCTCCGTAACTTTAGAACTACCGTTGACAACAGTCGTGATCATTGTGATCGGACTTGTCTCCGTATAGCGCATGTAGTTGTACGAGTATCCGGCTAAGATATCTAGTCCTGGTAAGATAGAACCAGTTACATCTACTTCAACACCATCTGAAGATGTTTTTCCAGAAAACTCTTTCATGTTTGTATCACCATTATCAGTGCCATCAGGTTTCACCAATAATTGCTGAGCAAAGCGATTGTTATTGATTCTGTAAACCGATGCATTCAGGGTTAAACGACCATTGAAGAAATCATTTTTAACACCTGCTTCGTACTGATCAATCGTTGAAGGTCCCATTGGCTTATATTCAACATCATAACCTGCGTTTGATGTGAAGTTATTCGCATAAGTTACATAAACACTAGAGCTCTTAATCGGTTGATAAATCAAACCAAATTTTGGCGACCATGCCTGATCAACTTTAGCACCCAGTTCATTTTTGTTTGCATCTAGGTTCTTTACCTCCTCTGTTTCACCAGTTGCATAGGTGTATTTATCTGCATATGGAGTTCTTTGGTAAGTATAACGTAAGCCCGCTAATACTTTGAATTTTTCCGAAACTTCAATTAAATCTTGAAAAAATACACCATAACGGTAAATATTAGTCGTTGTTCTGGTCAAATACTCTGCACCAGGCATATCTGTGCGCAAACCTTTGCCAGAAGGTAAATGAGCCGCCGTTTCACTCGGATTAAAGACATAAATAGAATCATAAACATTGACTTTTAATGCCCCTTGCTTATCATAATAATTAATACCGTCTATAAAGTATGCATATGCTTTTGTATTAGACTGATCAGCATCAGCTCCGATTAAGATCTTATGCTTGATAGCACCTGTTTTAACAGTTCCGGTTAAATTCAACTGCTGATTGAAAGTAAGTTCATCCGATTTTGAACGCGTCAAATTACGTGGCGCGATACCTTGTGCATTTGCTTGAACCCTATCCGATCCGTAGTAATCACGTCCATAACTTTGATAACTCGCAATTGCATTCAACTTCCAGTTATCATTAAACTGATGATTTAAGTTGATCTGCCCATTTGTGGTATTGGTTTTATTATATGCCCACAAGGTATTCATAAAAGTATTGCGACCAACATCCTGATTCAATTTACCGTCTACCGATCCAATACCAAAATCTGGTGTGTAATCGCTTTTTAGGTAATCAAACATAAAGTTGATATCCGTACGGTCATTGATCTTATATAAAATAGAAGGATTGACATACAATCTTTTTGAGTCGACATGATCTCTAAAACTTCCAGATTTTTCATAGGTACTGATTATACGGAAAGCAACCTTATCTGAAATAGGCCCGTACACATCAACCGTTGGTTTGTAAAAATCATAACTTCCAACACGGAATGAAGCTTCACCCCCATATTCAAATTTAGGTTTCTTAGTTACTAAATTCACGACAGCACCCCCAGTTACACCACCATATAATAATGCGGCACTACCTTTCAATATTTCTACCGACTCTAAAGTACTCGCTTCAATAGATCCACCGTTATTGGTACGTGCACCATTTTTGAAAATATTATTCGCACCAAGGCTGTATCCACGTGCATAAAAATTTTCATTTACACCACCTCTATTTGCGCCCATAGCAATACCATTGGCGTTTTTCAAGGCGTCACTCAATCGATTAACCTGTTGATCCCGGATCACCTGCTCATTAATGATCTGAACGCTTTGCGGTAAGTCTTTATCTATAATTCCAGCTTTTCCAACATTGACAGTCTGATTATTATGCGAGTTATATCCTCGGACATCTACCACATCCAATTTCGAATCACGGCTTTCTCCAACCAAATTAATAGGCTGAGAAGAACCGTTCACTACTTTTATCCTCTCTTCGTCTATAACATTACCTAAACTTTTAACAATTATGGTATAAGTTCCATCTGGTAAAGTTGAAAATGAAAACGATCCATTCCGATCTGTTGCAGTAGAAGTCCCCAATTCTTTAACTGTAACTGTAGCTGCTTCGATTGGAGCACCAGATTTGCTTTTTAGTTTCCCATGAATTCCATGATGTTGTGCAACCCCCTCAAGTTGTACCCCTCCAACTAATCCTAAGCTTAAAACTAAGCCGAGAAATGACTTTTTCATATGTATATGAATAATTAGATTAATTTTATTTTGGATGCAAACTTACAATCTTTTTTTGATTCTATTTAGATTTATTTTAAATAAAAAGAGTTAATTTACAAATAATTATAACAAGCTAAAAAACAGCATTTTAAATTACAAAAAAAGTAGTTTAAACTATATTTTATAGCTATTATTACTAAAATCAGTTTTACTTTATATCGGTATCCTTTTATTATTCTAAACCATTGAAAACCGAATGAATCAGCATAAAAATTGCATAAAAATGCAAGACAATATCATGATCCTTATTAATTATTTATACCTTTCCAATACTAATCCTTAAATCATGAAAAAGTACGTTCCTCTTCTTTTAATTTATTTGTTTCTGATAAGTCCAATAACGTGGGCACAAACGAACAGTTTAGACAAAAAAATTACTGATATCATGGCTCAATATGAAGCTATTGGACTGTCGGTAGCTGTTATTAAAAATAACGAGTTGTTTTTCAATAAATCTTACGGTTTGAAAAACAGAGAACAAGCACAACCTTTGGATCAGGATGACCTATTCAGAATTGCCTCTATATCAAAGTCCTTTTCAGCAACAGCTATTATGCAGTTAATAGAGCAAAAGAAATGTCATCTCGATGATGACTTTGGTGATCTAATAGGTTTTAAAGTTCAAAATCCAAAGTTTCCGAATAAGAAGATTACACTCAGAATGGTTCTCTCCCATACTTCCAGTATTAATGATAAAAATGGATATTTTGATCTTGATGTCATCAATCCATCAAAGTCAGATCAATATGCCTCTTCTTACAGCCCAAACGAACCTGGCACGACCTACGATTATTGCAACCTCAACTTTAATATGGTTGGCGCTGTGATTGAGCGCCTTTCAGGACAACGTTTTGACCAATATATTAAAGAACATATTTTAGATCCGCTGCAGTTGTATGCAGGATATTGCGTGGACTCTCTCGATAAAAACAAATTTGTAACTTTATATGAATACGATACAGCCAAGCATGAGTTTTTTCCACAGCCCAGCGCTTATAATCCAAGATCGCTGGAAATAAAAAATTATACACTAGGGCATTCCACTCCTATTTTCTCACCTACGGGCGGGATGAAGATCTCAGCAGTCGATCTCGCTAAATACATGGGTATGCATATGAACTATGGTACAGGATTAAATGGAAAACAGATCATTAAGAAACGGAATTCTAAAATTATGCAGACGCCCATTACTGCTGAAGAAGGATATGGGCTAGCTTTAAGATCCATCAACACATTGATCCCTAATAAAGTATTAATTGGACATACAGGCTCCGCATATGGTCTCTACAGTGCTATGTTTTTCGTTCCTAAAGAAAAATTCGGAATTGTTGTGATAACAAATGGTTGCCGTATACCTGAAAACGTAGACTTTAACCCACTATTAAAAGATTGCATACAGCTCATTTATAAAGAAATGATACAGCAATAACCACTATATTATCATATTATTAAGGTTTATTTTTTCCAAAACAAAACTAGTATATTCGTGTAAATAGTAAAAAGAGAATATCATGCAACTTTATACAATTGAAACGCAGAACTTCAAATTAGATGGAGGTGCCATGTTCGGTGTGGTTCCAAAATCCATATGGCACAAAACAAATCCTGCCGATGCAAATAATATGTGCACCTGGACCAATCGCCTATTACTTATAGAAGATGGCGCAAAATTAATTCTTATCGATACTGGACTCGGAGACAAACAGTCTGAGAAATTTTTTGGACATTATTATATACACGGAGACAACTCCATTGATAAGTCTTTAGCAAAATATGGATTTAATAGAGAAGACATCACCGATGTTATTTTAACACACTTGCATTTTGACCACTGTGGGGGTGCTATAGTCCGCGAAGGTGAAAAACTGAGGCCTTCTTTTACAAAGGCGAATTACTGGAGTAATGCCGAACATTGGAACTGGGCCACAAATCCAAATCCAAGAGAAAAAGCTTCTTTTCTAGATGAAAATATAAAACCGATACAAGAAAGCGGACAACTCAAGTTTGTCGAAAAAGAAAAAAATCCGTTTGGACCAGATATCCAAATCAGATATGCCCATGGACATACAGAGTCAATGATGTTGCCCCAGATCAAATATAAAGACAAAACAATTCTTTATATGGCAGACTTACTTCCTTCTGTGGGACATATCCCCCTTCCGTATGTGATGGGTTACGATGTAAGACCATTGACAACCATGGAAGAAAGGAAAAATTATTGGGAAGAGATTGTCGATCAAGAATATATACTTTTCTTAGAGCATGACGCCGTGAATGCTTGCTGTACCTTACAGCATACAGAAAAAGGAATACGGCTCAAAGACAGTTTTCAACTTTCTGACATTTAAACAAAAATGGGATGATTTTTAGATCATCCCATTTTTACTTTATTAGAATTTAAATCCAAGGACCCAATAGTTCTCGAAAAACCATATGGATTGACTTGCTTTATCTATATTATTTCTACCCGTTGTACGAATATTATTCAGGTCTGTCCAACCTGTTTTAAAACTCGTTTGAAGATATAATCCTCTAAAAAAATGATATTGCAAACCTACTTTTGCAGCAGCACCGTAGCCGGCAATGTTCCAATAGTTATTCTCTCCAACTCCAAACAGACGAACATCAGTTCTAGGAACCAATAAACCTACTTCGGCACCTGTTTCCATCGACAAGTAAGACTTTCCGGTTCTGGAAACCCAGATATCATCATGTCTTTCTAAAGCGACAGAGGCAAAATTATAACCATCGGTATGCTCAAATTGCAATACCGAATCAACCAAAGTAACCTGTTCCCCATTATAGGTTCCAGCCATGCCATATGTTGGGATACCTGGTTCAGAGATCTCAGGACTAATATGTCCTTTAATTCTTACCGTCTGCGGAATATCAACAACATATTTCATGTGATCCCAACCTAGCGAAATCGAATAATTATCTTTTATAAAATAACCGAAGTGGAAATTAAACTGCGGAATCGAGATCGTTGCCGGGTTAATATAGGTCATGGACAGTTTAGTCGGTCTATCTGCCGCTTTTACATCCATTAATGTAAAATCATATCCGGTTCCTTTAAAACGGATATCACTCTTACCATAAGATGAAAAATTATAGCCCCAGTGAAAATAAAATTTTCCCTTATTACTTTCTGTACGGGAATATTTCGGATTGAAAATACTCTTAGCAATTGGTTTTGCAGGAGATTCATTACTATTATCTTGCGCAAATAAAGAAGAAGCAGATAAAGTTAGCGCACTTAAGGCTAATAAAAATTTATTCATATTGTTGTCAAAAAAAACCCGGCACAAAAGTACCGGGTTATGCGTTGATAAGCAAATAAAATTATTTTGCTTGGTTTTTACGTATAATGTTCAAAGCACCACCTTCTTTAAACCACTCAATTTGTTGAGCGTTGTAAGTATGGTTAGCTAAGATCTGATCTTCCGTTCCATCTGCATGGTGAAGTACTAACGTTAGCGGTTGCCCTGGAGTAAAGGTTGTCAATCCTAAGATGTCGATTGTATCGTCTTCTTGGATTTTATCATAATCTTCTTTATTAGCAAAAGTTAAACCTAACATACCTTGTTTTTTCAAGTTTGTCTCGTGGATACGAGCAAAAGATTTAACCAACACTGCACGAACACCTAAATGACGAGGCTCCATGGCAGCATGCTCACGTGAAGAACCTTCACCATAGTTTTCATCACCAACAACGATAGATCCGATACCGGCAGCCTTATAAGCACGTTGCGTTGCAGGAACTGGTCCGTACTCACCTGTCAATTGATTTTTAACGGAATCTGTTTTCTCATTAAAGTAATTAACAGCACCAATCAACATATTGTTCGAGATGTTATCCAAGTGACCTCTGTATTTCAACCAAGGACCAGCCATAGAAATATGGTCAGTTGTACATTTACCTTTAGCTTTGATCAATAATTTCAAACCTTTCAAGTCTGTACCTTCCCAAGCCGCAAAAGGCTCTAATAATTGCAGACGATCAGAATTTGGATCCACATCAATCTTAACCGATGAACCATCCGCCGCAGGTGCTTGATAACCTGCATCCTCTACAGCAAAACCTTTTGAAGGTAATTCATCACCAGTAGGCGGGTCTAATTTAACCTGCTCACCCTTAGTATTTGTCAAGGTGTCTGTCAATGGATTGAAACCTAAATCACCCGAAATGGCAATTGCAGCAACGATTTCCGGTGAAGCTACAAAAGCAAATGTATTTGGGTTACCATCGGCACGTTTAGCAAAGTTACGGTTGAACGAGTGAACAATCGTATTTTTCTCTTGTTTTTCAGCACCAACACGGTCCCACATACCAATACATGGACCACAAGCATTTGTAAAGATCGTCGCATTCAGATCTTCGAAAGTTTTCAATAAACCATCACGAGCGGCAGTATAACGAACTTGCTCAGAACCCGGATTGATACCAAATTCTGCCTTCGTTACTAAACCTTTATCAACCGCTTGTTTAGCGATAGAAGCAGCACGTGACAAATCCTCGTAAGAAGAGTTTGTACATGAACCGATCAATCCCCATTCTACTGTTGTAGGCCAGCCATTTTTAGCCGCTTCTTCACGCATGCGTGAAACTGGAGTATATAAATCTGGTGTAAAAGGACCGTTTAAAGAAGGTTCTAATTCAGATAAATTAATTTCAATAACTTGATCAAAATATAGCTCAGGATTTGCGTAAACCTCAGGATCCGCAGTTAAATGTTCTTTAACAGCATTCGCTGCATCCGCAACATCCGCACGGTCAGTTGCACGTAAATAACGTTCCATTGACTCATCATAACCGAAAGTAGATGTCGTAGCACCAATTTCAGCCCCCATGTTACAGATGGTACCTTTACCCGTACAAGACATAGATTGAGCCCCTTCACCGAAGTATTCTACAACAGCACCAGTACCGCCTTTAACGGTTAAGATACCTGCAACCTTCAAGATAACATCTTTAGGAGACGTCCATCCGCTTAGCTTACCTGTTAATTTAACACCGATCAATTTCGGGAATTTCAGTTCCCAAGGTAAACCAGCCATCACGTCACATGCATCAGCACCACCGACACCGATAGCCAACATACCCAAACCACCAGCATTAACAGTATGTGAATCTGTACCGATCATCATACCACCAGGGAAAGCATAGTTCTCCAAGACAACTTGGTGAATAATACCTGCTCCAGGTTTCCAGAATCCGATACCATACTTATTAGCAACAGAACCCAAGAAATTAAAAACCTCTTTTGATTCTGTATTTGCTCTTTGTAAATCCACTTGAGCTCCTTCTTTTGCCTGAATCAAGTGATCACAGTGCACAGTCGAAGGAACAGCCGCTTGAGGACGACCTGCTTGCATAAATTGCAATAAAGCCATCTGTGCAGTCGCATCTTGCATCGCTACACGGTCTGGAGCGAAGTCTACATAAGATACACCTCTATCGTATGTTTCAGTTGCATTACCATCCCATAAGTGAGTATATAAAATTTTCTCAGATAGGGTTAAAGGTTTATTAACCAGATTACGAGCAGCGTTTACACGCTCCTCATAACGGCTATAGACCTTTTTAATCATTTCTATATCAAAAGCCATATATTTCTAATTTATGATATTAATTTAGTTAATTACCAAAACTTCAATATTAGTTTTTTCTACTTTGTCGAGATAGGCGCAAACTTAGTTAAGTTGATACCTTCGACAGCAGCTTTGTACTCTTCAACGTTTGGAATTCTACCTAAGATAGCAGAAAGCACAACCACTGGAGTAGATGCTAATAAAGATTCTCCTTTTTTACCGTCTCTATCTTCAACAACACGACCTTGGAAAAGACGGGTTGAAGTAGCCATTACCGTATCACCTTTTGCCGCTTTTTCTTGGTTACCCATACAAAGGTTACAACCTGGACGCTCTAAATACATGATATTTTCGTACTCTGTACGTGCAGTACTTTTTGGCAAAGCATCACTGAATTCAAAACCCGAATATTTCTGTAAGTATTCCCAATCTCCTTCTGCTTTCAATTCATCAATGATGTTGTAAGTAGGCGCAGCGACAACTAAAGGTGCATTAAATTTAACAACACCAAGTTGTTTCTCCACATTCTTAAGCATTTGAGAAACGATTTTTAAATCGTCTTTATGTACCATACAAGAACCTACGAAACCTAAGTCTACTTTTTTGTCACCGCCGTAATAAGAAAGTTCTCTAATTGCGTCATGTGTATAACGTTTTGAAACGTCAACATTGTTAACATCAGGATCGGCAATCATCGGCTCATCAATAATATCAAGATCGATCACGACTTCAGCATAATATTTAGCATTTGCATCTGGAGATAAAGCTGGTTTTTCACCTGTTCTAATTTCCTCGATACGTTTATTAGCTTTATCGATCAATCCCTGTAATACTTGATTTTTATTCTCCATACCCTTATTGATCATGATCTGGATACGGCTCTTAGCGATTTCTAAAGACTGAATTAACGTTTCATCTTGGGAGATACAGATCGAAGCTTTTGCTTTCATCTCTGCAGTCCAGTCTGTAAAAGTAAAGGCCTGATCGGCAAGAAGTGTACCGATATGTACCTCGATAATTCTACCTTGGAACACATTCTCTCCACCAAATTGCTGTAACATTTGAGATTGTGTCGCATGAACCACATCACGGAAATCCATGTGCTGTTTCATACTGCCTTTGAAAGTTACTTTAACGGATTCAGGAATCGGCATAGACGCCTCACCCGTAGCTAATGCTAAGGCAACAGTTCCAGAGTCAGCTCCAAAAGCAACACCTTTAGACATACGTGTATGAGAATCGCCACCAATAATAATCGCCCACTCATCAATCGTAATATCGTTTAATACCTTGTGAATAACGTCAGTCATGGCATGGTATTCTCCTTTAGGATCACGTGCAGTGATTAAACCGAAGTCGTTCATAAACTTCATCAACTTAGGAATGTTAGCTTGCGCTTTCTTATCCCATACAGATGCTGTGTGACATCCTGATTGATACGCACCGTCAACTGTAGGAGAAATAACTTTAGCAGCCATGGCCTCTAACTCTTGAGCGGTCATTAAACCTGTTGTATCTTGAGATCCTACGATATTCACTTTAACACGAACATCAGAACCAGCATGTAACACTTTTCCTGGAGTTGAACCAACAGCATTTTTATTGAAGATTTTTTCAACAGCCGTTAAGCCCTGATTTTCAATAGAAATTTCTTTTGCAGGAGCAAAAACAGTCGGAATTGAAATCCCTAAAACTCCAGCTGCAAACGTTTGGATCTTTTTACCAAATACAATTGCATATGAGCCACCTGCTCTTATAAACTCTCTTTTTTGAGGAGTAAGCGCTTTAGAGATGTCGATCAATTCCTGATCTCCATTATATAATTTTTCAGTCTTCGTGTTGATTGTAAGAACTGTTCCTGTAGCAACAGAATAAACTTCTTCTAAAACAGGTTCATTATTTTCATTACGGACAACTTGACCATTTTCGTCTACTTTTTTCTTCCAGTTCTGAAGATCAATTCCAATACCACCGGTAACATCTACCGTTGTCAAAAAGATTGGAGAAATACCATTCGTACCACCAACAATTGGAGCAATATTTACAAATGGGATATAAGGACTTGCTTGTTTACCTGTCCATAACGCCACATTGTTTACACCTGACATCCTTGAAGATCCCACTCCCATTGTACCTTTTTCAGCAATCAGCATAACGCTTGCGTCTGGATATTGTACCTGTAAAGCTTTGATTTCTTGCTGCGCTTCTGGAGTGATCATACATTTTCCATGTAGCTCACGATCAGAACGCGAGTGCGCCTGGTTACCTGGAGACAGTAAATCCGTAGAGATATCACCTTCACCTGCAATATAAGTTACAACTTTTATTTCTTCTGGTAACTCTGGAAGTTTAGTGAAAAATTCAGCTTGGGCATAGCTTTCAAGAATCTCTTTCGCAATTGCATTACCGCTGTTAAATGCTTCTCTTAGACGCTCTGTATCGGCATCATAAAGGAAAACCTGTGTTTTAAGAACTTCAGCAGCTTGCTTAGCAATAGCTGCATCATTACCTAACGCCAAATCCAGAAGTACTTCAATAGAAGGACCGCCTTTCATATGAGATAACAACTCAAATGCGTAAGTAGGTGTAATTTCTGCAACAGTCTCTTGACCAAGAATAATTTCTTTTAAGAACTTTGCTTTTACACCAGCCGCACTAGTCGTACCAGATAAAGTGTTGTAAATAAATAACTTCAGAGACTCGACTCTATTTTCGTTATTCAAATCTTTAATTTGAGCAATAACTTCACTTAGTAATTCTGCTCCGTCAATTGGTTTAGGATTTAAACCTTCACCTTTTCGTTCTACAACCTCTTGTACGTAATCGTTGTAAATACTCATAGTATATAAATCTTTTATATGTTTAAAGGCAATACAAAAAATATCAAATATTATCTCCTGATACTACCACACGTTTAATAATTAAGCTAAAAAAACATCAGTAATGCACTGCAAGCCGGTGCTTAAATTTAACTCTACAATTCTTTCATTTTGACGATCTGTTTTCATTTAAAAAAACTTCTCATCTCGTACTACAAAAATACTAAAAATCAACGGTTAATACGTACCAATAAGACTTATTGCTTTAATTTGGAAATATTCTAAACAACATTTATTTTAAAATAAAATATCGAAACAACATACTAAAATACAGACACTTGACTATTTAAATTTAAAATATTTAGGGTAAGAAATTAGTAAATTTTGACGCTAAGATTAAATATAATGTGGAAATAACCCACAAAAAAAGGGAAATCATATCAGATCTCCCTTTATAGCCAATATATTAGTTTAACTAAATATTTTTCAATTGAATATCAACAGCTTTCAAATCAGCTATGGACTGAGTAGGATTTGCTGCTGCAAACACAGAACTTCCCGCTACCAACACATCTGCGCCAGCTTGTAAAAGAGCGCCTGCATTACCTACTCCGACACCTCCATCGATTTCAATCAATAATCCATCATTCACACCTGCTGCCATAGCGCGCAATTGTTTTACTTTATTGTAGGTGTTTTGAATAAATTTCTGCCCGCCAAAACCTGGATTTACAGACATTAAACACACTAAATCTAAATCTGCAATCACATCTTCCAATAAAGAAACTGGTGTATGCGGATTCAAAGCGACGCCAGCTTTACAACCTAATTCCTTAATCGCTGCTAACGTGCGATGTAAATGTGTACAAGCCTCATAATGCACGGTAATAACAGCAGCTCCAGAATCTTTACATAACTGTAAATAACGATCAGGATCTACAATCATTAAATGTACATCTAAAGGTTTTGTAGCATGTTTAGCGATTGCCTGCATTACTGGAAAACCAAAAGAAATATTTGGCACAAACACGCCATCCATAATATCAATATGAAACCAATCGGCTTCACTATTGTTTACCATTATAATATCATCGTACAATTTAGCGAAATCCGCTGCCAAAACTGAAGGTGCAATAAGATGCTTTTTACTTGACATGAGTCTTTGATTTGTTTTTGCAAAGATAATTAAGTCTTGCGGATAGCCCGAATTTAAATCAAAAAAATTAAATATAACCTGACCTCCTAATGACAATGAACTTTATAATAGCGCATTTTTAAGTACATTTGTTTGAGTAATTTTTTATTATCCAACTACAATTCAACCCCGTGAGTAGATTAAAAATTAAATATAATCGTGAGTCCGACACTAATCTTAACCTTATCCGTAAGATAAGCTTAATATTGGCAACCATCATTCTTATTTGTATCTTCCTTCCAAAACAGGCTCGCTTTCGCTATGAATTTCAGAAAGGAAAAGTCTGGGATCACGAAAACTTAATTTCTCCTTATAATTTTGCGATACTCAAAACACAGGAGGAACTAAATGAAGACAAGAAAAATATTCTTAAAACCATTCAACCTATCTATGACGTTAATTCGACCATCAGTAGGGAACAGATCGATCAATTTGAAACTGATCTAGCTGAAAAATGGCAAACCAATAAATTAGACACTACTCCTCAAAAAATACAGGATTACCGTGCCGTCGGAAATGCCATATTAACGCATCTCTACGATCGAGGCATCCTGTCTTTAAATAATCGTTTTCAAAACCGAAATGACGACAAGAGTCCTGCTGCAAAGCAGTATAATTTTACTTTGATACAAGATAAAGTCGCCACTCAAAAAAATACGGCAGATTGTTATACAATCGAATCTTCTTATGAATACGCCAATTCAGTCTTAAGCAATTCATCAAAGATCGTGTACAAGAAATGGCTCTTAGAGACATTAAAAAACTACATTACCCTAAATTATGTTTACAATGATCAACAGACAGAGCGACTGGAACAAAATGCTTTAGCAAATATCTCCTCTACTCGGGGAGTTGTACAAAAGGGAGAATTAATTGCTGAAAAGGATAAGATTATCAGTAATGAAACCTATCAGAAACTAGAATCATTACGCAAGATTTATGAGGACGAAGGAAAAATCTCTGGCAATCAGATTTACGTTACACTGGGGCAATTTTTGATTATCTCTCTTGCTTTATGTATTCTGATGGTATTTCTATATCTTTTCAGAAAAGACATCTATTACAACAATCGCCTGCTATCAATCATTATGATTGTGATCATCGGCATGCTTGCCGTCTTGTCATGGGCCATCAAGATTAAAATTCCTAATTTATACTACATTCCATTCTGTTCAGTTCCGATCATTATCCGCATCCTATTTGATTCCCGGGTAGCTTTGAATATTCACCTACTCATGGTCCTACTGGCAGCGTTATTTGTTCCGAACTCATATGAATTTGTATTTCTGCAATTCATGGCTGGAATCGTGGCGATTTACAGTATCAAAACATTAGTAAAGAGAGAACAATTCTTCATCTCGTCAGCCATTATACTCGCGACTTACTTGATTGCTTATTTTGGACTTTTACTCACACGTAACGGATCCTTAAGTACCATTAACGTCATGGACGTCATCCCTTTTGTGGTCAGTGTCATGATCACATTAATGGCGTACCCATTAGTATACGCATTTGAAAAACTATTTGGAATCGTATCTGATCTGACATTAATGGAATTGACCAACAGTAATTCAAAGCTTCTGCGTGAACTTTCATTTAAAGCCCCTGGTACTTTCCAGCACTCGTTACAAGTAGCCAATTTAGCTGAAGCGGCTATCTACCGAATTGGCGGAAATCCTCTCTTAGTACGGGCAGGTGCACTTTACCACGATATTGGTAAAATGACAAACCCGCAATTCTTTATTGAAAATCAAAAAACAGAAAAGAATCCGCACGATGAATTATCGCCTGAACAGAGTGCACAAATTATTATTTCACACGTTATAAAGGGCGTTGAGATTGCAAAAAGAAATCAGCTTCCAGATGTTATAATCGATTTCATCAAAACGCATCACGGTACGACAAAAGTCGATTACTTCTATAATTTATTTATAAAGAATAATCCCGACAAACTTGTTGACGAATCTTTGTACCAATATCCTGGGCCTATTCCCTATTCGAAAGAAACAGCTGTACTAATGATGGCAGATTCCGTAGAAGCAGCATCTAGAGCTCTTAAAGAACATACGGAAGATTCTATTAATACGCTTGTCGATAAAATTATTGAGCATAAGCTGAAGCTGAATCAATTTGCAAATAGTAATATTACATTAAAGGAAATCACAGAATCTGCAACCATTTTCAAGGCAATGTTGAAGAGCATTTACCATGTTCGGGTCGATTACGATCTCAGCAAGAAAAAATAAGTGAAAATTATTCTGTAAGCAATAAATTGACATACAATCGCTTACTATAACCTTACGTATTTTTTGTATTTTTTTTATAAAATTGACTTTGCAGAATAGAATAATTGCCTTATGTTTGCAATGTCAAAACGAGGAAGGGTGCCTGAGTGGCCGAAAGGAACAGTTTGCTAAACTGTCGTACTGGAAACGGTACCGAGGGTTCGAATCCCTCCCCTTCCGCAAAGACAAAACAAAGCCCGACAATAGTCGGGTTTTGTTGTTTATAGACTTTTGTAAACGTTAGTTTTAACAAAAAGGATATAAACAACAAAAGTAATGAACAAAGTGAATGGCTTTGTTTTGTATTGAAGCCCCCCCTTTTTTGGGATCATGAAAATAATCCCTCCCCTTCCGCAAAGACAAAATAAAAGCCGACTTATAGTCGGCTTTTGTTGTTTACATACGTTTGTAAAAATCGATTTTAAGAAAGTCGATGTACAGTAAAATAATGGGCGAAGAGGATCATTAAATTTTATAAGAATAACGATCTCCATTCATGATGAAGTAAATAATCCCTTCATCAAGACAAAATAAAGCCTGCTGATAAGTGCAGTTTTTGCTATTTATCGACTTTCATAAAAAAAAATCAATAAAAGGATAAAAAAGGCGTTTCTAGACTTTGCAAAAATAAAATAATTGCCTTATGTTTGCATTGTCAAAACGAGGAAGAGTGCCTGAGTGGCCGAAAGGAACAGTTTGCTAAACTGTCGTACTGGAAACGGTACCGAGGGTTCGAATCCCTCCTCTTCCGCCAAGACAAAACAAAGCCCGACTATTGGTCGGGTTTTGTTGTTTATGGACTTTTGTAAACGTAAGTTTTTAAAAAAAGTATATAAACAATAAAACTAATGAACGGAGTGAATGGCTTTGTTTTGTATTGAAGCCCCCCCCTTTTGGGATCATGAAAATAATCCCTCCTCTTCCGCATCCTGATAAAGAAAATATATCAAAACCCTATAAATTCAAGGATTTATAGGGTTTTTCTTTTTATACACCTATCGTTTTTTTCAATACTTCTCATTTCTAGCGAGACCCTAGCGAGACCCTAAAATTTGGCTAGCTAGGGTCTCGCTAAAATGAACCGCTAGATGAATACCGCACAAAGGCATGACATGACCAGATGCTGAACATCTTGACAGTTTATATCCAATAGAATAAATTGAATATTGAAATAAAACACCACCACAATGAGCAATCAAGTTACTATCTACATGTATACTCGTGCTGTAAAAGCTAACAAAGCAGGACTACATCCCATTTATGTCCGCATAACCATACAAGGTAAACGAACCGAATTCTCGACCAAAGAAAGCAAGTAAAAGAGCGTCTCTATATTGATGTTAGATTTTAGATATTTCATAAATTTAAAGTATATTAACAACTTAAAATAGGTTTAACAAAACAACATATGCATTGCGTCATTTTTTGAGTTATCTGCTAACATTTCCAAGCATAATCGATAGACTGGACGATGAAAAAATTATTTAGTGCAATAAGGAAAAAAGAAATTAACGAAATTTCTAAGATTCTCGACAAAAATCCGGAATTAGTAAATTGTATTGCAAAAGGAATATCTAAACGCGATGATGGAGAAATTCCTTTACAGACTGCAATTAAAACTGAAAACTTTGACATAGCTAAACTACTAATTGAACGTGGAGCTGATGTAAAATTTATGGAAACAGAAATTGAAGATGAAGATTGGAGAAAACCGGTTTTACATTTCGCAATTGAAGCAGTTATTGCCAATTCAAGAGATGAAATTTACATTCCTAAATATAGTCCTCAAAATAATTCTGGCTTTTTAGGATTATTCAAAAAAGACCAATGGACGGTTAAAAGTGAACCTACAAAAAAATATCGAGAGGCATTTGAAATTATGAAATTACTAATAGAAAAAGGTGCTGACATTCATTCATCTACTTCAACTAGTAATTATCAAATAAGTGCTAGCGAATTTATATGTAATCGCATTGCAAATTATCATTTTGACAATAAAAGACCACTGGTTAAAGAAACAATAGATGATTTATATCCGATATTTGAACTATTCAAGATAACGAAAATTACTGACTTTGATTTACCAAGTGTTAGCGAAAGAGGAAATACGGTTTATGAAGGTTACAAAAATTTAATTGACCAAATTTTCGAATAAAATTATGCCTTCACATACAAGGGTTTTGCCGAATCGATAGTCGCAAGCGTATCGCGAATCTGCAAAATAACAAATGACCATTTTATTAAAATTTTAGATGCAATTTACGAATTAGGCGAAAGTTGTAAATTGGTGTTAATTGATTGGAAAAGTCTGGAGCTAATAGACCTAACTGACAGAAATAAAATTGAAAGAATATTTCCTCATCTATACGAAATAATATGACAAGCAATAAACAACTGACACATATAAGCAAGTTTTTAAGTTTGGTCCTAAGACACCAACCTAAAACAATTGGTATTCAACTTGACCAAAATGGTTGGACCGACGTTAAAGAATTAATTGAAAAGGCAAACGAAAATGGTATAAGTTTCGACCGAGATACACTTAACTATATTGTTGCGACAAATCCAAAAAAGAGATTTGCTTTTAATGAAACGCTTGACAAAATAAGAGCAAGTCAAGGACATTCAATAGAAATTGAATTAGGCTACGAGAGCCAAAAACCACCTGAAATTCTATATCATGGAACAAGCGAAAAATCAGTACAATCAATAATTGACAAAGGACTTGAAAAGCGGAGCAGACAGCACGTTCATTTGAGTAGCGACATTGAAACAGCAATTAAGGTTGGACGAAGACACGGAAAGCCTGTTGTACTTAAAGTTCTTGCTGAAAAAATGTACACCGACAATTTTCAGTTTTTCATTTCGGCCAATGGTGTTTGGCTGACTGACCATGTACCTGCGAGATATTTAAAGTCGAATAAAATAATAAAAGTTGGTAACAAGTAATGGGGTATTACATCTTGTCTTTTTTTTGTTTTAATGATTACATCGCAGATGACAATAGTGGGCAGAATGTACATACTTCAAGTTTTGTGCTTTGGTAGAAATTTGTATTTGAGTTGAAAGTTTCGGCTCCGAAATCCGCCATTGCGTAAAGCACCGGAACGTTTTGCGTCAGCTTAAAAACAATCCCGTGCAAATAACAACAGTCCTCCTACTCGTTTTAATTATAAAGCTAGGGTTTGTAAGCGTTGTAAATTTCATCAACACTTTTGATACACTAACGTCGTTATATTGATGTTGGATTTTAGATATTTCATGAATTTACGGTATATTGATAACTAAAATAAGTCTAATAAAACAAAATATGCATTGCATCAATTTTTGAGTTAGAGGTAATTTTAAGAAACACCATAGAAGGGAAAAGATAATAAATGGAAGTGAAAAGTTATTATTTATCTAATTTTAGGTCCATAACTATAGGAGTAATTTTTATAATTATGGGCATTGCCACAACATTTATTGGGTTTGATATAAAAAGGTCATTTTGGAATAACTTTCAAAGCATGATTATTGATTTCAGAGGTATAATGCATTTTATTGTCTCGATATTGTTATTGCTTTTCAGAGCTGGCTTCATCTTTTTTGGATATATTACTATAAAATATAGAAGTAAAATCATTAGAGCAAAAACTGATGACAAGGGATTATATTTTAAGGAAATTACAGTAGGTAATAAACTTGAAAGATTATCTTTTGACCTAAATCCATTGACACTTTTACATTATTCAAAAATTACTAATATATATTATGTAGAAGATTTCTGGAAAGGAAACTATTTGGAAATAGAAACAAGTTCAGGACGAAAAATATTGACCGCGCTAAATGTCTTGTCTAAGTCAGACAAAAATGAAATTTATAATACTGTTAAGAAGCAAATAAATAAAAAAAATTGCTAACATCGCTTTAACTATAGTGGAGCTCAACTGCTAAATTTCAGCATGAGTAATTCTAGTAATCTTCAGTAATAATTTGAGCGGAATTGCGTACAATTCTCCACAATCGACAAGCTGTAAGACATTGGGCGACATTTCAATAAATAAAATAATAAAAGCTAAAAATAAGGTAAAATGAATTCGTCTTTTATAAAATTATCATTCACTATTTCAATTGTAAGTTTATTAATATCTTGTAAAACAAGCAAAATATCAACTGATACAAGTAAAACTTTAAATGAGGTTGATATATATGTTGTAGGGTACGAATACAATGATAGCAAGTTTGAATCTTCAATAGAAGAAATTGCAGACGAGGTAGGCATGAAACACGTAGCAAAACTATGGAAAAATGGTAAAGACATTCACTTAGAAAACAGTGAACTATATTCAGATGCTAAATCCGTATTTGTAAACAACAATAATGTTTATATTGTAGGATCAATTATACTTGATAATGAATACGTTGCAACTATTTGGAAAAATGGAAAAATACAAAAATTAACAAACGGTAAAACTGCTGCTCATACCAGTTCTTTGTTTATAGATAAGAACAATATTTATATTCTTGGTGCTCAGTATAATACAAAAAATTATATGATTAAAGTATGGAAGAATGGTGTTTATACTGATATAACAAATGGAGAAAACCCAACAGATGATGCTTCGATTTTTGTATATAAAGGAGATGAATATATATGTGGACACGAACAAACCGGAAATAAAAGTAAACATTACAGAAATAATAGTGTAGCTAAAATCTGGAAAAACGGAAAACCACAAAATCTTAGTAATGGATTAAATGATGCTTATGCGCTCTCGTTATTTGTTGAAAATGGTACCATTTATGTTGTGGGATATGAAATAGAAAATGATAAATATATAGCCAAATTATGGAAAAATGGAAAATCTCAAAATTTGTCTGATGGCCTAAATGATTCATATGCAAGATCCATATATATTTGGAACAATGATACATATATAGTTGGTAGTGAAAATATTAATGGAGTTGAAGTGGCGAGATTATGGATAAATGGAAAAGTACAATCCATTACAGATGGAAAACATCACGCTGTTGCTAATTCAGTTTTTGTAAACAACAATAATATTTACATCGGAGGATATGAAAAAAATGATAACGACAGAGATGTGGCGAAATTATGGATAAACGGGGTTGCTAAAAACCTAACTGATGGTACAAAAAACGGATATGCACAATCTATTTTTGTTGAAATAAAAAAATAAAAAACGATCGACCAACAAGATTTGCCTTTTATACACCTATCGTTTTTTTTCAATACTTCTCATCTTTAAAGAGACCTAACGAGCCCCTTAAATTTGGTCATCTAGGGTCTCGATAAAATGAAATACTTTGTGAATTGTTCTACTATTCCCCTTTGGGTTCATTTAAATAGTTTTTTCGTATTTCCACTACCCCACCTTTAGCTCCAAAAAAGCCACCATCATGAGCAATCAACCGATGTCCTTGATTATAAAAAGGATTGATCAGGAATCCGTAGCCAAAGTTTTATTGTTTATGGACTTTTGCAAACCTAAGTTTTAAAAAAGCCCATAAACAATGAAATAACTTGATACCCTATTGCACTGCAAAGAGGTAAGAATCCATAATTATTGTCAAGGAATTCGTTAAAAAAGAGTAAATTGTTTTTGATAACTTAACGTTGAATTTCTAGGTATTCAATATTAAAAAGAATTGTCATGAAACTTTCGTCAAAAACAGCGCATATTCTAAGTCAGATCACCACAACAACTAAGCTTGGAGACTTAAGAAAAATTGCGAAGGAGATCAAAAAAGATCACGAATTAGCACTGGAGTTATGGTCTACACCTGATTTTTTAGCAAGGCTATTGGCCATTCTGATTATGGATAATAAGCGCATTTCACAAGACACCGTCAATCAGCTCGATCAGGATATGCTTATGATGCATCCACCCGAAGAACGGAATCAGCTTATGGATTGGCTTATGGCAAACCAACTGACTAAAGACAAAAAAACGATTGCACTTATTGAATCCTGGCAAAATAGTGTATCACCGCTACAAAGGCGGATATTCTGGTACTACCAAGCCCGTTTAAGATGGACAGGACAAATACCTCCTCCTAATTCACTAGAATTATTAAATGAAATAGAAGCCAAAATTGCCAGAGAAGAGCCAGAAGTACAATGGGCAATGAATTTCCTAGCAGGATGGATTGGCGTTTATGAAAAACAATACCGAGACCGGTGTATTGCAATCGGAGAAAAAACAGGCCTCTATAAAGGTGATATGGTATCAAAAGGCTGTACACCAAATTATTTACCAGAATTCATTGCTATAGAAAGCAACAAACGAAATTTATAATCCAGTTAACAATTTCTAATCAACATTAGATCAATTCAATGCGTTATGATAGGATCACTAATAATCTCCTATCGTAACGCTATTGCTATTTTTAGTGCTTACGACTAAAATCAACTATTGAATCCCTCCATATCGCTGCAGATATCGTATACTGGTTACCTCAAAAATAGTTTACCTATAAATCCTACATCAAATATCAATTCAAAAAAATAAACAATTTTAAACCAAGTACTTTGTTATACTATGTATTTTCTTTAGCTTAGCTCCATGGATAATGACTTTGTAAATAAATGGACTTCACAGCTCAAAAAGGGAACCTTATCTTTTGTTGTTTTAAGGATCTTAATGGATAAGCGTGAATATTATGGCTATGATCTAATTAACGAAATAAAAAAAAGGACGGCCATTGAAATCGCGGAGGGCACATTATATCCGTTGATGAACAGACTTAAAGATGAAAAACTTGTTGACTATAAATGGGTAGAACAGAATTCAGGAATTCCCAGAAAATATTACAACATCACAAGTTTAGGTCAGGAAACAGCCGAAGAGATGAAAAAATACTGGATCACATTAAACGACACCATCAATTCAATCTAATATGAAGTTTAAAGAAATAGAATTTGAAAACAGGAATTGTACACGGATATACCGAGATTACCTTAAACGTGTCCGAAATACTGTTAAGGTATTAAATGAACAAAATCAACAGGAAATTTTACTGGAGATAAACAGTCATCTTTTCGAAGGCTTTTCAGATAATCCCAATGGTCGGGACGAAGTGGAACATTTATTAGATATTTTAGAAAAACTCGGACAACCGGAAGAATTTCTAAAACCTCTGGTAGCAAATAAGAAACTGGAGGAAGCAACACGCACTTTCAATCCTCTCGAAATAGTGAAAGCTTTAACATTAAATATTAGCAACGGAATTTCCTATATAATATTTGCAATACTATATCTATTTTTATTTGGATTTCTTTTTTTAATCATTGCTAAACTGATCGACCCGGATCACGTGGGACTCTTTTATCGTGCAAAGGACATCTTTATACTCGGGCAATATAATAATTCAGATGGTGTCAGTTATCTTCAATATGAGCGCTTAGGAAATTGGTTTATCCCTTTAATGGTTGTAGCCTCGATCACATTATATATACTATTAACCTTACTGTTAAAATTGAAAAAAAATATAAACCACAAACCGTTATGATTAAAAAATATCTCTTCTTGTTATCCTGTTTTTTTGTTTCGACATTGACAAATGCCCAACAATTTGACACGAACAAACTCGATTTGTATTTCAGCTCCCTGGAGAAAGCTAATAAATTTATGGGAACTGTTGCAGTGTCGAAAAATGAAAAAATTATCTACAGTAGATCCATAGGTTATTCCAATTATGAAAATAATACCAGATCTAATGCTAATACCAAATATAGAATCGGTTCAATCTCTAAAACGTTTACTGCAGTACTGATCATGAAAGCAGTTGAGGAAAAAAAACTGGACCTCGCTCAACATATTGATAAATTCTTTCCTTCCTTAACAAACGCATCTGCCATAACAATTGGTCATTTGCTTAGCCATAGAAGTGGTGTCCATGACTTTACGGATGATGAAAATTACATCAACTGGTGCTATACTCCCAAAAGCGAAAAGGAAATGATGGCATTTATTGAAAAGGGAGGTTCGGACTTTCAACCTGATACAAAATCGGAATATAGCAATTCAAACTATGTACTATTAACCTATATTCTTGAGAAAACTTACAAAACGCCCTATGCAACACTTTTGAAAAAATGTATTACTGATCCATTCTCGCTTAAAAATACTTATTTTGGAGGTTCAATTAATACTTCAAATAATGAGGCAAAATCATATACCTTTGAAGATAACTGGAAAGTTGCCAAAGAAACCGACACATCAATTCCTTTAGGAGCTGGAGGAATCGTTTCTAATCCGCTTGATCTGATAAAATTTAGCGACGCACTTTTTTCAGGAAAGATATTAAAAGCCGAAAGTCTGGCATTAATGGAAAACATCCAAGATGGACATGGTCTGGGACTTTTTAAACAACCTTTTTACGACAAGCAAGGATTTGGTCATCGTGGCGGAATAGATAAGTTCACCGCAGTATTTTCTTACTTTCCGAGCGATCACATATCTTTTGCACTGACTTCAAACGGTTCCAATTATAACAATAATGAAGTAGCTGTGACTGTTTTGAATGCCATATTCGGTAAACCTTTTGAAATTCCCGAATTTTCAACATATCAAATAAATGCTGAGGAACTGGCAAAGTATAACGGAGTTTATGCATCCGCTCAAATACCCATAAAAATAACAATTACCAATGATGGCAAAAATTTAACTGCGCAAGCTGACGGACAAGCATCCATGCAACTTGAATGTACTGCGGAAAATATATTCAAATTTGATAAGGCTGGAATTGTACTCGAATTTAAACCTGCAGAGAACGTAATGATTCTTAAACAAGGTGGTGGACAATACATCTTTAATAAAGAAAAATAAGTTTCTATCCAGAGGACATCCTGAATAATAAAAACCCGACAATAGGTCGGGTTTTTAAGTTATTACAAATTGATCAATCTATCAACCTCTTCTGCCGTTTCAATAACATCAAAAGACGTCGTTCCGTGCGTTGACGAAACAATACAAAATATAGTAGTCAAGGTCCTTCCCTGATATTCATTTTGAACAAAATGAACAATGTTTTCGGCTATAAAAAAGATGGGTCTTTCTACTACTTCATCACCTTTTTTAACCCTTTGAGTTAGTTTAATTGATTTAGCCATATGAAGATATATTTTTTAACTAAATATACAAAAATCAAATTCTTATTCCAATTCATAATTTCCCCCTATTCTCTTGAGAAAAATTGACACGAAAGCTTTCTTACTAGCTATGGTAATGTCGCATTAAACAACAGCTAAATTTCAAAATAGAAAATCCTACTATCATAACAGATGATCATAGATTTGCGGTAAACATCCACACTATATAGGCCCGTATTTATATTTCCGGTCAATTTAGTTTATTCCTAGTCGTAAATGCCTATTTTTGCAGATCATGAACGAAGATCCTATTATCATCATTGGTGCTGGTCCAGCTGGACTGATGGCTGCGCAACAACTGGCAACAAGAGGTTATCAGGTACACATCTATGAAAAAAATAAAGCTGCGGCAAGAAAATTCTTAGTCGCTGGTCATGGCGGATTTAACCTAACGCATAGTGAGCAAATAGAAAACTTCGTTACTCAATATGATGCCGCGGAAATCCAAAAGATCGTACGCCATTTTGATAATAATGCTACTGTGGAATGGCTTTCATCAATCGGAATTCCGACATATATTGGCAGTTCTGGAAAAATATTTCCCGAAAAACATATAAAACCCATCCAAGTTTTACAAGCATGGCTAGATCATCTCAACCAACTGGGAGTCATCATTAACTATGAGTACAGTTTCGTGGATTTTGATGCAAATTCTGTCATATTGCTGCACAACAAAGAAGTTGTCCGCAAAAGTTATCGTCAGCTCATCTTGGCACTAGGTGGTG
Organism: Sphingobacterium sp. JUb20; assembly: GCF_004342035.1. Classification (NCBI taxonomy): domain Bacteria; kingdom Pseudomonadati; phylum Bacteroidota; class Sphingobacteriia; order Sphingobacteriales; family Sphingobacteriaceae; genus Sphingobacterium; species Sphingobacterium sp. JUb20. Next base: position 16,962 of record NZ_SLYV01000005.1, on the reverse strand, counting down.
GCTCATGGAAAAAAACAGGATCAGATGCTTCATGGATTCCGATTCTGACAAATAAAAAGATAAACATTACCCCTTTACAAGCGGCCAATTCGGGATATAATACGACCAATGACCTGAGCGATCTAGAGGGACAGGTATTAAAAAACATTCAGGTTGCATTTAACGGCACGAGTAAATTAGGAGAAATTGTTTTTACAACCTATGGAATAGAAGGGAGTCCGCTCTATTATATGAACCGCTATAGCAGACCATACGAATTCCCGATCACACTTCATATTGATCTCAAGCCCAATGTGTCATTAGATGCAATTTTAAAGCAGATGCAATCTGGCGGAAATATAAGCTCACTATTAAAAAACAAACTTAAACTTTCATCCACTGCAGTTGCGCTATTAAAGAAATTGGATAAACAAACATTCACAGATGCAATAGCACTAGGACAGCACATTAAAAACTACCCTATCCAAGTATCAGGATTAAGACCCTTAGATGAGGTGATCTCTACAGCTGGAGGTGTACCCTTTAATGAACTGAATAAAGACCTTTCATTACATAAATTTCCTTTGGTATACTGTGCCGGCGAAATGCTAGACTGGGAAGCACCAACAGGCGGATATCTGCTACAAGCTTGTTTTAGTACAGGTGTTTGGGTTGCTACATCGATCAGTAAAAATCACCCTTTAACAATTTAAGGGTTTTGATTATCGCAAGGAGGACGAACTTATGCTCCAAGTCCCTTCTATGAATAGGATTCTAACTTGACGTACATAAAAAATGCTTAACTACAGCTATAACACAAACTGTAATTAAGCATCTAATGCTAGCAATTGGACGCTTAATGAATCATGATAATGGCCCATTTGGTCGCAATAAAACTACGTTTACTTTTTAACAACCTTATTGATCAATTTTTGATAAGCATCGGCTATTTTTTTCATTCCGATATCATTTGGATGAGCAGAATCTACGGTTGAATTAATATCTAAACCAATTTCCCTATTTGTTAGTAGATAGAGATTTTTATCTCCAGATTGCTTAATACGATTTACAAATTGGTTAGCGACAGCACTGCTCTTTTTATATTCTTCGTTAATATCTAAATTGAAGATGGCGTTATTAAATCCTGAGCTATGCTCGGTAACAATAATCGGTGTCTTCGGATGTTTTTTTCGAATTTCGGTAACTGCATTAGACAGTAAAGAATCCAGTTGCTGTGCTGTTCTATCTTTCGTTAAAGCTAGATTTGGAATACAGTCCAATATAAAAACAGCGGCATCCACTTGATTGATATGATCGATAATAGGTTGTTCTAAACGACCATTACCCGAAAAGGCAACATTGATGACTGGGTTTTTAATAGCTCTACCTAGCATATTACTCCAGGCTAATCCAGGTCTAGTAGCACATGCGCCTTGAGCGATTGAAGTTCCGTAAACAACAACTGGCTTACCTTCTTGAACAACAAATTTAAAACTCTTATCAGACCCTACTCCTATTTCCAACCATTCCACTGTATTGTATAAAGGCAGGTATAAGCGATAAGTAAAATTTGAATTTTTGCCTAATGCTTTGTAATTATAGGTTACCGTATCAGCAAAATTATAGTTACCAAATGCCCAGTTCCAATTACCCCTATCATCTTGCGCATATAAATCGACACCACTAACACCAATCGTAGGCATATGTGGCATATTTAAAGATCCGCTTACTTTATAGCGTACTTTAATGGCTTCCGCATCGGTCTGAAAGTCAACATACAAACCGGCACTATTGGTACCTAAGCTCCATACAGGAGATCGCACCTGACTTTTCAGGCTCTCGGGCAAACGGTAATAATTCGATAATTCTTCCGTATGAATACGTCCTTGAATCACCTTATTTTTAAGCGGATCATTCCAGTTGATCGATTGTTGAGCAAATGAACTAAAAGCAACAAATAGACTGGCAAAAGATAAAACTAAGTTTAATTTCATAATTTAGATTGAAAACCAAATCTACCAATTATCAGGATAAATAGAAATAATTCTTTTGTATCATTCGAATTACTTTAGTTGCCATAAAGAATTCATCGAGGCAACAAGAAATAAGTGCATAAAAAAAAGTCATCGTTTAGAACGATGACTTTTCTTTATGATAAAAGCTCTTTAATTAAAGAATAGCTTGTCTTACACGAACTAACTTTTCCATTAAGTCTTCTAAGTAATCTAAATGTAGCATATTAGCGCCATCAGATTTTGCTTGTGCTGGATTTGGATGAGTCTCAATAAATAAACCATCAGCTCCAACTGCTATTGCAGCTTTTGCGATCGTTTCTATCAATTCAGGTTTACCACCCGTTACGCCAGAAGTTTGATTTGGCTGTTGCAAAGAGTGTGTACAGTCCATAATAGTCGGTACACCAAAACCTCTCATCTCTGGAATTCCTCTGAAATCAACAATTAAATCCTGGTAACCAAATGTATTACCGCGATCTGTTAATAACACGTTCTTATTGCCCGAGTCAATAACTTTATCAACAGCAAACTTCATCGAAGCTGCATTTAAAAATTGTCCTTTTTTAATGTTTACTACCTTTCCAGTCTGCGCTGCTGCAACAAGCAATTCTGTTTGGCGGCATAAAAAAGCTGGAATCTGTAGAACATCAACATATGCTGCAGCTAAAGCTGCTTCATGACTTTCATGAATATCTGTTACAGTGGGTACACCAAATGTTTTACCAACCTTCTCTAAAATACGCAAAGCTTTCTCATCACCTATTCCTGTAAAAGAATCAACACGCGAACGATTTGCTTTACGGTAAGATCCTTTAAATATATAAGGAATATTTAAGCGGTCTGTAATGGTTACGATTTTCTCTGCGATTCTTAAAGCGATTTCTTCTCCCTCTATCGCACATGGTCCTGCCATTAAAAAGAAATTCGTCGAATCTCCATTTTTAATTTGAGGTAGTACTGTATTTATCATTTAATATATGCGTTTCTAATTCCCTAATTCAGACATGAACTTTATTCGCATCAGTTGAATATCTTCATACGAATAATCATCTCCACCTAAATCTTTTAAAGCTTCATCAATAGAATCCGAATCTGCTTGCTTAAAATAATCGTAGACTTCATCTTGACGATCTTGATCGATCATCTCATCAACGAAATATCCGATATTAAGTTTGGTACCAGCATTTACAATTGTTTCTACTTCTTTCAACAATTCTTCATAGCTAATTCCTTTTGCGGCTGCGATATCATCTAAACCAATTTTACGGTCTATATTTTGAATAATCGCGACCTTAAGCGCTGATTTATTTGCTGTACCTTTTATAACTAAATCTACCGGACGATCAATATCATTTTCTTCGACATACGCCTTGATCAATTCTACAAACTGAGCGCCAAATTTAACCGCTTTGCCGTTACCGACACCCTGTATCTGTTTCAGTTCGTCCAATGAGACGGGATAATGCGTACACATTTCATCCAATGATGGATCTTGAAAAATAACAAACGGAGGAAGTGACTTTGATTTCGCAATCTTTTTACGAAGATCTTTCAGCATTTTCAATAGCTCCGTATCTAAAGCGCCTGTTGAATGTCCAGCATCTTCAGATGATGAATCATCTGAAAAATCCAAAGGACGGTTCATCACAAATTTCAGTGCATACGGATTTTCCAGGTAATGACGACCAATGTCCGTCATCTTTAATAAGCCATAATGATCAATATCCTTTGCTAGAAAGTTATTGAGCACCGCTTGACGAACCAATGATTCCCAATACACTACTCCTTTATCTTTACCTTTTCCGAACAAAGGATGCTCATCATGTTTATAAGCAGAAACAGGTTGATTATTCTGACCCACCATGACATTGATCACGTGTAGATCGTCAAAGTTTTCACCTTGTTCTTTAATAAAAGAAAGAACTTCAAATAACGATTGTTCTGCTTCAAAATAAGTTTTTTGAGCACGACAATTATCACACATATTACTACATCCGGTTTCGTCAAAATTCTCACCAAAATAATGTAGAATTTGTTTACGACGACAGACTGCAGATTCTGAATAATCAATAACTTCTTTTAAAATTTGTGTTCCGATTTCCCTTTCAGCAACGGGCTTATCCTTCATGAATTTCGTTAATTTCTCAACGTCTTTCTCCGAATAAAAAGCTAAACATAGACCTTCTCCACCATCACGTCCAGCACGACCAGTTTCTTGGTAATAACCTTCCATAGATTTTGGAATGTCATGGTGAATCACAAAACGTACATCGGGCTTATCAATACCCATACCGAATGCTATCGTTGCTACGATAACTTCGACATCTTCCATCAAAAACTTATCCTGTGTATCGGCGCGTGTTTTCGCATCCAATCCAGCATGATAAGGAAGTGCTTTGATTCCATTGATATTAAGAACTTCACTAATTTCTTCAACCTTCTTACGGCTCAAGCAATAGATGATACCTGTTTTACCAGACTGTCCTTTTATAAAACGAACAATTTCTTTAACGACATTTTTCTTCGGCCTTACTTCGTAGAATAAGTTACCTCTGTTAAATGAAGATTTAAAGAGCATAGCATCATTCATTTGAAGATTCTTACGAATATCTGACTGCACCTTAGGTGTAGCTGTAGCTGTCAATGCAATAATGGGTATTTTTTCACCTATACCATTGATAACCTGACGAATCTTGCGGTATTCCGGACGGAAGTCATGTCCCCATTCGGAGATACAATGGGCTTCATCGACAGCAACAAAAGATACCGTAATCTGCTTCAGAAACTCGACATTCTCCAATTTCGAAAGCGATTCTGGTGCTACATAAAGTAATTTTGTTTTCCCTGCTGTAACATCCTGTTTGACACGCATGATATCACCTTTGTTCAATGAAGAATTTAAAAAGTGAGCAATACTATCCTCTCCGCCAAATGCGCGAAGCTGATCAACTTGGTTTTTCATCAAGGCAATTAACGGTGAAATGACAATCGCTGTCCCCTCACTCATCAATGCCGGTAACTGGTAACAGATGGATTTACCACCCCCAGTAGGCATTATGACAAATGTGTCCTTTCTCTGTAGTACATTTGTTATGATTGCTTCTTGATCCCCCTTAAAAGTATCAAAACCAAAAAAATCTTGTAAATTGTCGAAAAGTGATTTTTCTATTTCCATCGAGCCTCGGGCAAAAATAAGATAGATAAATGACCAAAAAATCTGTAAAATAACCTATTTTTGTATTCATTCTTTAATATAAAAGTAGATATTTTTTTTGTGAAAAGCAACATCGATATAAAAAATATAGCTATCCAAGCTATACAAGAAGAAGCTAAAGCGGTAGCTGATTTATCACAACGGATTGACGACGACTTTGTTAACGTGGTTAAACATATAATTAACTTACAAGGCCGTGTTATTGTCACTGGGATAGGAAAAAGTGCTATTATCGCACAAAAGATTGTTGCGACAATGAATTCGACTGGAACACCCTCCATTTTCATGCACGCAGCCGATGCCATTCATGGTGATTTAGGGATCATTCAAAACCAAGATTTAATCATCGCAATTTCAAAAAGTGGTACAACTCCTGAAATCAAAGTCCTGGTGCCTTTCTTGAAGCAGACCGGAAATAGATTGGTCGCTCTGGTAGGAAATATCAATTCTTATCTGGCTGAACAAGCTGATTACGTACTGGACACCACTGTTGAAAAAGAAGCATGCCCTAACAATCTTGCTCCTACCTCAAGTACCACTGCTCAGCTAGCAATGGGCGATGCACTGGCGGTATGTCTACAGGAATGTCGCGATTTTTCAGATCAGGATTTTGCAAAATACCATCCAGGAGGTGCGCTAGGTAAAAAATTATACCTAAAAGTAGCGGATCTCTCCGATCAAAATGAAAAACCAAAAATCCCAAGTAATGCCACTATCAGAGAAATCATACTGACCATCACACAAAACAGATTAGGTGCTGTTGCAGTATTGCAAGATGAAAAGATTGTCGGCATCATTACCGATGGGGATATTCGCCGTATGCTTGAAAATCATGAAGATCTTACAGGATTAACTGCGAGCGATATTATGGGGACACATCCTAAAACGATCGACAAAACAGAGCTTGCTGTAAATGCGCTGCATATGATGCGTCAGAATAACGTGTCTCAATTAATTGTTTTACAAGGAAATATGTATGATGGCATCATACATATTCAAGATTTATTAAAAGAAGGAATAATCTAGTCATACATAATGTAATATTATTGTTATCGCGTTCTTTTCTAAGGCAATTACGTATTAAAATTTCTATTTTGGTACGTTGTTTGACATTATCAAAGAGCATAGTTAACAAATTAAGAAGAAGAAGATATGAAAAAGTTTTTAGCCGTATTAACTGTTATTATTGCATTTGTAGGATTTACTGCAATGCAAACAAGTCAGAGCGAATTTAAATTTGAAAAAGAAACACATGATTTTGGAAAGATCGCACAAGGAACTCCAGTATCATACAGTTTCAAATTTTCGAATGCAGGAAGTGAGCCTATCATTATTTCTGATGTTAAGCCTTCATGTGGATGTTCAGTAGCAGAATTTACAAAAACACCAATCAAACCAGGTGACACAGGAACAATTAAAGTTACTTTCAACGCTGCTTCAAAAGCACCTTTTACAAAAAGCTTTACAGTAACATCGAACACAAAAACACCTGTAAAAACTTTATACATCAAAGGAATTGTAGAATAATTACTTTGCGTACATAATTAAAGAAAAGCCACTTCAAGTAAAGTGGCTTTTTTAGTTTTAATTCAGTAGATTTGTTTCGCTAATTTATATAAAATAATGCCATCAATATCAGAAAAAGGGTATAACATGCCCGCATCCCCAATTAGAAAACTAACACCTTTCGCTGATCAAGCAAAAAAAGAAGGGAAAAAAATCTATCACTTAAATATCGGACAGCCGGACATTGAAACGCCAGAAGTAATGCTCAATGCATTAAAAAACATTGATTTCAAAGTTTGGGCCTATACGGCATCTGAAGGAACAGCATCTTACCGCAATAAACTGACGACATACTACAATAAATTAAACTACAATATCCAACCTACTGATATTTTAGTGACAAACGGTGGCTCTGAAGCGATTATGATTGCGATGCAGGCCTGTCTTAACCCGGGTGAAGAAGTAATCATTCCTGAGCCTTTCTATGCCAATTACAACGGCTTCGCATGCTCGTCAGACATTGTGGTAAAACCGATCATGTCTTATATCGACAATGGATTCGCTTTACCTTCTATTGCGGAGTTTGAAAAAGTAATCACTGAAAAAACAAAAGCGATTGCGATCTGTAATCCGAACAACCCTACAGGTTATTTGTATTCTAGAGAAGAACTAGAAGCATTGCGTGAGCTTTGTTTAAAATATGATTTATACTTATTCTCTGATGAAGCCTACCGCGAATTCTGTTATGATGGGCGTGAATTCATTTCACCTATGCATCTGGAGGGATTGGAACAACATGTTGTTGTTTTTGATACCGTTTCAAAACGTTACTCAGCATGTGGTGCTAGAATAGGTTGCTTAATCACAAAGAATAAAGAACTGTACCAAATCGCTCTAAAGTTTGCACAAGCGCGTTTAAGCCCTTCTTTGGAAGGACAAATTGCAGGTGAAGCAGCTGTAGATACACCAGATAGTTATTTTGAGGCAGTGTCTGAAGAGTATACTGCACGTCGTGATACTTTAGTCAACGGCTTAAATAAAATTGAAGGTGCATTTTCACCTAACCCAGGTGGCGCATTTTACGTTGTAGCAAAACTACCGATCGATAACGCAGATAAATTCTGTCAATGGATGCTAGAAGAGTTTGCATACGAAAATGAAACGGTTATGATGGCTCCTGCAACAGGCTTCTACAGCACTCCAGGTGCCGGAATCAACGAAGTTCGACTAGCATACGTTCTTAATCAGAACGATCTAAAAAAAGCATTGATCTGCTTAGAAAAAGGACTGGAAGTTTACCCAGGACGTACACACTAATCAGTGAGTATAGACGATAAAAAAGGGTTGCTCAAATGAGCAACCCTTTTTTATTTAAAACATTTTGACCACTTTATACGTTATATATAGTAATTGATCACTAAATTTTATATAATATGGATAAATTGAAGAAATTTGAATTGATGGAAAAAATTGCGAGAGAATTAGAAGATGTTAGGAAAAGTCAGCAAGCCGTATTAGAAAAAATTGGGAAAATCGAGGTGGATAATATCGAACTTGGAGACCAAAATCTAGAAAAGATTCTACCGGATATTTTTCAACGTACAGCAGACAATTCAGATGCAATCCGTCAACTATTAGATTCTTTCCAAGAAAAAACAGAAGAATTTGGAGAGAAAAACAATGTTGCGAAACTAAAAGAACAACAACAAATCAATAGCATTAAATAAAAAAGAAGAGCTTCCTATTTGGAAGCTCTTCTTTTTGTATATTCATCAATGACAAATGTCAATTGATCTTCTTGACTCATATAAGAATTATCCAGTACAATCGCATCTTCCGCTTTACGCAAAGGACTTTCTTCCCTCGTACTATCAATATGATCACGATGTGCCAGATTCTTAACAATTTCATCGATCGTCACCTGCTCTCCCTTATTGGTCAATTCTAAATAACGTCGGTTAGCACGTACTTGCGGATCCGCTGTCATAAAAATTTTCATATCTGCATCCGGAAATACAGTTGTGCCTATATCGCGACCATCCATCACGATATTGCGTCTCCGCCCTAATTTCTGCTGTTGCTTTACCATGGCTTGACGCACAGCTTTTATTGTACTCACTTCACTCACCATATCCGAAATATACATCTGACGGATCTCATCCGATATATCTTCATCATTAAGATGAATCTCAGTTTTATCATCATTAGGAATGAAATCGATATGAATATTTTCCAACGCCTCAGCTATTGCTTTATCATCTTTCATATCTATTCCCTCTCTGAGAAAATAAAGTGTCACAGCGCGGTACATTGCACCACTGTCAATGAAAACAAATTTTAATTTTTTGGCCAGTGCTTTTGCCACTGTACTTTTACCACATGATGAAAAACCATCAATAGCGATAATAAAGTTATGTCTTGTTGTCATAAAACTAATTCATCCCCCCAATAATCACCCCAAGCTTATTCACTAAAGGAACCAGTATTAAATTCCCTTCTATAATGCTTTCAGGTAGGAAGATGTATTTTTTATCGTAAATAATATTATCAATATAAAAGCTTAACCAATATTCATTGGTTAAACCGAATACCTGTTCATCAATAGCTTCGATTTTTTCGAAAGAATGTGGAGCAACATTACCGATAAAATGACGTAATGTGCTTGTGATCACATTTGCACCATCCTTTTCGCCATAACCTTTTGAAGTAACCAAGACATTTTGAATTTCTTGATTCTTTTCATTAATTAAATAAACATTCCAAACTTTTGACTCCGGGCTTTCACTCTCCAATACAACAGCAATCGTAATATTTTGAACAATGTTTTCAGGTAAATCCTTTTTCATTTCAATTATTTATCTTTAGTCGCTTTCACAGCAGCCTTTGTAGTTGTCTTTTTAACCGCAGTCGCTTTCTTCGCTGCAGGAGCTTTTTTAGCAGGAGCTTTCTTTGCAGTAGTCGCTTTTTTAGCAGTTACTTTTCCTTTGCTTTTAGGAGCATCAGCTTCCGCCCATTTCAAGACATCTTCATACGTGATCTGCTCTACTTCTGTTCCTTTTGGAATTTTCAAATTCTGTTTTCCAAAACGGATAAACGGTCCCCAACGGCCTTGTTCAATTTGAGCTTCAGGATTTTCGTCAAAAACACGAATTACCTTTTCAATATCTTTTTGTCTCTTGTCTTTGATAATCTGGATACACTCTTCCTCTGTCACATCAAGTGGATCAACATTCTTTGGTAAAGAATAAAAAGAAGAATCATGACGGATATAAGGTCCAAAACGGCCAATGGCAACAGTCATTTCCTTTTCTTCAAAGATACCAACCTTCTTTGGAAGCTTAAACAATTCCATAGCATCCTCAAAAGTAATCGTTTCGATCATCTGTCCTTTTCTCAAAGATGCAAAACGAGGTTTCTCTTCATCATCTTGTGCACCAATCTGCACCAAAGGACCAAACTTACCAATACGTACAGAGACAGGTTTACCCGATACAGGATCGACACCCAACTCACGTTCGTTGTTAGCACGTTCAGCATTTTCTAACGTATTCTGTACTTCTGAATGAAAAGGTCCGTAGAATTCACGCAACATATCTGTCCATTCGGTCAAACCATGTGCAATTTCATCAAATTCCTTTTCTACTTTTGCCGTGAAATTAAAATCTACAATGCCTTTAAAGTGTTCAACTAAGAAATCATTAACAACAATACCGATATCTGTTGGAAACATTTTTCCTTTTTCAGCGCCAGTAATTTCAGTCTTAGTAACGGCAGAGATTTCCGTATTTTCTAAAGTCAATACACGATAGTCACGTGAACGTCCTTCTCTTTCTTCTTTCACTACATAACCGCGATTTTGAATCGTAGAAATTGTCGGTGCATAAGTAGATGGTCTACCAATACCCAATTCTTCCAACTTCTTCACCAAAGCAGCCTCTGTATAACGAGCAGGAGGTCTTGTAAAACGCTCTGTCGCGTTCATGCTTTTCAATACGACCGATTGTCCTGTTACCAAAGGTGGCAACAAGGAGTTATCACTATCATCATCATTCGTTACCTCTTGATCATCATCTGTAGATTCAAAATAAACTTTCAAGAATCCATCAAACTTCATTACCTCACCTGAAGCAGATAAATCCTCCTTACGTGTAGAAATAGAAATTTTAGCTAATGTTTTCTCGAACTCTGCCTCACTCATTTGAGAAGCAATAGCACGTTTCCAAATTAAATCGTATAAACGTTTTTCTGCTGCATCACCTTCAATGCTATGTTCAGAAAAATAAGTTGGACGAATGGCTTCGTGAGCCTCTTGAGCTCCAGAAGTTTTTGTTTTATATTTTCTTAACTTATGATAACGATCACCATAAGCAGAACGAATTTCTTTCTCAGCAGCTTCTGTTGCTGTATCACTTAAGTTAACAGAATCGGTACGCATATAGGTAATGCGACCAGCTTCATATAAGCGTTGAGCAACCTGCATAGTACGCGCAACAGAAAATCCTAGCTTACGACTAGCCTCCTGCTGTAGCGTTGAGGTAGTGAACGGAGCCGCTGGAGCTCTTTTCGCAGGTTTTGTTTCCAAACTCTTAACAGCAAATTCCGCTGTCTTACAATCCTCTAAAAACTGCTTTGCTTCAGCCTCTGTTGCAAAACGCTGTGGCAACTCAGCTTTAAAACTATCTTTAACTTTTCCAGTATGGAAAAATGCCACAATACGAAATGATGCTTCCGCATTAAATTTTATAACCTCGCGCTCGCGGTCTACAATTAAACGCACTGCTACCGATTGAACACGTCCTGCGGACAACGATGGTTTTACTTTCTTCCATAACACAGGTGAAAGCTCAAATCCTACCAAACGATCCAGTACACGACGGGCCTGCTGTGCATTTACTAAATTATAATCTATTTTACGTGGATTCTCAATGGCCTTTAAAATCGCAGGTTTGGTGATCTCATGAAATACAATACGCTTAGTACTCTCATCTTTTAAACCTAAAGTCTCAAATAAATGCCACGATATAGCCTCCCCCTCGCGGTCCTCATCGGATGCTAGCCAAACTGTTTCTGCAGCTTTTGCTAATTTCTTTAACTCACTGACAACAGCCTTCTTATCACTCGGCACTTCATATTTTTGTTGAAAATCTTTATCTGTATCAATAGCATCATCGGTCTTCACCAAATCACGAATATGTCCGTAACTGGACTTTACCAAAAAGTCCTTCCCTAAATACCCTTCTATTGTTTTCGCTTTCGCCGGAGACTCTACTATGAGTAAATTTTTAGCCATTTAAATTTGAGATTTGTGCAAATAAAGGCATTTCTTTAACGAATGACAATATTTTTAGTCTTTTTTTACATTATTTAAGGAAAAAAAAATAAATAACCATTTGTTTTATTCCAAAACAAGGGTTCATATTTTTTTATAAAATTCTGTTTTTTACCCGTAGAAATTTAACAAACAAGCTTTAATAATACCAAAGACGTACCTCTTTAAATTACATCTATATTGGATGAAATCGTACATCAAATGTATGACCTACCAATTATTGACAACAACCATATAGCTAATAAATGGTTAAGGTATCGTTATAGCTGACGAAAAGATTACCTTGGTTTACCTAACGACAAGAAAACAAACTCCAATCGGTTGGTGACTTTGTAAAAAACAATTTGGAGAACAAAATACTAATTAAAAAATAAATAAAACAAACTTTCAAGCTATTTCGTTTATAATGTAAGGCCCTTCTTTATAAAAGATATACCTGAAAAAGTGAACATTTGATAAACAAAATATCCAAAATCATATCATTGTATGAGCAATTTCAAAAGAAAGACGAATCTAGAAAACGTAAATAAAACTTCAAAATGGGACATTGTTATCATTGGAGGCGGGGCAACTGGGCTTGGTATCGCTGTCGATGCGGCTTCTCGAGGATTTAAAACATTATTACTCGAAAAATATGATTTTGCAAAAGCAACCTCAAGTAGGAGTACGAAATTAGTCCATGGTGGTGTGCGGTATCTCGCAAATGGAGATATTAAACTTGTCTATTCCGCATTGCATGAAAGAGGATTAATTTTCCAAAATGCACCACACTTAGCTAAAATTCAAAGCTTTATTATTCCATGCTATACATTTTTCAGTAAGTGGAAATATCTGATTGGATTAAAAATCTATGATTGGATGGCCGGTGCATACCGGATCGGAACTTCCAGATTTTTATCCAGCAGTCAGGTTGTTGCAAAACTGCATGCTGTCAAACAGGATAATCTAAAAGGGGGTATAATCTACTATGACGGCCAGTTTGATGACTCCCGATTTGCGATCAATCTAGCACAGACAGCAAATTCTCTTGATGCAACAATCTTAAACTATTGTGATGTAAATGCCATTCATAAAGATACAAATGGTCAAGTTTGTGGTGTTTCTTTTACAGATTTAGAGTCAAACCAGAATTTTGAAGTTAAAGCAAAAACCGTCATTAATGCGACCGGAATCTTTGTTGATGATATATTAAAACTGGAATCACCTGTCCATAAGAATTTAGTAAGACCATCTCAGGGAACACATATTGTCATTGACAAGAAATTTTTAGGGGAAGAAGATGCCCTTATGATTCCGGAAACTAATGACGGACGTGTGCTATTTGGTGTGCCATGGCACGACCACATCCTATTAGGAACGACAGATACGCCCTTAGATATTCACACTATTGAACCAAGACCTTTAGAAGAAGAAGTAGATTTTATTTTAGAAACAGCTAAAAACTACCTCAATCCTGCTCCTACCCGAGCAGATATACTCAGTGTATTTGCAGGTTTGCGACCACTGGCTGCACCAGATGAAAGTAATCCAGCTTCAACAAAAGAAATCTCCCGGGACCATAAACTGATCAGCAGTAAATCAGGATTGATTACCATTACAGGAGGGAAATGGACGACATATCGTAAAATGGCAGAAGATACCGTTAACAAAGCCATTCAAATCGGAAAGTTAAATACAGCTCCTTGTATTACAAAAACCTTAAAAATACATGGTTATCTTCAAGAAAAACAGCAGGGACACTGGCAGATATACGGTTCAGATGCAAAGTTAATACAAGAGTTAGCACAAAAGGATCCAAATTTGTCCCAAAAGATTCACCCCAAATTTGATTATATCGCAGCAGAAGTAGTATGGGCAGTAAGAAATGAAATGGCAAGATGCCTGGAAGATGTTTTAGCAAGAAGGATACGCATGCTGTTTTTAGATGCAAAAGCAGCCATGGAGGCAGCTCCCCTAGTTGTTCAGATTATGTCCAAAGAACTTGAGCAATCGAAAACATGGGAAGAAGAACAGCTTGCACAATTCCTTATACTTTGTAAAAACTATACTTACAATTCCTAATCCATTAACAACGCATTTATGAGTACTAAAGAATACATTTTGGCATTAGACCAGGGCACAACGAGCTCAAGAGCAATTATCTTTTCGAAGTCAGGAAAAATAGAAGCGATAGCACAAAAAGAATTCAAGCAGATTTATCCAAAATCTGGTTGGGTTGAGCACGATCCTAAAGAGATTTGGTCCAGTCAACTTTCAGTTTTTACAGAAGTTATGGCCAAGATGAAGATTACCCCAAAACATATCAAAGCCATCGGAATTACAAATCAGCGTGAAACCACTATTATTTGGGATAGAAAAACCGGGGAACCCATCTATAATGCTATTGTATGGCAAGATCGAAGAACAGCAGACTATTGTAAGCAGATCGAAAATCAAGGTCATGGCAATACCATTCAGAAAAAAACAGGTCTTCGTATCGATGCCTACTTCTCCGCATCTAAGATCAACTGGATATTAGATCATGTAAAAGGTGCTAGAGAAAGAGCAAATGTGGGCGATCTCGCTTTTGGAACCATAGATAGTTGGATTATTTGGAACCTAACTGATGGAGCTGTCCATGTAACCGATGTGTCCAATGCATCAAGAACGATGTTGTACAATATCGAAACGTTAACATGGGATAATGAATTGCTGACCATATTTAACGTACCTGCAAGTATCCTTCCTAAAGTTGCCTCCTCGTCAGAGGTATATGGACATACTTCGGGTCAGATCCTTTCCAGTAGTGTACCTATTGCAGGGATTGCGGGCGATCAGCAAGCGGCACTATTTGGACAAATGTGCACCCAAAAAGGAATGGCAAAAAATACCTATGGAACAGGTTGCTTCTTATTAATGAACATTGGCTCAAAACCAATTTTTTCGAATAACAATTTAGTCACTACGATTGCTTGGAGAATTGGAGGAAAGGTAACATACGCTCTGGAAGGAAGTGTATTCATTGGAGGAGCTGTTGTGCAGTGGTTACGAGATGAATTAGGTATCATCAAAACTTCTGCAGAAATAGAAAAATTGGCTGAAAGTGTAGCGGATAGCGATGGTGTCTATATGGTTCCGGCTTTTTCAGGTTTAGGAGCACCACATTGGAATCCTTATGCACGTGGTACGATATTAGGGCTTTCTCGAGGCACCAATGTCGCTCATATTGCCAGAGCTGCGCTAGAGGGAATCGCATTTCAAATAACAGATATTCTGACAGCCATGCAGTCTGATTCAAATATTGAAATCAAAGAACTTCGTGTTGATGGTGGCGCAAGTGCGAATAATTTCCTGATGCAAACCCAAGCCAACTTTCTCAATACAATCACTATACGTCCTGAGGTAACAGAAACGACAGCACTTGGAGCAGCATATTTAGCCGGTCTAGCGGTTGGATTTTGGCCCAGTGTGGAAGAAATAGCAAAACAATGGCAAATTAACAGAACATTTACACCAATACCAGATCCATCAATTGAACAATCATTGCGAGAATGGAAGCGCGCTGTAGAGACAACCAAGTTTTGGGCTAACTACGATCTCAACGCTTAACAACAGTTATTATGAATGTACTAATCGCAGAATTTATTGGGACAGCCGTGCTCATTTTATTAGGAGGAGGAGTTGTCGCAAATGTTGTATTAAAAGATACTAAAGGGAACAATTCAGGTTGGATGGTAATCAGTACAGCTTGGGCTTTAGCGGTATTTGCCGGAGTAACGATTGCAGGACCCTATAGCGGGGCGCATCTTAATCCTGCTGTTACGCTTGCTAATTTAATATTGAACAAAATGACCTTAAGTTTAGGACTTCAATACATCACAATGCAAATTTTAGGGGCTATGTTTGGTTCATTTATCGTTTGGTTGATGTACAAAGATCATTTCAACCAAACCGAAGATGCAGGAGCCAAAGAGGCCGTGTTTTGTACAAGACCTGCTATCTTTAATCCTAAAATTAATATCATCAGTGAAATTGTAGGTACTTTTGTCTTAATTTTTTGCATCCTACATTTCACTGAACCAACTATCCAACAAGGACAAACTTTGGGCCTAGGTACTATAGGAGCAATACCTGTAAGTTTTATTGTTTGGGTAATCGGATTATCTTTAGGCGGTACAACCGGGTACGCCATCAACCCTGCCCGAGATTTAGGCCCTCGAATTACACACGCTTTATTACCGATAAAGAATAAAAAAACATTTAATCTAGCATATGCCTGGGTGCCTATAGTCGGTCCACTTATAGGCAGCACTCTTGCCACATTGATCTATTTATGTATAAATTAAGACGATTAAAATTTGTCCAATTGGAAGAATAAAAATCCAATATTCTATAATAAATATCATAATAAGCATTAAGAATAACCTAATCAAGCTAAATAAACTGGATTAGGTTATTTTTTATCAAGTATAATGAAAGGGAATCCTATTGCCCGTAAATCATGTGATCTCAAATAGACTATCATATGCTACATACAAAACTGAATAGCTAAGTGATAACGAAGAAATAAAAAGGCAGTGCACAAACCCAGCGTTCACGAGAACATAATAGTCCCTAGTATATAAGAAGTATCAAATAGCATTATATGAGTATTAAAAATTAGAGATCGGAAGATATAGTCACATTATGCTTGTCCGATAGGAAGAGGATATGAAAGCTGAATAGGTTAAATGATGAGCATGACGGGCCTGCAGAAGCTACCGAAAGAACAGGAATAGCCCTGTTCACAGCATAAAAAGGTACAAACACAAAAAAGCCTCTGCTGTATAGCAAAGGCTTTTGTATAAAAAAAGGCACCGACCTACTCTCCCACCTGTTACGGCAATACCATCGGCTCTGGCGGGCTTGACTTCTCTGTTCGGAATGGGAAGAGGTAGACA